>NZ_CP011518.2 GCF_000972785.3 Pandoraea oxalativorans
CACGGGCGTCCCGTCCCCGCCTGAGTTCAGGGGCTGAGCGCCGTCGCCCGCAGCCCTGACGCGCGGCGAAATGCCGGTGCACCGCCGCCTCGCCGGGGTGCCCGAAAGCAAGTGGTACGCCGCTCACGCCCCCCGTGCCGCTTTTAATCCAAGGGTTGGATCGCTTGAGACAGCCCGACCCGGCCGAACGCGCTAAGCGCGTCGCGCGCGATGCGCGGATCGCGAAGCCGAGGCAACGGCGCCGACCATGAAAGTCGCCGTGCGCCGTTTCAGTGGCCATCGTGGCCATCCCGGCGATCCCGGCAAGACCACGCGGGCCCCCCTCCGCTCACGCCGCGCATGCACGCGCCCAAGCTTGAGGGGGACGCCCTCCATGCCGGCACGGCCGACGCCGGCGCGCCTCTGAGCCACGGGCGCGGCATGACGCACGGGCGCGGCATCGCGTCGAGCCCCCCGTTGACCGGGCACGCTCGGGCCACGCGCGCATGAGCGCGTAGCGGTCATTCCGCCCTGCAAAAAGACGCCTGCGATCGGCCGGTTCGGCGCACCCGTGTCAGAAGGCGCAAGCGCGCCGCGCCCGTCACCGGCGCGACCTCACGTCGCCCGCCTCCGACGGTTGCCACGGGTCGGCCCCTGATTTTTTGTCCCCCCGTCGTCAGTGCCGGTGCGGTGACGACGGGATGGCCCGGACGGTCCGGGCAACCGCCTGGGGCAGACCGCTCCGGGCATGGCGATGCTTAGCGCCCGCGCGCCGCCCGTCCACCCGCGACGCCATAATCGAACGAAACCACGTCATTTCGAAAGCGCGCCTCTGCGCCATGGTCTAAAAATAAATCGGTCTGTATCGCGGGCGACGGGGTGACCCGGGCCCGCCGGCCTCCGAGACGCGGGGCGGCGGCAACGCCACGGCCGGTCGCTCGCCGTCAGTTCCCTGACACAACCGCAAGGATCGATAGGAAAACTCATCATGTTCCCCATCTCCGCCGACCAACGCTTGTTCTGCTTCCCCAACAACTACAACCAACCGATCACCTGGGCAGACTTGCAGCATATCAAGGAGGCCGAAACCCTGGCTGACGTGCCCGGGCGCCGGCTCGACGAGCGCGGTTGGTGCCAAAAGCTGGTGGACTGGTGCTGCCTGGGGCCCGACTACAACGACATGACCCGGGAGGCGGACGCCGCGTTGTGGCGACTGCTCAAGGCCAATCCCGACAATTACCGCAATCCCGACAAGTTGGGCCAGTTCGAGCGCCTGCGCGACATGGTGACGGACGTGGACCAGCAAAAGTTCCACTATCTCGGGCTTGACCGCGACGAAGTCCGGTTCTCGCTGTCCGGCGTGGAGAGTGAACCCGTCCATTTCAGGGCGGCGCCGGAAGGTGTCCCCAAGCTCATCACCTACAACCTTTGGAACCCTACGGCGCAGGAAGAACAGCCCGAGGCGATGCTGCCCGTCACGGGCAATCTTCATGGCCTCGCGGCGTACCAACAGGCCTCCTTCCATAAGCAGCGGATGCTGAACTGGCTCGCCCGCCCGGCCACGTATATGGCGATGGACCGAGCGATCGATACGCACCGCGCGCAGCGAAGATCGAGGCGGATGCTGGCAACCGGGATGGCCAACCCCGCGGTGCCGGCGCCCGCCAACCAAGCACCGCTTCTCGGGGAAGTGCCGCAGAACCCGCCGACGTTCACCCTGACCCAGCTTGATAACGGCCTCATGCGCGCGGACATCAGTTACGACGTGATCGTGGGCCGGGCCGAGATCTCCTTTCTCCTCAGTGAGCTCCCTCATCCAGGGGCGCCCATTCGGGACACCATGCAGTGCATTTACAGAAAATTTACGTCCACCATCGGGCTCGTCTGACGAAGGCTCCGCGGATGCGACGGCGAAGCGGGGCGGCTCGCGACACCTGCGCTTGCCGCGTGGCGGGCACGCGGCACAGCCATGGTGAGACGGCCGACGTCCGCACCGTGACGCCCCCGCCTGACGCGAGCCGCCCACCGTAGGGCGGCTCTCGCCGCGCCCCGCTGTTCCATTGTGCCGCTGTCGCGCTGCTCCACTGGGCGGAGCGGCGCATCGGGCCCTGCGCCGCCTCATGCGCTCACGCCGGCGGCGTCCTCCCTTTCAAACGCGCGCCCGCGCCCGAGCGAGGTACCGTCGCGTCGGCCGCGCCCGCAACCCGGACGCGCCCCGATGACGTCGTTATCGCCAGTCAAGGGGAATGAACTCGGCCAATTTCCGCTTAACCTCGTCGAAGGCTTTGCATCTCCTCAGAATTTCACAGCCCCCTCACCGCGACCGGCCAACGCGTTATCCCCCCCGCCGAATCGTATTGCCCGGCCCCCAACGTCCGCGCGATTGACCACCGTGGCATCCTGTCGATGCGCGGCTTTCGATCGCCCCGCCGCCCGGTGTCGACTGAAATTTGACAAGCTGCCGTCATCCCCACGTGAGCGGTCGGCGGGTCGCCCCCCGGGGCCATCGCACGACGCCACGACGCGTGAGCCGCAGCGCATGAGAATCTCGCGTGTCCACGTCGCGGCATCCGGGGCCGGGGGCGAGCTCCGCCGCCCCCCCCGCAGCACCTGCGTCGCGCGTGGATCCGTCACGTGGTGGCGGCCGTAGCGCGACGCCGCAGCACGACGCCTCAGCACGACGCCGCAGCACGTCGCCTTAGCATCCGCTCCTCACCTCGGGCCCCGGGCGCGTCACCGGCCGCCACCGCCGGTGCAGAGTGCCGTGGACCGTCACGGGCACTGCGCCAAGCGGCCACCGTTGGCCGCGCCACGGCGTACGCGCCTCACGTCGCGCACACACGCCCCCGCACACGCCCGGCGCCGTGCCGTCGCGCGGTGGGCTCCCCCCGGGTGGCCCACCCGGCCTCGCCCCCGCGCCCATGTAGCGCGGCACGCTCGCCCTTGCACCGGAGGCCCGCCCGCTCGCCGGGGAGCGCCGCAACCCCACGCTTGTGGGCGGCTCCCCGCCTCGCCTCGCCCCACGCCCCGCTCCCCTGTCCACGTGCACGCGAGGCTACGATTCAGGTGTTCACCCGAGCGTCGTGCAGCCAAGGCGACCGACAATGACGACAAGCCCCCGGCGTTTGCCCACCGCGCGCGCCGGCCGCCGCGCACACGCCGACAGCGGTGCGACGCGAACCGTCCGTCAGGCCTGAATTTCGCCCGCCGTCGGCCCCCTTTCGATCACGAGGCCCCCACGATGCCCCCGATTCTGACGCTGCGCCCGAGCACGTTTTTCTTTTTTTCGCCCACCCTGCATGTCTCCCAAACCGAGCTCGATCAGATCAAAGCCACACCCGATCGCGCGGCGCTCCAAAGCGGGGGGAACACCTGGCTCGACTGGCTCTTTGACGCCGACAGGCTCAACGCCAAGCACGCGTTGCACTGCCTGATCCACGGCGCGGACGCAAAAACGATGGTGCGCAGCTTCGCGCTTTTGCGCGGCCTGGTCCCCGAGCACGACCGGGCCCACTTTCACTTGGCCCCCCTCGACGAAGACACGATGGAGTTGACCATCCGCGCCCCCGGTGGCGGCGAGCCGCTTGCGTGCGTGCAAGTGCCGCGTCTGGGCACCTTCGGACTCGCGGACGACCCCGACGACCCCGCGTACGTGCGCCTCGTGTACGGTGACCCCCAGGATCCCCTCCTCATGCTGCGGATGCATTCCCCGCGCTTGCGGGCCGAGCTGACAACGTTCGAGCCCGCTTACTCGCGATTGAACCGCTTCTTCGATCGCGGGACCGTGGAGAACGAGCGCGATCCTTACCTGCTTCGGTTTTGCGAGGTGGTGATCGCGCACCTGAGAACCCGCACCGGTGAGCTTGACTTGGAGGCGGCGTTCAATGCCACCGTCCCGCCCGCCCTCGGCGCCGCGCCGGATTCGAGCGCCGCGCACGCGCTCGCCGCCCTCCCGACGCGCGTTGCCGACGCCTTCGAGGGCGCGCTTAAGCAACTGGTCAAAGACCTGAAAACGATCAAACAGGATCCAAAAATATGGGCGTATGTGTATGAGCAAGCCAACCGTAAGCTAAAGCTCAGTGCGATCGCGCAAGCTTACCGAGACCGCGCCCACGAGCAATTGGCCAAGCTGGCGCTGAGCGCCCGGGAAGCGGGGAATTTCACGTTCGTGGATTTTTGCAGAAATACGTCGCCCCCCGGAAACGCCAAAACCAAACTCAGAATCAACTCTTAAAACTCGATGGGTTGAGCCCGGACGCCACCAGCCGGTTTCTGATTGGGTGGCTAAAAGACATTCACAAAGATCTTCCTCATATTCGGTCAGCCCAAGCCAGCAATATCCTGTGGACCGGCATGCATCCGGGGGACCGCCGCGATCATTTGCATACCCATAACCAGGTGACGTTATTTTTTCCGGAAGGCACCTCCGCCGCCGCGATCGAGCACAGCGCTCGCCAACTCGAAGCGTTGGTCCGCAAAACCCTGGGCGGTGCCCACGTGTGTCAGGATGTCGGTCATGATTTGGCGGTTGAGGGGTGCCAATATGTCACGATGCGAAACGAAACGATCACCAAGCATGGCTTTGATGTGGCGCAATTCCTCAAGGATCATGCCCATTTATTTGTTGATAAGCAAAAGCAGTATGCAAAATTAATCTCGGCCAATGCAGAGCTCACCCGCAAGGAGATGATTGTCTTCGCCCCGACCACCGCCGGGGTTGACGATGACCGGACGGAAGACGAGCGCTTTGTGTATCGCTTGGTGAAAATTCTGGATTACGCGGATATTGAAGACGCGGCCACCGTCAAAAAATGGCTGGTCGAGTTTTTTTCGTCCACCGCACCATCGGCGCCTTCGGCGAGCTAGCCTGGAGCGCAGGGGTGGCCCGAGGGGTGGGTGGGGGCCCGATGTCGTTCGCCAGGCATGAGGGGCCGTCTTGGCTTGAGAAAAAGAGCCGTCGCGCGGCAGGGCAAAGCGCACGTCGCAGCGCCGACGAGCCGGTGCGATCCATACCGAATCGTGGCGCCGACCCTGCCGGATTTTTCGGGTGTCGTCAGCGCTTGGATCGGCTCTCCCCCCGCCGCAACGCCCGCGGGGAAAAGGCTCGGGGGCGGCGACGCGAGCGCGCCCGCTCAGCACCACACGACATTGCGGTAATCAACGGTGCGGCGGTAGTAGTGGCGCCGATCCCACGGCGTGACCGTGTAATCCACGTAGGCGCCACTCAGGACGATGATACCGTGATGCAAGGTGTGCGAGGCGTGCGAGATCATAGTGAGCTCCGTAAAGCAACGGGTGGGCATTGGCGGCAGCGCCATGCTTCTGACGCTATTCTCCGCAGCGGCCTCACCGCGGCCCTCAGACAAACACCTGAAATGATGTGGGCGCCGCGGGCCCCCGGCACGCCGCCGCCTTCGGCCCGCCCCGGTGAGCTCGCCTTCACACGCCCGTCCCCGCTGCGCGGTCTGTCGAAGCGCCGGCGCGGCGCATGCCCGGCGCAGGACCATGGGGCCCGGCGGCGTGCGGTTGGCCGACGAGCTGCGCAGACCGCTCGCGAAGCAGGTCGCGGACACGCCCCCGGGGCGTGACGCACGACACGGGGTCATGCCGTAAAACATGGCATGTCGCCCCGGGCTCTCCCCGGTTGAACCGGCCGCGCTCAGCCACACCGCGACAGCGAGGCAGGGGGCACGCGCCCCGCAGCCGTTTGACCGTCAGACCCCTCGGCCGCGCACGTGCGGGCGGCCGAAGATGACACGGCATGCAGGCGCGATCGTGACCCGCCGTGACGCGCCCGGCAAACGTCCTGTCGCGCGACCCGGCAACAAAGCCGGCATGCCCCGACGCGGTGGCGCTGTCGATCCTCACCGAGCGGGCGGCGTTTTGCGGCGTTTTGCTGCGTTTCCTACCCCCGCTCGAGCACCGGGCAAACGACCACGCGGCGGCGCGACGCCACCTCGTGGTGAGCACGAGCGCCGACCGGCCGAGCGCCCCGCAGCAGGTCATGCGTCGCCGAGATGAGGGCCCACGCCGGCCGGCACGAGTGCACGCGCCCTTTGCCCTTTGGCTGCGCCATCACGCGCGAGCCGTTGGCGTCGCACGCCGACGTGATGTGACAGCAGACCCTACCCGCGTCGTCACCCAAGCGCTCGTCAAATGCGATATGAGGGGGCGTGTGAACCTCGATGCGGATCGGCACCTCCTCGCTCAGGACCGTCGTGGGGACGGTGCCACTGCGCCGGCGGGGGCGTTGGCCAGGTGGGTGCACCGTGCGGGTCACCGAGAGGGGGGATGCGTCGCGCCGCCGCGGCCATGCTCGATCAGCGCCGTCTTAGCGCAGTCTTGGCGCCAACGCAGCGGCATCGACGGCATCGGGCCATGGCCTGACGGCGCAAGCCGCTCGGCGGGTCCGGCCGAGGGGTCGGTTGGCAAAGCCGCTCGATGGCCGCGTGACGCTTACCCTCAGCACCGCCGACCGAAAGCGCTCAATCCAGAGGCGTGCGCGCCGCGCGACGTTGACGTTGGCGCCATCGACAGGCCGCGCCGTGGAGACGGTACCGTCGCCGTGCGCCGCTGCCCAATGACGTCGAAGCGCTACGGCGCAAGTCCGAGAAGTTGGAAGGCGAAATCGGTCAGCTCGAACGCAAACTCGAGGAATTGCCGCTCGACAACGGCGAGACTCCTGCGCCCACGACGCCTGCGTCAGAAGCGCGCGTCAATCGCGCACGCAAGCCTGTGCCAGCACACCTTCCACGCGACACCATCGTACATACGCCATCCGCCAACGCGGGTCCGGATTGCCGCGGCCCCCTCAAGCAGATCCGCAGCAATGTGGTCGAGCAACTTGAATAGGTTCCGCAACGCCGGCGCGTGATCCGTCACGTTCGCCCGAAGTTCAGTGGCACGTGTTGCCAGACACCGGTTCAGGCGCACGCGCCGTCAAGACCCGTTGCGCGTGGTGCGCGTGGTCTGGCAGGCCCGGGCTTGCTCGCCCACGTGCTCGTGGGCAAATACCGCGCTCAAACGCCGCTGTACCGTCAGGCGCACATCGAGGAGCGCGACGGCCTTGGCCCGGACCGATCGACGATGAGCGAACGGGTCGGTGGTGTGAACCGCCGGTGGCGTCCTCCGGTCGATGCGTGGTACCGCCACGCGATGGCGGGCCCGACGCTGCACGCCGATGACACGCCCGTGCCGATGTCGGCACCGGGCAAAGGTAAGACCGCCGCGGGACGACCGTGGGCTTCCGTTCGCGACGAACGGCCGACGGGCTCCCCGCAGCCCGCAGCGGTGTGGATGGCGCTCACGCCCAATCGCAAAGGCGAGCCCCTGCAACGACACCTTGAGCCCTTCGCCGGCCTGCCCCGTGCGGGCGGCTTCACGGGATCCGACAAGGTATTCAATGACCATCGCACCCACGCGGCGTGCCGGGCTCACGCACGGCGCACGTTCTACGGGCTCACCCGATCGAACCCTTCTCCCGCGGCCGGCGAAGCGCTCGATCGCATCGCCGCGCTCGATGCGATCGAGGCGCAAATCAGCGGCAAGCCCCCTTGACGGGCGACCGGCAGCCCGCACCGAAAGAACACTTCCGTTACGGCAAAGCCTGCACCCGTGGTTCGACGGCTTGATCCCGACGCTCTCGGGAACGTCCGCACGCGCCGGTGCGATCCGGTCCACGCTGAACCGCCGGGATGCGTTGAATACGTTCGTACGTGATGGACGTGCCGAGATCGACAACAACGCAGTCGAACGGGCGTTGCGTGCGGCCTCGCCCGGTCGGAAAAATTATCTGTTCGCGGGCGCTGAATCCTGGGGCGAGCGAGCCGCCGCGATGTCCGGCCTCATCGGATCGGCCAAGCTCAACGACACCAAGCCCGAGGCCTGTCTGCGCGAAGTGCTGGGTCGCATCGCCGATCATCCGGTCAACCGGATCGACGCGTTCTTGCCCTGGAATATCGGCATGCCGAGTCCAACCCGCCTTAACGAGGCCCCATAGGTCCCCACTTCGGGATAAGCGGGGACTTCGCCGTGTCCCGACGCCGCTCGCTTCGGTTAATCAACGCATTGCGTCGCAAGGTGCCCAGGCCGGACGCTTACCCTGTTTGCGCACGGTCTTACGATCGATCTCGAGGCAAGCGGCGACGGCCCGGATGCGCGGTCGTTGGCGGTGCGATTCCGGAATCGTCCTCACGTCGCCCGGTTCGATCACCGATGCGCTGCGGAAAAAGCCCAAGCGCCATAGGGTCGGGGGTCGGGGTGCGGGGTGCGGGGTGCGGGGTTTAGAGACCGGGCGCCGCTGACACGGGGTCCGGGAACAGCAAACCGGGGAAAATGACGTCGGCGAAAAATGCGGAGTATCCGCCCGACAGTGACCATGAACCACCGGCTCGTTGGCTGGTCGAGGCGCAGAACTTGCGCCTCAAGCGCCTCAAGCGCCTCAAGCGCCTCAAGCGCCTCAAGCGCCTCAAGCGCGTCACGCGCGGCATCGGCAGCACGGCGGCTGCCGCGCAAACCCGCTTCACCGGACTATGAGGGCGGGGTGATCGCGCCCCCCTCAACCTGTGGAGCGCCTTTGCGCCGACGCGTTTGCGCAAAAAAAGGAGCGCGGCGTGCGCCACACGCAAACGCTTCCCCCTTCCGCACCAAGCCCTTCAGACCCAGAAGCATTGGGAGCCCATCTCCGCCACCGGTTGCGCCACGTCGATCATCACGAGACTGAAATCCCGGGCCAGCCCAAGCGGGTGGGTCTCCACAAATTCGATGAACTTCAGGTATGTCTGCCAGATTCCCCAGATTTCCATGGTGCGTTCCTCTCAATTTGACATTGGTTTCGGTCAGTCTCGCCAGCGTGGATTTCGCCCCGCAGACCCGTTCGCGGCAACGTGTTAGCCGTTGAGTGAAGTATCGTCCTCACCGGTGGCGCGCAGCCTCAGGTATAGACCTGAAGTTATGACCCGCCCCCCCATCGCCCAGGGCCGTCGCACGAAGGCATTCCCCGTTGAAATCACGGGATTGGGATTTCGCTTGTAAGCGCCGCGGGCAGGTCGCTTACTTTTGTCTTTTGCGCGGCAAAAGATACACGGTGACGTGCCCGGTACTGAAGGCGCTGCGGGTGATCCGACCGATGCGCGCAGCCGCACGCCGGGGCACGGCCCGAGGCCGAGGCTGCGGGGCGCGCTGTGCACGCCGGCGCGCACCGCCGGGGCGGGACCCGGCCAGGGGGCGGGCAAAGCGGGAGTGGCTGCGCCGCCATGGGCCGCGCAAGAACGCCATCGCGTCGCACGATACCGTCGGCCGGTTGACCGCAGCGCTCGACCCTGAGCAATTTAGAGCCCGCCTGAAGCCCGCTTGAAGCCTGCTTGAAACCTGCTTCATGCCGTGGAGGGGCGGTGGAGGGGCGGTCGGTGCCCGGCACCGGCAGGCCGGAGGGTCGCCATCGACGGCAAAGACCGTACGTGGCTCACATCAGCGCGGCGAGCGCGCCATCCCTCGGGGGCGGCCTACGGCAGCGGCCCGGGCGTGGCGCCCGGGCGGGTGCGCCCGTTATTTGGCCGCGGGCCTAGCGGCTCCGCACCCTGCGCCGCCTGGTCGGCCGCCTCGCGCCACGCGCGCCGTGAGCGCCGCATGCGGCGCAGCGCCACCGCGGCCATCTTGAACCAGCCGAACGGTCGGGGATCGACGAGCATGCTCACCGCCCGGGCGTAATCGAGCACCAGCCCGGGCGTCCACGCCATCGTCTGCGCCCGCTTGCGCAACTGCGCCGCGACCCACAATTCCGGCGTCATCCACAGCCGCAGGAAGGTCCACCAGCCGGCGTCGTCACCGCCCGTGAGACGGCCGATGCGTCCCTCAAGCGCGGCTTCGAGCGCCAGTGCGACACTGCTGGAGCAGTTGCGGTGCGTTAAGTTGTAGGTGGTATCGGTGCGGTACGCCTCCCAAAACTTGGCCAATTGTTCAGGGCTGTAGTTGCGGATGCGCACCTTCACCGTCGAGGGGCACCAGGCCTGCGACTCATGAGCGTAGCTCGGCTGGAAGACACCGGCCACGTCGTTGTCGTGCGTGGCGCGCAACGCCGTCGCGAACGAATCCGGCGAGCGGTCGATCTCCACGGCCGGGTAGAGACTCACGTAGATCCCTTCCGGGCTCTCCAGGGCCGCGTGGCCCGTCGAGATGACGCCGTCGCGATCGACCGCCGCGATGTAGCGATCGATCAGCGGCTGGCGGCGCGCCGGCGCGCGGGACGATCCCGACGGCGTCCAGACGTGCACGGTCAGCGCCGGTTCATCCTCGCTCGGTGGGCCATCCCACTGCGGTGCCCGCGCGCGCCTGCGCTGCTGCCACAAGGCACGCTTTTCCTGCGGACTGGCAAGCACTTCCTCGATGCGCATTTCCGAGGTCATCGAGCGTGCACGCATCGCCAGCATCAGGATGTTCCAACCGGTGAAGGCCAGCCCGAGACCGAGGGCGTACGGCAGCGTGCCGCGATAATGCGTGGGGTAGGGCTGGTAGAAGAAGATCGCGATCAGCAGCTGGAACAGCCCGCCCGTGAAGGCCAGGGGCCAGCGCGGGTAACGCACGACGTAGGCGGCCACGCATTGCAGCAAGCCGTCGGCTAAGAACAGCGTGCCGAACAGCATCGACAGCCAGAAGTTGCCGACCTGCTGCTCGAAGAACAACACCAGCACCGCCGTCAGCGTAAAGCTGCCACCCTTGGCGGCGCGCACGAGACGTTGGCCGCCCACGCCGATGGTGACGATGGACAAGGTGGCGAGCCCTTCGATGAGCATTAGCCACGCAAACACCTCCAGCGGGAAGTGCACCACGCCATCGAGCGCATCGATGATCAGCGCGGAGCCCGCCGCGAAGAACAGGACCCCGATCCAGATCAGGGCGCGCGAGCGACGGCGCAGGTAATCGATTCCAAGCAGCACCAGGACCAGGCGAACCAAAGCAAGTCTCCGTCGTAGCGTCGCGCCATGGGCGCGCGGGGGGCGCACGGCGCGATGGGGGGCATCTCGGCCGAGCGGTACGTTGCGAAGCTCGCCCCACGCCCCCCGCAGGGGCGACCGGAACGAGCACGCCCTATGGTAGCGCGTCGCATGCCAAAATCGAACACCGGTAAGCAAAAGCCGGCGGTGCGCGCGGGCGGTGTAGGGGGCGGCGTACGGGGCGGCGCACGGGGCGGCGGAAGAAGCGGTGGAAGGGGCGCGAGAAAATTCCGCGCGGACTCCCGGCGCACCTCCGCGCCGCTCGCCTTCGCCCCCGCCGGGCGGCGCACGTCGAGCGGATAGTGTCGGTGCAAAGCCATGCCGGCGAGCATCGGGCGAACACCTGAAAAGCAGTCCGTCGCCGACGACGGTCCCCTCCCTTCCAGCGGCGCCGCGGCGGTCTCCCGGCGTCTCATACCGATGCTCGGCGGCATGCCCGCTTGGCCATGCACCATCGGCCGCCCGCGGTGCGCCGGCGACGTCGACACCGCCGGCGCACCGCCGAAAGGGGTGGAGGACCGACGTCCCGGGGGCGTCGGGCTCGCGGCGAGGGGCGTCTTGTCACAGCCCGTCAGCCGCCGGCGTATCACCCCGGCGCCCCCTCAAGCGACGGAGACGACAGGAGGGGCCTTCTCGACGGGCGGCGTGTGAAAAAACCCGCCGCAGGGCGGAATGCCGCCGCCCTCGCCACCGCGCGAGGTCATTTGGGCCACGTCGGGCTTCGCCGCGTCGCCCGGCCCGTTGTGACCGAGCAGGACATGACAGTCGAGCAGGGCCCCGCGCCCTAGGCAATGTTCATATTGCGGCCTGCATTCCCGCAGGCGCTTTTTCTGAAACGCCTCGCTATGCCCCCGGGTCGGCCGCCCGGTTTTCCGATCGCCCCCATGGAGATGCGCCCCGCGCGCCGGCAAACCGCCCGGTTCGCCGGGTGTGGGGCGCAGAGGCTCAATGCGCCTGCCCGGATCGAGGGGAACCACCGGGTCCGGACACAGAAGGCCTTGCAGGCCGTGCGACGGCTCGGCCCACCGTCCGGTTCGATCTGGGCGGTCCCCCACGGGGGGGCGCCCCGCGACAAGCCCGCCCACGGGAAGTCACCGCCCCGGGCGCTTACACGCGACGAGGATGCTGCGAGCCGTGGTGCTCCCCGCATAGGCGCTGCGGGTCGCGCCGGAGGCGTTCGCGCTGGCGCTCGCCCCGCTCACCCAACCGCTTTCTGCGGTGCGGTCATACACGTCGTACCCCGCACTCCCACACAACTCGCCCGCCTTCTCGAAGCACATGCCCCAATTCCGATCGTAGCCCGAACAATTGATCGAGTACGCCGGCCGACCGTCCGGCGCAAACGTTTGCGAGGAGGTTGCACAGCCGCCCACGAGGGCCAGCACCCCGACGACCGGAACCCAACGAATCACTGTTTTCACGACACACCTTAATGGCTATCTGGTTATGAGTTCATGTCACCGCGTCTGCGACGGTGACCGATACGCCCAAGGATCAACCTCGCTTGGGCGCTGAGCGCTGCGGCGACCCGACCGGTCAAGCACCGCGACATCGGTCGCCCCGGCCGCCCGCCGTCGCCGTGACGCATCAGGCGCCCCCATCTTATCGCGCGGACTCCGTACTGTCGCGGATCCTGTGCATGCGCGTCGCACGGGCGAGCGCACGGCGCGCGGCCGCGTACGGCGCCCGCCAAGGCCTCGGATACCGCCGCCGGGGTCAAGCGAGTGCCCAAACGTCATCGCCGTCAGGGCCGCGGTGTCCCGCCACCGCCCCGCGACGTCCCCAGCCTGGGCAGGCCGACGTTGCCCTGGCGGATGGGAACGCCCTGGGGCGCTCGTGATGGCCGGCGGTCTTACCCGCCCCGACGGGCCCACAGTGCGCGCCCCCCGGTTGACCGAAAGATGGCACAGGCGGTGAGGGATGCGCCGGCGCCCCGTGATCCTGCACGATTCTGCGGCCCACCGGGCGCATCGAGGGTCATCAATAGCGCGGGGCACAGGCCGCGCACGGCGTGCCTGACGCTCGCCCCCTCACGGCCGATGACGTGGCGTGATGCCCGGTGGGATGAACGGCCGTGGCTCCGGCCACGCCCCCGTAGGCGCGCGCACGGCAGACGGCACTGTTTCGTGCGGCGTCGCAATCGCCCCGGTTGATCTTGCGCCCGGACCCACCGGGCCACCGACGCCCCGTGCCCGGCGAGCGAGCGGCGACAGCTCAAGCGTCGCGTCGTAGGCGGCGTCTGTCAGGTAAATCCCCTGGCACGAAGGCGGCCGCTCGCGCGTCTCGTTCGGTCGGACGGGCCCCACGCACCACCTCGCGGTGGATGTCATTTTCGCCTGCCGCAGCAATTCGGGCGCACGCGCCTCGCCCCCCACCGTGACCCGCGCGTCGACACCGCGCAGATCACGATGGTGCGAGGCAAACGAGAGGCGGACGGTACCGTCGGCAAACTTCTCGCCGGTCTGCGTCCGGGTGACGATATCGATGGTACGCACCTCACCTTTATTATACTTAAATTGGGGGGCCCCGTCGCGGTCATAGACCGGCTGCGTGGCGCGCCACGCGAGCGCCAGCGCCATGAGCACACGCTTGCGCACCTGCGGCGCATTGGGCACCTGATTGGGCACGGCCCGCCTAAGACGACCGATCACCGCCGTGACCATGAGCCGTTTCGCCTCCGCCGGGCGGCCCGACGCCACCAGGGCCCGCACCAATTCGGGCTCCCGGTTGACCTGTTTCAGGATGTCCACACCGTCGATCATCACACTGCCGTCGGGCGAGGCATACACTTGGTACAGGGCATCGTACAAAGCGTCCATCAGGAGGGGCGGCCTCGAGTCATCGAGCTCGGCAGCACCGCACTCGGCAGCGATCTCATCGAGACGATCCTCGGCGAAGCGATAGGTGGCGGCGCTGAGTCCGGAAAGGCCCATGGGCATCTCGTGAGAGATGTTCAGTTCCCCGTGCTTCACCAACTGCCGATTGCGCTGGCGGCCGGCGTCCGTGCCGGCATAAGTAAAGGCCGCTTGTTGCGCTGCATGATCCAGCGCCGTCCCCTTGCGATACACGCGCGCGCCGGAAGTGTGATACTTCTCCATGTCGCCGGACCACGGCCCATGAGTGGGGGTCGCGGCGATAAGATAGTATTTTTCAGTGCCCTCCAGCCCGGCGAGCGCCATCCCGGGGGGGCGGGTCCAGGCGCCGGGGGTCGCCAGCTCCGGTGGCACACCCACCTCGACCCGCATCGTCCGACAGTCCCAAAGTGCCGCACGCACGCGCGCCCACACTTGCTCCACCCATTCCCTGCAGTGTCTCTGAACCTTCGCCGCCAAGGACGTCAACGGGGATGGCTGCGTCACCCCGAATTTCTCAAGCTCAGAGGGGATGTCAAGGCCGGGGTGCAATCGCACCGCCAGGCCGGACATTTTGACGGTGAGCCGGTGCGTGTCGCCCTCCCCCGAGCAGTCGGGCGTAAGCGTGAACGTCAGCTGTATATCCTCGACCTTACTCGTCTCCCGCACGGACGCTGCCGTGTACGTGGTGGTCAGGTGCACGCGAACGTCGTTGCCCTCGAAAGTGAGGCTCAGGGCACGTTGATGCACCGCATGTACGGGATCGGTCACGTGCAGCGGGGCGGCCGCGTCCAACAGCGCGTCAGAGGCCAAGAAGCCCGCAATCACACCGGCCTGCGCGTGCGCGATGTCGCCCGCCACCCCCCCCGTCGTCGTTAAGTGGTCGGCAATCCGCGCCGTGAGGTCCGCCAGCAGCGCCCCGCCCCGCTCAGCCTCGGTGGCGTTCAGGCCCAAGCGGGGCTGCGGCAGGGCGAGCGGCTCGCCCGCGACATACAACTGAATCCGGGCGGGCCGATCCGGCGCCGCCGGGTAAAAGCGCTTCCCCAGTTCGGTGAGCACCCCCTCATCCCGAGGGTCACCGGGCAAGCCGGGGAGCAGGGACGTGTTCAACACCCGATCGGCCAACACGGCGGACGGCGCCGGCCCACGGTGGCTCACCTGAAATTTGCGCATACAGCGTCATCTCCCTGAAGAAGTCGGTTCGGCCATCCCGCAAGAGGACCGCGTGGCACCGGCGGGGCGTGCCGGGGGTCGCACCGTCGCGCGCCGCCGGTCGGCGCACGTACCCATGCGCCGACACGGGCGCCGGGTCGGTTGGTCATTGTCGGGTTTCGCGAGACGGCCGCCCTCAGGTAAAGGCCTGAACTTGGGCACACAGCCCGCGCGTGCCGTTCGTGAGCGTGGCGACGCCGCTCGGTTTGGCCCTATTTGCCCTATTTGCCCTGTCGGCCCTGACCACCCGCATGCGCCCGCATGCACCCGCCTGCGCGCGCACGGCAGCTGCCACTGTTTCGCGCGACGTCGCGATCGCCCCGGTTGAGCTTGCGCCCGGACCCACCGGCCCCCCCACGCCCCGTGCCCGGCGCGCGAGCGGCCCCCGACAGCATTCGGGGGACACGTCCGCGCAGCGCGTGACCGGCCGGCACACGCGAGCGCACGGGGGACCCGCGGTGAGCGGCGTCAGCCCGCGTGCACGGCGTTCCCCGCCCGCGCGCCGGAGGGGACGCGCTCACCCGGCAACAGCTCAATCGCCGCCTTGTAGTCGGCTTTGGTCAGGCAAATCCCCCGGCTCGAGGCTGGCCGCTCGCGCGTCTTGTTCGACGGGTCGGGCTCCACCCACCACTTCGCGGTGGATTCCATCTCCGCGCGCTTGAACATTTCGCGCTTACGCGCCTCGCCCCCCACGACGACCTGCGCGTCGACACCGCGCAGGCCGCGATGGCGCACGGCAAACCAGAGGCGGACGGCATCGCCAGCGAACGTCTCGCCGGACTCCGTCCGGGTGTCGATTTCGATGGTTCGCACCTCACGTTCATTATTTTTAAATTGGGGGGCACCGTCGCGGTCATAGACCGTCTGGGTGGCGGACCACGCGAACGCCAGCGCCATGAGCACGCGCGCGCGCACCTGCGGCGCATCGGCCACCTCATTGGGCACGATGCTCGTCAGACGACCGAGCATCTTCGTGGCCAGGAGCTTTTTCGCCTTCGCCTGTTCCGCAATCTCCACCGGGGTCCGCTCCGATTTGTGCATCCCGCGAATCACGAGGCCCTTACCCTCCATGAGCTCCTCACCGTCGACCCACACACCGCCCTGCGACGAGGCATACGCGTTGCCCAACGCATCTCCCAACGCGCACAGCATGGGACGGAAGCGCGGGTCACCGGGCTCGGTAACGGCGCACGCCGCAGCGATCGCATCGAAACTCTCCCCGCTGCACGCGCGAACGAGCTCTTCGAAATACCGCTCGGGGCACGCAGCGGCGATCTCATCGAGACAATCCTCGGCGAAGCGATAGGTGGCAGCGCTGAGTCCGGAAAAGCCCATGCGCATCTCGTGCGAGATTTTCAGTTTTCGGTCCTCCACCAACTGCCGATTGCGCCGGCGGCCGGCGTCCGTGCCGGCATAAGTAATGGCCGCTTGTTGCGCCGCATGGTCCAGCGCGGTCCCCTTGCGATGCACGCGCGCGCGAGAAGTGTGATACTTCTCCGTGTCGCCGGCCCACGGCCCATGGGTGGGGGTCGCGGCGATGAGATAGTATTTTTCAGTGCCCTCCAGCCCGGCGAGCGCCATCCCGGGGGGGCGGGTCCAGGCGCCGGGCGTCGCCAGCTCCGGTGGCACACCCACCTCGACCCGCATCGTCCGATAGCCCATCAGTGCCGCACGCACACGCGCCCACACTTGCTCCACCCATTCCTGGCAGTGTCTCAGAACCTTCGCCGCCAAGGACGTCAACGGGGATGGCTGCGTCACCCCGAATTTCTTAAGCTCGGAGGGGATGTCAAGCTCGGGGTGCAATCGCACCGCCAGGCCGGACATCTTGACGGTGAGCCAGTGCGTGTCGCCCCACACCCAGCATTCGCGCCTAAGCGTGAACGTCAGCTTTATATCCTCGACCTTACTTATATCCTCGACCTTACTCTTCCCCCGCACGGACGCTGCCCTGTACGTGGTGGTCAGGTGCACGCGAACGTCGTTGCCCTCGAAAGTGAGGCTCAGGGCACGTTGATGCACCGCATGTACGGGATCGGTCCCGTTCAGCGGGGCGGCCGCGTCCAACAGCGCGTCAGAGGCCAAGAAGCCCGCAATCACACCGGCCTGCGCGTGCGCGATGTCGCCCTCCGCCCCCCCCGTCGTCGTCAGGTGATCGGCAATCCGCGTCGTGAGGTTCGCCAGCAGCGCCCCACCCCGCTCAGCCTCGGTGGCGTTCAGGCCCAAGGGGGGCTCCGGCAGGGCGAGCGGCTCGCCCGCGACATACAACTGAATCCGGGCGGGCCGATCCGGCGCCGCCGGGTAATAGCGCTTCCCCAGTTCGGTGAGCACCCCCTCATCCCGCGGATCACCGGGCAAGCCGGGGAGCAGGGACGTGTTCAACACCCGATCGGCCCACACGGCGGACGGCGCCAGCCCACGGTGGCTTACCTGAAATTTGCTCATGCAGCGTCATCTCCCTGAAGAAGTCGGTTCGGCCATCCCGCACGAGGACCGCGTGGCACCGGCGGGGCGCGCCGGGGGTCGCACCGTCGCGCGCCGCCGGTCGGCGCACGTACCCAGGCGCCGACACGGGCGCCGTGTCGGTTGGTCATTGTCGGGTTTCGCGAGACGGCCGCCCTCAGGTGAAGGCCTGAACTTGGGCACACAGCCCGCGCGCGCCGTTCGTGCGCGTGGCGACGCCGCTCGGTTTGGCCCTATTCACCCTATTCACCTTATTTACGCCGGTGGCCCTATCCGCACGGCCGGCACGATCGGCACGGCGTTGTGCGTCGTGCGCGGCGGGTGACGCGACGCTTGCACCCTGCCCCGCACGGGGCATACCTGTCGCGACGCTCGAGCGCCCTGACCATTGCGCATAAACCGTGTTCATGCCCCACCCTGTGTGGCCCGCGCGGCGTCGCGCGAAGGCGGCACCCACGCGCTTCGCACGGAGGCCCCCCGACGACACCCCGGTACCGGGGTGTCGCGCCGTGCGGCGCGTCAGCGGCGCGCTGAGCGCTTAGCCGTGCGCTCCGCGGGTCCGCCACGCCGGGCCGTCCCGCCTCGCGGGCGTACCTGACCGGCGCGCGGGCGGTGCGAGGACGACGGCCGTGAGCGATGCCGAGCCGTTTGCGCGGCGCATCACTGTCGCCCACCGACATTTACGGGCACACTGACGACATCGCCACTTCACGCGAGTCGACTTCTTATGCGCACTCTGTTTGCCGCCCCCCTGCTCTGCCTGCCCTTGCTCGCCTTCGCCGATTGCCAGGATCGCCTGAACGACTTGACCAAGACCCTGCAGCCGGGGCGCACCCTTGCCACCGAACTGTCCACCTGCAAGGTCTGGCCGGCCAACCCGTCGCACACGCTCGCCGTGCTGGCGCTGCCGCAACAGGGCGGCACCGACAAGCACACGGTGTATGACGTGGAGATCGTCGTCGCGGACAGTCGGTCGGGCAAAATCATCGCCCATCGTTTCGAGAAAGGCGCGCTCACCTCCGATGCGATCGGCCTGCGCAGCGTTGCGCTGGACACGGCGTCGTGGCGGCTGACGCGTGACGTGCTCGCGTTTGGCGTACGCGCCACCCACGAAGGCACCTCACGCGTGGCCCCGTTCGCGCAAACCACGCTAAGCCTTTACGTGGTAGACGGCACGACCCTGAGCCGGCGGCTCGACACGCTCGTCACGCAGACGAGCGGCGGCCAGTGGGACGGCAATTGTGCCGGCCGCTTCACCGATACGTCGCGCGCCATTGCCTTGGGGCCGGCGGGCCCGTCCGGGTATGCATCGCTCATCGTTAGCGAGAAGGTTGTCACGACGACCAACACACCGACACGCAGCGATTGCACGAGCACGGAGCGCACGACCAAGCGCCCAAGCGTCTCGCTCGAGTACGACGGCACGCACTACCCGGTCCCGACCGCGTTATCGCGCCACTAAGAGCGCGGGGCTCACGTCCGTGGGCGCCCTCTCTCGTCCGTGCCCGCCTTCTGTCGGCGGGCCTTCGCGGTCGTCGGACCACCGGCGCGCGCCCGGTCGGCTCGCCCTGACGCGGCCCACCCCGCGCAACGCCTCGCGAGGCGCCGGGCCACCACGCCGTTGAGGGTGCAGGCGCGCCTCGCCGCATCACGCGCGGTGCACCGTGCACCGCGAGCGCCGCGGCAGCGGCAGGGGCCGCATCATGACCGCAACGCCGGAAGCGCCCCAAACTCCGCTCAGGGCAGCCGACGCCCCCCTGCCCAACGGTTCCCTCACGATGCCGGCGCCCCGTCGCCAATCGGGGGCGTGTTCAGTCAGTCACCCTACCGATGGCGCGTGTCCCGTCAGCGACCCGCACGGGAGAAGCGACGTCTTCCCATCGCCGCGCGGCGCGCGCCATACAGCGGTGACGCATTCACCGAATGGGGGGAGGCCGCTCGATGTCGGCGAGTCGCTTCACGGCCAATGGCGGAGGGTGTTTTTTGCACAGCACGGAAAGTCTCAAGCAACGCACAGCCGGGAATCGCTCCCCGATCCGCGCGAGAGATCGGACGCTTTTCGTGGTGACGCGACGGTTGCCGGTCCGGTTCGGGGAACCCAAACATTCCGGTGTCGGGGCGCGAAAATCGACGGGACCTCGATACCGCAACGCCTGGGACAGGCGATTCATCCCGCCATCCTGCGCCGACAACCTCTTGGCCCCACGGTAGGGGAGGCAACACTGCGGGCGAACGGCCGAACCCGGACGGTGCCGGCCGGGCCGCCGGGACGACGGACATATCGCGCCGTCGCCATGGTCGGTCGTCACCCTGTCACCCTGTCGCCGTGTGGCCCCGTCGGGTCACGCCGCTCACCACACCACGCTCAGCCCTTTGCCCAGTGCACAATCGTACTGCGTCGTTTGCAGCACCGCCGCACTCATCAGATCGAGCACCACGGTTTGAAACTCGACCTTGCCGTCGGGCAGGACCCGATATTTCACGAATTCTCGCACCGCTTTGCCGTCGGGACGCACGGTCAAATGGTGATCGGAAAAGGCAACAGTGCCGTCCTTCAGGAGCAGGAAAGCGTTCGGATGCACACTCCCACGAATCGCCGGTCCGGATGCGCCCGTGCCATGGACGGTGCATAACGAGAGGTCCAACACGGCACGGATATCTTTACCGGCCATCACCGCGGCCCGCAACGCGGCCCCGTCGACGTTTTGGGCCGCCGCCGCACTCGCCCAGCCCGCGGCAACGAGGGCCGCCACGGTAAGGCCGCCCGCCAGACGTAGGGACATTGAACACTTGCGTTTCATCGATCTCTCCTGAGCAAAAATCGGGGGTGAACCACCGCGCGACGGGCACGGCCGGGCCTGCGCCAAACGATGTGTCGCCATTAACAATGGCCGCCGACCCTCGCTCGGCCACGACACCGCGGCAAGGCGGCGACTGCGCGCCACCCCACGCGTGGCCGAGATGCGTGCGTCGATGGGGGCGCCCCCCCGTCACAGCCGTTGGCTCACGATCGCGTCGTGCAGGGCCAACGCGGCGAACCGGCAGCGCGGTGCGCCTGAACCGATCTCTTATACCCCGGCGCTTCGCGCACGGCTTTTGCAACCGTGTCAGGAATCGTCATTTGTTGACAGCGGCGGGGACAAGCGGCGCGAACATCGATCAGGAGTCCTCATTGAATCTCATGGAGACTCATGAGACCTCAGGCAATATCATGGGATAGCACGGAAGGCGCGTTGGGGATACGCGCCGTGGGAGGACGGCGGTGCCGCCGAATCCGATCAATCCCCGGCGACATGCCGCGGTGGCGCGCCGTCGGAAAATGTCAGCGTGATGATGTGACGGGTGGGGACACTGACCGGCAGGTGGGCGACCGCGCGCCAATCGAACCACCGGCAACGAACGATTTCCTGACCCGGCTTCGGCACCCGCGACGCCGGCACGTCGACCCCGAATACGTGGTGATGTTTGTTGAGCCCGCCAAACAGGAAAAGGTAGGTGGGGCACATACCGTGCAGCGTGGTTTCTTCGGCAAGCTCACGCCGCGCCGCCGCCAACGGGGTCTCCCCCCGCTTGAGAATGCCCCCGGGCAAGGCCCATCGGTTCCCGTCTCTGGACACCAGCAACACCTTGTCATCCTGCCGGCACACGATAGTGGCGCGTTCTTTCATGCGTCCAATCTTACAAAGCCCGGGGGCCGATGTCTGTCAGCGAAAACGACGGCGCGCACCGCCGCGCCGGCGCACAGCGCGTCGCGTCGACACCGTGGCCGCCGGGGCCCCCGTCGAGCGTGCCGGCGAGTGCCCGCGGTCGTCGCATCGCGCGATGCCGCGCCGCGTGGCTCAATAGCGCCACGTGGCCGACACCGCGCCGGCGAGATCGGTGTCGCCGCCGCGGTAGAAGTTGCTCGCCATGGCCGCGCCCACCGTCATGCGCTTACCCAGTCGGTACGTCAAGCCCGCCTGCACCGTGACGCTATCGCGCCCCACCACCTGCGTGCGCGTCGCAAAGCGGGCGGCGGGCGCGCCCACGAAGGCCGCCCCTTGCGCGACCGCCGTGCCGAGGAACTCGTGATTCCAGGTCGTTTGCAAGTGGGCGCGCAGCACGTTGCCGGGCGTCGCCGGCAGCGCGAAGCGAAGCTCCGCCCCGACACGCGAGCGCAACGATTGGAACGTCTGGCCGTCCAGCGCCAGACGCACGCCGCCGTCGCCGTTGCCCGCCGCCTCCGTCTCGCCGGGGCGCGACACCCTCGTGTAATCCAGCGCGACGATCGGACCCACGCTCAGGGTCGGGCTCAGGGCCCAGCGCCAGCCGCCGCCCAGCGAGGCCGCGGCCGCGGTACCGGTCCAGGTGCCGCGGGCGGTGCCGGTATAACCGTTAATGGCCACCGAACGATCCACCCGAGCGTCTTCCACGCCCACACGCACCGCCGCAAACGCATGCGGCCCGCTCGGCGTCTCAGCGGCGTAACGCGCATGCACGCCGACGTCGAGTGCCGTGGTCTTGCCCGTGTCACGGCCGTCGCGCGCGGCGCCGTCCAGACGCGTGGACTGGGCACTGACCGCGCCGTGCACCCCGAGCGTCCAGGCACGCGCTTCGGGCACGCCCCGCTCGGCACCAAACACCACGCCGTAGGCGTTGCCGTTCGCGCCCGGCTGATCGCCCGCGGCACCGCGCCAGTAGCCCGCGCCAAACGACATCGCAAACGCCCGCCAATCGCCGCGCGCCGCGCTCCCCTTGGCGGCCGTGTCGCGCCCGCGCTCGGCTCCCCACGCCGCATCGGCGACCAGGTCGGTAATTTGACGCTCGCGCAATAACGCGCCGGTGAACATCGCGCCATACACGCTCGGGGAAAGCCGGCGCAGTGTGCGGCGCACCTCGCTGCCGTCGGGCGCCGAGAAGTCGAGCGCGGCGACGAGCGGCCGCAACGTCGTGTCGGCCGTGTCCGCCAGACGATCCAGGGCCCCGCCCACCTGTTGGCTGTTGGCGTCCGCCCCATAGCGTGAATAGGCGTTGGCCGTGCGCGCCACCGTCACCGCGTAACGGCCGCCCGCCCGCGGCTCGACCCCCACGCGCAGCGTGGGCGAATCGAGCAGCCCGGTGACGTTCGCGAACATGCCCGAGGTCGTCGTTGCGCTCACCATCTCGTCCACCGCCACGCCGAAGCCCCCCGCATACCAGCCACGTTGCGGGGCAATCGCGAGCGTCCCGTCGAGCGTGGCGTGGCCATTGACGCTCAGTTGGGAAAACGTCCTCGTGGCATCGAGCTCGATGTGCAGCGTGCCGCTCGACGTTTGCACGTAGTCACCGTTCAGGGTGAGCCGGCGGTCGGCGCCGTTAAGCAAGGGCGCCACCGTGCCATGGTTGGTGAACGCTTGCGAGGCCGCCAGCGTGTAGCGGCCATTGCCCATGAGCGTGGCGCCCGGCGCCACGCTCGCGTCGTGCACGAGATGATCGCCCGTGAACAGCGACGTCCCGCCGAGCCACTGCAGCGAGAGATTACGCCCCGTGATGTTGCCGTCGTATCGGAGGCGAAACGCGGGGTCCGCAAGCTCAGTCGCGCGGCCGTCGACGTCGGCCGCCTGGCCGAAGCTCAGCTCGGTCAAGCGCAGCGCGCCCGCGGGGTCGCGCCGCACATAGTCGGACACGATGTTGCCCACCAGCGACGCCCCGCGCATCACGTTGATCTGGCCCACATAGCCATTCTCGGACACATAGATGGCCGCGTACCGGCCGGCCAGCCGGCCCGTCAGATCGAACGTGCTCACCAGCGGCCCGTCGAGTTCCGGCAACAGTGGCTGGTCTTGGCCCGCGATGCTCCGCACATAGGAGCCGCGATACTCACCCGCGTTCGACAGCGGGTTATTGCCAAAGTCAAAACTCGCCGCGATACCGTGCTCCCCCAGCGCTTGCACGTCGCCGCGCTGCGTGAAGGTGTGATCCCGGCCGTAGGCGAACATCACACCGCGCGCATAAGCGCCGTCGGCATACACGCGCGTGCCCGGCAACACCACGAGGTGGTTCTGCCGGCCGTCCACGCGAATGCCGCCGCCGCCCGCCCCACTCGTGAGCAAATCGGCGCGCTGATAAATCGTGTTCGCGCTGCCATACACGTGCAGCCCGAGGCCCTGAATCGCCGAATTATAAGTATTGGGCAGGTAGGCCGTGCCCTGCGCATTACGCGCGAGGTAGGGCGCGTCGTTGACGATCTCTTGACCGTCGGCGTAGACCGAGCGGCCGAAGAAGTTGCGTCGATCGATCACGTAGCCCAGATCCTGCATGAGCGCGAGCTCCGCCTCCAGAAATCCGGTGTAATTGCGGTAGTTCTGGTGGCTCATCAAGCTGTTCTTGAGCTCAAGGTGCGTCATATAGTTCGGATTGACGGTGTGCGGCGCGTCGTAAGCGGTCATACGAACCGGCACGCCGGGCAAGCCCGAGCCGGCCAACACCTCGTCGACGTGCGCACCGACGAAGTGAGCGCGTTCGGCCCGCACCTCAAACGGGGCGATCGCGTCGGGGGGATTGACGCACCCCTGGCAATAGATCGCTTGCCCCGGGCGCGCGGGCTGACCGTTGTCGTCGCGAAGATGCGCCGTAAATTCACTGAAGTGCGCAGCAAACTCGGGCTGGTAGCGGTGCGCGACCGGATTACCCCGCTCCACGAAGAAGTTGCTGATCCCCATCGCGTGCGCGACTTCGTGGCTCACGACCGCCGCCAAATCCCAGCCGGTGCCGAGCGCGAGGGGCGAGGGGACATAAGCCTGCGGTGAGAACGGCAGACGCCCGAGGACGAATTCCCCATAAGCGCCATACTGCGGATCCCCGGCCGCCCGATTCTGCAACGCGGCCTGCAGTTGCAGCGGGGCGACCACGCCCTCCGACGGCGCAAGCGGACTCGACCCAAACGCGTTATCGGTATCCGGAATGGTGCCGACGTTGAGCTCCGCGAGGGGCTGGTCCGGCGCCGCCTTAAGCATCTGGGTCCAATACCGTATCCCCCCCCGCGCCCCATTGACTTGGTCTTGCGACATGTCCCAGGTCGAGGCGGCTTCCTGGTGCTTCGCATTCGTGCCGTAGATGCCGTCGCGCGTGCCGAAGATGCGCGCCCGCAGAATCGGCACACCGTTGGCATCCTCCACCTCGAGGACCTCCACCGCCTGCGCGTCCGGGGCCATCAGCAGGAACGCCGCGCTCATCGCGATCGTGGCGCACGCGGCGCGCCAGGTCGTCATCCTAGTGCCCAGCTTCATGGGGGCTTCTCCTTGCCGTCGCATCGCCGCGACGCACACCGTCAGGGGGGGCCCTCGCCGGCACGCCAAGCGGCGGCGCGGCCGTGGCAAGGGATGTCTTGCCGCGATTCTCGGCACTCGAGGACACGCGGTCGATCGGGCCAACACCTGAAGCGCGTCGGCCCGGCACCGCAGGCTTGGCATCTTCGAGCCGGCGCGGTCGGGTCACGCCTTGGCGTCGGCGATCGGAGAGCGCGTCACACGTGGCCCCCCGGGGTGTGCACCGGGCGCGCCCCCTGCTCACTCGAATCTCGGCAGAAGCACGCGGCGCGGCCGTCCTCCTACGCGAAATCGTTAAAAGTTCGATGTGGGGGCGTGGCTTCGCGAGCCACCTCTGGCGGCAGCACGATGACATTGAACCCGACGCAGTGAATGCGTTCGTTCGAGACAACGAACCGGGCCTCAAGGTGGGGGGGCCCTGCATACCAGACGAGCGCGTGTATCACGTCCTCTCCCTCTTGACGGAGCTTGAACTAAGCCACGCGCGGCGTCACCTCCGGCATCGGCTGCGTGGACTGCATCCCCCCGACACTCGCGCGATTTGATTCGGCCTCCTTATGTTCTTCGAGTTGCGTAGGGGCCGGTGTCTTCGGCAGGAGCACCGTCGACTCCTGCTGGCTCAGCGCGTTGACCAACGCGTCATACGTCGACGCCGCCGCGAGTTGACCCAGCAGGGCCTTTTGTGTGACCGGCGCGCTCTGGAAGACGGGGTCCTTCGTCATCCCGCCCTTCCGATACCGCTGCTCGAGCTCGTCCAATGTGGCCAATTGGTCTCTGGCACGCCTGATGCCTTTGGTGGCGAGCTTGGCGGCCCCTTGGGGCTTCGCATACAAGGTGAGGGGGGCCTCGTCGACGCCCGTGAACTCGATGTGCAGGCCGCGGTAATCGTCGCCAATATATCTGAGCTTGGCTTGATCATCCGGGTGCAGTTGCGCTCGGACGATTTCAATAAGCCCCGGCACGTCGAGCCGACCGGGGTCGTCCGGGTGGTAGGCGCAGTACACCAACTCCCGCATCCTCTTTGTTGTCTCGCTCGCCTCTCGGGTGAAACACCCGCTAAACCAGTTTGGCTTGGGATTCACCGCGGCCAAACTCGTCGCATTACGCGCTGCAACCAGATCCCCGAGTGTGAGCGCCGCGGCCCCGTTCACGTCCCTGAGCAGCACCGTTTTGGGCGACCGTGTGGCGGCGATGTTGCCCTGCCGAAGGGGCGTTGTATGTGTGACTTGCTCGAGCATGACGCGTTCTCCCGGACGTTCATTGCAATGGATGGGGCGACGCCGCATCGGAGGTCACCGCGATGCGGCGGCCCCCGAGGGGCCGGTGCCGAGCTCGCGGACCGCGACGCTGCCCGTGCTCAAGCGACGAGTTGACGTGCTGATCGACGCGGTCTCGTGCGGGCCAAGCGGATCGAATTCACCACGCACGGGGAGGCGGCCTCGACGCATCTCGCACCCACGCCCTCTGCCCGTCGCATCGCGGACCGGCTATGATGG
Organism: Pandoraea oxalativorans; assembly: GCF_000972785.3. NCBI lineage: Bacteria > Pseudomonadati > Pseudomonadota > Betaproteobacteria > Burkholderiales > Burkholderiaceae > Pandoraea > Pandoraea oxalativorans. The sequence goes on from NZ_CP011518.2 coordinate 26,280, forward strand.
CGGTTCGGTCACTCTCGAACACCGGTGACTTCATGTCTTCTCTCAAGTTTGTGCACCGCGGGTGCGCCGTCGACATTGAAATTCGAGCGCGCACCATGCTGTGGGACATCACGATCGAAATTACACCGTTCGACGGCGTGGAGCTCATCACGCCGTTTGGCCCCCGCAAGCTCAAATGGCCGCGGACCCAAGAGTTTGCGGTGTTGCAAAACGCGCTCGTTGATGAGGTGTGCGAAGCGATCGACCGCAGGCTCGTGGGCGGCTGAGGCGCACTGCAGTGTCCAAGCGGGTGAGGGCCACGCGCCACGGCACGCCGAGTACGACCACACCGGTGGCTTGGGTGCCATCCACCCCGTCATCAGGGGCCGGTGGGAGGCGCACGAAGCGCGCGATGTTGTGCTGTCGTGCGCTCGTGCGCTCGTGCGCGCCTGCGCGTCGGAGTTCGTATTTTCTGCGGGCCGCACACGGGCTCGCCCTCTGACGCCGGCGCTCGCATGCGGCACGTATTTTCCCACGCGGCGCGGCCCGCTCCATGGTGCACAGTCGTCGCTTGCGCAACGGCGCCCCCCCTTGGCCGGCTGCGCCACCCGCCATTGGCAATCACCGCGACGCGCAACGCCCGCCCCCACGGCACCGCCGACTGAGCGGATCGGAGTCGCGCTCGGCCTCGAGCTTCGCGCCCCTCAGCGCGCTCGGTTCGCAACGCGAGCCGGCGCTGTTCTGCAGCGGTCGATATCGCGCGCCGCGGGCGCCCACGCTTGCCGCAGCCCCCGGTGCTTGGCCTGCAGCACCGTTACCCCGGGCTTGGCTCGGCGCAAAGACGCGCGCCTCCGGTGTGCTCGCCACGGGCATGCCGAGACGACGTGCCCCCGAATTTGCGCGGCTCGCCGCCTGCGCCCGGATCGCCTCGGTGTCATGGCGATTTGGTCCATTTTATTTGCCCATTGTGCGCTCGGTTCACCCCATGAAGCAACCGCTGTGCTTTACGTCGTTGAGCGCCAGGGTCAACGCGAGGAGGGAACCCTCGAAGCGACGTTGACACTCAAATTGCCACGGGACGCCCTGCCTGGCACTCGCCCCGATCAATCGTCGGGCGGACTCATCATCGGTTGGGCTATTCGTCGGGCGGGCTGTTCGTCGGACGATCGGCGGTACGTACGTTTCGGAACAGCGCCCACGACCACAGTGCGCCACCCGCAATCTTCGCCACGAATTGGAGCGCTGCGATCGTCGGAAATATCGTGCCGAACGCGATCAACGGGAAGATCAGTGAGTCAAGCGCCGCAGCCGCGACATTCGCGCCATTGGCGCGCGTCAAAAGCGGATAGCGGCGCGCCGCCTGAAAGACAGCCGCGCTGCCAAGGGACGCCGTACTGAACGCGACGAGCGATGCCAACGATATCGCGGCGGATGCGGGATTGAGCCCATAGCTCACGACCCCCGCGCCGACGATCAGGCTCATCATTCGGACCCACAGCGCTCGCCCTTGCCAGTCGAGATGAAGTCGGTCTCGGATGGCCAGGTCGAGCCCGATCAGCAGGAACGCGTTGATCGGCGTGGACGCCGCACCGAAGTGCGCGACACTGAGATTTGCAGCGGCCACCGCCGCGACGTAGAGAAAGAGGAACATTCCAGGACGGGCCGATGAGGCGGATAGCAAATTAGGGATAGCCGGTTGAGCGTGGCGCGCTCGCGCAGACGCCCCTGGGCTGACGCGTTCCGACGCCCCAACCGCGGACCGATGACGCCCCAGAGTGCCGCGGGGAGCTCACCGACGTGCCCATTGAGACCCGTCAGTTGAGATACCGTCAATTGAGGTACCTTCGTTAAGCACCGCCTCTGACGGTGCAAGCACGCCGCCCCTGGGTTAAAAATCTCAGCAACGCGCCGAACGCGTGAGGCCGCCGCGGGGCGTCGAGCGAGCGCTGCATCGGCCTCTTGCCGTCGCCCCCTCGGCCTGGATCGGCTCGCCCGTGTAACGAATGACATCGGCGGGCGGCGGCCGAGCTCACGCGTCGACGAACTCGATGACCGTACCGCTGCGCATGCCGGCGAAAAGCGCGGCGCCGTCGATTTTGGATGCACAAATCACGCCGGGACGCTCATCGGCCTCTGCGCCGTTAAACGTGATCACCACGTGACCGAGCTCGCGCACCTTGTGCCATGCGCTAGGTCCGACGGCCGTCACCACCGCGCAAGTTTCGCCGATCCGCAGCACCGCGCCAAGGCGCGGCGCGCGCTCGCTCACTTGCTCGACACGGTGAAGAATCGAAACTTCGGCTAACCCGGACGGCGCGCCGTGCGCAAACAGAATGAGCACGCCCCCTTCGAGCAGCGACCGGACTTCAACACCAATGCTGGAAATGATCGTCTTGTAGTAGCGCATGCCCCTCCTCGATGCGTCACAGAGCCAGGCTCGCGACCCAGGCCACCAGCACCGAAACGGGCCCCATCATTTGCCGGCTGACCAGCACAGCGGGCACCCCGAGGCGAATCGTTTCCGGCTTCGCCTCGCCCAGACTCAGGCCCACCGGGGCGAAGTCGCAGCCGACCTGCGTGTCGTACGCAAACAGTGCGGGCAGCGCCAAGTGCGGCGCAATCGTGCCATGAGCGATCGCCGGCCCGATGATCGCCGCACCGATCACTTGGGCGATCACGGCCCCCGGCCCCAGCACCGGGGACAGAAAGGGCAAACCGCAAATCGCCGATAGGGCCGCGAGACCCACGATATTGTCGGCGAGCGGCGCGAGCCAATGCGCAAGCCCCGTACTTGCCACCAACGAATCGATCAGGCCGATCAACAGGGCCACGAACGCGATGAATGGCAACACGTTCGTGATCACGGTATCGATCGCTTTTCGGCCACTGGTGTAGAGGACGTTGACCACGCCGCCCATGCCGCCGGCCACCGTGGTGAGCGTGCCGGCGAGAGCGGCGCGGTTTTTCACCCCGCGCACACTGCCCGGTTCTGGCGCGACGTTCGCGCCGCCCGCGCATGCGCGTGGCGCAGTCATGTCTACGTCCGCGGGCGGCGTCAACCCGTCAACGCGATGCAGGCCATCTCGCTGCACGCCCGAGACGTAGATGTCTTCCGTGATGAACCGGGCGAGCGGTCCCGAGGGGCCCCCGGGTCTGATATTAATCGTGGGAATGCGCTTGCGCGGATAAACGCCGCACCGGGCCGTGCCTCCGCAGTCGATAACCACGGCCGCCACTTCGGCGCCGGGCGGCGCAGTGCGAAAGCCGTCCACGACCGTCGCGCCTGTCAGCTCCGCGAGCCGCTGCGCGACTTTCGGGATATCCCCTCCGGTCACCGCAACGATTTTGTTGCGCTGCTGCGTCGGTGTAACGACAAGCGGCCCGCCCCAACCGTTCGGCCCGCATCGAACTTCGACGGCATGGTAGGCGGGCGCGTGGATCGCCCGCGCGCCGGCACAGGTATCACCGACTGGGGAGGGGGGCGCGCCGGTCCGCATCATCATCCAGCGCGTAAGCGCCTCGGTCACCGCACCTCTGAGAAGATTGACAAGGAGCGCAACGCCCAGATAGTAAAGCGCGAGCTTGGGCAACGAAAATGGTACCGCGTGTGTTTGCGCGAGCGTCGTGATCCCCGTGGCCACGCCCAGCCAAACGAACAGTTCGCCCGGATTGCAATGGGGAAATAAGCCGGTGATCGGGTGGCAAAGCGAGACGGTGGTGTCGTAAAAGGCGGGTTTATGCCGTTCCTCGAGAAACACACCGAACGTGTACGCCATGGGGTTCGTCAGAAAGAACATCGCAAGCAGCGGCAACAACGAGTATCTCGTGACGCTATGTTTTGATAGGAAGCGAGCGAGCCCCCGAATGCGGCGCTCACCCACCAGGGCGATCATCGTATAAATTGCCGTGAGCAGAACGATCAGCGTGGGCAGGATGCCGGTGACGAACACGACGAGCGTTTTCCCACCCGCGTTGAATGCGCCGGTCAGCGCCTCGACCGTGTGTGTGAGCCAATCGAGTGGGGCCATGGTTTTTGTATGAGCGTGCCTTCCCGAGCCGGTGCCCTCGGGTGGCGTCGAAGTTGAATCTCACGCGAAACGCCTGCGCAGGCTTTCGACGGCTTGCGCGTGCGTGAGGCGAACGTGTACGCAGCACGGCTGCGGGTCATGCCGATATCGCGCCGAGGGATGCGGGTTGCCGGAATGCCGCCGCGGCGGCCCGCTTGCTCACAGGCTCATAGGCTCAGAGGCTCGCAGTCGCGCGCTGCGCTGAACGGGTGCTGAACCGGTGCTGAACCGATAAGGCCTCGGCGTCGGCCACCCACTCACCGCCCTCGCACGGTTTCGTTCCGTCTGTGCCTGCCGATGTACGGCGTCCGCATCGTCCGTCGCCCCCCTCGGGGCACCGACGCGTCGCACCGTATTTCCGATGACGCTTACGCCAAGCCACACATTCATGCGACGCGCCACGCGCACGCGTGACGCTCTTTGCGGCCACGTGCAACGCCCACGCCAACTTACGCGGCAAACGACGGCGCCCCATGCGCATGTTCGCTCGCGCTCCGCGATGCGGCGCCCTGCCGGGCTCACCAGCCCCCATGGGCAGACCGGTCCAGCGATGTGCGCTCCCCCCCTGCGTGAGCGGCGGCGCGCGCCCGCCGTGCCGAACGCCATGTGTTTGCCCAACCGATGCGGCCACTCCCCGTGACATTGCGATGAAGCCCGCGGGGATCACCCCGCTGAGAATCAGGCCGTCGCCCATCCGGCGGCCTACGTCGCGCACGTGTGCGACGGCGACTCGGCGCCCGATAATCGGTCACCCTTCTCGACGGTCCACATCGCGGGTTCGCCTGTCACACTCTATCGCCCTCTGCGCGGCAGCGGGTACGCCACGCGAGAGCCAACGCATCAGCAGGTATTAGCAGTGGTTAGCGGTTATTAGCAGTTCGCGCGGATTATCAGGCGCAAACCAGGCGTAGGTGGCGCGGCCTGACGCGGCCTGAAGCGGCCTCACGCAGCCACACGTACCGGCGCACTCGGGCACCCGCTTCAAGCGAGTCACCGCTCGACGTCGTCACCGCCGCCATGAACGCCACGAATGCGCGACACCGGCTATCGCCGGCGGTTTTCCTAACGTCGGAAAATGGCGGAACCCGTGATCGAGGTGCATAGCGCGGTGCATACGCGCGCGCCGCCCAACCACGCGGCGCGCGGGCCCCGCGTGCCCCCTCGCGATGCAGCGCCCGCGAGATGCGGTACCGGGACCGAACCCCCTCCCCCATTCCGCGCGCCGCTTTCATCACGATGTATCAGCGCCGTGACACACCACACTCGGTCCCGGTTACCCTGCCCGAGTGCCGAGGAGGTGAAAGCTTCGAGCCGAAGCAGTCGGCCACCTCGGCACTGCGGGTTTGCCGCCGGCAGTGCGTCATCCGCTTGACGAGCCCCTGTCAAGCCGGCGGGGCGCTGACGTTATCCCACCGGTCGCGCTCACGATGTCTGCTAAGCGCCTGCGGGGAATCGTCTTGGGGCGTGGCGCCCGATAGTCACTCAAGGGCCGCGCGGGGATGCTCCGCCCACGACACGCGCAACCCGTCGGTAAGCATGACGTGCCGTGGGAGGCCGCATCCGACGCTCCGGCACGCGACGGCCACCGCCGCGCTCCCGTGGCCCGCCCTTTCGGAGCACAAGATGTGGCGAACAGAACGCAACGCTAAACGGTGATCGATGCACGCTTCCAAACTCGGTTCGACACAATCGCTCAGTTATTCGGATTACAAGCTCATCGGTTTCACGGCCTTGGGCGGGACGCTCGAATTCTATGACTTCGTGATCTTCGTTTTTTCATCGAGACGGTGGGCACCCTCTTCTTCCCCGCCACGACGCCCGATTGGCTACGCCAACTACAGAGCTTTGGCATCTTTGCGGCGGGCTATCTGACAAGGCCGCTCGGCGGCGTGGCGATTGCTTACTTCGGCGATTTGTTTGGCCGCCGGCGCACCTTCATGTTTAGCCTCGGCTTGATGGCGCTGCCAACGCTGGCGATCGGACTGCTGCCCACCTACGAGCAGATCGGGCTGCCGGCCCCGGTCCTGCTGCTCCTGTTTCGCCTCATACAGGGCGCCGCCGTCGGTGGAGAGATGCCGGGCGCATGGGTGTTCGTCGCCGAGCACGTGCCCGACGCACGGGTCGGGCGTGCCTGTGGGATCGTCGGGGCGGGGGCATGCGCCGGGCTGTTGCTCGGCTCCATCGTCGCCTTAACCGTCCATCGATGCTTGCCCCCCCACGAGGTGCTTCGCTACGGCTGGCGGCTCCCGTTTCTGCTTGGGGGCATGCTGGGTATCGCGACCGTTTCGCAACGCCGCAAATTGCACGAGACGCCGGTGTTTCAGGCGCTCCAACGACGCACACACCCGACTCGCGGCACCCCGCTCAAGGTACTGGCGCGCCACCATCGAGGCAATGTCCTACGCTTGATGTCGCTCTCGGCGGTGGTGGCGACGACCTTCGTGGTGGTGATGTTAATGACGCCGACGCTGCTGCAAAGCCACTATTCGCTGCCGGCAGCCGCCGTCTTTGCGGCGCACTTCGCGGCGATCGTCGCCCTCGTGGTGGGCTGCGTAGCGGCCGGTATCTTGGTCGACGGCATCGGCCCGCGCATCACCTTGAGCGGGGGATTTCTGTTGCTCGCGGCCGGCAATTACGGGTTGCATGTAATCGCGGCCCACCACCCCGCCTGGCTACTCGCGCTTTACCTTCTCACCGGCTTTGCCCTGGGCACGGTCGGCGCCATGGGCGCCGTCTTCATCCGTGCCTTTCCCGCCCCGGTGCGCTGCACGGGCGTCTCATTTTCGTACAACTTGCCCTACGCGATATTGGGCGGCGTCACCCCCCTTCTCGCATCGCTCTTTTCGGCATTCACACCGCTGGGCCCCGCCCACTACGTGGCCGCAGCGTGCGCGCTCGGGATCCTCGTCGCACAGAGCCCGGCCATCAACAAGACCTCAGCCGCCCCACACTTAGCCCTTGTCAGCCACACCGGCCCCCCGCCCCGTCTCGATGCCCCGCCTCCGCCTCCACGAACGTGACGCGCCCGCGCTGTCCTTGCCACGCTGCACCCCGCCCCTCCCCCGGTGAACCCTCGGCGTTCGAGCGTTTCCTGTGCCCAGTGCGCGCCAAGCAGACGCCCCGCTCCGAACGCGTCGTGAGTGGCGATGAAACGCGGGCCGCTCCGGACAGAGCGGCCGCCCCATGTTCCCCTTCGGCGCACCGAGCGGCGTGCCGACGCGGACACCGAACCGTCGGTCGACCGCCCCCTCAATGCGCCGACACAAACGCTCAACGGTCTGTAAAAACGGATCCGATGCACCGGCGAACACCTTGCAACACCACGGAATCGGTCGCGCTTACCACCCCGCAACGGGGCCCTGGGTATCACCCTCATCGGCCGAGGGAGCCGCAAAGCGATGTGCCGCCGGCCGCGGCTCGCACAAACGACGACGGACAACTCGGAAATACCGCACAGCGTGCGCTTACTTAACCCCACGGCGGCCCGTTTGCCTTGCCGGATCGCATCAATATCGGATTTGCGAAACTGCGGATGCACTCCGCACTCGGCTTTTCCGACACCGTCTACGGCATTGGCGCAGGCACCTTCTTTTTCGGCAATGTCCTGTTCGAGATTCCGAGCAATCTTTTACTTCCCAGAGTGGGTGCGCGAAAAACCATCAGCCGGATCATGGTGTTGTGGGGCCAGAGCTCCACAGCAATGCTGTTCGTGCGCAGCGCACCGATGTTCTACGCCCCGCGCTTCATGCTCGGCGTTTTTGAGGCCGGATTCGCGCCCGGCATAATTTTTTTACCTGACCTATTGGTATCGCCAAACACGCATGGCCCGGGTAATGGCGATCGGCATGCTTGCCGGACCGATCAGCGGCATGATCGGCGGCCCTCTGTCGACATGGGTCATGGCGAACTTCTCCGGCGTGTGCGGTCGGGGCGGGTGGCAGTGGATGTTCATCGTCGAAGGTCTGCCATGCATGTTTTTAGGCATGCTCGCATTCGTCCTGCTCGATAACCGCCCCGCAGACGCGCGCCGGCTGTGCGCGAACGAGCAGCAATTACTCTTGGACGCTCTCGATGCTTCGGGCCGCCATCATTCGTTCCGGCAGGTGATCAAGCGTCCGCATGTCTATTGGATGGCAGCGCCCTATTTCTGCTTGATCTGCGGCATTTATGCCGTCAGCTTTTGGCCGCATTCGAACCTCAAGGCGTCTGGCGTCACAGACGCAACGCGGATCGGCATTTTCTCTGCCATCCCCTATGTGGCATCCGCCGTCACAATGGTCGTGGTCGGACGTCGCTCGGATCGCCGCGAAGAGCGCCGCAACGCTCGCGTTGGCAACGGCATTAGGCGACACGCCAACGCTCTCGCCGACCTTCATGAGGGTCGCCACGGCAATGATGTGGGCAGCCTACACCGTCTTCTGGACACTGCCGCCCGAGTCTCTGAAAGGAGACGGGGCCGCGGGCGGCATCGCACTGATCGATACCCTTGGGCGGCTTGGTGGACTCGTGAGCCCGACGATCATCGGCGGGACGCAATCCGTGACCGGCAATCCTCATGCAAGGCTCCACCTGATCGTCGCGCCACTCGCAGTCGGCGCCATCACACTGATCCGCATTCGGCCGGCGCACACTGCCGATGCATGACACCACTCGCGACTAATTCTTGAACACCAACGTTAGACCGTGTCACATCCACGCACCCTTCCGGGTTCCGCACGAGACCAACACGTTTGCGCCAACCCCGGCAGACTGCGACAACTTGGAGCGAGGCGAAGGCTGTGCGCACATGAGCCGGGGCGCGGACATGCTCGCGTTGCGCGACGTTTATATCCCGGCGGGACGGCTCATCCGTGCGGCACAGGCAGTAAGCCCAAAACGGATACCAATCCTGTGGGCGGCTGCCGGTCCGCCAGCGCACGTCACGCGCGACGCATACGAGCGCATCGCCGGCGACATCGTGGACGCGGTATACCATCACGATGTCGACGCCGTGTATTGTGACCTGATGGCGCCGTCGGCGCCGGGTACATTGACGACGGCGAGGCGGCACTACTCGAACGGGTGCGCCGCGTCGCAAGCGACAATCTACGGATCGTCGCGTCGCTTGACCTGCACGCGAATGTCGCGCATCGCATGCTGGACCCCGCCTATTGCGCTCCTGGCGCTCGGTACGTATCGACACGTCGATACGGCCGAAACAGGCGGCCAGGTCGCAGCGATGCGCGAACGTCGGCATGATGGGGCCGCGCCGATCCCACGATCCCCTGCCGCTGCACACGACCGAGCGTCGATCTCAGCAGCGGCGACGGCACCGTCATCGGCGCGCGCAGGCCGGTGAGGCGGCATACGACCGGGGCGGCGCCGAGCGCCCGGCACAGCGACGCGGCGACGCTCCGGCCACGCCGTGCGACAGCGCGGCGCGGGCAAGGCTCGCCCCCACGCCATCAGCGCCGGCGCTGCTTGCTCGACACACCGCCCGGGGTCGTGACTACCGCCCCACCGCGCTGCGCATCGGCGGCCTAGCGCCGCCACGCCCATAGTGCCCGCACGGAGGAGGCGGGGCGCGGTGCAGGCTTGAGGTGGCCGTCGCACTGTACCGCGGTGAGTTTGGGCCCCTCGGCTGTGAGGGAGTAAGAAGCCCTCGTCGTCATTCTTACCCCGGCCAGCTGCTGCGCCGTGAAGGTCTTCGGGCCCAGCGTCACGCTGGCATCCGCGCTGAGCGCGCGGCCTTGGTTTACGACAAACTCGACTCTGGCCTCACCTGGAAGGGGGGCATGCTCCCCCACGGCTTGGGAGGTCCAGATGTCGATACGGCACGTCTCGTTGGTATTCTCCTTAAACTGCGGCACGCCATTGCCCCGGCCAACAATGTCCATTCCCGCCCGTCCGCTGATAATCGCCTCGAATACCTGGCGTCGCAGAGGGAGCTCGGGAATCTTATCCTCAATTTTCTTGATCACCTCGTCGAGGATCGGCTCCTTCTCGACGGCTCCGCTGCCGAGCGCGTACCGTTCACCGTTAATCGCGATTTTAAGACGCTGCGCGCCACCCTCGGGGAACAGGGCCGCCGCTAGCGTGGTGCGTAACGCAGCCTTGAGCGCCGCATCGCCCCGGTCGCGATGCTGCTCAAGCTTCGCGGCAACGTGCTCGGTGCCAAACGGATAGGTGTTCGGCGGCAGCGGCGTCCCGCCCAGCAGCAGCTCGAGCCCCCCGATGCAAAGCGTTTTACCATCGTACAACTCGTCCGCCCTTCGCGCGGCGACCGAGTCCCCGAACGCTTCAAACGCGCCCCGTTGCGTCGCGGGATCCACGCCGGTGCCGTCTTTGCGGACCACGCGAGCACCATCGACCCCGTAGCTCACCCCCTTGTTGTTCCACCCCCACTGGACCCCCGCAAAGCTGGCTTTGCTCGCGGACACGACCCAGTAGTCATTATCGTTGGCGCCGTCCAGGCCCAGGCTTTTGGCACAGATCGCGGCCGGGCGGGCGGCGGCCTGCGGGTCTGCGAGCGCGAAATCGCTCGCGTGGCACTCGACGAACACAATGTTCGGCTCGCCCGAAAAAAGCGACGAGAGTGCCGCGAACAGGCGAGATAAAAAACCGAATCGCTCCGGCACCCCACTGACGTGCTCCTTCAATGACGCATGCAGGTCACCCGACTCCGTCGACTCCGCCGAGACCGTCGAGGCCGCACGCATCGTCACGTGATCCACCCCGACCTCAAGGCGATTGCACGTGCCCGTGAGCCGCATTGCGCAGTCGATGACCAGCGTCGTGCGGTCCCCGTCGGCCTTCTCGGCGACGCCGTCCACCTCGGCCTTGGTGACGCTGTCGCTGTCGCTGTCGCTGTCGCTGTCGATGTCGATGTCGATGTCGATGTCGATGTCGCTGGCGTCGCTGGCCCGGTATGTCGTTGTCTTATGGACACAGACGGCGTTGTCCTCGATGCTCACATCGAGGGCCTGTCGATACCGCTGTTGGCTGATAAATGGATCCCCTAGCAGGTGGTCCACCTCCACATATCGCTTGCGTCCCAACTGGCACGCGGCGTCGAAGGCCTGGACGAACGCCACATCCGGCGGCACCTTGGCCTTCACAAACGCGTCGTAAAATTGCTTGCTGAGGACCTGCAACAGCTTGGCACCGCGCCCGCCTTGCTCAAAAGGCCCGGGGCCGATCAGGTCGTGACACGCTTGCCCGCCCACGGTCAGTGCAATCGGGGCAGGTTTATTACCGCGCGCAAAATAAAGCTCCTCCATGGTCTGGCTGGCCGCAGCGGCGCTCGTCAGACCAAAGTGGGCGTTAGTGCGGAACACTGGGTCAAGAAGCGGCGACCCATTCGTTGGGCTGTACGTTCGGTTGACGGGGCCTAATGGCATGAAGCGGTTCTCCTTGATGTGATGGCCAAACACCGCGCGACAGCGCGCTCCGGGATTGCTCGAGTGCTTGACCGACCGGGGGTGGTGCGGCGTCACGCCCTTGGTACGCCCCGCCGCGGTGTCCCTGGCCCGTGCAAAAATGCGGCGTCGCGCCGGCGCTGACACGCCGCGCGCGACCCTGCTCATGCTGCCATTGTCGATATCCCGGGCGCGGCCACCCTCCGGTGAACACCTGAAATGGCCATGCCCGGCGCACACTTGGCGCCGCGGAGCCGGGGGTGCGCGAGCGCCTGGATGACCGAGATCGCCCACGCCCCGCCGCCGCGCAGACGTGGCGGGCGCATCGCCGGGGCACGCCACCGGCGGCACGCTCCCTTCAGGCCGTCCTTCCCCGGGGCTCCGCCGGGGAGCACCGTGCATGATCGGCCCCCGGCGCAACGCCACGGCCCCGTCCCCGACACTTACCAGGCACCCTGCGAGCGGGCGGCGCCCCACGGGGTACAGGGGAGGGCGCCCGCGCTGCGGCACCGGCGGCGATCGCGCCGCAACGGCAGCGGCCCGGCACCCGCCGTGGCAGCGCCGGCGTCGCGCGACCGTCTTCGCGCGCCCGCGGACTACACGTCGCCCACCTGTCATGCGCGCGCGTGGCGCCCCCTAGGCCTCCAACTGCGCGTCGTAGGTGGCATGCCGCAGTGTGGCCGCAGCGCCGGTGAGCACAAAGGTCGTCTTCGTCGACATCGTGCCGCGATGCAACCGCTTAAGGGTCGCGGCGCCAAGCGACACCGCCGCGCTCTCGTCGCGCAACGTGTCGTAGTCAGATTCAAAGGTCAGACGCACCGGCGCTGCGGCGGACGGCGTGGCGCCGGGCGTGGTCTCAATGAGAATGCGGCGCGGCTTGCGGGTCTCGGTCGAAAAACGCGGCCCGCCGTCCATGCCGGTGAGCAAGTCCGAGACCGCTTTCTCGTGAAGCAACACCTTGTATAACTGCTCTCGCGTGGCGGCGTCGTCAATCGCCGCCGTGAGCCGCCGGGTCATGTTCGCACCCAGCTGCCGTTTCACGAAGGCGACCTGCTCGGGCAAGGACAGCGCCGAGTGGCCGAACGCCAGGGCCCAGGTGGCGGCGTCCTGCGTAATGTCGTCAGCCCCCTTGTCGGATATCGTCGCCTTTGTCCGCTGGTGTTCCGCTAACCAGACGGCTCGTCGTAACGCCTTCGCATAGGCGTCCAACGCTTGTTCATCCGCGTCCAGACTCGCCATCACATCCGTCGCGCCGAGCGTGATCAGCGGCGCCGCGTGCCGCTGCCGGCCACTCAACTCGAACAGCTCGTCGCCCAGCGTCATCTCGAGGGCCGCGCGTTGCTTCGCCTGGACCGCGGCCGTCGCCTTCTCGGCCGTCGCCCCGTCTGCCACGGCCGCGTCGATCTCGTCTTTGTCCTTGAGCGCGACCTGCGCGAGGTACTCGGTCCCAAATCGATAGAAGGATTGGGGCACCGGCGCGCGCGCCCCCCACGTCCGATCGTCCTGCCCGAACGTGACGGCGCCCCCCGTCTTCAAGCAGGCCGCGTGCCGGGCCGCACGCTCGTCCCCTATGCTGCGAAGCGTCTCGGCATCGAACTTTTCACCATTGCACGCCACGATGCCGCCATCGTTATCGTAGTGCGCCACCACATGCGTCCACCGCCCGTGCCCGGGCTCCGCGCTGACCAAGCGAGATGATTTATCAAACGCGGCCAGATCGAGGCCGATGCCCGCCGGCCGTGCAGTGGCCGCCGGGTCCAACGGCCCGGGCGCGCGCTCGATGAACTTCGTGCCGCGCCCACCAAACAGCTTCGAGCAGTGCGCGAGCAGTTGGCTCACATGCTCCGATAACCAGCCAGGCGCCTGCGGCGCGTCTGGGACACCGAGGCGCTGCCGCACGCCCGATAAGCGATCGGGTTGCTCAGGCGACGTGCTCACGCGCACAGTGGCCCGGGTCACCTGGGCGGTGGTCTGACTCGCCGCCTGGCTCAAGCGCCGGGACGTCCAGTCGGAGCCGACCGTGAACTTGAACCCCACGTCCGTAACCCGCGTGAGCGCGATCGGCGCGTCGGGGCCCGGCGCCTGCCCCGCGGCCCGGTAGGTCGTCGTGATGTGGAAAAAGACGTCAGTGCCGTCCATGCTCACATCCATGGCCTGCTGATGCAGCACTTCATCCGGGTCGGTCGGCCCCAACAGGTCGGGCGCCGCCAGAAGCTCTTGGCAGGCCAAATAGCTCGCGAGGTCACGGGCCTGGACATAGGCGACGTCGGAGGCGACCCCGTGCTCGACCAGCACATTGCAAATTGCGGTACTCAGGTGCTCCAGCAACGCGCGGCCGCGCCCGCCCTCCTGGGCGGCCGTCACGTCGGGCATCGCGACCGCCAGCGGCATCCCGCCGATGCTCAGCACGATCGGGCGGCTCGTGTGCGACCGATGGGATGGCGCTGCGCAATAGCGCGCCTCCAGGGTGTCGCATACGGCGCTCATCGCATTGTGATCCCGTGCACGCAACCCCAGGGAAGTGTTGAGCACTTGGTCCATCGGACTCGCGGACAGAAACGAACGGATGGCGGGAGGCGGTGGCATGGGGTGACGCTCCTTGTCATGCGCGGCAAGCGGGCTGGCAACAGTAGCGCGCGCGTACACTGATCGGACCGGCGTGACGCGGGGCGGGCCCCCCACGCTACCCACGCTACCCACGCCGCCAACGCGGCGCACGATGTGCATGGTCGCGTGAGGGCTGATGCGCCGCGCGTCACCACGGTAATGCGGTCATTGTCCGTTACCCCCGCGCGGCCGGCCTCCGGTGAACACCTGAATTCCTCCGCACCCGACGTGCCCGGTGTACCCGCCGGCCCGTTGGCACTCAACGCACGACGGCCAAGCCCGTCGTCACAGCGCAGCGTCCGGGGCGCCTCTTTTAGCGTCGGGGTCAGGCCGATCGCGTGCCCCCGTGACGCCGCGTCGTGGAGACCGGCACGCGACACGCGGCGCCTTGGCCGGCGGGCGCAAGCGCTCAGGCCGCAAGGTGGGCTGAAGCGCCCGGTGCAGGGCGCCGGTGACGCGGGTCCGGCAACGCGTCCATTCAAAGCGTCTGCGTTTTCTGCGTTTCACTGCCACGATCATCGCGCCGCCCATGCCGGCGAAAAGACGCAAAAACGGTCGGCTTGGGGAAAGCGCCATGCGCGGGCGTGACAAGCGTCCCGCAGCATAGTGACCGAGACACCGTCACGGCCGTCAAGCGCTGTGGCGCTCGGGCGGGCCATCGGTCTCGTCGTCCGCTGCAGGGTCGCGGCGCCGTGCGGGCGCTCAGCGCCCGCGACGCGTCACCGCTCAAACGGCGCGTGCCATGCAGGCCGTCGTTCTCCCGGGCGGCGGTGCGCCGGGCGCACACGTCCGCCCGGCTGATGCCGAACCCGCAAGTTTTGCCCGGAATCCAGAAGTCGCGCAGAGCGCTTGGTGGTATCTATCCCCACACCCCTCCCCGTCACAGGTCCCTCCCTATGTCAATGTTTTTTGTCTCCGCCGGCGCCCCGTCCGACGCTCACTCTAACGCTCAGATCAGCCACGAAGATGCGGCCCCCGAACCGCTGAACTTCAACGATCCACAGGCCGTCGACGCGGCGCATCAAACGTTCGTCAATCAGGGACTACCCGCGCGCTGGCGGGATGCGCTCTTGGCAGCGCCCCCCACCGACGACGACCGGCACGCCTTTGCCACCCTACGCCTGCGCAAACTTGCCGATCAGGCGCAGCCGTACCCAACCGGCATGCCGGGCGATCTCGAACAAGCGGTCACGACGCTGGCCAACCACCTCTCGCCCACCGGCCGAACCGAACTGCTGCAAAGCCTTGAGGTCGGCGGGGGGGACAATGCGTTTGCCCAATACCTCACCGATCAGGACCGGTGGCACTTGGCCGCCGACGTACTCGCCGCGCGGGCCAAGACGTGCTACGTCGCCTGGCGCAACGGTACGTCCGCGGAAGATGCCGGCCCGCCGGGCATGGCGGACTACCGGCACGCCGCCAGCCTTTATGAGCGAGCGGGCCTTCCGGCGCACGCCGCGGACGCCCTTAAGCGCGTCGGGGCCATCGCCCTGAAGACCGCCAACTTCTACAAGCACACCGACCAGCCCCAGCGCACGCAAGAGGCCTGGCGCAGCGCCGTGAACGCCTACCTCGACGAGGTGGAATTGCGCCGGGCCGCCGGTCAGCGTGCAAATGTGGCCGACGCCTTGGAGCGCTTGGCAGGCGTGTACACCCTGCTGGAAGAGCACGACGATGCCGCCCGCAGCCTCACCGCGGCCAGCGAATCCTACGAGCTCGCGGACCTCCGCGACGAGGCCATCGCGGCGGCTCGGAAGGCGGAGGCACGGTACATGCGACTCGCGCAGCTCGCACCGCTCACGCGGCTCACGCAGCTCGCGCTGGCCGTCGATGCCTGCAAGCGGGTCGCCCAGCTCTATAGCCGCTGGGAAAAATACGGTGCGGCCGCCCACACCCGCCTCCGGCTCGCCGGACTTTATGGGGACTTGGCGCAGCCCAAGCTGGCGCGAGAGGCCCATGGGGACGCCGCGCGCGCCTTCGTGCAGGCGAAAAACTGGGCAATGGCCGCCGACGCCTTCTGGGAGTCGGGGGAGTATGAGCTGGCAGCCCCGCTTTTCCGGTCGACGGAGCAGCCCGATCGGGCCGGGGACGCCTATGCGGCGGCGGCGGCCCGCCGCGAGCAAGAGGGGGCGCACACGGACGCCGAACGTCTCTACAGGGAGGCCGCAAAGGAGTACGAGCTGGCGGGCATGTGGGAGATGCGGGCTCAAGCCATAAGGTTCGCGGACAAGCTGGCAAACCCTGGCGCATTACCGGCATCGACGTGAGGCCCGCCCCGGGCGAAGGCCCTCCCGCGGGGGAGCCGCGCACGGTCAGCGATCGGCGATCGCGCTGATCTGAAGGGTGAGGGGTCGCCGCACCCGTCGGCGGCCGCACGAAGGGCCCGCCCCCGCAGCCCAAGACGCACGGA
Source organism: Pandoraea oxalativorans (assembly GCF_000972785.3). Taxonomy (NCBI): domain Bacteria; kingdom Pseudomonadati; phylum Pseudomonadota; class Betaproteobacteria; order Burkholderiales; family Burkholderiaceae; genus Pandoraea; species Pandoraea oxalativorans. Next base: position 42,740 of record NZ_CP011518.2, read on the forward strand.
TCGTGTGCTGCGGGAGCCGCGGCCGCGCGGCCAACCATGCCGGCTCGCCACCGTCCGCTCGCCCGGTGCGGCAGCCGACCGGCGTCACGCGCAACTTCCCAAAACCGCAGGTTTGGGCCGAAACCCGGAAACGGTCGGCCGCATCCCGTGCTATTACTAAGTATCACGGACTTCTCCTTATCACGGAGCTTCTCATGGTTCACCAAGTCAATAACGCCGGCGGCCTGGTGGGTCAGCCATGGTCGCCCCCGACAGCCGAGACCGCCCAGAGCGACCGGAGCGCCGCACAGGATCGGCTGAAGAACGTCGATTTCACGGATGCGGATGCCGTTGAGCAAGTTTATGAGCGCTTCAGGTACTGGGCGCCGCTGACGGAGTTCGCCCGCTGGGCTTTCGTCGGCGCCGACCAAACCAAAGCGATTGAGGCGCTGCTCACGCTGACGATGCACAAGCACGCCCTCGCGCGGGACGAGCGCACAGACCACATTCCGGGAACTTGGCACGACGCGCTGACGACGCTGGCGCCACAGCTCTCGCCTTGCGCGCTGGACGCACTGATGCGCAGCGTGGGCGAGGTCCCGGAGGCCAACGAATTTTCCGAGTTTCTGTCGGCGCAGGACCAGTGGGCGCTGTTGGGCAAGGTGCATCAACAGCAAGCCGATAGCGACGAACGCGCCGTCTTTAGCGCGTTGCAGCAACATTGGCGCGACGGCATGCCGCATGACGAGTGTTTGAGGCATGCCCAACAGAATCTCGAGCCGATCCGCGCGAAGCGCTTGGAGGCCATCGCCGCCTCGCAGGCGGCCGCGGACGCCTGCGAGGCCACGGGGCGCCCCGATTGGGCCGCCAAACTCCGGGGCGCCATAGCCGAAATCTGGTTGAGAATCGCGAGCACCTTTGACGCCCTGGCGCAGCCCGAGCAGCCCGAGCAGCCCGAGCAGCCCGAGCAGCCCGAGCAGGCCGAGCAGGCCGAGAACGCCAGGGCCGCGGCACACACCGCCTATACCGAGGCCCGAGATTGCTACCGGCGCACGATGGACGCGGCGACGCTGGCGAGGCAAGGCGATGTGGTCGAAGACGCCGCTCGGGAGGCTGGACAGCTTGACCTGAACGCCGCACATTACTTCGCGGTGAATAACCGGTATGCGCAAGCGATCGCCGCCTACCAGGACGCCATCAGCGTCTTCCTTCAGGGTGGCGCGACAACCCACGCAGCGGACGCCCGCATGCACCTCGGCGACCTCTACATGGAACTTGGAGAATATCTCGAGGCCGCCGACATGTACCTGGCGGGGGTGAGCGAGCGCCTTCATGATCCGTCATCGACCGATGCCGCGCTGTTGGGGCGGGCGGGTAACGCGCTCAAGCGCGAAGGCAAAGGCGACCAAGCAAAAGCGATTTTCGAGCGGGCCGGCGATGCCCTCATGAAGCTGACCAAGAACGCCCGTATGGGCGGCGCCGTGGCCCGCGCCGAGCACTACGACCGGGCCGGCGAATATTACCTGCAAGCGGGCCAGTATTTGAAGGCGATCGATGCCTTCCGAGGCGCCGAGAACGCCCACACAAAGACGCGGGCGCCCGCGGCAGCCCGGCGCGCCCACGAGCGGGCCGGCGACGCCTACGAACGGTTGGCAAAAGAGCACGCCGAGCGCGGAGAGCTCCGCCAAGCCGGCGACCTGTTCGCGCTCGCCGCCAAGGAGTTTGTCGCCGCAGGGTTGGGCCCCGTAGGGGCGGGCGCGGCGGGGTTTAACGTCGCGGGGGGGGTCTCGCGCAGCGAACAAGCGCACGGACACGCCGGCGAGGCCTACGAACAGTGGGCCAAAGACCTCGCCCGGCGGGGTGAGCACGGCCGGGCCGGTGACCTGTTCACGCTCGCCGCCACGGAGTTTGCCGCCGCGGGGTGGGCCGAGCGCAGCCGGCAAGCGCATGGGCACGCCGGCGATCGGTATATGGATCACGCACGCCGCCATGTCGCGGCCGACCCGCGGTCCGCCGAGGCCGACACGGCCGCCGGCAAGGCGGGCAAAGCGTACCGAAACGCGCAGCAGTACGAAGCGGCCGCCTCCGCCTGCCAAATGTGGACCGACATCCACCTGCGCCAGCTACTGTCGAACCGGCCGGGCACCAGTTACCTCACCTTCGCCATCCGCTGTCGGGAGCTCGCCCAATTCTGTCGCGCGGCCGGACTCCGCGAGGCGGCCTACGACGCCGAGATGACGGCGGCCGCGGCCTTCCTGGAAGGCGAGAGCTTCAGGTCCGCCGCGGAAGCCTATTCGCGCGCGGACGAGCGCGACCTCGCGATGCGCACCTATCAGCTCATGAACGAATGGGCCGGACTCGATCCGCTGCACCCGGACATTTTCGATCATATTGCCAAGGAGTACCAGGCGATGGACCCCGTGAATCTGAGGTTACTGTACCTCGTCAAGGCCGCCCAAACTGCGAGGGGCCTTAACGCGGTGGACCCGGTGGAGCGGCTAAAGGTGGCCGCCGAGCGGGTGCTCGGCACCGCGTGAGCCCGCCCGCGGCGATGCGGAGCCGGGCCGGCAGCGTCATTGCGAGGCCGCTCGGCGGGCGGCCTCGGCCCCCGTTTTCCCCTGCCCGAGCGCCGGGACGCCCGCTCGGCAGATGTCCCCCCCCCCCCGCGAGAACGGACCTCGGGGGGCCGCAAGCGCCGCGACGATGAGGATGCGGCGTTTCGCTTGAACATGAGGGCGATGGCCGGGTGGATCCTCACGCAAACCGGCGAGCCCGCCGCCGCCTGACGCTCGTGAGGCATCAGCGCAGGGGCCGCGGGGCTCAACAGAGGCTCAACAGAGGCTCAACAGGCGCGCACATGCGCTCGAAGGCCGGCGTAAGCGCACGCCCCTGCGGCGCGAGGCAGTGTCGTGGCGGTATCCCTATCGCGCGCGGCGGCTTGGCCGGGCCGCGCGGCACCGCACCGCCACCGCACCGACGGCGCGGGTGGCGTGCGCCGCCAGGCGGGCAACGTCTTAGGCTCCCGATCAAGGTGAGGAGGAGGCTCACTGAAGCGTCGGCCCCTGCTCCGGGCGCGTTGTGTCTGACGCGCGCTGCGGCCGCGAGCGGGGGGCGCGGCGCCGCGAGGGCCGGATAAGTTCAGGTCTTTACTGGAGGCGCCGGGGTCGGGGCAACGACGATACTTCACTCAACGGCACGCGGTCCCCGCGGCCCCCACCCCCGAAGTTAAGTAAGGAGATCTCTCATGTCCGCACGCCTCGTCTTCGGCATCGCCTTGTGCCTCGGCCTGTTCGGTATCCTCGAGCCCGTCCTTGATCACCGGATTACCCACAACGCATGTGCGCAGACCGGCCTGCGGTGCACCGCCTCCGTCGCGCACGTGTTCAGTTACTGACACGCAGCCCCGCGCGGCCGCCCATCGGGCGCCAGCGCGGTCAAGGCGTCGGCGGCGGGAGTTGTTGAGAGCGTGTTTTACCACCTCTCGTCGCAAAATCCCGCCCCCCTTCCCCACGTTTGCGAGGCCGTCATTATGGAAGTGCTCGTCGCCCTGGCAGGGCTGGTTGGCTCCGTGCTGGAATTCCTGATCGGCGTGCGCGCCCCCGCCCATAGCACGGCGGCGGCGAGTCAGCCCGAGGCGGAAAAGCGCGTGCGGTGGCGTCGCTACTGTCCCCAGAGCCCTGCGTCGACGCGCTTGAACAGCGAACGACTGTGGGACGAGATGCCAGGCGAATTTCGCTTGCTCACGGGCAATCCCAGCGCGATCAAGCAGGTCCTCAGTACCTGCGGCGCATGCCTGACGGGCCGTGCGCGAGTGGCGCCCGCCACACCCACGGTGCCGCAAGCGACGGCCTCACCGTTGGCGCCGCCCGCCGCCGCGATGCGGTGCGCTTCGCCCCGTTCGATGGCGAGCCGCGCATTCTGGGACGCGTTAGCGACCGCGACGCTGACGGCCGTCGTCGCGGGGGCGTTGGCGCTGCTGCCCCGTGTGGCGCCCTTGGCGCCCCTCACCGGCGTCGAAATTCTGCTCGCGGTAGGCGTGGTCGCGCTGGTGAGTTTGACGCTGCGCGCGCTCATCCGCCGTGCGTGCCGCCCCGGGCCGGGCACGCCTGACCCGCGGGCCTAAGTCCCTGCCGCTTAGGGCTCTCGCCATCGCGTAAGCCCCCGGGACGGTGCAGCCGCCTCCCTCGGACCGATTCCGCGGTGCCCCGCCGGCGCCCCTGGCACCGCCCCGCCCCCTACGCGATGTCCGTTCCCCAACCTCTCCCGGCCGACAGTTCACCGCGTGGAAGGGGCAACTTGCCCCCTGCCACAGCGGGCTCGCGTCGCGCCGGTGGCGGAGTGCACTGGTGAGGTGTGCTGCAACGCGGTGGCCGACGGCGGCGTCCGGGCGATGTCAGGCACGGCGCGCGGGGCCACGTCATCGGCCGGTGGTGGCGCGGGCGGGCCGCACTTCGCGCGTTCGCCAGGCCAATCTGCTCACAGCGACAGATAAAATCGCCGATATTTAAAAAATTTAACTCAAAACAATCGATCGAATTTCATGTCTGCGATCGAACTCGCAGCGCCCGCCTGACATAGCCAAGGCGCGTGTCGCCAACTCATTGGCGTCGCCCGGCGACACGGCTCCGTATCATGGGCCGGTCATCTGCGAGTGATGAAAAATTTAAGACACGCATGGCTCAGCGTCAGCGACAACGTCACGACCGCACGCGCCGACGCCGACAGGCGTCATGCCGACCGTCGACCGGCAATTCGCGGTGCCGCTACTGCTCTGCCGCTCCACTGTTCTACTGAGCTGCTGTGCCGCGGCGTCTGCCACGACGCGGACGATTGATCCTACCGCCCACGTCGCCGCGCCCGAAGGACGGCGAACGACGGAACAGCCAGACAATGGACCAGTGAAGGGGCTGGCGCGAGGACCGCCGCCTCCCGCACGTGAGGCGGCGAAGTTTCCACGTAGAAACCGCCCTCCCGGCCCCGCGGTCGAGTTTCCACGTAGAAACCGGCTGCACCACTCGCGCTCCGGGAATCGATAGCAATAATTCATTGATGATCGGTTGATGTTTGACGCAGCCTTGTTATACTCAAGAAATAGTAGTCGTGACCCCCATGGGTTTCTACGTAGAAACATCCTCAGGAGCGCCGATGTCAGCGAAAATTATTGCCGTCTTCAATCAAAAAGGCGGGGCCGGAAAAACGACCATCGCGGTCAATGTGGCCGGCACCCTCGGTAACCGTGGCCATAAGGTCATGATCGTAGATCTCGATCCGCAGGGCACCGCCAGTATTTGGACCACCTTGAACGAGGAAAAAGCGTTCCCGGCGCGCATTAATAATCTGGTGCAAGCGCGGCAAATTCACCGGGAAATCGAGCAACATATCGATGCTTACGATTTTATCGTGATCGATTGCCCGCCGGCGGCGGAATCGGCGGCGCCCTCGGTGGCGTTGCTGATCGCCGACCTGGGCATTGTGCCCGTGGGCGCCTCAGGCGGTAATTTGTGGGCCACCGAAAAGGTGAAACAACTCGTCGAGCAAGCCCGCGCGAGCGGCAACGAAGCGTTGATTGTGCGCTCCGTCGCGAATATGGACCAGAATGTCGCCATTGTCCGGCAAATTTTCGACGCACTGGAAAAAGATGAAGAATTAAAGCCTTTTGAAACGCGCCTAGGTTTGCGGGCGGCCTACAAAGAAGCCGAGGTGATGGGCGTGGTGGTGGGCGAGGTGCCGCGCGCGCGCGCCGCGGCCAAGGAGATGGATGCGCTCGTCAACGAAATTGTCGCCTGCTTGGCGTAACGGAGCGAATCATGGTGAAAGATTTCTCGAAAGGCCTCGCCGTCGGGCGTAAATTGGACGTTGAGCTGAACAAAACCCCGGCCTCGCCGTCCCGCTTTGATCGCGTTGACGGCGCTCTGGCGGGGCGCGAATCCCTGCTAGGACGCCCCCAGCCCGGCCCCGATGCGCGGGCGCTACAGGTCGTGCAAGAGCTCTCGCTGAGTACCTCCGCACCGCTCGAGCTGCCGCTCACCGAGCTCGACGACAACCCGTTAAATAGTCGGACGATCTACAGCGAAGAGATCGTGGTGGCACGCGCGAACTCGATCCGCGAACACGGCCAATTGGTACCGATTCTCGTCACGCAAAGCCTCTCGACGCCGGGTCGCTACACGATCATTGACGGCCAGTATCGCAAGCGCGCGCTCACCTACCTCGGGGAAAAAAGCGCGAAATGCCAGATCATTGAGGTCAAGGACAAGGTCGAGTTTTATAAACTTGCCCGCGCCATGAACAATGAGCGGCAACAAGAGTCGATCTTGGATATTGCCTATGGCTACGAAAAACTCATCTCCGAAGGCCTGGCGAAGACCGAAGAGGAGCTCGGCAGTATCGTCAAAGACACCAAGTCCCGCATCAACAAGCTGCGCGCCGTGCTCAAACTCCCGCCGGCGGTGCATGAGTTGATTACCGCTTCACCCGACCAGTTCGGCATTTCCATTGCCTATGAACTCACGCTGTATCAGGCGATCGTGGGGGCGGAGAAGACCGTGGAGCTGGCGCAGCGCATTGCGTCAGGGCACTTACCTTTCACCAAGGTGCAGGCGATCCGCAACGCCGCGGCGCAGGGGCCCAAACCCCGGCGGAACGTGTCGCGGCAACACAAGCTACGCGACGCCGGGATCGAAATCGGCACGTTAAAAGAGTGGGATTCGGGCCGCATCGTGCTCGATATTACCGTGGTGGACCCCGCCAAACGGGACGCCTATTTGGTGGCGTTGAAACATCTGCAGCAACAGTCCGGGCTCTCCAGTGAGCTCGGCGCGGTGGAGAGCGCAGAGTAATTAGTTTTTCAGCCAGCGGGGTCTGAGCGCGCCGCGCTCAGACCAGCGCCGGATCGCCGAGCAGGGCAGGGGTGGGCGCTTTCATCGTGCGCGGCGTGCGCGTGAGGTAGACCACGTCGTTGCGAATAATAAACGACTTCAAAAACTTGATATCCACGAGTTTTTGCAGCGCGGCGCGCAGCCGGCGCCGAAAATCGGCCATGTCCTTGGCGCGACTGGCGGACAACTCATAGTATTTCGGCACGGAAATCGGCAGCGGCTCGCGGTGCGTGATCAAAAATGAGTGTAACCACAGCGCGAGCGGCGCGCGCCCGCCAATGAGCTTTCGCTCACTCCAAGCAAACAGCGAAAACGTGTTTTCCGAAAACAACTGGGCGATTTTCGGCTCCAATAGCACGCACCACTGCGACAACTGCTGACCCTCACTGTCGCGCCACGCGAATGACCGAATCAGCGAGCCCGCGTAACCGGACGAGGCGCTGTCGCCGGGCCCCTTGCCCGTGATGCGCTTCTCGATGGCCACGGTCACGTTGGTGGCCGACAGCCTGTCGCAACACTCCTTCAAATGCTGATATTCCGCTTTATTGATCGACCAACCGAGCTCTTTGAGCATCGAATACGCCGTGAAGTGAATCGGTTGGCCGAGCGGAAAGTGGCGTGCCAAATGCAACAGCGTCATGAAAACGCTCGCATCATCCTGCCTGAGTTCTTCGCCCCGATACTGGATTTCGAGGCCGCCAAGGCTGGCGACATTGAGCTTCTTAAAATACTTTCTGTCTTCGCTTTTGGCCGCCGTGAACAGCGCGCCACGTGCCAGCGAATTGGGCAGAGCCCGCGTGTCGTCTTCCCACATCGGGAGTTGGACAGGGGTGTCTTCCATTTCCTTGAGACGACCGCTGGTTTTGGCGCGTTCTCGCATCGCAGACACCACGCGGACAAGGTCCGATTTGTTTCGCGGTGTTTTCGGGTCAGCAGCGCGTGCCATTGTCGGGGTCCGAGAGATGTGCGTTGGGGCGATTATGGGCGAAGGGAGTTGAGAGTCAAGCACCCGGGCGGCGAATTTGACGAGAATCCTTAGTGATTCACCCATGTATGTTAGTGATTCGCCCAGCTTTTGACGGTTGGGCGCTTCGCAGCGCTCGTGGGGGTCGTGTCTGTCAGTACTACTGCTGTTTACCGGTCTTTAGTAAACATTAAATAAAGGATTATAAGAAGATTAGAGGGCCCCGCAAACCCTTATAGTACAAGGCTTTCCGGGGGGGTGTGCGGGGTGGATCACTACTAGTGGTCCGACCGAGTCGCTAGTAGGGGTCCGACCATACGACTATTAGTGAATGACTCAGTCACTAAGCCTTCTGGGCGGAAAACTAGTAGGCATTCGCCAGGCATAGGGATTCAGCCGGCGGCCATGCCCCGCGCGAGCGCTCTCGCCGGCGCGGGTTTGGACCCGCGCGCGCTTGCACGTTGAACGCTTACCCCTTGATTTTGCGGGAGTTTTTTCGGTCGCTTCAGGCTTCAGAGGCGGAAGCGGGGCGGGCGTCGCGCCGCCCCGTGCCGCAGGCTAGTGATTCGGCCAGGGTTTTCCGATAGGGCGTTGATTCACCAAGGGTTGGGTCGCGGGGCGCCGCCCGACCTGAGCCGTGTTCGGCCGGGTCCGTGGCCTCGTGCCCGCCGATTGGGCAGCCACCGGTTAGTATTTCGATCATGTTTACGATATAACTCATTGATTTCAATCATATTTATCTAAATTTTTGGGGGCCGCAGCCGGCTTGCGAGCTGTGGGTAACTCGGCACTGGGCGAATCACTAACCCCGTCGCGCAGAGGGCCCTCTGGGTGAAAAACTAAGTCGGAAGCGCGCGCTGCGCGATTCGGGCCGCTAGTGATTCACTCATTACTCAAATAAACTTATTTATCTATCAATGACTTAGCGTACGCTCCGGAAGCGATTTCTGATATCGATGCGCGTCGAGGCGTCGTCAAAGCGCGCCGCTGGGTGAATCACTAAGACGGGGCTGGGTGATTTACTAACGCGCCGCCGTCGGCACGGTGAACCCCGGGTGCAGTGCGCAGGCAGAGAAAGTTGACCCATTCGTGGGCTATTTCACGACAGTAAGCGCTTGCTATTGTGAGGGCGTACCGGCGGTCGGCAGTGCGGACGCGTCGAAGCGTGGAGGCGTCGAGGCGCCGGTTAAGGCATCGGGCGAGGCGTCCGCGAAGGCGCCCCGACGTTGTCGCCGACGTCGACGCGGACTCGCCGGGGCGAACGACTAGTGATTCACCCGGGCCCGGGTGTCATCGCGTGGTGTGCCGCCGGTGAGTCCATCCGTCGCGGGGCCTGACACGTGACGGGCCCAACGCGTCGTGCGCGGGGGCAGCGTGCCCATGGCGTCCGCGTGAGGGCGCGCCGCGGCTTGGACGGTGGCATGCGCGGGTAGACCCGCCGGTTCGGGGAGGGCGGGGGGCGGGGTGGGGCGAGGCCGCCGGAAACGAGGGGCGAGGCGCTCGATGTGAGGAGCCGGTTACGCTGATCCGGCGACGCTGCCATTTAAAGCGTCCGGTTTTCACTGCCACGATCAATCGGCCGCCCTTTCTGTTCCCAAGCACCACTCGCGTGGCGGGGCGGCAACTCGGACGCGGGGATTTAGGCCGCTTCGTAGTAAAAGGCGTCGTTTTTGCCAGTTACGGTGTTGTGCCGATTAGGTCGGGCACCTCTCCTGCTGCCGTCTTCGCTAGCTCGCCCTGTCGAACCCAAGGCACCCCCACCCCAGAACGCTTCACCGACAAACGCCCTCGGGTGGAGGTGGCGGGAGTCGAACCCGCGTCCAGAACGCCTTCACGTTGAAGGAATTACAGCAATCACCATCGCTTGATGGCAGCACCGATTCTGCCCCCACCTCGCCGGGCATGCTTTCGAAACAGCGTGAAAACGTTCGGCTTTGGGCAGCGCAGTGCACCCCGCACCGTCGGCGGGCGGGGCGACGTCATGGGCGTGGCCGGCGAACACGCCGAACCGCGCCGGCCTGCCCGGGCCCGGCGCGGCACCCCGCCGCTCAACGCGTCAGATGACACCGGGCCGAGCTCCGTCCCGGATCGGTCACCGGACGGTGCACGACGCACCGCGCGCCGGGAGCGGAGGGTGCGGGGGTGCGGCCCCGGGGCCGGCGGCCAGGGGGAGACGCCGGGTGACGCGCCCGCGTGCCAGGGCGACACCCGGCTTGGGCGCCGCCCGGCGTAGACCGGCACGCCCGATCAACGCGCAGACGTCGCGCGTGTGACGTTGGCGTCCCGGCCCGGCCGACGATGCGCGACTGCGGGCAGGCGTGGCCATGACCTGGGGTATCGGTCCAGACCGGGACGGCGAAAAGTTCTACGTAGAAACTTTGGATCGACGACCGGGACGCAGGGACGCATCGCGGGACGCGGCGGGCCAGGGGCTCGCGCGTCGCCGCCGCGTTCCTTCGGCGCGCCGCGGCGTCGCATCGCCGACATCTCACCAGGACCCGTGCAGGCGACCGGCAAGAACCAGGGGGGTGTCACCCGCCGAGCAAGCGGCGTGGGCATGCCCGTGCGAAGGCGCATCCCCGCCCGGGTGCTGACGGGGCGGCGTGGCGCATGCGCGAGATGGGTCAATCACTAACGGTGAGGCGCCGTCGGTGGGGGCGCGGGCGGCTGCGGGCGCCCGCGACGCGGACATCACCGCGCGAGGGCGGCGAGCGAGGGACCTCTCTGAGTGAGCGTGCCGGTCGTGAGTCGGGGCCGCCCGGCGGCCAACGTCGGCGCCCACGGCGCCTCACGCTCCGTCGCGCCGCCGCGGGGGCACCACGCCGGGGTGCGACGCCAGGGCACGACGCGGGCGGGCCGCGCGTCGCCTAGTGATTCACCCAGAGAACGCACCAAGGGGCACCGAACGGCTTGCGCGCGTGGCGCCGACCTGACGCCGCCGCTCGCCAGACTCGGGGGGCGCCCCGTGCGGGGACCGGTCACCGGGTCAACGGATCAACGGGGGAGTGGGGGAGTGGGGGAGCGGGGGAGCGGGGGAGCGGGGGAGCGGGGGAGCGGGGGGCCGCCCACCGAGGGCGGCCCCCCGGTGGGGCGAAAGCCCCGTGCGGGGCACGGGGTCACAGGCGGATCTCGCGGCGCGCGCCGCCGCGCTCGATGGTGAGGGTCAGCTTGCCCGCCGGCGTGGTGGCCACCAGATCACGTGCGTCGTCAATCGCCACCGGCGCAACGCGTTGGCCGTTAATGTCGAGCAGTACGTCGCCATGCTGCAGGCCGTAACGCGCCAGCTCCTTCGATTCGGGGCCATACAGCTCGACACGGCCGTGAATGAACCGGATCGGGATGTTGCGCAGCGGGACCGGCTCATTTTGCGTGAAACGGCTCGCTTCGTAGCAGAACTCCATGGTGCTGGGCACGATCATGTAGCGATCCAGGCGTGCGAAGAAATTCAACCCAAGGAAGTTATCGGTGCCTTCGCTCACGTGCAGGCGTCCGAGCGCTTGTCCGTCGAGCGAAAAGCCGGTGAGCATATGCTCACGCGTCTGCGCCAGACCATTGACCGTGGCGGACGGGGATGTACCGCCGAGCGACGTCACCGCCTTGTGCTCGGCCAAGTGCTTCAACAGCGGCTCATTGGCGATCGAATAGTGGGCTCCCGTATCCATGCGAAAGTTGACCCAATTCTCGCCAAAGTCGACGCTGATGCCGGGCGACTTGCCGAAGCTGTCCTCGTAGGGCACGCAATGGCTGAACTGCTCGCCGCTCGGGCGGTCGCGCCAGACCGTCAACTGGCCCGAGCGATTATCGACCACCCAGGTGAACTGACGAAAGATGTCCATACCGATCACGCCATCAATTTTTTGGCCGGCCGCCTGTGACGCCAACGACAAATCGACGCCAAGCCACGGCAGGCCGGCCGGCAACGTGTGGCTGCCCAGTTGCAGCGGCAGCGACTGCCAGAGCGGGACGTCGGCGCGCGTGAGCGTGCCATTCGCGGTGCTAAAGCCATGCTCCAACATTTTGTGGAACATCACCGGCACTTGCGCATCGCTCGGCGCCCGGGTGATGGATGCCCCAAGCGCACTGTCGATGGCGGAGAAGCTCGCCCCGGTGTCCACGAGAAAGCGATAGTCCTTGCCGGCGATGGTGACAGGCACGATCAGGCCGGTCTTCGGTCTGAACGCGGTGGTGAGCACGGGCTGGGCGGGCGTCGCGGGGGCCGCGCTGTGGGACGACGGCGGGGCGGCCCGTTCGCTGCAGCCCACCGCAAACACGGTCGCCACGCCCATGAGCGTGAGCAGGGCCAGCCGGCGCGCGGCGCGATGGCAGCGCGTGAGCAGGGCGGTCAAGGGCGCGCGCGGGCGTCCCTTCGTCGGAGCGGCAGTATGGTTCGTCATAGAGAGGTCTCGAGTTCCTGTAAAAAGGGGGACAAGTCCGGGGGATGCCGTTCACTGCCTGGCAGCGATAACGGCACATTTCAGGCGCACCAGATCGGTGTTTACGCGGTGGTAGGCGGCCTCCAGCGTGTCGCACCGCTGGTGCAAGTCGGCGTGGCGCCGCAGGCGGGTGTCCGCCCACAGCTCCGTGGCGATGCCCACCAAGAAGACGGTGAAACTGCACACCGCGCCCAGCAGTGCGGTCAGCGGCGGCAGCACGTCGGTCATGCCCGAGGCGATCAGGGCGATGAAGGTGGTCACGGTGAGCGCGATACCGAGCCAAGCGCCCCGCCGCGCGAGCAGGGTGAGCCCGCGGCGGGGCGCGAACCGGCGCTTCATTGTGTGCAGGACGGGCGGGGGCGCGGTGAAGGCGGCCGCCGTCTCGGCGAACGCCTCCAGCGAGCGCGTGTGCTCCAAACGCCGGGTCAGCGCGGCCAGTTGGCCTTGACACGCCGCGAGGTCGGCGAGCTCGACGCCGTGGCACGAGGGCAATGTCTGCATCAAGGCGTGCTGGTGGGACGCGAGCGCCGACAAGCCCGAAAGAAACGTGTCCCGAAGGTGCTCCGTGTAGGCCGCTGTCAGGGGCGTGGGACGCTCCGGCGGGGCGTCACTGAGCGGGTGTGCGCTTGTCATCGCGGTTACCTCCTGAAGGTCATGGGCCCGAGACCGGTCCGGCTCGGCACGGGAGCGCCCGCGCATTGCTGCGCGTCGCGGGGCTCGGCATGCGGACCATTATGACGATCGTCACGGCGGCCCCGGATCCGGTGTGCACCTGAACCGGGGCCGCCGCGCTCGAGCGGGTTCCTGGCGCACGCCGATCGAGGGCCGAGCCCGCGCGCGGCGGGCTGCGCGAGCGCGCCGACGTCGCCGACGGCGCCGCCGCGTTCCGGGTCGCACGCGACCCCGCCGCGGCGTGCATCTCAGATGTTTGCCTGAGTGCGGTGGGGCGGGCGCGCTTCATAATCACAACGCGCCCCCCCGACGCACGGGACGTTCGTCGCGCACGTGCGGCGCGCGGCGCGCGGGGACATGAGCGGGTCGGCGCGCCGCGCCCCCGGTGCCGCGCCGCGGCGGCCCTCGCGTACCACGCGAGGGGCCCCGTTGCGCTGCGGTGTCATATACCCACATCCCCCCTGCGGAGTCACCATGGAAGGTGTAAGTCAGTATTCCCCCCTAATCCCCCGCCCGGACCCTGCGACCCAAACCGCGGGCACCGGCCTTGCGACGGAACACGCACCGCCTGAGGAAGCCGCCACGATCGACGCGCCGCTCGCGACGGCGCTCGACCCGGACGCACGCGGTGACGGTGCAGACGCGGTGGGGGACGATGCCGGGACGCTGTCCGAGGACGAGTTGACACAAGAGATGCGCGAGATGCGTGAGGCCGCCGGCAGGGAAGCCCGGCGCCATGTGGCGTCCATTAGCAGCGAGTCCAGCTATCACACGGCCCTGGGGGAGGAGCCGGGCCCGCGAGAGTTCGACGACGCCCCGCAGCGCGCGGACGCCGGGATGCGGGGTGCCAACGGCGATCCGGCGGGGCGCGGCGGGGCGGATCGCGCCACCGTCAATGTGAACTACGCCCCGGTGATCGTCTACCACGGCCCCCACAATGCAAACCAAGTCCATCTCAACCTCGTGAACCGCCCCGTCATCCGCCTCGGGGGCGCGGAGCAGCCGCGGCCGCCGAACGCGCCGCACCGGCACGCCGCCCCGCGCGAGCAAGCCGGGCCGGCAGACGTGCCGGCACCGGGCGAGGAGGTTCGGATCCCCTTGTTGGCCGATGTCCAAGGGGCAGCGGCGCAGGAGCGCCGGGCGGAAGACTATTGCCTGGTGGTCCCCGTACAACCTCGCACGCTGCCGCCCAAATATCTGTATCCGGTTTGGGCGGGGGGCGTGGCGCTCTTCACGGGGGCGAGCTGGATACAGGTGGTGCCGCCTTGGCGCACGCTGGGTAAGGCGGGCGCGACAGTGTCCTATCCACTGTTACCGCTGGGCGCGCTCGTTGAGGTGGGGGCCATCGCGCAGATCGGTTTGAGCCGGCGGCACAAGTCCAAGGCGCTGACGACGGAGCTCGTGCGGCTTGAATTGCTCGTCAACGCATACAACGAGGCCGACGCGGGCTGGAAGAACCGGCTTGCGCCACGGCGGGCGCAGGCCTCGCCGCCGGCGGAGCTGCTCGCTGAGGCCGCGCTCAAGTTTGAGGCCCTGTCCACCCACGCCGAGTATTGGCACCTGTCGGACAAAGAGTTCGAGGCCCTGATGCTGCGCGATGTCGCCCTGCAGGCCTTGGCGGCCGTTTTGAAGGGCGTGAACTATGTCAGTCAGACCTTCACGCTGGGCAAACCGCCAACATTACACGCGTTGGACAGCGCCACCAGCGTCACGGGTGTCTTTGCCGGCCTGTTGCATTGCCGCCAAGCTTATTTCGAGCGCCGGCGTGCGCAACAGGCGAAGCGCGTGCTGCGCGCCGTCACAGCGGAAATCCGGCCGGCACCCGCGCCCGGGGCCGCCTCAGTGCGGGAGAAGTTGCGTGCATTGGACGTGGCGTACCGGGAAAAAAGATACGCGGGCGCGCGCGGCCCGAGCCGCGAGTTTGTCGACTTGCTGAGCGAGCGCGGCCCGTTGGCCACGGACCAATTGCAGGCGCTCGACAAGCTCATGGACGCCGTGCACACCACCATGGCCAAGACGATGGACGAGGCGCTGCTCGCGGCCGATGCGCTGGAACGTCATAGCATGCTGCGCCTGACCTACGGGGCGGGCTCGGCAATTTTGGCCGTGGCGCTTGCGGCCCTGCCATGGCTCAAAGAGAAGGACGACCCGGCGGCAGAGCTCGCGAACGACGTCCTCACCGCCACCTTTGCCACCTCCGCGTTGGGGTGGATCGCCTATTGCGCCCGCCAGGTGTGGGCGGGCGCCCGAGCGAAGGCATCGACGCTCAGTGAGGTGCCTTCGGCACACGATGTCGAGGCCATCCACGCGTGGTTGGCGACGCCGGTTCAGACGCTGGAGCAAGAGTTTGACCAACACGCTGCGGGCAGCCGATTCTTCGTGAGCACCCTGGTGGTGCAATATCTGGCGCTGGCACCCAAGCGCGAGGCGCGTCCGGAGCGGGACGCGACCGCCGACGAAGCCGGTGACGTCGTGCGCACCAAATTCGCCATTCGGCTGCTCAGCTTTCTGCTGGGCAAAACGCCCTCAGCCATTCGAGCGCTGCGTATCGAGGCGCGCTCGGCGGACCCTGCGGCGCGGGTTATGGCGGTCGCAGTGGTGGCACGGTCTCTGCTCGGGCAGGCGGGCGTGGAGCAGCGCTTCGCGCGCCCTCACCCCGGTGCGGTCGGGCCTGGCGTTCAGGCTCCCCTGAACGCCGCACCGTGATCGTGCCCTACCGCGGCATCGGCCGAGCGATGCCGCGCGCACGGCCTGAGGCGGGTGACCCCGGGGGCGCTTATCCTGCCTCGCGGACGGGCCTGGACGTCTCGCGCGAACAGGGCAAGCGCGTAGCGCTGGACAACGGCTGGCAGGTGGAGACGAGCGCGCAGCGCATGAGCCAGTCGGTGTCCTTTCGCAACACCACTGATAAAAACGGCGTGTCGGTGGCCCTCGGCACGAGTCACGCCTGGACGACGCTGGCGGGAGTACGGTTTTCGTACCCGGTGGCGGGCATCCCATCGTCATGGACGCCGTATGTGGGCGATGGCCTGTCTTACACATGGTCGGGGGGGCGCGAATCCGGTGCTCGCCGGCGCCGCGTTTGCGCTCGGCAACGTGGGCGCGGCGGTGCGCGTGGCAGTGGGCGCAAGCGGTCAGGTGATACCGCGCTGGCGCTCTATGGCGCACTCTACGCGCAGACGGGCGTGGACAGCTACGGCGTCTTGGCGATTGGCGGGCGGCTCGGGGTGCGCTACCGCTTCTAGGGGCTGTCGCGCTCATGAGGTCGCGCGCAAGCGTCGCCGGGGGCGCGTCGGTCGTGGCGCGCTCAGCGCCTCGCAGGGCTCCCCCAGGGCCACATGGCGTCCCCTGGCGCCAAGTACTTGCCCCATGCGAGACGCGGGCATGGCCTCGCTGCCAACCCGGACGGTGCGGGCACACCGCAAACTCTGAATACGCCGCCTCGTTATGACACGCCGTCTGATCACGCGGTGCGCCGGCGCCAGGCGGGATTGGCAAACCCGCGCCGGCGGATGCCGCCGGGTATCGCGCCCCCGGCAGCGGTCCGGCCACCGGCCGCTGGACAGAATAAAAAGCGTGTCGGCCGGCCTGAGGGTGACAGCGCAGAAAATCCGCGGGATGATCGGTCAGGTCGGGGTGAAGACGGCGACGTGCCGACCCGGTTCCGAACGCGCTTCGCTGTGCCCGCAGGCACCCGAAGCTCCAGACTTGCAACCGTAAGCGGAGGGGTTTAAAACGGGATTGCCGGGTGGGGGCGGGGACTGAACGGGGCCGTTACCGGGAGGGTCGCCGACGCCACGTGCTATCCGCGCCCGACTGCCGGACCACGCGGCGCGCAGCGCCCCGCTCGCGGGCGGCGAGCATGGTCATTGGCCGGTGACTCGTCAGCTCCGTTCGCAACACCTTCGACAGCGTCTGTCGGGCGTTGTGCGGGTGATCGGCCACGGGCATGGATAATGAGGTATCCACCGCTCGCACAACGCTGACGACCGGCTTGCGCCAAGACGCGAAGGCGCGCGTCCGACGCTTTGAGCCGACCGGGCGGGCGCGCACTGCACTCGCCGAGCAACCCGTGAGGGGCGTCGCCAATGAAGCGCCGCGGATCAAAGCCGACTTCCCCGACCGACGTCCGAGACGCGCGGGTAAAATGTGCCGCACGCATCTATTTGTGGGCCTGATACACAGGGCGGGCGACACAGAGCGTTTCGGCTGAGATAATTCAGCCATGTCGAACCACCCATCACCGATGACCTTAGGTCATCGACCAAGCCAAACGGGGGGCAATATGAGTCGCACCAACTTCATCGCTGTCTGCCTGGGGCTGGCCGCCGCATTGTTCGGCGGCAACGCCGGCGCCCAGTCTTATCTGGGCGCCGGCGATCTCGGCAGCATTCGTCAGGGGAATCAGGCGGCGCCTGCGCTGCACCCGTCGACCGGACTGCGTGCGCCGGCGCCCGTCGCCGACGCGCAATCGGCCAGCGAAGCCATCAACCGGGTCGCCGGCGAGCGCAACGGTACGCAGCCGGGCCCGAGCGCTCAGGATGTCGCCGCAACGCGGCGGGCGCTCGATACGCGCGACTTGCAGCACCCGCGTCAGACCCGCACGTTCGATGCGATCGCACGCCCCTCGCGGCCTGATTGATCCGTTGCGCTGGCAGCGCTGAGCGGTGAGTATTGCCCGGTTGTGAGGTGGGTAGAGGATAGAATGCGACATGTGAAAAAATCCTCGGTCTCAGTCAGCCCCCGGCGCTCGAACGGGCCGCGAGCTCGTTCGGAGGCTACCGATTTTCGCCAGGCATTATCGGCTATGCGGTGTGGCTGTATGACCGTGGTCCGTCGAGCCTGCGCATGGTCGAGAAATGTGAGCGTGCCGCGGGGTTGAACTCACCTACGAGACGGTAGGGTCGCTGGGCGACGAGGTCCGGTCTGTCGATCGCCCGGCGCCCTCGTTCCATGGCGTCGGAGCGCGGCGCAACGTGGCACCTCGACGAGGTGCTCGTGACGATCCACGGCAAAAGCACCGGCTGTGGCGAGCGATGGACGAGCCCGGCGCGCTGCCGAGGGGCTGGTGCAAAGCCTTCGCGACACGGCCGCCGCCAAACGGCTCATGCGCCATGACTGTCCGCGCGTAATCATCACGGACATTTTGCGGTGTCGGGCAGGGACTGAGCCACATTCCAAGGCATCGTCTCGTCGATACGATTGGCCGGGTGATCGGTAATGCGCTCGAGCACGTAGGCGAGGTGGGCTTCGGGGTGGGTGCCGTTCAGGCGCTGTACATTGCGGCTGTGCGCTCACCGCCCGAGCCGGCGCCGGCAAACAGATCATTGCGACGGCCGATCGCCACACCGCGTAGCGCACGCTCAGCGATCCGGTTATCGATCTGCGCTGGCCCGTCCTCGCAGTAATCGGCGAGCGCGGGCCGGCGGTTCAGCGAGTACGGAATCGCTTTGGCCGTGTCGGACTGGGCGGAGAGCGTCGGCGGCACCGACTCGACCTTGGCCGCCGGACCGTTGAAGCCGCAGCGCATGTCGGTCACACCCGCGGCGATCCACACACGCGCGTTTGATGGCACGCCGATCACCGGCATGCCTCCAACACCGTGCGAAGCACCCGCGCATCAACAGGACCGGAAATCTTGACTGCCGTCTTCCCGATCCGCACTTCGACCGTGCCTGGATCCCGCCGCACCTCAGCAGATTTGGGGTGCGCGCGCGGGCCCTGCGTGCTCGAGAGCCGCGCGCGCCGCTGACGAGCGTCACCGGCAGCAATGGCGCGGATTCGACGGCAAGCTGCGCCCGGTACTGGCGCCGCCATGTCACCAGCATATTGGCGTCGATGCCGTGCTCGCGCACAAGCTTTGAAACCGACACCCCCGGCTCGCACGCCGCCGCTGCCAGGTGCGAGCGAAACGCCGCATCGTAGTTCGCACGACCACGCCGACCATTCCCGGGATTCTTTGCCGATTCCAAAGTAGTTCCCGTCACTTACGTAGCGGGCGCTGCTTTCGCAATCCTTCATCTCGCTCACAAGACGGTATGAATCGAGCGCGTGCATGGCCAACGCATCCCTTCGTTAATCGGGTACCGCACCCCGTCCGATTAAGCAACGACGCTGGAAGTGGCGTGAAATGCTGCAAGTGAAAACGAGGCAAGGTCAACACCGCCTTCGGCGATCTGACGGGCCTTTTTGGCTTGCTCGTGCAGACCCTGCCGCGCGTAGTCCGTCGCGGCGTTGAGAGCTTCTTTTTTGCCTTCGGCGTGATGGGCGGCGACGTCATGCGGGTCTTGCGACCGCATGCTCAGCAAAACCACCGCAGCCTCAAGGCGGCAGTCCGCAGCCTCCAGGAGCAAATTCTGGTGCACGTAGACTGTATGGGCCAGGAGGTACCTGTGCGCACCCTTTAGGAGCTCGCCGGCCTTCACGCTAGCTGCCGCCGACGCGTGGCACGCGTCCGCAGCCATTCTGGGCAACTTAAGCAGCGTGTAGGCGTCCTTAGCCCAGCCGTAGGTTTTTTCCGCCTCCGCGTACTTCTGAGCCTCCATGCTATTATTTGCTTTCGTCAACAAGGTGTCTACGGCCAAAGCACGCCGGTCTTCAAGCGTGAAGTATTTCGCAAAGGAGTTGTCTGCCACGACTGTGCCGTCAAGGTTGCTCGCCAGCGCCTCTTGCCCGTAGCACGTGATCCCCCCCTTCAGCGTCTGCAGCGCCATGTCCCGCCTTCCCGGAATCGAACTCGAGTCCGCCCCCGCTGTTTCGGCGCACTTGTGAAGCGCCAGGTTGGCGAAGGCCTTCACGCCGCTGGCGTGATCGCCGCCGTAAAAGAGCAGGTCCCAGAGGAACGCCCCAATTGACATTTTTGAGATTGCCTCATAGGCATTTTTGACGGTCTCCGGCTTTGAAAAGTCAACCGTCTTGAGCAGGGCATCGATCCGCTCGGCACTTGTTTCGGGAGCGTACCGCATGGCAGGGCCTGCGACGCTTAAGGGGGGCAAAACTTTGGGGAGGGACATAAGAAGGCTCCGGGCACAGATATGAGTAAAGTATGTTTAATAGCACGGTCAGAAGCCCGGCATTTCGGTATTCCGGTCAAAACATGTGTAACGGGAAAATAATAGACGACCTCTGGCTTCTGCCGGCGGCGCACGCTGATTCGCGGTGAGATCGTGACCTGATGACCTCGGAGGGCTTACGGCCTTCCCCCGGATCACGTTCACCGTGTGTTTCTATCGGAGTGGGTCGTGCGTCGCCTCATGAAACCAGGCGGCCCGCCTGCAGCCAGGCCCCGGGCGGCGCCGATACCGTGCTTATCTCGGGAAAACCAGCCCGGCGCCGGATAACGTCATCAAAGCGCGATTTCCATGCTCACGCCCCCAACGACAAGCGGGTGACGGATATCTCCGAGGCTCAGATTCCTGCGCGAAAGGTATCTCTGTCACCCATGATCGACTGCTTCGATGGCATGATCGTCAGCGGGTCGATGGGCACAGGCCCTGACGCAAAGCGCGTGACTACCATGGTGGGTGCGGCTATCGAGACCGTGACTGAAGAAGATAAAACGCCGATCGTGCATTGCGATCGGGGTGGCCACTACCGTTGGTCCGGCCGGATATCGCGGCGTGTAAAGGCTATGCCGAGTCCACCACCGCCGTCGGACAGACGAACCCGCGTGCCATCGGAATGTATGTCGTCTCGAGTGCGAACACCCGTTTGGCGCTCGCGCTTCATGCCGCGCAGCAGGTACGGCAGGACCTTGTGCGGTGCGTTGCGCCGACTCGTGGTCGGCTTGCAGTACAGCGTCTCTACGCCCATACGCTTCATGAGCGCGTGCACGCGGCGGCGGCCAACCTCGTGGCCCTCCCGGCGCAACAGGCGCGCCGGCATCTACGCACCGGCGAACGGAAACTCCATGTGCCGTTCGTCGATTCACCGCATCAGCAACGGTTCGGCTTCGCTGACCGGCTGCGCCCTGTCATACGCGCTTGATCTCGCGATACGGTCAAGCCGAACTTGCTGCAAAACCGGTAATGCGTGGCCACGGTCGATCATCTTTTTGCGCTCAACAATCCCGCCTTGTCGAGCGCGCTGCTTAAAAAATCATTTTCCAGCGTGAGCTGGCCGATCTTGGCATGCAACGTCGTCACGTCTACTGCAAGTGCCGTTTCCATTCCGTGATCTGGTTCGAATGCACACCGAACTGCTGTGCTGGTTCAGCCGGCGTGCGTTGGCCCTTGACGGCCGCCAGAGCCACTTTTGCCTTGAACGCAGCTGAGTGCGTGCGTCGGGTCCTCTTCGTCAGTTCCTCGGTCCCTTTGCCTGCATTACCGCTGGCTCGGGCCCCGGTCGTTCCACGTATTTCGCCGTCCGAATTCGCGCAGCCACCTCGCCGCTATAGCGGCGCTTTTCTGATTTTATCTCGAGGCTTTCCGTTACCTCTGCCGGAAAACTCCGTCCGATCACCGTTTCGCCCGCTTTGTCGGACGGCGGCCTGCGCGCCGCCCCTTGCGAACTCGGGGGGGCGTGGGCGGCGCAAGGGCGAACCGGGGGAGGGCGGCCGCCGGCGACGGCACGCGCCTCAGGTATTCACCCGATAGTGGCCCTGCCGGTGCGACCGATAATGACTGCGAAGACCTGCCTGGCCGCGTAACGGCATCATGGCTGACGATTGCCGCGTTGGCGCGTCGTCAACCAAACAACCGGTCGATACGGCAACGAGGCACTATTGAGGATGCTTTATGGATATTCCGTTTACTCGGCTGTCGCAGCTTAGCGTCACGCGCACCCCACTTCTGTCCAGTCCCATTACGCGCACGCCAGAGGGCGTCCGTGAGTTTGTCGAGAACTTTAGCGCCATGGGGCGCGCCGACCGGGCCTGGGACTGTTTGATATCGTCGTTATTTTACAAGACGAGTAAGAAAGAGCTCCTTGTCGCCATCGCCGTCAACAAGGTGGCGTTGCTCCAAGGCGGTCTTGAACTTCTGGAGGACTCGAGGAATCAGTGCAGGGGTCCGGGGCAGCGTCTGGAAGATTTCACATACTACGCCGATTTACTGCTATCCGAGTTGAGACCCGAGGGGCGCGCCGAACTGTTATCGGGGCCGCCTGAGCTGAATAAATTCATGACACCCTTCATAACCTTACCGCGAACGACGGACGGTATCAGCATTGTCTTGGTGCCCGTATCTTCTTGGTTTCGCGACCGTCACCACGGTGAAGACTGGCGGCTAACGCAAGCTGACATGGCGGGCTGGAGGAAGCAAAATGATGACAAAGTGTACAGCTTCATCCGCGAGCTGGCAAACTTCGACCGCGGGCACCTTCAAAGAACAGTACGCCCGGCTCTCTGTCGCATCACGCACATGATTGCTGGAACAAATGAAGACGGCAAGTGGCCCGAAAATTGCACCGACACGGACAGGGCGAACCGACCGCTTTGTGAGAGGATCGCTGATAGACATCTTGTTTGGCCCAAACTCAACGTGCGATGAGCGGGGGTCCCCGTTTCGGGGTATTGTCGGCGTTGTCAACTTATTGCCGGTTGACCCTACACCCGAATTAGTACCGATCAGAAGTAGAAATTTTCGGCTTCGGGGTTTCGTCCGTCAAGGCGCGCTGCCGCGCCCGACGGGCGAATCCGGCGGGGGTCTGTCACTGTAATGCGGCGTGGGGACGGCTCTCGTTATAGTACTGTCGCCAAGCGGCGATTTTGCCTCGGGCGTCGTCCAGCGACAAGAACCAATGCTCGTTCAGCTACTCCTGTCGGAAGCGCCCGTTGAAGCGCTCGACCTTGGCGTTGTCGGTCGGTGTTCCCGGTCGACTGAAATCGAGTTCGACGACGCCGTGTTCGTAAGCCCACCGGTCCATCGCCTTCGAGATAAATTCGCTACCGTTATCGACTTTGATCGTCTGCGGCACGCCGCGCTCAGCCACAATCATCGTCAGGACTCGCACGACGTCCTCTCCCTTCAAGCTCTGCCCGGCATCGATGGCCAAGCTCTCCCGCGTGCAGTTGTCGACCACTGTCAGAGCACGTAAGCGTCTGCCGTCAAACAATGCGTCGGTGACGAAGTCTATGCTCCATATCTCATTGATGGCCGTGACGATGCTTTTGGGCTGGCGCAACCGCGCTGACTTGTTTCGCTTCGGCCGCGTATGCCGCAGCGATAAACCCTCGGCCCGATAGAGCCGATAGACCCGTTTGTGGTTGTCCTGCCAGCCTTGGCGCTGCAACATCACGTGAACACGGCGATAGTCGTAATGCACGCGAATCTAGGCAATCTCTTTGATGCGCGCAAGCAATGCCGACGAGTCCCGAGCCACCGATTGGTATCCGTACAGTGACCTCGACATGCGAAATAACGCGCACACTTCGGTCAGGCTTGCCCGATACCGATCACGCAACTCGTCGATCAGTGCCTGTTTGCGAGAGGGCGTCAGCGCTGGACCCTGCCCCGATTCACGTACAGCAGGAATTTGTTAATTTCCTGTTTGTCCTGCCCACAGGAATTCAGGGGAAGCGTTGCCGCAGGAGCCCGGCTTGGGCAGTCGCATGACATGTTGGCGCCGCTTGCGAAATTGGCAATCCAACGGCGTGTGGGAGCGATGGCATCCGGCCTTGCTCAAGCGCCTGCGCGAGCATGAGCGGATCGGCTGGGGCGGCCCTAGCGCTGGATGACGCCTGCGTATCGAGCTTTTGGTGGGAAAACAGACGCGGCCGAACCCCACAAATCGAGGCAAACTCGGCGGCAAGCGTCACTTGATTGTCGACAAGCGAGGCGTGCGCCTGGCGCCGCCGGTCACGGGAGCCAATCGCCACGACTCGATGGTGTTCGAGGCGCTCGTTGACGCGATACCGAGCGTGTGCCGGGCCTCAGTGGCCGCCCCCGTTGCCGTCCTGACAACTGCACGCAGTCAAGGGCCATGACTTTGCCTGTTGACGACAGCCCTTACACAAGCGGGGCATCATTGCCCGGGTTGCTCGTCGAGGCATCGAGAAGAACGACCGCCTTGGCAACATCGGTGGGTCGTCGAGCGTATGCATGTGTGCCTGGCTTGCTGGGCTTGGGCAAGTTGCGCATCCGCGTCGCGCGATCTATTCACGCTCCTCTCGCTTTGCTTTTCCTCGCTCGCGCCGTTATCTGGACTCGCCTCGTTGACCGGTTTTGTTAACCGCGCTTAGTAGCGCGCTGCGTCGCGCGCCCCGCCGACGGCCTTCAGGAAGGCCTCGGCTTCCCGGAATTGCCGCGCAATCTCGGCCGTCGCGTAGATCGAGGTGGTATCGAGTGACTCGTGGCCGGCGAAGTTGCGCGCACTCTCCAGACTCATACCCTGCGCCAGCGCATGCGAGACAAAGGTGTGGCGCAGCCAGTGGGGACTGACCTGTGCTAAGGCCTGTGCATACGGGGCGTGCTCTCGTTGCGCCAAGGTCGCGGCCGTCGCGAAGAAGCGCTTGATCGCTTTGTATAACTGGTCGGGATGGATCGGTTTGGCCTGCCGGGCGAGCCGGGCCAGGGCGGCGGCCGCGTCGCCGCCCGCCGCGCCCGCTTCGCGTCGCACGCGACCGATATCGCGCTTATCGGGTAGCGCCGGGATCAGGGGCGTGCTGGCCGGGCAGGCGAGCGGATCACGCGGCAAGCCGCGCGAGGCGAGGTAGTCCCCGAGCGCGGCCAGCACCGTGGGCACCAGCGGAATGAAGCGCTCCTTGGCACCTTTACCGACCACGCGTAGTAGAGGAATGCGCCCGAGCTCGACGCCCGCGTAGCGCTCGCCAATGTCGTCGGTAAAGGCGCCCGCGAGCTCGGCGCGGCGCAGGCCGGTGCTGTAGGCCAAGATCAAGATGAAGCGCATCCGGGCGGCGGCGGCCGAATCGGGCAAGGTGTCGAGCACCCGCATGACAAATGCCCAAGCCTCATGGGTGAGCGCGTGCTCGGCCTTGATGCGCGGCCGGGCCGCGACGCGTCGCGCGTGGCCGGCCTCATCGGTGCTCGTGCCGAGGAACACCTTGACCTTGGCAAACGCGTTGTGATCCAGGTACTGCGCGTTCACCAGATCGCCAAAGCACTTCTTCAAGGCACCGAGCGCATCCTGCCGACTCTTGAGCGCCAACGGCCCACGAAACGGCCGCCATGCCGGCGCGTGGCGCGGCACCGCGCGGTGCATCACCCAGCGCTCCGTGGGCTGCGGATTGACCAAAAAGACATTGATGTAGTCGCGCGCATCGTTGATATCGAGGCTCGAGAGTGCCTTGCCCTTGGCAAAGATGGCCCACAGCAGCAGGCGTTCGGCCTCCGTGTGGTACTTCGCCCGGGTGTTCGCGTTTTCGTAGTCGGCCAGCCAGAAGTGGATCGCCTGCAGGTCGTGGTGCGCGCCGCTGTTGTTCTTGACGCGGTTGCGGTTGGCGCCGTCGGCGCCGTCGAGCGCCCGGGGAGGGCGCAAAAACTCCAAGGGGACGATACCGGTGGCGGCCTCGCGCGTGAGCTGCGGCACGCCGGCCGCGTGCGCGGACGGATGGGTCACCGCCCGCTGCGTGAGCGCGAGGCCCGGCACGTCGCGATAGTGCTCGAGCCAGGCCGTGATGCGGCGTGCGCCAATCTCGCCCAGGCGCGGCACATGGCGGTACCAGCGGTAGCCCCCCGCGTTGATCGTCTCGACCAACTGGCCGATCGTGGCAATGCCCACGTCGGTGAGACGCAGCGCCACCGCCGTGTCGAACCAGCCGAGCACATGGTGCTCGCGCTTCGGATCCTCCACCAGCAAGCGCGAGAGCGCCTCGAGCGCGGCCATTTGCTTGGCGCGCAGGCGCGCGTTGCGCTGCTGACGGCGCAGCGTCGCGGCCGCGTCGCCGCCCTGCGTC
The DNA here is from genome assembly GCF_000972785.3 of Pandoraea oxalativorans. Classification (NCBI taxonomy): domain Bacteria; kingdom Pseudomonadati; phylum Pseudomonadota; class Betaproteobacteria; order Burkholderiales; family Burkholderiaceae; genus Pandoraea; species Pandoraea oxalativorans. Next base: position 68,519 of record NZ_CP011518.2, read on the forward strand.
GCGAACCGCTCGTGGAACAGCGCGAGCAACTCCTTCTCGGTATAGAAGCCGTGCGGATCGTGATCGGCCGCGAAGTCCTCCAATGAGGGCTGCGCGGCGGCGGCGGGGGCCGCGCAGCCCGACGCCGATGCTGTCGCGGCCAGCACCGCCGGGCGGAGCGCGAGCAGCCGCGCGGTGGCGAAGTCTTGGCGTTTGCGCGCGGCCGCGACGAACGCGGTGACGAGCCAGGCGCGCGTGCCGGCCGCTTTGCGGGCGTCACGGCCGAACTCCAGGTACCGGTCGGCCAGCTCGGTCAGGGCCAGCCCCTCCAGGTAGCCCCGGAAAAACGCCAAATGTTGCAGGCCGATCCGCCGCTCCGGCGCCGGGGTACGCCGCGCCTCGCGCAGCCGTCGGCGGGGGGCGGCCCCCGGCGCGCTCGCCGGCGGCGCGGGCGTGTCGCGAAACACAACGTCCTGAACCTCGGGGGGGCGGGGCATCCTGTGTCCTCAAAAACGGGCGGTGGGGCCATCGGGCGGCGCGTGCCGGGCTGTGGCAGGCGGCCGTCGGCGGCTTGCGTCGGCGGCTTGCGTCGGCGGCCGGCGTCGCGTCGTCCGGCGCGCGCGCCACCCCTGACGGGGCGGGGCTCGGGCTGAGCGACACTGAGAATATACCTATTTTGTCGAAAAAAATGAAGGGTCGCATAGTTAAAGCTATGCGACCCTTCATTTAAGGTTTCGGCAAAAACCGACCCGTCGCGGGGCAGGCGGCGACCGCTCCCGGCGCGCCCGGCCGTGCGCCGCCCGCGCAGGGCGACGGCTGCGCCCGCAGGCGCCGCGTCGGTCCCCCCGTGCAGGGACACCGGCTCACCTCTTCAGGCCCCCCGGCGGTGAGCGACACCCGGCACGCGGATTCGCCCGAGCCAAGCGATGGCTGACGGTATTTCTCCCGCTGTTACGCGGGGCGGACGCAACGACCCCGCCGCGGCCGTGAGCCGCGGCTTCGGCACCCCCGTGCCGCCAAGGCCCGGTCACGACGCTCGTGATGGTGTTGCCGCCTCCATTCGGGGGCGAAGCGCCGCACGTGCGCACGGTCGTCCCCGTCGTAGGGTGGGCGCCTTGGGTCGCGCACCGTTCGGTTTAATCGCTCCGCGTCGGCGGCGGCAAGGGGCCACCCGAGCGGGCACCCGAGCCGCACCGTGGGCATTACCGAACCGCATGGCGGCGGGGGGGCGGGACGGGGGCGGGACGGCCCATGCCCCTCACCGCGATTGCCCGGGCCAACGCGCGCTGCGTCGGTTCGGGCAGCCCCGCGCGCCGTCAGGCGTCGACAGCCGGCGCGTACCGCCGCTCTTGCATATGGGCGTCGCCGATCCGCGCGTAGGCGGCCTGCTCCGTCAAGCCGGCGCGCATGTAGGCGTGCACGGCGCGCATAAGCAGCCCCGCCTGCCGGAAGGCTTGTGCGGCCCGCTCGTGCCATTGCGCCGCCTCGTGCACATCCGTGGCACTCTCACCCGCCGTCGTGTAGAGCTCGGCGGCCGACTCGAAGTCTTGCGCGGCCCGCTCGCGCCATTGCGCCGCCCGGCGCGCATCCACGGCATGCTCGGCCGCTTTGATAAAAAGCGCCGCAGCGATCAGCAAGGCATCGGCGGCGCGCGTGGGCTTGTGCTCCGCCAGGTAGGCGCCGGCGACATGCTCGTAGCCGGTTGCCGCTTCCGCGAACAGCGCGCGCCCCAGGTAAAGGTCGGCGAGCTCGGCCCAGATTTTGCCGGCCTGCACGTGCTCCCCGATTTGCAGGCAGGCGCGGGCCGCCCGCTCATAGGCGGCCAGTTCGCCCATGCCCGCCCGCACGTAGACTTTTATGGCCTCGTCGGCTCGACCCGCATGCACCCATGCCAAGACGGCCTGCTCATGCTGCCGAATCGCCTCAAACCCGAGGGCGGCCATCTCGAAGGCGTTCTCGGCCTGTTCGTGCATCCCCTCCTGCATGGCGTAGCCGTGGGCGGCACGTGCCCAGTTTTTTGCAGCCTTCTCGCCCTTACCCGCCCGCGCGTAGGCTTTTGCGGCACGCTCGTATTCCCCGAGCAGGACATAGCATGCCGCCGCCATCTCGTCCGCTTGGGCCGCGTCGCCGGCCATGCCCAATTGCCGATACTCGCGTGCGGCCCGCTCGAAGGCGAGTGCGGCCGGATAGCCCGCCAGCTTCTCCAGGTAGGCGGCGGCCTCGGCCTCCCGGGCCGCAAGTTGGGCCTGCGCCGCCACGCCCGCCGTCGTGTAGGCTTGCACGGCCCGCTCGAAGTCTTGTCTGATGCGCTTGAAAGCCTCTTTGGCGGCCTGGCGCCGTCCCGCCTTCAAGTGGGCGAGGGCCACTCGGCGCAGGGCCTTCGCCGCCGAACGGGAGGCGTCCGCGGCCTCCACGATTTGCTGCGCCCTCATGTGGGCATGTACGACCCGGCGCCAGGCGCCGGCGGCCCGCTCATGCAAATTCTCCTTCGCGTAGGCCTCGGCGGCCGCTCTGGCGTCCGCGGCTGCATCCACGCAGGCGGCCTGGGCGTTGCCGGGCAGATTCGCCCGTCTGTAGGCCGCTTCCCCGAGCCGGAACGCTTCGTCGGCCGCCGTGTCGGTGGCTTCGGTCCACCTGTAAATTTGTGTGAGTGTTGCGCCGGCGAGATCGCGCAAAACTTGATCCTGTTCCATCTGCGCAACGAACCGCTGGTCCCGCCATTCGTTCATAAACATGTCGCCGACCATGCCGTGCCGGTCCTCAAGCGTGATGTACTTTTCAAAGTCGTTCTCCCCCACGCCCACATCAAAGCTTTGCCGTAGCGCGTCTTGGGCGGTGGGCGACAGACATGTGGCCAGCGTCTTGCGTGCGGCGTCCCGGTCGGCCCGAATTAACGCAGGATTCGCGCCGATCTCCTCGGCGCATTTGTAAAAATAGAGGGTGACGAGGGCATGCAGGGACCGGGCTTTCTCACCTTTGTGAAAGACGCAGTCGATGAAGGACGACAGCGGCCCCATGCGGGTGATTCTCACGCGGGCGTCGTGCATGGCCTGCTCGCTGTCGAAGCTGCGAGCGGTCAGCGCGGCAGCGAGGACGCCGCGTCGTCGGGACGACAGGAGCGGGGTACGCGCGTAGCCGCGAAGGGTGATGGGGGGCAAGCGCGCCATTAGAACGTTCCTTGCAGAGATCATGGGGAACCCCATCGTTACCCCCGTCAGCCGTGCACCGCATCCGCATTTCGGCACAACCTTTCGTAAACGGCTCCGGCAACACGCACGTTGGCATTGGCGGCGGCGCCCGCCGGACGGCACTGTCACGTTGGCGGTGAGGGGGCAGAGGATAAAGCGATGAGAAAAACGACATCGAGCTATCACGGCCACCGAATGCCCCGAACGCCCCGAACGCCGGCGTCGGGGCTTCCGCGTTCCGCTCAGCCTGCGCGAGATCGACGCGTTGCGGTTCGAGCGCGGGGTGTTCGTCCGCGACGCGACGATCCGCCGCGGTGCGACACGTTTGGCGCGGGCTTTGCCCACCGGGCCCAAGCGGCACGCCGCACGCCGCAAGCCCGGTGGCAGGTGGCACCGCGACGCGAGGGGCGTGAGCGGGTAGGGCGCAGCCTGCGCGGTGAGCCGTACTTGCAGCACCCGCCGTGGCGCGCCGTCGACGCGAATGGCGCGGAACTCGAGCTCCTGCTGCAGAAGCGGCGCGACAAGGCGGCCGCCAAGCGCTTCTTCAAGCGCGTGCCGCGCTCAAACCCGGCCGCACAAGCTCGTGACCGTCCCACGGTGCGGCGATGCGGCGGCCAAAGCCGAGCTCCCGGCGCCGGCCAATGTGAAGGCTGTGTTCGTCAAAGCCGCGGCCCGGCTCAATAACCGCGCGGAGAACCGCCATCCGCCTACGCGGGAGCGCGAGCGGCGCAGGCGCGGCTTTCGCGACCCGGCGCGCCCGCAAACCCGCCTGTCGAGCGTCGGGCCCATCCGGCAGCACTTCACACGCGAACGCCATTGGCTGCGCGCGCCGCGCTTTCGCAAACCGCTCGCGGTGCTCCTGGCTCAAGGGCGTGAATTCGCCCACGTGACCCCAACGCCGTCTCATGCTTTTTGAGACGCGGGGATTCATGCAGAGGCTTCGACAATCTCCCTAAGTTAGCAACGCCCGCTGTCGCAATAATGACCGGGCAGGTCATTACCGAGACTGCCGCGAATACCCACCGTCAGCCGACGAACGTTAAGGGGGAATGGCCGTTTCGACTTGTCACCCGACAGCCAAGGAGTGTGCCGTCGAACGTCGCTTGCGGATCGCGTCAAGCCGGTCGCACGGACCGCGCGCTGACATATCGGTGCCACACGCATGAGTCAGTGCCGCGCGGGAGCGATCCTTCGCCAAACCGGCTGAGACCGGTCGTTCGACGGTTAAGCCGAGGCGGTCGCATCGTGGACGCAGACCTCGTTCCGGCAACCCGGCCGTTCCGGGCCAAGGGCCAGCTAGAGCGAGCACGAACGCGAGCACGAACACGAGCACGAGCACGAGCACGAGCACGAGCACGAACGTCTACGCCGCCATCGCCAGATCCTGCTTCCCATCGGTGACCACGGCGTTCGCCTCCGACTCGCCATTGGCCGTGCGCCCCGGCTCTACGGTGATCAATCCGTCGCCCTCGAACGCGGGGCCACGTTCCAGGCACAGGGGGTCGAAGAGCGGTTTCTCATGCACGGCGATGATGACTTGCCGGTCAGTCTGAAACGTCGAAGCCCGCTTTTGCGCTGCTCGATCCTTGGCTTGAATCCGCCAGCATCGGGGGACACGGCCCGACAGGCACAGGCACGAGCGTACTCAGGACGGTTCTGGATGGGGGCGCGTCAAAATGCGTGGGCGAGGATGGCGTGTCCCGTGACGACGCTGCGGGCGTCGACCGAAAGGTACGCCGTTTTCGCGAGGGGCTTCCGGATCCACGGTATCGCGTCACCGATTGACAGGGCTCGGGTGCGCCCGCTCGGCTGTGACGTCTCGCGGATTGTTGACACCCGCGTCGTGTTCTGTGGAATTTTTGTTCTCGTGCCACACATAATTTAATGAGTTAGTGTAACATTTTAATGTATATACATACCATCCGTGCCCGAGAGCACGGTGCGCGGCGATGACCTATACGGAATTCTTACGGCATGTTGGGAAGGCGGGGCTGACCGTTAAGGGCTTCGCGGACTTGATCAAGATGAATTGTGTGTCGCTGAGCAACTGCGCGAAGAAGGACGAGGTTCCTTCCCATCTGGCGGTGATTGCCGCCCTGATGGGCGAAATGGCCGATAAAGGTGTGGATTATCGGAGCGTAGTGGCCCGGATCGAGATCGCTCGAAAAAAGCCGCGTGGGGCGGGAAAGGAAGGTCGGTTTGGCGGAGACCCCGAGCGGGAGCTTGATTTTTTTAAGTCGGACACCGTGGAAGACCGGCATCAGTGACGAGTCCACGCCATGGCCGCACCCATATGCCGGTTTCGGCGACAGAACTGCCAATGAAAACGCCTAAGACGAAGCAACGACATATGCGACAAGACAAACTTCGCCTCATAGATCTGTTCTCCGGAGCGGGCGGTATGACGCTCGGTTTCACCGATGAACGATTCTGCGGAGGGTTTGAATGCGTTTTATCCGTCGATAATGACTCGGCCGCCATGGACACCCATAAAGCGGCTTACGCCGCCCCGGGCGTGGTGGGAAACATCGAAACGTGGCTGGAGTCCGATCCCGACGTGCCGCAGGCTGACATTGTCATCGGCGGCCCCCCGTGTCAAGGGTTTAGTCTCTTAAATAAGAATCGGCAAGGCGACGGGCGGCGTGCGCTGTGGGAGCCGTATATGGATGTCGTCGCTCTGAGCGGCGCGAAAATGTTCGTCATGGAGAACGTCCCCGAATTGCTACGTTCCGGCGAGTTTGACGATATCGCAAAACGTGCCCAAAAAATGGGCTTTAGCCTGATTTACGACGTTGTGAATGCTGCCGACTACGGCGCGGCCCAGACCAGAAAGCGAGCGATCGTCATCGGATGGAAGCGCGGCGAAACCGAAGCCCCGACACTTCCCCAGCAAACCCACTCGAAGGACGGAGCGAACGGTTTGCCCCGTTGGCGCGTGGTACGCGAGGTCATCGGTGAGTTGCCGGATCCGGAAGGCGTCGAAATTCGGGACTGCCGGCCGCCACTGAACCTCCATTTCGGTAGAAGCCCGACGGAAGTCAGCCTCGCTCGCTATCGCGCTGTGCCGATAGGGGGCAACAGGTTTGATCTGCAGCGCAATGCACCGGAGATCACGCCCGCCTGCTGGATCCGAAAGACCTCCGGCGGCACCGATTTGTTCGGTCGACTGTGGTGGGACAGACCGAGTGTCACGATTAGGACCGAGTTTTTTAAGCCCGAGAAGGGCCGTTATTTGCATCCCGAAAAACACCGCCCGATTACGCATCGCGAGGCGGCTCGCATCATGGGTTTTCCGGACGATTTTCCGTTTCGCGGCTCCAAAGTCGAAATCGCTCGCCAGATTGGAAACGCCGTCCCCCCGCCGTTGGCGGCAGCGATTGCCAAGGTGGCGCTGAAAGCACTGTCCGCCAATCTGATGATCGAGGCGGCGTAAGCCGTGGCCGACGTCCTGACACCGGCGCAGCGAAAGCGTTGCATGAGCCGTGTCAGGAACAGCAATACGGATATTGAGCTTACCTTCCGTAAAGCGTTATGGTCGGCGGGGTTGCGCTACCGGCTAAATGTAAAATTGCCGGGCAAGCCGGATATCGTCTTCACCGGTCACAAACTTGCCGTATTCGTTGACGGATGCTACTGGCACGGGTGTCCGGAGCATGGGCGGATACCGAAAACGAATGCGCGGTTTTGGCGTGACAAAATCCACAAGAACGTGGCACGGGACAGTACCGTCACCACGATCCTGGGGGCGAACGGTTGGCGCGTACTTCGGTTTTGGCAGCATGAGCTCCAGCGTAATCTCGCAGAATGTGTTGCGCGAGTGCAGGCGTCGATCAAGCAAATAGACGATACAAAGAATATGGTACGACGCTCTCAACGGAAGGACCCCGAATCGCTCCGCAAGGCGCTTATCGTTCTTCTCACAAATTTTGAGGCTGAGCTAAAAAGAGATGACCTCCGCGGCAAGGTCGTCGCGCTCGTACCCGCTCACCACGGGCTCCGCGATCTGGGCAGCTCACTGATCCTCGACGAAGCCGCGCCCAGCGCACGAGATCGGATCCTGTTGTATTTGACCAAGTATCCGCGTCAGATGATTGCGGGCGATGAACTCATGGTCATCTCCGGTATCGGCGAATGGGCGCGACGTGTCCGCGAGTTGCGCGTAGAGCACGGCTGGAGCATTGCGTCAGGCGTAGCGATTAAGGAAATGCTCGAACAAGGCGAGCTCAAGCCGGAGGATCTCGCTGCCGGCAAATTGGACACGAACGATTACATGCTGCTTGACGAGCGGCAGGATCGAGACGCGGCGTTTCGGTGGAACACGGCCAACGATATTCGAAAAACGAAAGCCTCTGTACAGGACAAGATTCTGGAGTTTTTGAAGGCGAATGTCGGGAAACCCGTCACCGGCGAGGAGCTTCGCTATGTTGCAAACGACAAGACCGAGTGGGCGCGGCGCGTAAGAGAATTGAGGACAGAAGAGGGGTGGGCTGTCGCGACCCGGAATATGGGAAGACCGGAGCTCCCCATCGGCACCTATATCCTTGAGGATCTGCATCAAGCGCCCCCGCACGATCGGAGAATTCCCGACGATGTCAGGCGCGCTGTTTTGCGGCGCGATGGCTATACATGTCTTCATTGCGGATGGACTCCGTCCGAATGGAACAAGGCCGACCCCCGACATCTGGAACTTCACCATAAGGTTCAGCATGCACATGGCGGAAAGAATGACGAGGAGAACCTGATCACATTGTGCACCGTCTGTCATGATGTGGTTCACCGTGACGAGAAGGTGTAATCCATTCCGTTAAACGGGGTCGTCTCCACATGCTTGTCCCCGATAGGTGTTCCCTTTTTTTAAGTGGACCCTGTCTCGGGGCTTCCGCTCACCACAGAAGATGAGTTCGTCGGTCGCTGATCATTCATCTGGCTTCGATGATGGTCATCGGACCCCGGGGCGTTTTTCGCGGTGCGCGGAAGCTTCAGGAGCGCGGCGCGCAGAAGATCCAGGAAGGCCTGGCCCCGGAGCACATCCCCTTCGACGAAGGCGCTTCGCAGGTGGGGCCGCTTGGTGGGGATCAGCGCGGCCGCAGTGGACGCCAGGATGATGTCATACATGCCGTCCTCTCGGTTCATCGCGCACCACTCGTCGCGCGTGCGCGGATGGAATTTATCGGAGGACACGAAGTCCTCGCCGTCATCCATGCGAAACGTATACGCGCCAACGCTGAAGCGGTCGCCGTCAGGAAGGTTGGGCAGACACTGGTCGATAAGAGCGTTGATGTCTGCGATCATCTCGGCTTGGGGAGCTTGTTTTTCAAATGCGATCATGGCGCGGATCCAGCCCACCCGGACGTTGGCCGCTTCAGCTTGCTCGAGCAGTTGACCCCTTAGCGAAGCATCGTTTATTTCGGCTTGTGCGGCCGATTCGTAAGCCGGCGCGGCCCGCTTGTTGGCTTCTTCGGCCAGCTCGTAGGCGCGTATGGCCGGCGCCAGCCGACCCTCCTCCGTGTAGGCTTTTGCGGTTGCCAAGAAGATTTGTGCGGCCAGCTCGTGGGCTTGTGCGGCCAGTTGATACCGACCCCGCTCCGTGTAGATTTCCGCGGCCATCCGGCAGGCGTCTACAGCCGCATCGTACTGATCAGTTTGTCGGTAGGCTCGCGCGGCGGCCATGTAGGCTTTTGCGGCCTCCGTGTGCCGACCGGTCCGTCGGTAGGCTCGCGCCGCCGTCATGTAGGCTTTTGCCGCCTCCTTGTACTGACCGGCCCGCATGAAGGTGTCCGCGAGCGTCTCATAGGCTTTCGCCGCTTTGTCGCATTTACCCGCCCCCATGTAGGTTTCGGCGGCCGCTTCGTACGCTTTTGCGGCCGACCCGTAATCACCGTTGTGCAAATAAATGCCCGCAGCCGTCTCATAGGCGCCTGCGGCCGCCCCCGGCAGTTCAGCCCACCGGTACGCTTGCCCGGCCCGTTCGTAGACGCTTGCGGCCAACGCGTCCTCGCCGATCCGCGCATAGATTTGCGCAGCCATCTCGTAGGCTTCCGCGGCCTGCTTATAATCATTCGTCTTGGCGTACGCTTCTGCGGCCTTCACGTAGGCGTCTGCGGCGAACGCGTAGGCGTCTGCGGCCCGCGCGTCATCACCCGCCAGGGCGTAAGTTGCCGCGGCCATCCGGAAGGCTTTTGCCGCCAGGCTGTGACACCCCGCCTGCTGGTAGGCGCGCGCCGCGCACGCGTAGGCTTCCGCGGTCTGCAGCTCGCGGCCCGCCAAGAGCCCCTCGGCCACACTTTTTTCGTAATATAGGTGGCCGGCAAGACACCACCTGTCTTGAGCCGTGAAGTATTTTGAAAACCCGGTGTCTTCCAAGTTTTGCTCAACGGTGCTTAGCAGCGCGTTTTTCGCCGTCTCCGAGAGGAGTCCAACCAGACTTTTTACGGCGTCCTCCTGGATGCCCGGAATCCAGAGCGTAGTCTGATTTTTTTTTTCGGCGAGTGAGCGCAGGACGAGGGTACCAAAGACGTTCATAAACTTGGTTAGGCCACCGCCGTGAAAGGCCGAATCCCAGATGCGACTCGTCACTCCCATTTGGACGATGCTCTGATACGCGCGCTCAACCGCCTTCGGATCATCGAAGTTAAATTCGCGGTCGTCTTGCAGGTCCGAGATGGCTTGAAGGCATTCGGCGGACAAGAGAGGCTCGCACGAATAGCTGCGAATCGGGACGGGGGGGAGCGGAAGACCGGCAGGCATAAGAACGTTCGATATTTTCAGGTGGTTTGTCGTGGTCAACTGTCGTGGTCAACCCATTCCGGACACTGCGTTAAGCTTTTCTTGCGTTACCGTGCGCTTGCCTCGTTTTCACGCACGGCAACTCACGCCGCCGGAAGCCTCGTTTCGTCATCACACGGCGGGGGTACCCGATCGATAAATGGATGCGTCGGCGATTGTAAAAGCCTTCGATCCGGTCCCTCCCATCCCGTCTTGCTCGGGCTCGTGTTTCGTCGCGGCGTCGCGACGTCTGCTCGACTTTCAGCGTCTCGAAGACGCTCGCCATCGGCGCGTTGTCCCATAAGCACCTCCTCAATCAGAGGTGCTGCGACGACCGGTTGAATTCGCCCCGCACGCCGCGATCGCTATGCACCATCACGCCGCCGAGGCGGCCGACGTTGTGACCCCGCCTCCTTTTCACGTACCGCCAGTCATGCAGCGACCCACGTAGCCTCGTCGTCGACAGGGGAGCGAAAGTCGATTGAGGTGTGCTGCGTCGTCGATTGTAATAGCCTTCGATCCGGTCGACGATATCCCGGCGAGCCTGCGCTCGCGTTGCGTAGCGAACCCGATGGATTCTCTCGACTTTCAGGGGCTTGCGGAAGCTCTCCATCGGGCGTTGTCCCCCGCATTGGCGCGACGCCTCATGGAGATTGTCGCCCTAAATCCGGCTGCCGGCTTCCGGTATACTGCACCGCTCTGTCGGAATGTGGCAGCAGGCCCGGGGCCGGTTTGCGGTGCCACCACGCGCTGCGCAATGCCTGACTGACCAGGTTGGCGTCAAAACGTTCGGACATTGGCCCGCCCACGACCCGAGGGTTCGCCGGATCGAGAATCGCCGCCGGATACAGCCGGCCTTCGCCAGTCCTGACAAACACGATCTGACCAACGTGATCTGACCAACGTGATCTGACAAACGTGATATCGCTGACCCGGGCGCGATCGGGCCGCCCGCCGTCGAAACGCCGATCCAGCAGGTTCGGTGCGCCGTGCACACGGGCGTCGCATCCCTGCGTGCGGACATCGACCGCCCGACGATGCGCCGGCGTCTCAGGTCCGGAATCGCCGCCCGATACACCCCGCCTTCGTGCGTCGCCGGGTACGTGATATCTTCTTCTCTCCTTCCTTCACGCTTGATTCGGCCCCCCCCTACGTCGACGAAGGGCTCAGGCCGGTCCGCCATGACTGACGTGGTTTGCGGGAGGGCAGGGTGGCGTCGCGTTCGATGCGGCGTGCCGTACGCACGCCGATGCCGGTCTTGGCGGCCGCGACTTCCCGAGAATGCGGTTGGCGCTTGTTCATGTACGGATGAGCCTGTGGGTCGGGAATGCGGATTCCCGCCATGCGCCGGCCGCTTCTTCTTCGCGCTTCGATCAGCCCGTCCTGAAGCCCCGACCCGGCGCTGCCGGTGGCGCGTCGTCTCCGGCGGCCACGCTTACGATGCCCACGACGCCTCGCCACCGGCCAAAACACGCGTCAACGACCGGCCAAGATAATTGTCGCCGCCCAATCGGAGGACGTAAATTTGGAAGGGAATTCCGGACATTGCGTCGCAAGATCGCATGTCCGCCTTGGTGCGGATCACTCCGCACAGTGTGTCGCGCTATTTTGCGTGCGCGCAAATATGCGTGAATTGTGTCGCGGCCCGATCAGATCGGCCGCCTGTTGCGGAAGCGGGGAGGGTGACGGCGCCGGAACACGGCTTGCCTCCGTAGTCCGCGTCAGGCGCTATTTTTGGGGGCCGAGTGGTTTGCACATTCCGTCGAGGGTCTTTTTGATTCGCTCCGCGAAGGACTGATTGCGGGAGTCGTTGCTCCATATGGTCTCGTCCGGATCGGTCCCCAAGGCCATCATGACCGAGGTAAAGGCTTCGGAGCACTCGCCATACGCTTGCAGCCGGTCGGCGAGATTGCGAGGCATGTACGGATAGGTCGCTTGTAACTCCGGCAGATCGCCGCAGTCGTCCGAAACCGGGGCAGTTCCTTGTGCACGCCGCGCCGCATAACGGGCCACCAGGCATGAATCCGAGTATTTGAGGAGCGGCATGAGGCGCTCATCGACGACGGCGGTCACCGCCTTCTCGACGGCCTGCAGGCCCGGCGCCACATCGCGATTTTCCGCCTCTGTGCCGAGTCCGCCGCCCTGTTGGTACAGAATGTAATCGGCCCCCGGAATCGTCGCATACGCGCGGGCGGCGGCTGCCTGATACAGCTTAAGTGCGCTCAGAAGCGCGTCTGGCGGCGTCTGGATTCTGATCTCCGTTTCCAGGTGAGCCGCCGCTCCCTGATAGTCAAACAGCCATCGGTGCGTTTCCACGATTGCTGCGCGGCGTGCGGCAAGACGTGCACCGGCGTGTTCCCGTTCCGCGTTGAGCCGGTTATAAAGAAACGTGATTGTCGTGCCAACGATCGCCGTCATCACGAAACCAATCAGGCCCACAAGCAGCGGATGGCGGCTCCAGTGACTGACGTTATTTTGTTTGACTGTGGCATCCGAGGAGCGGGTGTCGGTCATGCCATTCTCCCTATGCGGTTTGCGCGGCCTTAAGGTGTTGCCGGTCCTGCAGCGGCTCTGGCCGTAGCATACGTGCTGTGCATGATTGCGTCGAGCGACGGGTGCCCGATCGGCCCAAGTTCGCGGTGCCTGTCGAATGGATTATTCCGCGGCCGCGCCTGTCCTGCCGGGCAATTTGACTCGCCCGCGGCGGCCTGCGGGCACCCATCGCGTGCAAGGCACCCACCACCGGACCCGGGTCGTCAAACGCATGGGCGTAGGGCTTGCGCGAAGACGGGTTTGGGCCGGCGACGAAGCTTCGTGCCGCGCGCTTGCGTCGCCGTACGGCGACTGCAGGGCCGCAACCGTTATGCCGGCGGCCGGCGGCCAGCTGATCGGCATTCGAAATGCTGCGCGCACCGCTCAACGAAGAAAAGGCCCACCAAGGGCAAGCGGTCCTCGTACTTTGACGAAAAATCCGCCGGGGACGTGTGGGCTGTTGATTTTCACCAAATGTTGACCGGGGGTGGGACTGAACCCACGGCCAATCCGTCAGGAAAGGGTTGGTTCGGGTACGGTGCGTTCTCGGCGCCTTCATCTGGCTCGGCAACTTGCCGGCGCGTTCGTATTTGCGTGCCGTCCGCTCGCTTATACCGGTCCTGGGCGCCGCCAACTTCCGGCTCGTTCCTTTGCGTCGTTCTTCCACCAACAATCTGATTTCTCCGGGTTGCTTCATGCGGCCTCCTTGCGGAAGCTGCACGATAAACAAGAGCCAGACCGAACTCGGCCCAGCCCTCTTCAACCGGCAGATCTAATTGTCGCCACCGGAATTTCTAATTGTCGCTGGACATTATGCCGCGCCTTTGTCGTAGACCGTATGAAAACTGTCACGTATTCGTCAGTAAAAGTGCCACTTACGACCAGCCTAACCGCACCGAACCGCTCACACCTCTGTGAACCTTGCCGGGTGGGGCTTTGCGGGATGTGAAAGGATGGTGTCACCGTGCGCCTGAGCGATGGCGGAGATTTCACGGGCGTCAATGCCGGCGCTCGGTCAGCCGAAGTAGAGTTCAAAGTACCGACGCATAACGCCTTGCAGTGCTGTGCTTTCATCCAGTGCGCCGCAAAGGGCGTCCGGCCGTGGCTACCCTGGCTCGCACGGCAATAGGTGCAACGGTAGGGGGCCTCAAGCAGTTGAACACTGAGCCGGTACGGCGCCTCATGGCCGCAGCGCTGGCACGCGGTTTCCAGGGCTCGATGGTGCGCAGGGCAAGTCTGCTGGTCTGCATCGCTGATGCGGGACGCTGGGGTAGCCGCGCGCCATGCAGCGGCGGCAATGTCGAAAGACATCGCTGTAACGGCACCGCTGGATTGTGCGCAGGAATGCTGTGCGCAGCCTATCGATCGGCACCGAAAGACTGTCACGCAGGCGCTCGAGGTCGATCAGTCTCAGTTCGGGCGCGACACCCTTGTACGGATCGGAGTCGGGGCCCATCAGCCGAGCGAGCACTGGTTCACCAGCCTGTTGCGTAGCGATTTCAAGGGGCTTAACCGCCGGGAGGGCTCGGCGGCTGAACGCGCGCATGCGCAGCTTGCCAGTGTCGGTGAGTTGACCGGTTTTGTGAGCGCCGCAAAATCAAGGTTCAGCGCCTGTTTTCGAAAGAATTAGCTGGCGTCATATTCTTAGAATGACCCACGGACGCCGCTTTTTTGAGCCAGTCGGGGTGAGGGGTAAAGCGGGGACATGCGCGGCGGCCCGCCCGCCAATGTCCCCGAAACGTCGGGTTGTGTCAGATGTCCGGCGTAACGTCCGGCCCCCTCTGGTTCGAGGTCTGACGATAGGGACGCCCCCTCATGACCTGCACCGGCGAAACCGGACCCTTCCGAGGTTTTGCTTCTCACCAGCCCCTCATCCCCTCCGTCGCTACAGGAGAACACGTCATGCCCATGCACCTAGGCCAGGTCACAAGCCCCGTCACGCAGTCCAACGTCGGGACAGAGAATGTCGCTCCCGTCAGGGCACTTGACGACGTGGTTTTCACCATCTACCACGACGGCGAGGACACCCCCATCACGGTCAGGGACTTTGAGGAGGCCCGGACGGCCACGAGCCTCGAAGCCCTCAATCCCAAGGTAACCTTCTGGAAAATTTTGGCCAGGGACGTGCTTCCCGTCGCGACGAGGGTCACCCGTGCGTTGGTGTTTTGCCTCCTGCATCCGGACGCCCCCGACGCCCGGCAAAAGGCACTGCGATTCTTTACCGACCTCATGACGTATGCGCATCGTGCCGACCAGGGGCAGTTCGTCTACCACGAGATGAATGCCGAGACCGTCACGATCTGCCTCGCGGGCGTTGACGCCGCCCCTCTCACCTTAGGGGTATTGCTAACGGAGACCGCCAAGCGCGCGACCGAGAATCTCCGAGATATTCCTGACCCAACATACGATGAACTCGCGCAGCTGCTCGTCGCTGGCGGATGCACGAAGGACCCCGACTTCGCACTGGCCAGCACACCGCAAAAGACCGCGCTGGGCAAGCTCGCGCTCCAGTCGACGTACACCGCGTTAGCCGAAGCGCTTGCGCCAAAAAAAAACGTTAGCCTGCAACTCGTGGGGCTTGGTGAGGGGGGCCAGAAGACGCCCAAAAAACTTGAGAAATACCATGAGCTCGAGGAAAGCAAGGAGGCCGAGGACAGCAAGAAGCCCAAGCCAAGTGCAGGGCGGGCCGAGCTGGCAGATCTGAGGACGTTGGGGTTCTTCAGGCAGGGGGAGAACAACTACGCCCGCGCGTACGCGGAGTTCCGGGGGCCAAAAGGAGCGATCGGGGCATGGTTCGTCATCACGGACAAACTCCACTGCGTTCGCGTAGAGCATCAGTCCGCGCTTTGAATCCGTACCGCCATGCGGCCTTCGGCCGTCTTCACGGGCGGCCTTTTGGGGCCGGGCAACATCGGCTGCACATCAACACGCCTGCACCCGGAACTCATCGGTGTAGCGACGATTCGGTACGCCTTTTTCGCCCATATCGACCTCCGTTCAACAGATGACCCAACGTCTCCGCTGTACGTCGTTTCGAGGCAAGGTCAGGTTGTCAGCGCGAAGGCGATGTCACCGACGTGCGCGGGCCTGGCGCGCCGGCGCCCCAATGCCACACCAAGCATCGTCGCCTGCATCGCCACAAGCATCAGGCCCGGCAGGCCGGCGCTGAGTGTGCTGCGCGCCACTTCGAGATGACGCGCTCAAGCCGCGCCTCCTTCCGGCTTTCGGCCCCGCAGGCCTTAACGACAGGATTGCAGGTGAACGCGTCGACGAGCGGACCGCCCGGGCGCGTGTCCCGAAGTTTGCCCCGGCGCGCGGCGGGCGCGAGGCGGTATAACGCCATCATGGCCGTCATCCCGACATCCATGATCGAGCCCACGCCTACGATCACGCCCATCCCCGGCCCATGCACGCCGAGCGGCGGCGTGGTGCCCTCAAGCATCGCAAAGCACGCCCGGAGCGCCATCCGCAGCGAGTCGTTTAACCGGCCAAGCCCCTACGGGCCGCGCGTGATCTTGCGCACCGTTTCGCCGGCGAAGCTGCCCGTGTGCCAGTCGGTCGAGAAGCGTTGCACGCGATGGAGCGCATGCCCGGCGATGTCGCTCATCCTCTTCAGCGTGAGGTGGATGAGCGCGGCGAGCATCGTTTGGCGCAGTAGGGTGCCGGCAAGGCCCAGGCCATTCGACGCACAGATCGCGCGCGTCGCGCCGCGCCAAGAGCCGCCAAGAGCCGCCAAGAGCCGCCAAGAGCCGCCAAGAGCCGCCAAGAGCCGCCAAGAGCCGCCATCAGCCGCCATCGACCGCAGCGTCGTGTGCCCATGCGTTGATCGGGTGCGCCGCGAAGAGCGGCGCGAGCACGTCGCCGAGCGTGACGGCGAACGCGCAGGAGAGGGCCGCAGCGAAACGCCACGGCCCAGCACGCTGGCGCCGGAAGGTGAAAGCGAGCGCGTCGAGGCACGGCCGCTCGCCGGCGCGGGTCGTTGTCCGGGTCATGACATGAAGCTCGGGCCGCCCGATGCGCAGAGGCATCGAACCAATGTGGTCATCGGTACGCAATCCGTTGCGCGACGCCGCCCCGGGACGGGAGAGAACGCAACGGGAATTTTGCGATCACCTCGGGGCGGCGACACCGTCATCGACACTTCGCCGCCTCATGCGCCAGCGTGCCGTCCGAGCGCGAGAACCGCACAGGACCGGCGTGACGAAGTAGCGTTAAATGCCCATCTCGGACGTCAGCGGGGCGCACGGCTCCTGAGGCGCGCCATGCGTGAGATGACCGCTTCCCTGAAATCCGCGCGGCAGTGTGGGGGTGTTATTTGGGGGGCAAGGTCCTATCGGACGCGAGCACCCAGACGCAAGCGTAATGCATTCCGCCGTGCCGCATCTCTATGCTGACGCGACGCGCATCCTCGCGACAATGAAGGCCGCAGCCAGCCTTATCAACGAAGGCGTTTCCCATGAACGCGAGGCGTCCCGCACCGCGGATCACGCGTGCCTCACCGAGGCAACGCCGGCAGCGGCCAGAGGGAAGGTCCCCCGGGCGAGTTAGCGAAACGTTTCCAAACGTACCGTGGACGGCGTGCCGAGCGCCCCGCCCGGGCCACGCTCTGACGGAGGCGGATACGCCAGGAGACGGAACACGACATCCGGCGCCGCCCGCGCACCGCGCCGCCCGCTCACGGCGCGAACGCGGCGCATCGCTACCCGAGCCGCGGGGACAGGCTCATTGCGTATCGAACGAAATCTGACGGAGCGGGCGGCAATTTTTGTCACCCCGCCGCGTTTTTTGACCACCTACCGGCGTTGCGCGCAAACCGACGGGCATGAGAATGTCGAGCCCCGCGCACCGGGCCCCGACCCACGGGTACGCTCCGGTTCAATGTCGGCTTCGGACCATGCCGTCTCGTGCCTGTTGCGCGCGCGCCGCGCCGATGGCGGTCTCCACGTGCTTTCTCTCTTCAGGCGGGGGCAGCACGGCCGGATAACCGAGCGTCTCGATCCAAAGCTCCCGGGCCCAACCCATCGTGTGGTACAGATGATGAGCCTCCTCGGACTGCACGGCAGACACAGCCTCTTGCAGCACGTTGCCGAGTTCGCCGCCCGTTTTCTGCGCCACGGTAGCGAGCAGTTCCCAGTTTTGGTGGTCCTTGGTTTCCGCCAGCACGACACATTCGGCAGCGGTAATTTGCGCGAGCGCTTCGTCGCCGGCCTGACGTGCCAGTTCTATTGCCTTGACGAGCGACGCGCCGTGGTGTGCGACGACCTCACGTCCGGGCGTGCGCGTATTCGGATCGAGCCCTAATGCGGAGAACACATCGTGCAACACCTGCTGATGGTTTTTCGTCTGTTCAAGGTATTCGTTCCATTCTTTCTCGAGCTCTGTATTTTTTACACACGTTAACGCTGCCGTGTAGACCTGCTCTCCGCCGAGCTCGGTCTCGTACGCCTGAAACAACAGCTCCTGCAGGCCGGGGTCATTGGATTGCATTTTGCGGGTAGTCATATCTATCTCCTGCCAGTGGTGGGGGACTGCCTCGGATAACAACGCATGCAATTACCGCGCCGGCCATGCCGGCCCGGCATTGGCCGAACCGGGTCACGCGAGAGCGTGCACAATGAGCCCCGTCCGCGAGACGCGAACCGGCACCCCACCCCCCAACGCCGGCGAGCGCGCCGCCGCGCTATTCTATTTGCCGCCGCGACGCTCACGCTCCGGTTACGGTTCTAATACGAGGCCTGTGCGCGATATCTGAAACGCCTGACGCGCGGATGGTTCGTACACGGAGCGACTCCCGACGTAGGGAGACAGATGGTATGAACGCCGCCCTCCCTTCGCGCTGGATTCAGGCCCCGGACACGGAAGTGACTTTGGAAGTGTTGGGTCCCTCCAGAACCGAACGGCATCAATGTGCCAAAGTGGAGGTGTCGCGACCACTTGAGGAACGGAGGGACCATCATGAATACTACGACGTTCGGGCTCGACATTGCAAAGCGGGCTTTCCAGATGTATTGGGTCGAAACGGAAACGGGAGAGATTGTGAACCGGCGGTTCACGAAGCAACAGGTTATAGAATTTCTTGGCCAGCGACCGGCCGGACGGGTGGCTTTGGAAGCCTGCGGAAGTGCGCACTGGTGGGCACGCAAGATCGTAGCGCTGGGTCATGAAGTCGTATTGCTGCATGCGAGATTCATCCGCCCGTTCGTCCAGAATAACAAGACCGATGCGACGGACGCTCGTGCGATCTGGACGGCAGCACAGCAACCCGGCATGCGTTCGGTAGCACCGAAGACAGCGGATCAGCAGGCCACGCTGGCCCTGCATCGCATGCGTTCACTGCTAGTCAAGTCACGTACCATGCAAGTCAACCAGTTGCGCGGCCTGCTGTACGAATTTGGCGTGACGCTCAAAGCGGGTCGCGTCGCCGGCCTTGCCGAGGTCCGCGAGCGACTACATGAAATCGAAGAGGTCGTTCCGGGCACGTTGTTCGATGCGCTGCGCGACCAGCTTCAGCACATCGAGCGGATCGACGGCGAGATCAGGAAACTCGAGAGACAGATCGTTGCCTGGCAACGACAGGAGGCGGCATGTCAGCGGGTCGCTACGATTCCAGGTATCGGACCATTGACGGCGACAGCCCTGGTCGCGACGATCGGCGATCCTGCTGCATTCAAATCCGCACGTGAGCTTGCCGCGTACCTCGGCCTGGTTCCCAGGCAAAGCGGTACAGGCGGCAAGGTACGGTTGGGCGGCATAAGCAAGCGCGGCGACAGCTATATACGCATGCTACTGATTCACGGTGCACGAGCGGTCATGTTCAAGAGCAGGAGCAAGGGCGCCTGGAGCGAGCAACTGTCCCTGCGTCGGCCTACGAATGTGGTTGCCGTCGCGCTGGCAAACAAGATGGCGCGAACAGCGTGGTCGTTACTCGCGCACGACAAAACTTACCAGACAGACTACGCAGCACAAAGGGCTAGCTGAAAAGCAGGGGTATCGAGCACGAGTCACGCAGACAGGTTGCGAAGGTCGATAACGATGTGATGGCGAGACAGGTTGGTCCGCAAGAACGTAAGCCTGATTGACGCTGTGCGCTTCGAGCGCGCTAGACAGTAGAGGTCGTTCTTGGCGAATTCCATCAGGGCGCGCAGGCTGGCCTGCAGACGCCGGATATAAGCCTGCAACCAAATTCTCGTCCAATGTCACAACGATATTACCTTGCAAGCCGGGCGGCGTTCATATAAGAGTCAAGCAGCATGGCATTGGGCGCCGGAAGACGCAGGAAGGCGCGCAACAGCGCGCGCCCCCTTCAGACGGCGCTAAGCGGCGTGAAGCACAGGAGTGCGGCGTCTTGCTCGCACGTGGATCGGCATCATGACTTCCGACCTCGTGGCCGTTTGCCTCCCGACGGGGTCGGCCGCCTCGTTCGTCTGTTCGGGCCGGGCACCCGATCGGGACGACGAGTCAGGCGGCCGGTGTCTTGCCCCTAACAGCGGGGAAGTCGGCGACGCTATTGTTTTCTCAGAGGCGGCTCGCTTGTGTCACGGTTGCAGCCCGCCGGCCGGTCCATCGCTCACGGGTCGTGTGGCGGACGCGCCGAGGGGCGCTGAGGCGGACTCGCGGCATGAGCGACCCGCTGCAAACGCGTGTGTCCGCTATCGCGTCATTGCGTCGTGTACCGCCCCGGGGGCGGTCCTTTTGCGGTCCTTTGCTTCACCCTGACAGCTCCGATCCAAGCACGCTGCCGGAGCGGTTATCGCGGTTATCCATGGAGCGGGCGCGGTACACTGCGGGGTGAATTGTGAGGTTTCCGCTGGCGCGTGAGGAGATTGGCGGCAAAGGCCGATCTCGCGCGCTGTCGCTCGCCAAGAGCGTGTCGCGAGCGCACTGAGGGCGCGTTGGGTCGCAGTACCGCGATACGCAACGGCTGCCCGGGGTCCGCGAAAGAAGCGGCCTGTCCCCCGGGCGGCTGCATTCCCATTCACCCTAGGTGCGGGAGCCGCGGGTGAGGTGAGCGCACGGGCCACTGTCGTACGCCGACGCGGTTCACGGGGGCCTCGTGTCGCTCCTGATGTCGGCTGTGGGTCGCTTCCCGGCGGTGCGTTGAAACGCCACGCAGCAGTGCCCTCCGCCGCCCGACGTGAACTGGATGAGCAAACCGCGATCCATGCGCCCGCAGTCTCGTATTTATTCGCCGTTGGCGGGCTTAACACGCGTCACCACGTTTCGGAGTCACGGTCGAGCGCTTTACCCAGCCACAACCGAGCAACGAGACACGGTGCCGCGGGTGGTTTCACCGGCGGCGTGTGAGATGTCTCGACACCAGTCTGCCGACGAGATACATCGTGGAGTTCGCGTTCGGTCATTGTGGAGGCGGGGCAGTGGGGCGCCGCTGAACGGCGGCGTCAGCATTTTTGGATCCGTCGTGGCATTGCGACGTTCGGGCTGTTTCTTCCTCGTCGTCCTCCTGTAGCCGGCGGTCCCGGAGCCGCGCTTCGCACGTCCGCCGGGCTTCCCCGGCCGCACGCATGTCCGGTCGGGGCGGCACCGGCTTACCCCGACGGGCGGGGGCGGCCGAGCGCCTGAACGGGGGTGGCACGCGCGCGGCCGGGGCGTCGCCCCTCCCGGGGATCGAGACTCGCGCTGCGGCGGCTCCCGGAATCCAAGGGACTGACGCCAACCCCGCGTTCCATCGTTCGATGACCTGCGGCTATCGCGGCGCGACGCAGGAGGTTCGGCGCAGGTTTGCGGCTCGCTGCGGCGAAGCGCTCTTTACATATAAGTGTATTTTTTCCAACAACCGCCTTTCTTCCTGTCCCCAGGGGCAGGGAAAGCGCGATGGCACGGCAATTGCAGCCGAGATGGGACACTCGTCCACCCACGAGCAAACCTCATGGAAAGCTTGACGTACTTGCCGGACGCGAAAGGCACGCCGCCGGGTAGGCGGAAATTCACGGGGAAGGAAACGGTCGGCAAGCCGATCAACAAGCCGATCAGCAAGCCGGACGACGACGCGTTCGCCCGCGTGCGCGTCATTTTGATGAACGGCGTGCAGAGCGACGCCCTTCGTCTGACGCATATTCTCTCGCGCATGTGCACTCAGCGCGATTTCGTGGCGAGCGTGCTGCACAAGGCAGTGCAGATGGGGGCGAGGGGAAAATGAAGGCGCGACTCGAACCCTTGCGCGCAGCGCAGAAGAGGCAGCGCATTTTGCGTTGCTCTGCGATTGCATCGTCAAGCCGAGTGCGGATCCCACGGCGCAGACCCCGGCGGCGGAGGTTTGCGGCGTGACGAGCCCGGGTCTTGTGCAGGTGATGTGCGATCCGCGCACCGACGTGTCGCAGGCGCTGACGGCGCTCCTCTCGGGGGAGGCGACGGATCAATGCGGCCGGGAGTGACCGATCGCGACGGCGCGGGCGCGAGGGCTGTCGGAAACGGCGGATGCCTTCCGGGATGCGCCGGCGCACGAGAACGAGCATCTGACGAGCGTCAAGCAAGGGCCGTCGGATATCGCGACGGGCGGGGCGTGAGCTTGCGGTACATGCCGTGGGGAAGCTTTGCCAAACCGGACGCCAACGTAAATGGAGATTGACATGAACGAATCGATAGACCATCTGGTCGACTGGCTGCAAGACGCTTATGCGATGGAAAAGCATGCCGAAACCATGCTCAAAGCGCAGGCGTCGCGACTTAACAATTATCCCGAGCTGAAGACGCGAATCGAGCAGCATATCGACGAGACGATCGGGCAACAGAAGGCGCTCGAAGCGTGCTTGGAAGGACTCGACAGCGGCCCTTCCGCGATGAAGGATCTTGCCGCTCGGATGGGCGCATTCGCACAGGCGCTGGGCGGTGGCCTCGCGTCGGACGAAGTGGTCAAGGGAGCGATGGCGGGCTTCGTCTTCGAGAACATCGAAATCGCCGCGTACACGACGCTCATCGCAGCCGCCCGAGAGTGCGGGTGCGACGACGTACGCCAGACTTGCGAAGCGATCCTTGCGCAGGAGATTGAAATGGCGCGGTGGCTGCTGGCGCATCTTCCGCAGGTCACGGCGGCCTATCTGGCTCGTGATGCGGTCGACGACGATGCAGCCAAACGTTAATTGAGAACGCGCACAGGATATCTTCGGACCCAGGGGGGAATCGCGTGTCGCACCCGGTTCCCTCTTCGCCGCAGCTTGTCTGCGGCTTTTTTTTGGTTCATTGAGCATTACCGGGGAAGGCGGCGCGGATTTTGAGGAAGAAATATTCCTCGTCGCGGTAGCCGTAGGCGCGCCGCTTAATGACCTTGATAGTGTTGTTAATGCCCTCAACGATGCTGGTGTTTAGACGATGTCGGCATCTGGCCAGGATGCCATGCAGATAGCCTTTCAGACGCTGAGCGAAGGTGTTCAAGGGGGCTATTCCGCTTTGCTCGGCCTGCTCGCACCAGTGGTGCCAGGCTTGTTTTGCCCAGGCAGGTCTTCGGTAGAACCAGAGCCGCTTGAGTTCGTCCCTCAGGACATAGACCGTCAGCAGCGGCTGGTTGGCTTGCAGCAATTCGTCGAGCCGGACGGCCTGCTGCCGGTCTAGCTTGTCGCGGTTGCGCAATAACAGCCAGCGGCTCGATTTGATGACCCGGCGCGCGGGACGGTCCTGGCGCAGTTGGTTGGCCTGATCCACGCGCACCCGATCAATGACCTCTCGTCCGTACTTGGCCACGACATGGAACAAGTCATAGACGATCTCCGCCCGTGGGCAGTGGGCCTGGATTTCTAACTCGTAGGCCGTAGTCATGTCGATGGCTACGGCCTTGATGCGTTGGGCGACCCCACGCGGCAATTGCTCGAAGAACGCCCGAGCCGTCTCGCGTGAGCGTCCTGGGCCGATCCACAGCACCTGCCTGCTGATCGGATCGACGACTACCGTCGCGTACCGATGCCCTTTATGCAGGGCGAACTCGTCCATCGCTAAATACTCGATCCTGGACCAATCCGGTTCGCGCACTGACGCTCGGAGCCGGGCCTTGTCCAGCGTCTTGACGGTATGCCAACCCAGCTCGAAGAACCTCGCCACCGCCTGCACGTTGCTCGATTGCAGCAATTGGCTGCAGGCCGCCGCAAGCCGATCCGTCACCCGCTGGTAGCGACCCAGCCAAGTAAGCCGCTCCAGGCGCGGGCCACCGCATTGCTCACACAACAAGCGCCGGCGTGGAACATGAAGAACAACCCGGTACTCAAATAACGGCAGATCTCGCACCCGGCGCACCGTGGTCTCATGGACCTGGCGACATCGTGCGCCGCACTGCTCGCACAGCATCACCTTGGCGGTTGGCTTCAAATAGATCGACAGCGTGCGCCCTGTGCCCTCGGGCCACTCCACGCGTTCGACGGCATAGCCCTGCCAGCCTCCCAGCGACTCCAGCAGCTTGCGATCCAGCATCTCCACGCACTCCTGATGGCAAATTCCTGCCATCAAGAGTACGAAAACTTGTCAAATCCCTCCACGCTATTGCGCGATGAACCTTTTTTTTGGAGCATCGTGGCTCGATGGACAAAGCCGCGCGCATGCCGAGGCAGAAGTATTTCTCATCGCGCGGTCTGCGCATGCCGGTCGATGTGCACCCGGAACTGACCCGTTGGGGATGCGGCTGCTTTCTCAGACTGTTTTACGTTGTCAGGCCGAGGTTCTCGCGTGTATTGGCTGAGACTTGAGCTGACAGGTGGTTGGACGGATTAAGCCGCCACGGCGAGTGAATGAGCAATGCGTTTCTTCTTGGCGAGCGAGCGAGAACTGAGGAAAGTCTGCATGGGCGTCTTGCCATCGCACCGTCGATCTTGATGTTCTCGCCGCATGTTGGACGCGTCAAACGCGTCAGGCCGGATATCGCGGTCGGCACTGCGGTGCGGCGGCGCCGTCGTGTCTGGCGTAGATTTTCTTGCGAAAGGCGACGCGATAGCACGCGTTTAGCCTCGCCTTGTGCGACCGCATCGACGATGCCGTTGGTCCGGGCGACCGGGCACAAGTCCGGGGGTGGCCGATGTTTTCCAACGCCGGCCGACGCTCATACGCATGAGGCTTGGGGTGACCGCAATAGTCGGTGCCATGATCGGTGAGGAGGCGCATCGGCGGGATGCCGTGGCTATCAAAGAAGGGCACAACGCGGTCGTTGAGCCAATCGGCCACCGGCCGTGGCGGTGTGCGATCGTGGCGCTTGGCGAACGCGACCTGCGCGTCGGTCTCGACGAACGTCGGCCGTCAGCCCCGGCCCACCCCGTGGAGCGTGCCGACGCAGAAGGTGTTGCGAGCGCCGCGGTCGCGGCGACACGCTGACTCGCATGCGCCGTGCGTTGCTTCTCACGCTTGGCCGGCGCGAGCGCGGCGAGGCGAGTCGGATCGGGTCGGGTCCGGGTGAGCACCGGCCCTTGCTGCGGGGAGTCGGCCTGCCACGCCGTCAGGCGTTTGTTCATGGTCACGAGGTAGCGAGGTCCTGTCGTGAGGTCCTGTCGTGACGTCGCCGGATACCGCGCACGCCTTGGGGCGAGACGTGCCACGCATGGCGTTTGAGCGCCTCATGGGCGAAGCGCATCGGGCCGTAGGCGGGCAACGCCAGGGCCGCCTCGACCACCGCGGCTTCGACCTGCGGCTCCACGCGATGCTTGGGCGGCGAGCGCCGCCGAGAGATTGCCTGCAGGGCGGCTTCGCCGCCCGTCTCGTACAGAGCTTTGAACCGGTAAAAACTGTCGCGTGAACAGCCCGTCACGCGACCGGCTTGACCGACATTACCGAGCCGGCGGGCCAGCTCGAGGATGCCGACGTTGGCACGAATGACTTTCGGACCTTGCGTCGTGGTGGACTCGCTGCGGTTCAGGGAGCGCAACGTTGCCGTCACCGGATGCGACGAACCATGCTGTGCTGGGAGAAACCGCCAACGGTCAGACGTGGTCCAAGCTATTACACATTAAACAGAGGTACACGTCATGGTCGGCTGTTACGGTCCACGCGAACGGCGTTCAGCCCGAGTGCTCCGTCATGCCGCTCGACGACGTCCCGGGCGTGTGGCCAGGGCGGCACGGTTGTACCATCGATACATGCCCGGCTCCCGCCGATCCGGTCCGGCTCACGTAAGCGCCTGAGCCGGGCCCGATGCAATCGTTCCCCGACGCCCTCGGATTGCCGATCTCGCAACCGGCGCCGGCATGCCATGCCATGCCACTGCCAAGCCAAGTGCTTGCGGCGGATTTTCCCATGGAATTCCGGGGTGCAGGACAAACAGAATGCCGTTGTGGGGCCGCCCGATTTTCCACACGAGGCCGCCCGTCTCCCGCCGAAGACGCTGCAACCGGCCACAACGATTCAAGCGCCTTTCACCGTTCATTGCTGATTTTTCGTCGTGCCATGCCACCTCCGACGCTGCCGTCGTGGCTTTCGATGACATAGTGTTCTCAGCCACTCCCATCACAATCGCAGGCGCACAGGCGGCTCACCTGCGCATCACTGACGCGGCCGCCGGCGAAATGATGTCAGCATGAGGACGGTCGGCGAGTCTCCCGCGCGCTCACGCGGCACCTCGCCCTTGGCCGGACGCACTGCCGGCACCTCGCGCGCGGCCTTCCCTGCACCCTCGGCGCCGAGCGTGCAGCATCGGGCGGCGCCGCCGCCCCTTGGCGCCGGCGGCGCTCACTCGACGGCCCGCTCGTCGTGGTGTACGCCCACGACCTGCGGGTCGTGAGGCAGGGCTAACGTCGGTCGCTCGATATGCGCGGCGTCCGAGATTATCTTTTCCAACGCCGCCTTTCCCTTAATATGGGCGTCGATATATTCGACCGCGCTGATACGCGATTCTCGGGT
This sequence comes from Pandoraea oxalativorans, assembly GCF_000972785.3. NCBI lineage: Bacteria > Pseudomonadati > Pseudomonadota > Betaproteobacteria > Burkholderiales > Burkholderiaceae > Pandoraea > Pandoraea oxalativorans. The sequence goes on from NZ_CP011518.2 coordinate 94,807, forward strand.
GCCCTCCTGCGCGATCGTCGCCAGCCCCATGATCCCGGCATGCGGAAAGCCGACCAGTGCCAACACACGCTTGGCGCTCTTGCGGCGAAGGTCCGCGGCTTCCTCGGCAAGCGTCTGCAGGGCCCCTTTGTCGAGCGGCTTAGGTATCGCCAGATATCGCAGCAGCAGCACGCTAAGGAAAAAGCGCCCACGCAGCTCCACGGTGACCATGACCGTCTCCAGGTCGGCGAGCGGGACACTTATCCAATGCGCAATTTTCGCGCGCTCCGCCGGCGTAGCCGTCGGGCTGAGGGCGTGCTTGCGCGCCCGGTCGGCCTTGTCCATCCGAACCGCGGTAGAGCTAAGCCAAAACGTCGTCACTCCCGCCGAGACTGTTGTCACGGCTTTCATCCGCGAATCGCCCGCTCTTGCCAGCACGAGTGCACCGGCGACGCCGGACACCCCGGAGGCCACCAGCCCGTAGAACAAGCGGAATAGGGCCCACTTAGATTGCTCGTCGCAAGCCTTGATCTCATCGCTCACGTTCTGCGCAAAGGCGGTGCGAACCTCTTGCGTTACCTGCGCGAGGGCCTTGAGTTCGTTCATGTCCGCGCGGCCAAGCAGCGTCTTAAACCTGGTGTGCTCCCGCGACGTGCGCACGCTCTCGTCCAGCGCCTCCAAGACGGCGAACGGCGTGCCGGCCGCCGCGACCGAGCGCGAGAGGGTGACCTCATCAAACCTTCGCAACGCCTGCCCGGCCGATTTTGCGCGCGTGCGCTCCTGCACGCCCTGCAACCCATGAAGCAGACCGGCGCCGGCGCCGACCATGGCGCCGACCGTGCTGGGCACAACGGTTGAAAATCGCTTCCAGACATTGCCGATTAACGTGAGCGTTTTCGCCGCGACGCCGCCCAACTGCAGCGGTGTGTCACGAGCCAACATCGTCAGCGACGGCCCCTCCGACATTTTCTGATGGGCCAGGTAACCCGAAATCTCGTCGGACTCAAGCGCCGCCAAAGCGTCCTCACTCGACGCACGCCTCACGTCCGCGGCGTTCGCCTGCGGGCGCTTAATGCGCGTGGCGTCCACAATGTATCGCGCCCTCGCACCGCCCAATTGTCTGAGCCTTGCTTTAAGGTCGCGGCGCCCGGCACTCTGGTGGAGCCGCTTTTTGCACACATAGATTGCCTCGGTGGCCCCCGCGCCGATCATCCCCATGAAAAAGAAAGGTGCGCCCCTCTCTCCTTGTTTGAGCCATTGGGCCACACCGTATCCCGCCGCCATGACCGACCAGAACCAGTACAGCTTCGATCCCCCCTTTCGCAGTTTCTGTTGTGGCACCACCGTTGCCTTGGCGATCTGCACCAATACCGAAGCGCGCGCGTCCGTCTCTCCTGCCGGTGGCGACAACAAGGGCGCCTCAAGCTCCGCACGGCGATTTGGCGCGCCCTCCGCCGCAATCAGGAGTGCCACCCGCGGCGACGTGTCGGAGCCGACGGCACCCGCTTCCAATCGGATGCCACCGCTCGGAGCACTCGCGCGCGACCACGTAGGCCCGTGCTCGCGCGCCGCCCCGTCGCTTGCGGGCAACCGCGATGAGCTTGACGCATCGGGCCCCGCGCGCTCGGTCGTGCCGGGTGTGCCGGGCTCGTCAATGCCGAGCGTTCGTCGCAGGTCTAACGAGGCCTGCGCCGCGTCCATCCGCGCCAGACGCTCGACGTATCGCTGATGCGGGCTCGACGGGGAGAAATCGTATTTTTCTTCTTCCTCTTGCTCACTTGCGGGCGCGAACGCCGAGTCAAGCGCGCCGGCATGCCCGGCGTGTCGCACGGCGGTGTCAACGTCCTGGCCCGGGCGCAGACCACTGTCCAGGGCACTGTCGTGTCCGCCTTCGGTCGGGGGTTCGTCGGCCTCGGGCGGCTGACCCGGCTGACCTTGCGTGATATTCGCCGGAGCAGGACGGTATTGGTAACTTCCTGCGCCTACGGCACCGGTTCGCATGTTGGCTCTCCATGGCAAGCGAATGAAAAGGTGAGGCAATAAAACGGCGAGCGCCTGGCTGCGATACGGCCCACCCGGCTCCGCCCGCACGTGTTGCCCGCCGCCATCCGCGGCCCCCGGACAACGCCCGGCGCCGGCAGGGGCCGGCATGCCGCCCACGGCAGCGGGGGCCGGGGCCATAAACTCGGGCGCACCGGCCCCGGGCGCATTGGCGCGTTATGCCCGCCCCCGCGCCGCTCGCCGGAATTTCGTGGTGAAGCTCCTACGCGAACGGCTCCTTCCTTTTTACAGGGCGTCCGCACCACCGCCTTTCGAAATCAAGTGGCAAAACCCGGTTTTCGGAAATCACGGGGGCGCCGTCGCCATCGTGCCGCGCACGCGAATGAGTCCCCGCGAGCGCACAAGGCGACGCTCAAAAATTTGTCAGCCGCCGACACGGCGTCCCCCGCGGGGCCAACTCCGCCGCAGGATCCGGTGCAGGCCCTCGGCGCTGGCGATGCGCCCGGCCACCGTCCCGGCAGAGGTGCCACCGAACATCGGTCCGAGGCGTCGTGAGACAGCCTCACGGTCCTGACCGCCGCCGAGGTTCGGAGGGCTCGACTGACCCGGCCATATGAGCGACGCGGGTGGGCGCCGGACGCACGCCGCCGCAACCGGCATCAACGTGAGCCGCGGGCGCGGGCGGCAAACCGGGGGGCCGTTCACGCACGCGCACCGGACCTGGCCCATTTCCCTACGATAAGACCGCCGGGTATGCCGCAGCGGGTCGCACGCGCGCGATAGGCGGGCGCCGCCGACACATCGCGTCCCCGCGCCGCGCGGGCGGTCCCCGCGCGGGACACGCACTGTGCACAGACGCGGCCCTGCAGGCGCTCGGCGAGCCGCCGTGCGATGCGTACGCGGACCGCGCGCGTGCTTTGCCACCGCCCGCGGCGCCATCTTCCCCCACCACCGGAACGGCGAAAAAGGTTCGCGCGCGCCGGCCGACGTGCTGCGTCCTCCCCACAGTGCACCGGCCAACGTCGAGGCGATTGGGGCACCTGGCACCGGCAACGGGCAGCCTATAATGGTTTGCACGTCACACCACCGAGGTCAACCCATGGCGATGAGCTCGCGAATCATTCGCTTCCTGCTGGGCGTGCCGGGCAGGGAATCCGACGCGCAAAAACTCGGCCGCCTCTGCGCCCTGGTTCCGAACGCGGTCAATCCCTACCGTAAGGGAACAGCAGCGCACACTGAATGGGCGTCATCCCGAGAAGACCGGCAAAAATTGCTCGCTTATATTTTCCTGTGGTGAGCCCAGGCAAAGCGATGCCGGCAAGACGCGCCGATGAAGACCTCTCTCGCGCGCCATTGGCCTTCGCCCCTGAACGCGCTGCACGCCCCTATGAGGCGTTATGACGCGTGACACCGGCGGGTGGGCCCGGCCTTAGTACATGTGCGCCGACAATTACGCCGCCGTGGCAGCTTGCGCTATGAGGGCAGGGTGGCAAGGCGCAGCACCGCGACCGGCATGGCTTTCGTGAGCACGCCTATGGGCGTGGGCAAAAAGGGGGGTGGGACGAGCCTTCGCGCCGCGGGAACGCCGCTGTCGTGGCGAGCGTGTCTGCCAGCACGCAAGCGACCTGCGCTCATCCGCTTGAATCAACCTGCGCCACGCCACGTCCGCCGTCTTTGCGCATACGTACCGGCGGTGCACCCCGGGCGGCACACCGCTCACGTGAACGCTCGGACCCATGACAGCGTCCTGCACGCCCCCGTCTGCATCGAGAAGACCCCGAGGGGTACCGGGCATGCGTTTGAATGGGATGCAATTGGCTGACCTCCGGCCTTTGGCCCGCCGCCGCGCCAAGGCCCCAACCCCGATCGAGTGACAGGGAGCGCGTCAGAGCCGGCCATCGAGGGCGCTACGGCCTTTGATTTGGTCCAGGCGAATACCCAACATCGCGTCCAGCCCGGCCCCCGGCACGCAGGCGACAGGCTGCCGTGGGCGGGCACTCCCGGACCGGCGTGCCGCGCAAGCGCCGGCGCAACAAACGGGGCGGGCGCCGGGCCGCGCACTGACCGGCGGTCAAGCGCCACCCTTGGACTCTGTGAGGCGCTGTGAGGCTATTTGAGGCTCCGGGAGCGCCCCTGAGGCCTCGTGAGCCCGGCGGACGCGCGGCGTGAGACCTATGCACGGACGGCCCCTGAAGCATAGGAGCCGCGCGTCCCGGCGCTGCCGGTCTCCGATTCGTCTGACTCGCGAAGTCGGTGACCTCGCCAGCCCTCACTGGCTTGTCGCCTAAGCGAAGCGGTGGCGTCGTCCGCGGCATGCTCGTGTGGGGCGTCCTCGAAGCGCTCGTTTGGCGAAGCGCCGAGCACCGGAGGGGCCCGACGAAACCGTCGGTGCCGCGAACCTGTAGCGTGGTAAAGCCCGAAGCGTCAGCGTCCGCGCAAGCCCCCATGGCCGTCAAGCAAGGCGTGCTGTCGCTGATGTATGGCACTGCGTGTGACGATGCTCGCGGTCGAGGCGACAGCACGATAGCCGCCCCTCTCGTTTCGCGTCCCATGCCCCGGCCCCCGTGCCCCAGGGGCCCGCCGACTTGGCCTCAACAAATCCGCACACCGCACCCGCAACGAACGCGAAGACGACGAGCAGTAGTACGAACCGCCACGCCTTACGCTCAAGCGCGAGGCTTGCCGCGACCGGAGGGCACCCCGCTGGCCACTTCGACACCGTTCATCATCGTCTGCTTCTGAAGGGAATCCGCAAGCGCGTTGCCGACCGGCGTTTCCTTGCCCTGCTCTGGAAGTTCATCAAGGCGGGGGGCTGTCTTGATTGAGATCTGTTTCGCGCCGCGAGTGAAGGCGTTCCCCAGGGCGTCGTCGTCTCGCCCCTGTTATCCAACATCATGCTGCACGAATTCGATGCGTGAATGCAGAGGGACTATCTGGGCATGAAGGTGCGCAAGGTTCGGTGGGCGTGGAACTTCGCGATTCTGAAACGGCGTCCGATTGCTGTTTCAGAAAACCGGCAGTGGACACCGGCTATCGCCTACTGTCGGTATGCGCATGACCTTGTGATCGTGGTCAAGGGAACTCGCGAACATGCCGTGAGTTCCCCGAAGGCGCACCGAAGCTCACCCTGAGTATGGAGAAGACCCGTATCACATACATGAACGACGGCTTCGTCTTCCTCGGTCACCGCATCCTCCGCAAGCGTGGACCCCGCGGGCGGATGCGGCCGGTGACAACGATTCCGTGGCAGAAGTACCGGGGCTTTGCCGAGCGGCCAGTCAAGCAACGGTCGGGCAACCACGGCATGAACCGGATGGACCTGATGGAGAGCCTAAACCGGCAAATCGGCGGCTGGGTCGCCTTCTGTCAATCCACCCATTACACGGCCCCCATGCGCAGAAAACTTGACCGGACCGCGTTCCGGAAGTTCGAAGATTGGCTCGCGCGCAGGTTTCGGCGCGGATTGAGGTCGCTGACGCGCGATCATGCGCGGGCACCGGAACCGCGACAGGCCAAGGCATGACGGCTTCATGGCCGGAATAGTCGGGGTTGGTACGGGGCGGTGACGCTTCGGCGTCTGGTTACCAGCCGGAAGGGCCGGTTTAGGTGGCGTAGCCCCTCGGAAAATCCGTACCTCATGTGTGACGAGACACGCAGCACCATCGAGTCGCGCTATGCCGATGTCGCCTTTGCTATGAGCAACGCTGGAATGGAGAGCCGTATGCGCTGAGAGGTGCAAGTCCGGTCCGGGGAGGAGAGTCCGGGGGATAGCTCGACTACGCCCGCTCTCTTACTCCACTTGCGACTGACGAAGGCCGGTTCTATCCGACCGGAATCAACGACCTGTACAGCGGTGAGATGGGGGGACGCGAGGAGGGATTGCATGACCCGACAACTCGTCATGCAGGCACGGAATTTTTCACGCTAGTTGTCGCCTCACCGAATAAATTTCAGGCGGCCGTTCTCTGCCGGCTACGGCGTTGCGCGGCGACGTCCTGGTGGTCGATGCGATCCGGGTTCAGGTGCACAGCATCGACGCGCTGCCCGTTGCGCGTCGGGCCTTTCCAGCGCAGCGGATGGCGTTGCCGGGCGGCCTCATAAAGCGCCGCACGTCGATCCGGAATGTCCTGATCGAGCTTGGCATGGCGCTGCGCCGGCGTCACGAACCGGGTCGCGCTGTGACGATGCTCGTGGTGGTACCAGCGCACCAGCGCGCCCACCCGGGTGCGTGCTGCGAGCAGGGTGTCAAATGCCCCCGGCGGGTAAGTCGGCCGGTACTTCAGGGTCTTGAACAACGACTCAGAATATGGGTTGTCGTTGCTCACGCCCGGACGGCTGAGCGAGGGCATGACGCCCAGCGCCTGGAAGGTGGCGAGCATCGTCGCACCTTTCATCGGGCCGCCGTTGACGCCCTTCTAAAGGTCAAGAGGTAAATTGGGTCTGCGCGATCTGGCGGTAACGTTGCCGGATGGCGTAGAAGACCTCTCGTGCGATATAGCGCTTGAGGCATCGAATCGCTTCAAGCTTTGAGTGGCCCTCGCTGACGCGTTTGGCGACATAGGCTTTTGTGCGATCGTCGGTTCGCAATCGACCGATGGCGATAATGTGCAGGGCGCTGTTGGCCGCGCGATCTCCACCGCGATTCAGTCGATGTCGTGTCACCTTGCCAGAAGACGCCGGGACGGGACTCACTCCACAGAGGGCGGCGAAGCTGGCCTCTGACTGAAGCCGGTCGCTGTTGTCGCCAGCGGTCAGTAGCAGTTGCGAAGCGGACTCATAGCCAATTGAATACCGGGAGACCAGATCGGGGGCGAGTTCATCGACCAGAGCCGCGATCATGACATCGAGGTCGGCGATCTCGTCGTGCAACTCGAGATACCGACGCCCCAGTGATTTTAATGCAATCCGGTTGGCAGAGATCAGGCTCCGATAGTCAGACAGATCGGGACGCCACGCGGCCAATGTTCGAATAAGCTGCATCCGTGTCATCTTGCGCAGCGATTCGCGTAACTCGTCAGGCGCGCTGATGATGGTACTGTGAATTAGTTGCAATGCAACGCGCCTCGCGGAGATGGCGGTCTTCCGGCAGACTTTCAGAACGCGCAGCGATTCAATCATGCCGTCGCGTGTCTTGGGCGTGACTGTACGCACACCAGCAAAGGCAGCATGCGCCGCGTTGCAAGCGTCCAGCGTGTCGTCCTTGCCGCGTTTGCGCCGGTCGCTCCTGTCGGGTGCCGTGACCTCAAGCACCGTTACGTGGGCCAGTTGAAGGTAGCGAAGCAAGCCCGCTCCGTAGGAGCCGGTGCATTCGACGCCAACCCGGGCAAGCTCTCCGAATGAGCGCATCCAGAGCAGCATCTGTTTGTAGCCATGCCGCGTGGTAGGGAAGCATTCACTGCCGAGCAGACGATCGTGTTCGTCAACGACAGCTGCAACATGCACGTCCTTATGGGTATCCACGCCGCCCACAACGTTGCGATATCCAGAAATAGCCGGTTCTTCTTTCATGAGCCTTGCTCCGGTTGCCGATGAGATTGAGGCGATTTCACCGGCATCGAGTACCTGGACAAGACAGTAAAGCGACAGAGCGTCAGGCCCTTCTTGAGTCACACGTATCGACGAGGCGAAACCTCGCCGCTCGGCGGTTCCGGACGATCGACAGGTCAGGGGAAAGACACTACGTCGATCGGAATGTGGGTCAGGTCGCCCGGAACGCTTTACGGCACCAAAAGTCGCCGGACAGCCCTCATTGAAAGCCGCGAGAAGCCCGGAAACATCTGATACCCGTATTCTTACTATCCGAATGCAGAATCACCTGATTGGGCTGTATCGCTTCGCGCGCGCACCAGTCCTTGAGGACTTCGCCAACCAGGACGCCGCTTTCCTGCGCATAGACCTGCCAATCAACGATCTTGCGGCTGACCACGTCCAGAAACAGGTACAGATGGAAATACTGCCCGCGCACCGTCGTGGGCAGGTACGTGATGTCCCGGCTGTACAACTGGTTAGGCGCGTAGGCGCAAACCGCACGCGGTTTGCTGCGGGCCTGGGCCGGCCGTTCGCTGCGCCGGTGGGCGAGTTGCTTCTCGGCCTTCAGAACCCGGTAGAAGGTCGACTCCGAGGCGATATAGCGTTGCTGGTCTGCCAGTCGCGGCACAATCCGGCGGGGCGGCAGATGACCAAATTCGGCCGAATTCGCCACCGACAGAAGCTCGGCGCGCTCCCCGGCGCCAAGCTTATGGCGCGGCTCGCGGTGTCTTAACGTGCGCCTGCCCACTGCGTCAGGTTTTGCTTGCCGCCGGCGTTCAACGGTGCGCGCGCTGAGCCCCACAATCTTGCACGCGTGTGCCTGGCGGGCCCCGGCCAGGGTCGCCTCGTGGATGAGCCCAATCAATGCTTGGCGCTGCGCAGGCGACGTCATTCGGCCTCGTCCCCGAGCAGCGCACGGTACTTTTTTTGCAGCACCAGCGGCGCCGCAGCTTCCGCCGGCGCCTTCTCCTTGCGTTTCAACTCGCGCTGCAGCTCGACATTGGCCTGCTTCAGATCGCGCACTTCTTGCGCGCTCTCGCGCCGGCTGACGGCGGCCCCACCGGCGCAAAAATCCGCACGCCACTGCGCCAGATGATGCGCAAACAAGCCGCGCTCCCGAGACCAGCCATGCAAGGCTTCGTCGACCAGCCCGTGGCTCTCCTGCAAGGCCATCAGCCGTTCCTCCCGCGACCAGTCTTTCGGTCGTCGTGGGTCTGCAGAGCTCGGGCTCCGGTTCGTGGCGCTGGCGCCTCTCGTCCTTTTCCTTAATGTCAGTACGTTGACGTTCAATTCGTCGGCCACCGCTCCAACCGTGCGGCTCCCGCGCTGCAGAACCTTCGACAGCGCCTGCGCCTTGAACTCAACAGAATACGTTTGTTTCACTTTCAACCTGCACCTCTGACTCTACTTGATAAGGAAGTTCAGAGGCGACAACTATTCTGACGCCGGGGGATAACGCCCCTCGACCCGTTCGGGGCAGGTGAAAAACCGAGCGGATGTCCAACGCCCGTTTTGCTACGCGCGAGCGCAAGCCCGGCAAGCGATCACTGAGTACATCGAACGGTTCTCCAATCAACACCGCATTCAGGCCCGGCGCAATGATTTATCGCCTGTGGCATACACCCGCCGATACGTCTCTGACAAACGCGCGGCCTGACATGCTCCATCCGTTGGGATACACGGATGCCGACCGACATGAGCCTTGCTCAGCCGGGCAGGCACAGCGTCCCTCGGGGGTGAGCCCGCGCCCCTGGCGCATCATGCGCACGGCCTCGCGGCCGCCCGGCACGAGGCGGGCACAACGGAAATATCGGAAATTTTGGAAACCCCGCATCGCGCTGACGCGCCGATCACGCCGATGGATCGCGCGGTCCTGCGCAACGCGGTTATTCCGATACGGGTGCCGGCGGATTTCGACGGGCAGCTCGCGCCGGACACCAAACGCCTGCAGCGCGGCACGGTTCGCACCGCTTGTGGGAGCGGTCACGGCCTTTCGCGCGTCCCCCGACGAGGGCTTTTTCGACGAAACGACGTGCGGCGTCGGCAGCACGGCGCGCGCAGCGGAAAAGCGATGGTGTGCCCCCGCCTTGTCCACCGCCCGGCAGCATATTCCCCCGGCCTCTGACCCGGCTATGGGTCTCGCCCATGCGCCGGCGCCCACCGATGGGGCGCCGGCGCGCACGTATCGCTCTGTCGAAAAACCGGCAGCCCCTTGATGACCCCGCGTCGGGTCGTCGAGGGGAGCCACCGCCAGGCCGCGCTCGACCCTCATTTCGTCCGGATCGCTTGAGCTCAGCGAATCGGCGACGTCCCCGCGCACGCACGGCCACATCACTGCCCAGGGGGGCGGTGCAACCGCTTCAGCCCCTTGGCGATGCCCGCGTGCAAGGGCTTTGTGGGCGGCCTCGCAGCGCGCTTCATCGACGAGGTTCCCGGTGCCCGAAACCGTAGCGTCCACCTGACTCTCCCGATGGCGACGGCCCCCTTTTTGCCAGGCTGCGAGACGGCACTTTTTTATCCGCCCCGGACAGCCCCTCGTCCTTGGCGCACGACCTACGCACCCCCTAGGCGGACACAGGGTTGGGGTTCCCCGAGGCGTCGATGGCCCCGTTGCCGTTCGTCACGGGCGCGGGCTTACTCAGCTTGGCGGGGGCGATGCTTGCCAAGGTTAACCAAGGATTTGCCTTAGCCGTGCCGACGGGCGGGGCGGCGGGGTCGGCCGCCTCGGGCACGTACAGGGCCAGCATCGTGGGGCGGATGTCGTGGTTCCCACCCGCGCCACCCGCGCGCGCATTCATGGAGAATACCCCGCCGCCTATCTTGCGCTCGTCATCGTGACCTTTGAAAACGATCAGACGATGGCCCTTCGCCGCGAAGGCCTCGACCACGCTTTTGTTGTCCTCGAAGGACGGCCGAAAGCTGGTGTGAAAATCCAACTGATCTCGGCCGCTATGATACATCGCCAGACGCCCTTCCCAGAACTCGGGGGTGAGGTACCCTGGTTTATTGTAGGTCTCCAACCAAGTTGCGATTTCCACCTCTTTTGCATCGCTCCAGCGATCCGCCGTGCACGCGCCGGCGGGAGCGTGGGTAAGCAAAATCTTGGGATTCATGGTCAGGCCAAGGTTGGCCGCGTCACCGTAAGTGATGGACATGAGCAGCTGTAACTTCTCACTGGGGCGCAGCGCCTGGGCGTCTTCCGGCATGGCCACCCGCCGGCTGTTACGGACGTCCTCGAAGAGGTCCTTGGGATTGCCCGTGAACCTGAAAAAACCCTTGGCGGTCTGTACGGTGCCGTCTGGGCCAATTCTGAAGCCTTGGTGGTTGGCGATCACGCCGCTCTTTTCATCGTAGTAAATGTCGTCAAAGACGGCGCGCTCGTGCGCCTCCCACTGCTCGCGCGTCGCCCAATCGGCGGCAAAGCCAGCAAAGTCAGGGACGGGGCGCTTCTGGCCGCGCTCGTCCACCCTCACCCGGTAATCATCGTGATTGCCCGCAAGAAAGGTGACGCCAAACCTTTTCAGCCAGCCGCGGATGAAACCACCCCACCTCATATTCGACGCCAATCGGTCGTGAATGAGATCGCCGAGGAAGATCAGCGGATCGATGCCCTCGCGGAAGGCCATCTCGCCCCACAGGTCGTCAGCCAAGTCCCAAAGGCCTTCGTTTTTTTGAAAGTCTGAAAAGTTGCTATGGTCCTGGAGCACATAGTCCGCTTCCGCTTGCAGACGTTGGGCCAACATGGCTTGCCCCACGTCGGTGAACAGGATGTAGCCCGACCCAAACGCGGCCAGCGCGCCCCGATCGTCACTACCGTCGCCATCGCCGACGAACTTCAGAATGGGGCGGAAGTTTAGCCGCGCAGGGTCCACCGCGTTGCCGCTCGTGTCCACGACGGGGGGCGCGAGCAGTTGCGCATGATACTCGGCGGCCTCGGGCGTGAGTTGATCCCGAATGTTGGCAAGCACCAAGTCCACTTCGGCGCGAATCACCATCGCTCTAAGATCATCGAGCTGCGCCAAACACGCCCGTCGGGGAGCGTCCTGCTCCCAATGGACCGCATAGCTGCTCAGCCGGGCCGCCGCTGCGGTCTTGGCCACCATGCCCGCGATGACGGCGAGCGTCGCGCCGGCAGCGCCGACGGTGATGGCGAACGGCAGCGCCAACTGCGCCGCGGCCACGACCACTGCCGCAGCAGCGATGGCCCCGAGCAGGGTGCCCACCCGGTGGAGCATGTGGGTCATCCAGCCCGGCGGCGATCCGCTCGCCATTTGGGCTTTGAGTTCCTGCCGGACACCATCCAATGAGTACCCGGTTTCGTACAGTGACGTGAGTACCGTCTTGAATTGCGACGCGGCCGCCCCTTCACCCGATTGCGTGTCAAAGTGATAGGTGGCATTGGCGGGCTTTACTTCCTCGAGGTCCCGCTTCAGCGCTTCGACCGCCGTCAAGCACGCTGGCAGAGTGTCGAGCCCAACTTGTCCGCTGCGCAAGGCCGCGTCGACCTGCTCCGTGAACACCCGCAACTCGCCTTGCTGCAGCGCCTGCAGGGCGTTGCTGGTCACGGCCAGGGGGGCCCTTGAGGTCCCGCCCGCTCAGCGTCTTGCCGGGCTCGGCCACGGTGGGGGGGTGGTTCGGGAATTCGATCGGTTTGGTCGGTTTGATCGGCATGGTCGGGCTGGCGGCAAGCTGAGCTCAAGGCGAGTGAGTGGCCCACCCAATATGCGCCGCCGCGTGAGCGCACTCCGCCTTCATTGCAGGACCGCCGGCGGCACCCGACGTTACGGGGTCATGGTAGACGCGTTGGCGCGCCGTTGATCTCAGGTGGACACCTGAGCTCAGGCGTGCCCGTGACTTTCGCCAGGGCTATCGCATAAAAGCATGACGCCTGGAAAGCCGGGGATTGAGGTTGCGCGTGCAAACGCTGCGGCGAAGTCGTTGACTTTTGTCTTTTGTGCGGCGAAAGACGCACCGTAAAGTCCTCGGTATGGAAGAAGCGTTGGGGGATCTGTGCGAGACGCGCAGCAGAACACCGATGCATCGGTGCACGCTCTGACACGGACGCGGCGGGTGGCGCTGTGCGCCCGTCCCGCCGGCGCAGTCAGTGGGTCCGCAATCGCGGTACGGGGGCGAGCGAAGCCGGACCGGCTGCGTGGCCATGTGCCGCCGAAGCAAGGCATCGCGTCGCACCATCCCTTTGGGCGAGTGTTCGCGGCGCTCGACCTCGGTCTATGTGACGTGCGGTGGATGAGCGGACTGTGCCCGGCTCCGGCGGGTCAGATGCTCGCCCTCGATGGTAAGGCGCCCATCCGCGCGGCGCACGCGTCATCCGTCGGGGCGGCCTAGGGCAGCGGCCTAAGTGGAGGGCGCGGGCCGGTGCGCCCGGCCGACACGCGCAACGAGATTACCGCCATCGCGGCGTTGCTCGCTGCGTTGCGGCTAACGGGCGCGATCGTCACCCATGGAGGCCGTGGGCTGCCAACGCCCTATTGACCATGCCTTGATTTCATGTACCGCAGGAAGATTGATAATTTCCTGGTTGTCCCGAGGATTGCCGGTCAGAGCCATCCGTGCCGACATGGCAACACACGCACGCGTTCAGGGTTCAGGTCCTCAGGCTTGCCGACACCGTCGGGCCGCCTGCCGCGGCGCGCAGGCTCGCGGGGGCCGGGGGGCGACCTTAGGGAGGTGGCGTCGGCGTGGCCGCCGTTCCGAAGGCGGTGTCAAGACGCGGGGTCGTGAGCTCAGCGCTGCACGTGTGTCGCGCCCGACCCGCGCGCTGCAGGCGGAGAACAGCCGGCCGCGAAAAGCACTCGATTCATCCCGTCTTGTGAGCGAGATGAAGGATTGCGAAAGTGGCTCCCGCTACGTCAGTGACGGGAACCACTTTGGCATCCGAAAAGAATCATGGGAAGGGGCGGCGTGGTCGTGCGCCCCACGATGTGGCGTTTCGCCAGCGGCTGGCAGCGGCGGCGTGCGAGCCCCAGGGTGTCGGTTTCAGAGCTTGCGCGCGCGCATGGCATCAACGCCAATATGCTGTTCAAATGGCGGCACACGTATCGGGCGCAGCGTGCCGTCGAACCCGCGCTATTGCGGCCGGTGGCGCTCGCCCCCATATTCGCCCCCATCGCTGCTCAAGTGCGGCGGGATCCGGGCACGATCGAAGTGCGGATCGGTCAGGCGACGTTCAAGCTTTCCGGTCGCGTTGATGCGCGAGTGCTCCGCACGGTGCTGGCGGCATTTCGGTGATCGGCGTGCCATCAAACACGCGGGTGTGGATCGCCGCGGGGGTGACCGACAGGCGCTGTGGCTTTAACGGTCGGGCGGCCAAGCTCGAGGCGGTGCGGCAACAGGATCCGTTCTCGCGGCCCATCTTTCTGTTTCGTCGCCGGCGCGGTGATTTGGTCAAGGAATGAACTGAACGCGGCCCTGCCTCGAATGTGAGAGCCAAGGGAGGGGGATCCTCAAGGGCCAACGGCATCCGTGTGCCCAGGTGGAAAATGCACGCATTTCCCGGCCACCGGAGGTTCCGAAGTGAATGCTACGCCGGTTGGAATCGACATTGCAAAGCGTGTTATGCAGGTGCACTTCATTGACCCGCACACAGGCGGGATCGTGAACAAGTCGATCAAGCGTGCGCAGTGTCTCGAGAACTTCGCGAATCGCGCGCCGTGCCTAATCGGGAGGGAAGCCTGCAGTAGCGCCCATCATTGGGCGAGACGGTTGATGCGGACGAGGCACGAAGTCAGGCTGATGCCGGCGCGGTTCGTGACGGCGCGGTTCGTGAAGGCGTTGAACATCCGCAACAAAAGCGATGCAGTCGACGCGAAAGCGATCCGGCCGGTGGTACGGCAGCCGAGCAAAGCGGTGGCGGTAAAGACAGAAATGCAACAAGCGGTAAGGAATGAGGCACGAGTCAGCGACTTTCACAGGGGCTCGCAGCGGCAACACCGGCTGCGACAAGGCCGGATGTAGCGCTGCAGCCCATCCTGTCACTCGAATCACGCGAGAAACTTGCGCAAACGGGCCGCATTCATATCGCGCTGTACTGGAGCGAGGGGCGCACGGTGCGTGCCGGCCAAGCCGCTGGAGAAGGGGCGACAGTGCCCCGCCGATGAGCGGGATAGCAAGTGAAGCGTTTCGCGCGGGCGCCGACGCATCAGGGACGTATTCCGACGCCCCCGCCGGACCGATCGCGACACAACTTGCCACCGAACACCCGAATTTTCTCGCAGATCTCCTCATCCGACTCGTTTCCGGAAATGAGCAGCAACTGCGGCAGTTGGCTTTTGACGTCGGCCGGGATCTCCGGGTCCGGTACGGCCAGCCCCGCGGGCAAATAATTCACGTTGCCAAACAAGAAATCCGCCACGTCCACGCCAAAGCGTTGGTGGTCTTCGCGCAACAAAAATTGCGTGGCCGCCAGCATAAACTCCAGAAGAGGCCGACATTGCGTGACCGGCGTGAGGTCGGGGCCCGTCCAGGGCGCGCGCCGGCCCAATGCCTGGGCGAGCGAGTCAAGGTTGGTATTTTCAGAAAGCGGGAGAAGGGAATCTGCCGGCATTCGGTTCTGCCTTAATAAATAGGGGGCGTAGGCACCGTAATTGGCGTCGAAATCCGTCGCCAATTTGACGCGTATGCCCTCGAGGGTAAGTTTCCTCAGTAAGCTCACATTGCCATCGGCATCCACGATTTGGACGCCCTCCCATGTTTCGCAAAACTTGATCTCGCGACCGCCTCGCGTACGCACGCTGACTTCAGCGCCCGCCCCTCTTTGCCTCGGCGAAGCCGTGATTGCGCGATGAAGCTCGACGGCCGCTTCGCGAAACTCCTCCCTTTTCGGGATCACGTTGCACCGGTTTTCCACCGCATACAGGATGCCGTAGCCAACGCCCAGGGTGAGCACACCGATCAAGCCTTTGACGATTTTTGTGCAGGGGGTGTTTTCGTAATTGCCCGCCGCCTGACCGAGGTCGCGTCCCGGGGCCGAGTCGGCCGAGAACGCGCGGAAAAAGGTATTGCCAGAAATATAATCCACGACGGATGCCTGCGTAAGAGGAGCGGCGAGAGCGCGTTTTTCCAGGGTCGGCAGTGCGCTCAACGTATCGGCTGACCAACGGGCAGGGTGCGGTTGGCCCGAGGCCCGGTGGCTTGAGCCGGCGCAGGCGCGGCAAACGTTGCCGTGCGGCCGTGGCGTGCGAGCGCCGCACGCGGCGCAAGAGGTTCCGCCATTTTCCGGCGTACCACGGGGGACCCATCCGCCACGCAGCTGCGCAGTAGCGTGCGTTGCGCGCATCGTGAAGTGGCACCGCCCGCCACGAACGGCGCGGCGGTCTCGCCCATCGCATGGACGGACTCAACAACCGGGGCAACCGGGAGATTTTTACCGCAGGCCGTGGCGTGTGACTTTCGAAATCATGGCGGGATGCCTGATTTTTGGCAGGGCGGGTCGCGCGCGTAGGGCGACGACGCTCGCGGGTGCGCCGGCGCTCGGCGTGCCCTCGCCACGCCACTGTCGCGCGTTGCGCCTGGGCTTAGCGACAGTCGTCGGCAGAGGGGGAGCAGGATCGAAGGGCGTCGAGTGTCCGCGGTGGACTGGCGCCGCGCGAGCGTCGCTTCAGCTTGACGCTCGCGCGGCGCAGAAAGCGCTCGTGTGTTGCCTCGACCGCTTAATTGCGCTCTCGCGAGCTTGAGAATCTCGTGGGCACGACGCCACCCGTTGACCTTGCGCTGCAAGGCCGTGCGTCGCCCGCGCGCCTCTGTGTGCACGCCATCGCGCTCAACCGGGTGCGAACGAGGCGCGTTTGACCCGCGCGTGCAACGCCTGAGGCGTGCACGCCGAACATTCGCGTGATCGATTCGGCCGCGGCCCACATCGACGCAGGGGCGTTACGCGACTCGCGCACCGAACGCATTGCGCGCGCTCGGACTGCCGGGGCATACTTGGATACCTCCTTATTCATGGCTACCGTCCCTGAAGCGTTGAAGCCTCCACACCCTCCGGGGTGTTTCGGAGCGGTTGCCTCTTTGGGGGGTACCGACCTTTTTTGGACGAACTCGCTTGAGCTCGGAGGGCCGAGCGAGCCATGGGGACGATGATGGTTGGGGTCGTGCCGCCCAGCCGTCATTTCAGCCGTCATTTTTTCGCCGAGGTCGTGGCGCACGACGAATGCATGCAAGTTGCGGAATTCATCACGCAACCGACCGGGGGAAGCGTCGTTCAGTCGATGATCGGACGGCTTGCCGGGGCGCGTGTCGCCGAGTGCCACTGCGCGCCGGTCCGCCCGGTCGTCTACAAGTCAGCGTGTGCCCCCGGCCGTCTTGACGGGCTATCGATTTCCCCATCGATTGGTCGCCAGTCGCATCAATGCTGCATTGGCAGCCCGTATATCGAATCGCTCTGAATCGAACCCCGGGCCGACCCACTGACGGTAGTGCGTGGCCGCCTCGCTGTGCGGGTTATCGCGCACGGCGCTCAGGAACACTTCATATCCGCGCGGACCCCCGACATCTTCGGGCGGGCAGGCACGCGCGCCATCGAGAACCCTGGACTCGCCCCAGGCTTCGTCTTCAATCGTTTCCATGTTTTCGACGACGATCCGGTGATACCAACCGTCACCGAAGTCATATTGGTAAATGATGTGCGAGTCAGGCCGGAGCACTTTATTCAGCTTGGTTTTCCGGTCATCCAACGTCTTGGCCAAGTCCATGAGCTCCAGTCCTGCGTCGATATCGAGCTGGGCATACGTCTTGCCGTCGATCAGGAAGTCGTGGAGATGGGCGTCTTCCCAGCCGAAGGCGGCTTGCAGGATGTGATGGAGTTTGCGCAGGGTGTCGGGACCCTCGACCGTGATGCGACGCCAGATGGGCGGCTCGATATGCAGCAATTGCACGTGCAGGGTATAGCGCTGGAACGACTTGGCCATGTGATCTCCGGTATCTGGAATGTCGATGGCATTATCCCTTCATCGGCGCCACCCCGACGCGGCGGGAGGTAAATTCATCAAAAATCTCTTACAGCAACAGTCGCGTACAGCAAAAAGCGTGGTGCCGGATTTCCCAATTTCAGTCGCCATTCGAGCTCGTTTTAGCACCCAAGTGCCACGGTGCAGCTCCGACGAAAAACTATGGGAACAATCTCAACACGGGAACGAACGGACAAAAGGATGGTTCATTGAGCATTACCGGGGAAGGCGGCGCGGATTTTGAGGAAGAAGTATTCCTGGTCTCGGTAGCCGTAGGCGCGCCGCTTAATGACCTTGATAGTGTTGTTAATGCCCTCAACGATGCTGGTGTTTAGACGATGTCGGCATCTGGCCAGGATGCCATGCAGATAGCCTTTCAGACGCTGAGCGAAGGTGTTCAAGGGGGCTATTCCGCTTTGCTCGGCCTGCTCGCACCAGTGGTGCCAGGCTTGTTTTGCCCAGGCAGGTCTTCGGTAGAACCAGAGCCGCTTGAGTTCGTCCCTCAGGACATAGACCGTCAGCAGCGGCTGGTTGGCTTGCAGCAATTCGTCGAGCCGGACGGCCTGCTGCCGGTCTAGCTTGTCGCGGTTGCGCAATAACAGCCAGCGGCTCGATTTGATGACCCGGCGCGCGGGACGGTCCTGGCGCAGTTGGTTGGCCTGATCCACGCGCACCCGATCAATGACCTCTCGTCCGTACTTGGCCACGACATGGAACAAGTCATAGACGATCTCCGCCCGTGGGCAGTGGGCCTGGATTTCTAACTCGTAGGCCGTAGTCATGTCGATGGCTACGGCCTTGATGCGTTGGGCGACCCCACGCGGCAATTGCTCGAAGAACGCCCGAGCCGTCTCGCGTGAGCGTCCTGGGCCGATCCACAGCACCTGCCTGCTGATCGGATCGACGACTACCGTCGCGTACCGATGCCCTTTATGCAGGGCGAACTCGTCCATCGCTAAATACTCGATCCTGGACCAATCCGGTTCGCGCACTGACGCTCGGAGCCGGGCCTTGTCCAGCGTCTTGACGGTATGCCAACCCAGCTCGAAGAACCTCGCCACCGCCTGCACGTTGCTCGATTGCAGCAATTGGCTGCAGGCCGCCGCAAGCCGATCCGTCACCCGCTGGTAGCGACCCAGCCAAGTAAGCCGCTCCAGGCGCGGGCCACCGCATTGCTCACACAACAAGCGCCGGCGTGGAACATGAAGAACAACCCGGTACTCAAATAACGGCAGATCTCGCACCCGGCGCACCGTGGTCTCATGGACCTGGCGACATCGTGCGCCGCACTGCTCGCACAGCATCACCTTGGCGGTTGGCTTCAAATAGATCGACAGCGTGCGCCCTGTGCCCTCGGGCCACTCCACGCGTTCGACGGCATAGCCCTGCCAGCCTCCCAGCGACTCCAGCAGCTTGCGATCCAGCATCTCCACGCACTCCTGATGGCAAATTCCTGCCATCAAGAGTACGAAAACTTGTCAAATCCCTCCACGCTATTGCGCGATGAACCAAAAGGATAGGGTACACGGCACAGATCCGCCCGAAGCGCGGTGGCCGGGGGCGCACACCGAGGCGAAGACGTTTGATCGCAAGCAGGCTGCGGCGGCGTGGATCATCAAGCGGGTGAAGGAGGGGGCGCGTCCGGGGGCCATCGAGGCCGCAGCGGTGGTTGCCCCTCTGTTTGGCGAAGTGATTAGGACGTCGACGAATCGAGCACGAAAATCGGGCGGACGACAGCCCAAGTCTTGAATGCCGTCGCACGAGCGCCCATCGGGGAGCAGCGTTGCAGCCAGTTGGGAAGCACCGATGACGGTGATTTCGCGAAGCGCCTGGACGCACTTCCCCAAACCGTGAGCAACTGTAGGTCTCGCATCGGGGCGGTCGTCAACGTCGCGCGACCGGCTCGGGGCTGTCCGCTGGCGGAGCCAGCGCTGAAGGATGCGCGACGAGTGCTATGCCACCTCGCTCACACGGCCAAGTCTGCCACGCGGGCGAGACGTGCAAGTTTTGCTGCGCTTCACTGCTCGAACACTTCGTGGGAATTCGCGAACGACATCCAAAAAGCGCGCCCATGCAGTACATCGTGCCGTTCGCAATATGTGCGACGCGCCGCCCGTAGGAGATCGTGACGATCAAGTGGTCGAACTTGGATAGGAATGGTTCACGATATTAGTTCGGGACATGAAGCACCCGGGACAAAAGATCGGCAACGACGTCCGGTGCGACCTTCCCCCGGCAGCGATGCGCATTCTGTCTGCAATCCCGCAACTGGAAGGCGAAGACCGAATCGTCCCGCACACCACCGACGCCGTTGGAGCAGCACTCACACGCGCATGCCAGTTTCCGCAAAATCAGGATTTGAGATTTCACGACCTGCGCCACGTAGGCACCGGTCGGCTACCCGAAATGACGGCTCGACGATGTCTGCAAGAGGCGGGCGGGTCCAAAACCCCGGCTGAGGCATTCGCTGCAGGCGCTCCACCCGGGCGGGTTTTGCCGGGTCAAGAGCTGCGCGGCGCAGGGCTGCCGGGGGCTCGGCAAACCCACCCCTCGCCACACTCGCGTCCCTGCATCGCCAATAAACGCAAGTGGCGGCCCAAATACGAAAGTTCCCGGCGCTCGGATCCTCTATACTGCGGCCGAAACAAAGGCCGATGTTTGTTTTTTACGCGCGTGCGCGTCTGCGGCCACGGAAATCCCTTATTTTTTCGCGCTGCCCGGCGAAGTCCTGCTAAACGATGCGCCGCGACGGCCGGCGCCGTGCCACCGAGCCCGCGCGTTCGCCCAACAGGGCACGCCATGCGCGGGACACGGAGCAGGGCACGGCAGGTCGCCACGCACGCGCCGCCAGTGCAGACGCGCCGCACCCGGCGCCCCGGCGGCTTACGATGCGGCGGGCCGGGCGACCCCGTCAGCCCTTGCGCCGTGCAGCACCATGAGGATTGCATGCAAGACCCTACGGTTGTGCCGCCCCACGAGCCGCTCGAACCGCTTGAAAACAAAGTGGCCAGAATTGCTCAGTATTTTCTTGAAAGAACGCAGACGATGGATGACGGGCTCACCCGAATCGGTGCGCAGATCGCCGTCCATTCGCTCGCACTCCGCTCGCTCGCGCGCGCGCATGACTCTCCCGAAGCGGTGGAACGCGGCTTTCGCGCAGAGCTCGACACCCTGCTCGGGGCGTTCGACGACAGTCCGCTGACGCGCCCGGCGCACGACGCCTTGCTACTGGAGACGAACGGGTTTCTCGCCGCGCTGCAGCGAAAGGACCGGTGCGAATAAACCCTCCTACGCAGCGGCGCCCAAGTGACGGCACGGGCGCCAGCGCCGCGTGCCCGGCGCAGGCCGTGCAGGCTGACGACGCTCCGGCTCGGCCCGCCGCCGGTGCCAAACAGCCCCGCTCGGGCAAATCAAGGCGCCGCCGGGGCGGGACAAAGGGGGGCGCAATGCGCCGCCCGGCGTTTGCAGCAATGCGACTGCGCGCCGTTGGAGGCGGCGCGAAGGACGTTGCCGCGGCGACGCGGTCAACTTTGCCGGCAAGCACCGCGGCGCGGGGGTCGCAGCCGTTGCGAGGCGCAGTGCGAAGCGCGTATCTGTCGATGCGAAGAACGCCGTTGATCACGCGCGGGTTTCCTGCGCTTCACGGCGAGAGATCGTCGAGAATGGGCCGCGTAAAATTGTCGGCGCCGGTTGCGCTGACGGTTTGCGCCGACGATTTGCTCTGGGGCAAATCGCGCGTGGCTTAGCCGCGACGCCGCGCCGCTGCGTGGCGCCCGCCCGCGAAAGCCCTTCACGCCGCGGACGCCGCCGGGGCTGACACTCGTTAGCTTCTCGCGTCACGGTATGCTCGTTCCGGACGTTAAGGGAGCCTATTCGTCCCGACCGAGCGCGCAGGGTCGGTGAGGTTCAGTGGGCGGTGTCGACCTCCCGCCTCCTCAGGGGGCAACGACCGAAGTCTCGCAGGGGCGCGGGCACGAGCCTAATTCCCTAAAAAGCGCCACCTCTCGAAAGTCGGCGCGCGTGGCTCGAGACAGAACGGGCAGCCGGCGCGAGTCTCGGCGGACACGCTTTAAGAAACCATCAGCAAGGAGACTTCAATGAGAGTAGTTGCCGTGCAGGCCAACATGACCGAAACCGCCGCGCTTGCGAAAAAGTTCGCGCATGACGAGTTCGCCCGCGTCATTGGCGTGGAAATGCCGTCCGAGTCCGACATCATTGCCTACTTCGTCGACCGGCTGCGCAGCATGACATGGGCGCACATCGAGCCGAACGGCGCGCCATCGATTCGACGACTGCACGATTGCGTGTTTGTCATGCCCGTCGCGCGCCATGGCGGTGGAGCCCCTGTCATCGAGGCGCACCTGATGGTTCTGCCACAAGCCTGGCACGAGTTACCGACGTACGTCGTTATTTCGGAGGGCGGCAATACCGCCACGCGTCCCGAGACAGCCAGTCGCAACGCCGCGTGAGGCGCCCTTCTGCGGAGGGCGCGCACGCCTGTTTTGAAGGAAATACCACCGCTGCCTGAGGAAGCCGGACGCGCCTACGAACACGCCGCAAACCGGTATCGTGAGGCCGAGCAAGCCTACCTGCGCGCGGACCGGAAAGCGCATACGCAGGCAGCGTCGGCGGCGGCGGAGGCCCTCCGGAACGCGGTGGCCGATGACACGCCGCTTGACGTGGCCAGGGTAGGCTCCGTTAAGCCTGCGCTCCTGCCCCAATTCATCAACGCGGTCATCGCTGCGCGTGAGAGGGACCTGGATCCTACGAACGGGGAGGAGCAAGGGCTTTTGCGTCAGGCTCAATCCGGATTCGCATGGACTTTTTTCAAGACCTTGTCGCATTGCAGCGCTTCGACGCGGGCAAGCACTGTTGCCGGGTGCCCGGAAGCAAACAGCCACCAATGTATGACATCAGTACCGTTGAGACGGCAATAACGGTACTCGAGCACGGAGGCCGGCATCCCTTCTCGCGAAAATTCTTTACCCGCGAAGAAGTGCTCCCGGGCCCGCGCTGCCTGAGCCTGCTGTTGGCCGTGACGTCTGCCCCGATTTAAGTGGCGCTGCGATTCAGAGTCCGATCACGTCGTCAGGAAAGGGGACAGGAAGAAGCCATGTCAGCCTCCGGCCAACCCATCCCCCAATGCCGCTTCCCGCCAATCAGGTGGCTGCCGGCTTCCCATGATGCGAACGCAGGTGCGCCATGTCGCCGGCTTAGTGCGTCGGCAATCGAGTGAGCACGTCCTTCCGATAGACGGACGGATCGTGCCCATTGAGTTGTATCCTGACCTTGCCTCGAAACGACGTGCCGCACAGAAGTTGGATAACCTGTTGAACGCAGGACGATAGGGGCGAAAAGGCGTACCGAATCGTCGCTACACCGATGAGGCCCGGGAGGAGGCGGCAACACCGGCCCGTTCACGGGGACCCGATGAGGCGGCACGCCTGTTGATTTTCACCCAATGTTGCCCCGCGGGGCAGCAAAATTTGACCCGCCCCCAACAGCGTGGTCCATCCACTTCTGCGGGGATAAGTCGTCGGTTTCCGTGCCCTTGGGGCCTTTTTCCGCGATACCCGAGACGTTGCCGAACCGGTCGTGAAACGCCAGGACTCATTGCCCTTGAGACGCCGTGCGGCGGGGTCGACCGCGCCGGCGTTGAGGGTTGCAATTTTGAACCGGGGCGCCCGCATGCGCGGCGCGAGCCAGGGATCCACCATTGTGGGCGGCCACTTTCCTTTTCGGCTCCTTTCCGTGCGTTTCGCGTGCCGTTCATAACACGTCGCCCGCTCCGCCGGTTCAGCCGGATCGGGGTTCGTCAGGCGGGCCAGGGCCTTGCAGCGACAGCGGTGCGCCGGCGCCGGGAGCCCCGGCACGACGCGCGAGCCGACCCGCTTCGCCGTCGCGTCAGGCGAATCAGACGACGGGCGTCGATTTTGCGTAAATGCACTGCAGGGTGTCCGTGACGGGCGCCCCTGGATAACGAGGCTCGCAGATGAGAAATGAGACCTCGAGCCGCCCCCATCCCGTGGCATAACACACGTCCGCCCGGATGAGGCCGTTCTGCAGCGCGCTCAGGGTGAACCTCGGCCGGCATCGCCGCGCGTCCTCGCGCAGCTCGAGCTCGCGCTCGGGCTCCGGCATCTCCGGGTTGGCCATCTCCGTGGATTCCGGGCCCGGTTCGCTCGCATCGATCGCCCGGCATATCGCCATACACGTGGCCGGGCAGGCGAGCCGGTTCAGCATGTCCCGCGTAGGGCGGGACGCGTTGTGGTATAGCTCGAACGCATCAAGATTGCCCTGCGGGACGCGCGCCTCGGCCGATTGTTCCAGCGCCGTAGGATGCCACAGGTTCGCGGTGATGGCCGCGGGGACACCTTGCGGCGCCGCCGTGAAATGGATGGGGACGTCATCCACCTCGTTCAGCGAGAACCGCACGACGTCGCGGTCCAACGACAGATAGACGAACTTGTCCCGGTCGTCGATCGTCACCTGGTCTCGCAAGTGCTCGAAGAGGTCCAGCTTGTCGTTTTCGCCGTGTTGCATTAGCCACAACGTCTGATCCGCGTCCCTGGTGATCTCGTTGTAGTCGTGCCCCAGGCAGCACCAATCCCACAGCTTCTGAAAAATACCGCGTTCGTCGGGCCGGATCACGGTCAGATCCTTCCGGCGTAGGATGCCCTTGATGTGCTGAAAGTTGGCGTAGGTGATGGGATCGTTCCCCTTCCCCGGGAAGGTGAGAACGGGCTGGTCGGCGACGATGGGGAAAAACATAAGCTTTCCTATGGAGCCGTGGGGTTGCATCAGGGGGCTGACGGCGCGCGACAGTCCCGGCTGCTGGCGGGCCCGGGTTCCCCCGTCGCCCGCCGTATAGACCGATTTATTTATAGGCCACGGCCCCGGGGCGCGCTGTCGAAATGACGCTGTTCCATTCGTTTATGACGTCGCCGGTGGCGAGCCATGCCGGGCGGGCGTGAACAAACAAATCGTGCCCGGGCGCAGCGTCAGCCTGAGGGGCATCGTGGGGCCACGTGATCGAAATGGGGCCGACGGCGGGCGACATTCCGGCCGGACGACCGGTCGCACGGCACCGCGGTCGGCGTGCGCGTGGCGGCCACCGCCCACGGTGGGCCAACGCCGAACCCTGCGTGACCGGCGACCGGGCGGCGGCACGATGCTGATGTGCACCCCCAAGTGGCTCATTATTACGTTGCGCCCAACCGCGCAATCGCCTTCTCCGTCACCGTCGTGTCCACCACCACGCGCTTCAGGCGCGTGCTGCTGACCCCCCGGGCCTTCTTTGGCTTCATCGTGGAAAACCGTGGAGGTTTTCCGGGCAATTGACAATCTGACGCCCATGAAGACGGTGTTCGGAGGAGAATTGCCGGATGGAAAAGCGTTGGAAGCCCTCGGTTGCCGGACGCGATACCGAGTCGAGCGAGTGGCGTGGCCTTCGCAGGAAAGCCGGACGCTGTCGCTGTCTCTGAAGCCATCGAGCCGAGTAACGCTATGCGAGCAATGCGGGAAGCGTTGCTCGCGGATTCACGAGACGACGGTACGCCGGGTTCGAGACCTTCCCCTGTTTGCGTGCCGAGGGGTGCCGCTTGTGCCGCGCCATGCGCGTGGAGGGCCGCGGTGTGAGCCCTGTGGTGGCCCGAGAGCGGAAAAATCGGACTCGCTCGGGCGCTATCCGCGTGTCACGGCAAGCTTTGCCAAGGCGTGTGAAATTTTGCCCAAGTCGACCCATATACAACGAGTCGATCCGGGCGGTGTTCGGTCTGTCCGACCCGCCCGAATTTATTCCGGTGCTGTCCTCTGACGACACGGGCGTCGCGCCCATGCACGAGCTCGTGCGTGAGCTTGGGACCGAAGACCCCGAGGTCCGGGGGGCGGCGTTTATGGCGCGTGCGCCGGCGCGCAACACGCACGACCTCACGCACAACCTCGCGCACAACCTCACGAGCAAACGAGGCTGATGCCGCATTCAAGTGGGAGGCCGTGCATCCGCGCTATGGTCGCTGTACGATCACGCACGAGCGATTCCCGCACTCGACGCAGTGCAAAAAGGGTCTACCGGCATTCTGTCTTCGGGGGCACGAATCGCATGACCGGGCACGACGCCGCGCGGATCGCCTCAGCGTCCACAAAATCATTCTTGTTGCTCTTCAAAGGGAGAACCCGCTGCGCAGAGATGAGCTTGACCTGATGCCAGACCGTAGCAAGTGTGTGCGCCCTGTGATGCGAACCCGCGCAGGCTTGCATAGCCCGACCTCAACGTGGGCATCCGGTTCGCATTCCTTTGGCATCGGCGCCGGTGTCGCCATGGCCATCGTTTGAACGGGGAGTCGTACGCGTTAAAGGTAAGGCGACGACGATCTTCAGAAACGACATCAGGCTTTCGGAAAAGGCCAACCTCCCGGGATGGTCTCGGCCGGCCGCAGTGCAGGGCATGCTCTGATTGTCTACGGCTTCGCCCGGGCCAACAGGGGGCGAAAATCCGAAGTGCGTGCGGCCTACCGGCCCCGCTGTCCCCGCCCGCCCGCCACAGCGGCATGCGGGAACGCGACTGACCGGTCATGACCTCAGGTCTTTACTCGATGCCAATCACCGGGGCACGCCTGATAATAACGCGACGACGCCCGCTGTGGCTGCATCGTAAGACGCCACAAGCTGGGGCCGGACTTTCAGCCATCGCCAACTGATTTCGGTAGCGACGAGAAGCGATCGGAGCAAACCGACGCCGGTGAGCATTCTCGGACTCCTATACGCAGGCGCGGGGGCCTCCGTCCTGTCGGACGCCCGCCACGGCCCGCGCCGTCATTCTCAGCGATAAACAGGAGCAAACACACCATGGGATTGTTTGGGAGTCCACCACCCACCATGACCGCGCCGATCTTGCTTCGCGGCAACTGGCTCGTCGAGGACAAGATCAGCGGGCCCGAGGTCGATCGTGCCGCAGGCGTAGAAGACGCCGCGCCGATCTGTAAAAGCTGGGGCGAAAAACTCTGGGACGCCGTCAAAGACATGTTCTGCAAGACCCGCTGGGAAGAAGCCACGGGTTACATCAACGACATGACGAAACCAGGGATGAGCGACCAAGAGCGATTTGACGGCTTACTCAGTGTGTTTGGAATGGCGGCGCCGGCGCAACTGAGGCGATTTACGGCGCGCTGCGACCCCGACAATCACAAGAACGCGATAATCAGCATCGATCAGTCACCTATCTCAATAAGGGTGCCGCGACGCATGCTGGTCGAGCAGACGCGGTACGACCCGGGCTGCTTCCCTTCCAGAATGCTCGCGGATCACCTCAAAGAGTTGGGCGCTGAAACGGGCTTCGACCCGAAGGATACGACGACGACCTTCGCGCAGCACCTGAAGGAACTGGGGGCCAAGAGTGGGCGCGAACCCATGCATGTGACGACGCCCGGGTTACTACGGCACCTGAAGCGATTGGGACCCGAGGATGCGAGGACTACCGCAGAGAAGCACCCCGCGCAACAAAAGGATTTTTTCGTCAAGCGCCATGCGGAACTGCGGACGCTGCATGATAAGTACCGTGCGCAACAGCGCCCTGCGTTGACGAAGCACCTCACGGACCAGCGCGCTTCGTTCACTCAGGTTTGGAAAACCATAGAACCATGGTTCCCCAAGACCTGCGCGTCTGCCGCCAGGGTGTATCTGACCTCGTTCCTGGACCCCGTCACGTGCGATGCCACAAAGCGGCACTGCTTCGCAAAAATGCGGGAAATGGCATATTCGCGGGACAGCGACAAACTCCAACGCCGGCAGACCCATGACGGCAACGAGTTGCTCCGCCTCGTGGGAGTCACTCACAGAAAAGTCATTCCGGAAGCCAAGGATTGCGCCCCGGTTGCTTTCAATACAGAGGCGGTGGTGATAGATAATCGGTTGAGTGTTCGGCGCTCCGAAACGGGGCGTCCGATTCAGGTTGGCGATGCTGCGGTGGACCATTCTGTCGGCGTTAAGGTGTGCGATTCGCAGACATCGTTTCACTTTTTTGAAGGCCGTTTCTTGCGCGCGTCGGAACCCGTGTCGCCCGCAGGGAACACGGGTTCCGACGCGCGCCGATGATGTTCGCCGAGGATTTTGTCGACCCGCCGTTCGCGGTGCCGAATTCGCTCTTTGCGCTCGTCGTACGCACTTTCCACCACTTCCGCGAGAGGTGTGCTTTCACCCGGCTCCGCAATGCGGTCCATCGGAGTCTTTCCACCGAGTGAGCCGTGTGGCGGACGCCGGTTGTAGTCGAACTGCCACTCTTCGATTCGCAAGTCGATTGCCCGCGCTGTCAGGACGTGGTGGAACCAGAACTCGTTCAGGTCAGTAAGCCGCGAACGTTCAACTTTGCCATTGAGGTGCGGCGCGTGTGGTGGCATTGGCCGGAATTTAATGCACTCGTTCCTCAGGCGCCGCTGCACGGATTCAGCGAAGAACTCACCGCCGCGCTCGGTCCGGATACGTTGAATCGGAAACGTCATCTCCTCGATGACGCGAGCAAGGAAAAGCAGCGTATTTCGGGCATTTCTTCGAGGGTAGACGGCCCGTACACGAAACCGAGGGCAGTCATCGATGGCTGTGTCCCGGTAGACGCCTCGTGCAATCTTCATCGTGTCCATCTGGACGCGGTCTCCGGGAACCGGACGGCTGTAGCGCCTCGGTTGTGCCGGCTTCCTGGGGCGAACCGACGGTTTCACCGACGCTTCGCACAGAACCTTGTGAATGGTCGCCAGGGACAGTTCTCTTTGCTCGTAGAGGCGCAATGCGTTCTGAATCCGCCGTGCGCCCTTGCGCTCGGCTCGCAGGCGAAGAATCGTTGCGCGATCTGCGTCAGAGACCTTTCGATTCGGGCTGGTCAGGGGCGACGGCTTTGAGCGCGAAGACCTTCATCTCCCGCCTCTTGGCAGCGGCGCAGCCACTTGCGAAGCGTTGGTCTGGAGATGCCACATCTCGCGCACCCGAGACCGGCGTTGCCGGTCTCGTGATACATACGCACCCAGCGTAATTGCATTGAGATTTCGAGCTCCATCGTCCCATATTAGTTGAAACGATGTCCGTGCATCACGCACGTTAAGTCGGCACGCCCATTGCAGCGCTTCGCCTCAGTCCATGGTCAGGTGTCGAACCTGTTCATGGCGTGCCGCTATCACCGCAACACCGAGCAAAAACGCGACGTGCGCACCCAAGCTTTCGCTGCTTGGGAAAGAGCTTTGTGTGCCCGCGCGGCGGCATAACGAGCGTCGTTTTGTGAGAGGGCGCCTCGGGCGGTCTCAACTAAACAACCTGACAATACCCCTCTTGCACCTCTGCGACGCTCGCTCCCCCGGGCTGCCAATGTCGTGTCGGGTATTGCCGGTGGGGGGCATCCCGCTCGGCATTGGGCAAACCTCTGAAAAGCGCGGCGTTGTCCCGTTGTGTCATCGCGAGGCCCGGCAACACGCCCACCCGCTTGGCCGTGCACCGTCGGTCGCCCGCCCCGGGCGGCGGGGACGGTACGCCCCACGACAGGCTGACTCGGACGGCATCACCGCGGGCATCGCGAGCGCGCTGACGCGAGAGAGCCCCGTCACGCCGGCGTCCCTCGCCCCGGGGACGCGCCGTCGGTCCGCCCGGGGCGGCCGGGGCGGCCCCTCAGGCCACGGAGACCCCGGGAGGGACCTTCGGGGGGGGCGCCAGGAAAACTTCGACGGCGAAAGGCAGATACGCTGAAAAGTCCTTCTCGGCCTCCAGACTGCGCGAATTCATTGCAAGTAGGCCGGGCTTCGTCTCGTCGGCGAACCCGGTGTGACCGCGCCCCACATGACAGCGGAGCACTTTCCCGACCCGGAGGCAATCGTCATCGCTCGGCCGGAAGTCTCTCAGGAGGGCCTTCCGAAGCGCCTTGCTCTCCGTATATTCGGCCGCGGCATGCCAATCAAAATCCTCGGGCGCATACCAGACGGGCTCGAGCCCGTTCTCCTCATCCTCTCCTGACTGCAAAAACCTTTCCCATGATAAGCCACCCCTTTGCGTTTGCCCCTTGGGGAGAAGACCCCAGTTACAACCCCGATTCGCGAGGAAATCCAGGTCGCACATTTTGATTAACGTCATGATCGCCTTTTTTTCGTCCAGCGTAAAGGTCGCCCCCCTCGGCTTGGTCAGTGCGATCCGCTTCTGCGCATTTATGTCGGCTTCGAACTTTTGCGGGTCATCGCGATAGTCCTCTGCCCGCAGATAACCGCCGGCCCACAAGATGTAATCCCCCAACAGGGTGGCGCCTTGATGCGTCGTGAGGATCTTGGTGGCGGGCGAGTAGTACGCGCGCTGGAACACCCGTTGTATGTGCTTTTGCCACTCCTCGAGCGGTATTTCACGGGACACATAGTCCCCATACTGGGCGTCTGGCTCGGCGTGTGGGTCCGTTTCCCGTCGACGCTCGAGCGTGACCTCGATGTCATCGTGGTTGCCCAACATATAGCGCGCCCCCTTGGCGCTCAATTCCCCTTGCAGCCAGTGTTGAAACCGGTCATTTACCCCAAATCGATCGAAACAGGCATCTCCGACAAACACCAGCTCGGTGTGGCCTTCGTGAAACGTCAGGTGCTCCTTCAGCTCGGTCAGGGCGTCGCGAATGACCGTGTTTTGCTGGAAGTCAATGAGGCCGTTGGAGTTCGCATTCTTCGCCGCCACGGCTTCGGCCTTTAACACAATGGCGATCAACTCACATCCCCGTTCGGTGGCCCGGGCCTTGCCGGACCATAGTGCGGCGATGACCCCGCGCACGTCACTGCCGTCGAGGTCAGCGACCATGATCATGGCCGGGTGCGTATCCGTCCCCTTCGCCCCGTGCACCCCCTGCACCCCCTGCGTCCCCACGGGCGTATCGACCATCTTGGAACGGGGATGAATCAACCCGCCGCCGTAAGCCCGCGTGGTCGGGTCCAAGTGCTCTTCGATTTTGGCCCGGGTCACGGCGCTGATCAGGCGCGTCGTCGCGTCGACAAAGGGCTTCAGTTCCTTTTTGAGATGGGCGTCGGCACGCTCAAGGTCGTGCATCAGCGCCCTGGCCTCCTCTGCGTGACGGTGCCCCCACGCCCGCCCGACGCACCCAGCCACCACCGCACTCACCGCGACGGCGCCCGCCACTACGCCCGGCACCACCGAAAACAGTGCCGCAGCGCCGGCCACGATCGCGGTCACCAGACCGAGTGCCCTTCCCAACTTTTCGAGCACCGTTACCACCACGCTCGGCTCCACTTTGCTTTTCTGCAGGGTGTCGCGCGTGGCGTCAATGGTGCGCACCGCGCCCAGCGCCAATTCGAAGGTCTTGCCCGCTGTTGCGCCCTCTTGCCGATAATGCTCGTGTAGCGCCGTGAGCGCCGCGTCACAGTCGCGCAGGCCCTGATCAATCACGTCGCGCTCCTTCGCCACGGGTAACACGCTCGGCAGTTGCTTGATGACCTCGGTTACCTCCGTCAAGGCCTGGCACACTTTCGAGTGGTCCTGCATCAGGTCCGAGGGCGACTCGGAGGAAGCGCTCTCGATGCTGCGTAAGGGCGTTTGCGCGAACGCAATGTCAAATGGCCGCATATCGGCGAAGTTCCTCAGGGTAAGGGGATGGCCAGCCTACGGTGCGGGTCCGCAATGTCGATGATATTGATGACGCGACCATAAGCGCGATGGCGTGATTATCGGCCCGGGGGGAGCAGGCCGACGTCGGGTGAACACCTGAAGTGCGGGCCGTGCAGGTGGACGCGTCAGGGCAATCGCACGAAGGATCAACCGGCCTGAGAAGCGCGCCGGCCAAGGAGTCTGGCAAGATAATCGTCGTAGGCGCAGGCTCGGATGCGGTGGTTTTTCAGGCCTGTCTCGTACGTGTTATCCCGGCGCAGGAGGTTCATGACGATGCGCCGTAGGATGGCGAAGTTCTGTGCGGCGTTGCTGACCCGCACGCGGCGTCGATCCTCGCCAAAGGCCTCATCCGGGCTCCAGTGCAGGCCATTCTCAATGCCCCGGTGGGCGCGCACGGCATGGGCGCGGCGCTGCGCGTCGGCCGGCTGTTGATTTTCACCAAAGGTTGACCCGCGTCACCCGTTGGTGAAAATCAACACAGACCTATCACGATGGGGCGCACGAGAGATCCAAGCCGTTGCACATACACTGAACACAAGGCCTCGGAAGGCGCTTGGGCGGAAAACGCCGGCAGAAGCGCTGCACGAATAGTTAACATCCGATCAGCAATCCAGGGTTGCGACGACCGGTTGAATCCGCCCAATATACGAGCGAACCCTTCCCGGCGCTGCTCAAGGAGCAAGGCATCACGTGCAGCATGAGCCGTGCCGGTGAGGTATGGGACAACTCCGCGATGGAGAGCTTCTCCAGTTCGTTGAAGACTGAGCGCACGGCTCGTAAAGTCTATCTGTCCCGAGAGCAGGCGCGTGCCGACGGGTTCGACCCTGTCGAGCGGCTCCACAACCCGACGCGCCGACATTCGACGCTCGGCTACGTCAGCCCGACAGCGTTCGAAAAAGCGCAAGAAGCTTGGGTCAGCGTCCACCGATTCGGCAGCAGCGCCCATCTCTCCCTTTTTCCCCATGGCAGCGGCCCGGGAAAGGTTCGCCGGGTGGTGGAGCGCACCCCTGCCGGGTCGCACGCATTCCGGCGTCTGCGCCCCGCGTCGAGCGTCGCGCGGACGTCCGTGAAGGCTTACTCAAGCCGGCCTGCCGCCTCATTTGCCGGCGCGGCCCCGGCGAGACGAGCCTTCGCTTCGCAATCAATGCTTAGACGGCGTTCCGCCAGACCAGAATTTGACGGTCCCCCGGCGACCCCACCCCCACGCGGGGGTTCCGCTCGCGGAGGCTGATGCCTCTCGCGCAGAGCAGCAACAACGTACTGCTGCGGTATGCCAAGAGATACCATGTCTTCGGGATCCAGGGCCGATGCCTTCACGTTCATTTCGATGTGCAGGCCCTTGTCGAGTCCGGCTTCGATGCGCAGGGCAACGGTCCCCTCACTCTCGTTGAACACCTGTGTAAAACTTGTGCGTCGGGTTTCGTCGGTAGCCATATTCATCAGCGCGAAGTAATTGTCCGCCATCGTGCGCTCGTCTTGTGCTCTCACCGCGGCACAATAGTACGCCTTGGCCTTTGCGACTTTGGTGTTGCAGAAACTGTCACGAATTGAGTCCCACGTCGTCTCGATCCAATGAGCCCAGGTTCTGGGGTTGGCCTTAGCGGCGTTCTGCAGGTCTTGAAGAGACACAGAGAACTTTTTGATTACGCCTTTTTTTGTGACGAACTGGAATACCAGCGGTGCGTCCCCTGCGATGCCGGTGGAATTGGCTGCGGATTTGACGTTTGTGCTTACGCCGATGTTCATGGTGTGTTCGCCTAACTATCAATAAAAATGGTGTTTTCCCGCGAAGCCGGCGAGTCGTGTCAATGTCGATGGCAGGCCGGCCGCTGCAGATAGTGTGCAGCCGAAGGGAGCACGGTGAGAATGCGTGTGACGCCATGTTGGGCTTCACCGAGGACGACCACGCTCGGGTAAACACCTGAAGTGCACGCCAAGACGGACAGGATTCGCGCCAATCCGAGGGCAGCTCGCTCGCGGGCTAACTCGAGGATACCGACGTTGGCACGGATGACTGCCGCTCTTGGGTCATGGGGGACTCCTTGCGGTCAGGGGCCGCAACGTCGCTGTCAATACGGCGAGGTGCAACGCTGCGACCGGGGAGAAAACCGACTACTGTCAGATTCGGTCCAGGCTATTACAGGTAGTGTCAGTCAAGCCTGTCGCGTGGCGGGCCGTTCACGCGACAATTTTTATCGATTTAAAGAATCGTACGAGACGGGCGGCGAAGCCGCCCTGCAGGCAATCTCTCGGCGGCGCCCACCGCCCAAGCATCGCGTGGATCCGCAGGTCGAAGCCGCGGTGGTCGCACCGGCCCTGGCGTTGCCCGCCTACGGCCCGATTCGCCTCGCCCATGAGGTGCTCAAGCGTCATGCGTTGCACGTCTCGCCTCAGGGCGTGCGCGGTATCCGGCGACGTCACGACAGGACCTCACGACAGGACCTCGCGACCTCGGGACCATGAACAAACGCCTGACGGCGGGGCAGGCCGACTCCGCGCAGCAAGGGCCGGTGCTCACCGAGACCCGACTCGCCTCACCTCGACTCACCTCGCGAGCGGGCCAAGCGTGAGAAAGCAACCCACGGCGCATGCGAGTCAGCGTGTCGCCGCGACCGCGGCCCTCGGGACACCTTCTGCGTCGGCACGCGCAAAGGGGAGGGCCGGGTCTGACGGCAGACGATCGTCGAGACTGACGCGCAGGTCGCACTCGCCAAGCGCTACGATCGCAGGCCGCCACGGCTGGCGGCCGATCGGCTCAACCACCGCGTTGCGCCCTTCTTCGGTAGCCACGGCATTCCGCTGATGCGCATCGTGACCGATCGCGGCACCGACTGTTGCGGTCACCCAGAGCACCACGCGTATGAGTGCCGGCCGCCGGCGAAAAACATCAGCCCCACCCGCACTCGTGTCCGGTCGCCCGGACCGACGGCATCGTCGAGCGGTCGCACAAGGCGAGGCTCAACGCGCTCGATCGCATCGCCTTTCGCAGGAAAATCTACCACGGCATCGCCGCACTGCATGCCGACCTCGACCACCGGTTTGACGCGTTTGACGAGTCCAACACGCGGCGAGAACATCCAGGTCGACGGTGCTATGGCAAGACGCCCGTGCAGACCGTTGCCTTCCAATCTCGCATGCGCCGGTCACCCGGCAAGCGGTGGAGACATCCCAATAACGTAGTCATACCTTTTCTGTCCATCTACTTCTGCGCTTGACGGGAATCGAGCCTGCCTGGGTGCTTCGCGGCCGGTACCTTCACTTCGTCGCGCGCAGCTCGCTCCACCGCCCGACGCGCATGCTGCGGAAGCTCCGCGAGCGGGTCGGAAATGCGTATCTGAGACGTTGGGGTAATCACGTCCACGCGGCACCGCGCCGGGTTGCGACGCACCCGCCCCCTCAATATCACGGCCGCGCCAAGTTTTCCGCAGCGTCACCGCTATGCGGGATTCGCGTCGAACCGGCCCATCGCATTGCGACCTGCTCGACGGCGACTGCTGCGGTAGCCTGCTCGTTACCGGTGAGCGTCTTTTTTGCCTCCTCCTCGCCAGGAAGAAACATGGGGATGCGGACAATCGTGGACGACCCGGAGGCGGTTCACTTACCCCTACGAAGAGCGCGTCCGCGCCGTCAAGCGTCGCATCAAGCCGGGAAAGCGAGTCGCGGCGTCCTCGGGGTGTGGTGGGGCGGTGCAGGAGCGAACCGGGGGAGGGGCGGTTGCTGGCGACGGCGAACACCTCAGGTGTACGCCTGAGTGCGCGCTAAGCGATGCGAACGACAATGACACCCCGTGGGGCCCTACCGTCGCTTCCTCCGCCCTGGAGCGCTTGAGGCAGCGGCGACCCCCTTTGTCACGAAACGAAGCGCGCGCTGACGCACTTCCCCCGATCAAGTGAGGGCAGGATGGGCGGTATTGAGGCCAAAAAGTCGTACGCCGCGAACACGGTGATCAGCCAGGTGCTGAGAAAAGAAGTCAACCTCCACCAAGTGAAGAATATTGACTTGATTTGCAAGCGCGTGGCGGAGCACTATCTGCGGCCGGGCAGCGATGGGAAGAGCAAGATCGTGTTGAGCGTTAACGGCAAGGCGATCGAGATGCCTTATGAGGTCGCGCCAGAGGAGGCGGATCCTCACGTGCTGCGCGCGCGCGGCCGCGAACTGCTGCAGCACTTGGTGAACGAAATCGGCGAAGCTTTCGCGGGTGCCAATGTGCCGTCCGAGGTGGCGTACCATCAGGCGGAAGACATCGCCAGCCAGCTCGGCCGGGAAGACTTTTTGGATACGGACCAAGCGCTGTGCGCCGCGCCCGAGGGGCAACGCGTGTATCAGCAAGGCATTAATGTCCTCATTCGTGACCGCACGGTGAGCTTTCACAAAACAACGACGTTTGCGGTGAATCCCGACGGTGCGCAGCAGGCGGCTGATCCGGGACCGATGTCACCGCCACGAAACAAACCAATCAGTGCCCCCCCCGGGCGTGTGGCGGGCAGGGCGGGGAGGCCGTTGCAGGCGTGTCCTTGGTGAGGGTGGTGGACGTGACGGTGACGTTCAAGGCCAAGCAGCCCGATGATTCGTGGATCGGTTCCGTCCTCGTCAAGTGGTTCGGCGCGAGTTGGATGATCGAGGCGTGGGTCGAGCACGTGGCAGTGCGGCAGCGCGGCCTGACCGACGCCGCGTTAAAGGACGAACTCCTCGCGCCCACGAACTCGAACTCGTGCTGGAGCTGGAACGCGATTGCGGACTACTTCGCGGAACTGGGCGCGATGCTGCGAGGCCAAGGCATCGTGTTCAACGAGCGCGCCTGCGCGCCCGGCGCGGCCGGGACACCGCCCTGCCGCGCGCCGCTGGAGGGCATGGAGGACTTTGCGACACTCGAGCAGGGCGCGTCGTTCGCCGTCGTGCGCGCACAACAAAGCCCCGGGGGCCGCAGCAACGGGGCGGCCGTCTATCGACGGCATGAGGCCAAGATGTCGGCCGACAACCGGGTGTTGCGCCAGGTCGTCGTGACGCGCGACGGCAAGCCGGTGGGGACCAGCCAGCAGGTGGGCGACGCGAAACGAGATAAGGCGGTGACTGCCCAAGGGCAAGAGACAGGGACGAATATCGGCAGCCGCGATTACCTCGTCTGTCGGCAGGCACGTGCGTTGAAATACCAGCGCCGGGTTCCCGCGTCGAGCTTTCTTTATGCCGATCAATTTATACGCCGCGAGACTCGTGTCTCCTTGGACAGTGTGTTCGAGCAGCTTCGCAAGGACATACGGCGTACGTTGCTCAGCGATCGCAATTACCTCAAGCTGGACGGGCGCAGTCCGGTGGACGTTGGGTTCTTTGAGGCCGACGAGGCGTTGTCGGCCTGGGTGTCCCGTGAACGCCGGGTCGGACTCAAGGATCGATACGCCATATCGGAGGTGCCGGGCGAGCTCACGCGCCGGCTCGCGGCGCTTAACGTGCCGATTTCGACGTCAACATCGCAGGGACAGAGCACCATGACACCTGGTGAAATCTTAGAGGCGTTAAGAGAGAAGGCGCACCAGGCGTTAATTGAAAAATTCACCCAGACATTTACCGACGTTGACATGCTGCGGCACATGTTCAACGCGCTCACGCAGCATTTCGATTTGGCGACGATGGCGGTGGTGACGGCTGAGGGTGGGGGTGTCAGAAATTCCGTGTTCAAGGCGGGGTTGAGGTTTACACGGATGGCCGGACGAAACGATCCTCGTAAAGGATAGCGAATTGGTTCATAGCTGTCTTCCAATCTTGAGCGGCGCGGCCCCAATCTGCGGTGATGTTACGCAGCGCCAGCCAGATCAGCTTTGTTGCCGCATCATCGGTTGGGAAATGGCCTCGGGTCTTGATGATCTTGCGAAGCTGCGAGTTGATGTTCTCAATAGCGTTCGTTGTGTAGATCACCCGGCGCACAGCGGGCGGGAACGCGAAGAACGGAATGACACGATCCCAGGCATTGCGCCACGCGGCACTGACCGGCGGGAATTTCTGGCCCCACGGCCCTTGGGAAAATGCGTCCAATTCGGCCAGAGCCGCCTCGGCGCTTGGTGCCGTATAGATCGGCTTGATTGCGGCGGCCAGCCCCTTACGATCCTTCCAGCTCGCGTAATCCAAACTGTTGCGGATCAGGTGGACGATGCACGTTTGCAACGTCGTCGCTGGAAACACCGCGGCTAACGCCTCGGGCATGCCTTTGAGGCCGTCAGTCACAGCAATCAGGATGTCGCCCACGCCGCGCGTTTTCAGATCGTTGAACACTTTCATCCAGAACTTGGCCCCCTCGGTGTTCTCGATCCACAGGCCCAGGATGTCGCGCGTGCCGTCGGGCAGAATGCCCAGCGCGAGATAAATGGCCTTGTTACGCACGACGGCATCCTCGCGGATCTTCACGCGCAGCGCGTCGAAGAACACGACCGGATACATCGGCTCAAGTGGCCGAGCCTGCCACGCCGTGACTTCAGCCATCACTTCGTCAGTGACTGAGCTGATGAACTCGGGCGAGACCTCGGTGCCGTACTGCTCCAGAACAAAGCCCTGAATCTCGCGCACGGTCATACCCCGGGCGTACATGGCGACTATCTTGTCGTCGAAGCCTGTAAAGCGTCGTTCGTGTTTGGGGATCAACAGTGGTTCGAAGCTGCCATCACGGTCGCGGGGCACCCCGATGCGAATCGGGCCGCCTTCAGTCAGAACCGTCTTGGCGCCTTTGCCATTGCGCTGATTGGTCACGCTGGCCGGTTTGGCCGCGCCAGGCGCGTAGCCGAGATGGTGATTGAGCTCGCCCCCCAGCGCGCGTTCTATGAGCGCCTTCTTGAGCGCAAGCGTCGCGGCGTGGATGGCTTCGGCCGTCATCGGGCCGTTACCGAATTGTTCAAGCAATTCAGCGGGAATTGCCGGTAGCTCTACCGGCGGGGTCTTCGGTTTGCGAGTGGAGTTGACCCTGTAAAACCGGACACACCATCACACTAAGGTTGCTGAATCCATCGAGCGCCGGAACTCGCGAGGCGAGCGGTATTTCAGCGCGCTATGGGGGTGCTTCTCGTTGTAATGCTCAAATGCAATGGCCAGATTGTGAGCAGCGGTTGCAGCATCCGGCTTCGGCATGAAGGCGACGTAGTCGCGCTTCATCGTTTTCACGAAGCTCTCGGCCATGCCGTTACTTTGCGGACTGCACACGGGCGTGGTCAATGGCTTTAGTCCGATGTTCATCGCAAACCGGCGCGTATCGTCAGCCGTATAGCCCGAACCATTGTCGCTCAGCCACTCGATTTCGGACGGCGTATGCACCTCGTTGCCGAACCGATTTTCCACTGCGGCCAGCATCACGTCGCGCACAATGTCGCCGCTGTGGCCTGCTGTCGTCGCCGCCCAGCTCATCGCTTCTCGGTCGCAGCAATCCAGCGCAAACGTCACACGCAGCGGCTCGCCGTTGTCGCAGCGGAACTCGAAGCCGTCCGAGCACCATCGCTGATTGCTGCGCGCGACGGCCACTTTGCCATCATGTCGACGGTGGGCTCGCGGCGCAATCGGTCGGCGCTGCGTCAGCAGCCCATGCGTTCGCATGATGCGATAAATGCGCTTGGCATTGAACGGCGCCAGTCCAACTGCAACGCGCTCGTTGCGCAACGTGCCCCAAACCCGCCGGTAGCCATAGCTGGGCAAATCGCCGACGACACGGCGGATTTCCTCGACTACAGTTTCGTCGTCGGTCGGCC
Organism: Pandoraea oxalativorans; assembly: GCF_000972785.3. Taxonomy (NCBI): domain Bacteria; kingdom Pseudomonadati; phylum Pseudomonadota; class Betaproteobacteria; order Burkholderiales; family Burkholderiaceae; genus Pandoraea; species Pandoraea oxalativorans. Next base: position 133,628 of record NZ_CP011518.2, read on the forward strand.
TTGATTGCCGGCCATCGCGCCACGTCGCCGGACGCGACAGTCGTGCCGATACGTTCGAGCGCGACACGCCGAGAACTTCACAGACCAGTTTCACTGGCCGTCCTCCGGCAGCAAGGGCGAGTGCGCTATCCATTTTTTTGCTCGGCTGTATTCAACTGCTTCCCGGAGAATCTCGTTCTCCATTGTTTTTTTGCCGAGCATCCGTTGCAGCTCGCGAATCTGCTTGAGCGCATCAGCCAACTCCGATGCCGGAACCACTTCTTCGCCAGCCTTGACCGCTGACAGGCTACCGTCCTGGTACAGCTTGCGCCAGTGGAATAGCTGGTTCGGGTTCACGCCGTAATGGCGCGCGACCATTGAAACCGATTTTCCCGGTTCGAAACTCTCGCGAACCATCGACAGTTTCTGCTCCGCCGTCCAGCGACGCCGGCGCTCTGGGCCCGTCAACACTTCCATCACTTCCTGCTTGGTGTTAGTCAAAAACACAGTCTTATGCCTACCCGTTATTGTAAGTGGGTCGCTGTGTCCGGTGTTTCATGGGGCCGCTCCAGCGAGGCATAGTCACTCCTTGGCGACATGTTATGCCTCAAACACGAAATTAATGACAGGCCCCTGAGGGTTGCCCCAACCTGCTGAGTCAGGCAGCCTTCCGAAGAACGCTTCACATCCAATCCGCCCCTTCGGACAAGGCGCCGCGCAACGCGACCATCGAATACGGCACGAGAAGGGCGTTGGTACCAGGGAAAAGCAATGCGGGGCACATGCTATGGGGTGAGACCGTGCTTCAACCGGGAGAACTCAAACTCGCCGAAGTCAGTACCGCGTCGTCCTGGAGTGTGACGCCCGCGGGGTTCGAAATGAAAGAAGCGAGTTTCGCGGTGTGGGTGGAGTACAGTGATCCAATCCCTCTGAACACTCATTTAGGCGAGAATGCTCGCCGTGAAGAGGTGTCTGATGACGAAACAACGTCGATCGTTTTGCCTTGAGTTCAAACGCAACGCTGCGGCACCGGACCTTGATCAGAGCTACCGCCACGTGGATGCATGCCGTTCTGTCGGCGTTGCCGAGTCCGTATTGCGCCGATGGGTGGGTCGGCTCCAGCTTGAGCGCCGGGGTGTTATCCCTCAGAGCTAGGCCCTCACGCCAGAGCAGCAGCGTATCGAGGAGCTTGAGGCGCGCACAGCGTATGGCGCGGCTCTCGCGCTTTTCACGTTTGCCTGTGCACTGCGTTAGGTTCGCCGCGCCGCCGGCGCTGAACGGTGCGCGCGCGGCGCCCCCATCGGGCACGCGTGTGCTTGGCAAGCCCCGGCCAGGGCCGTCATGTCGATCAGACCGAACAATGTTTTGCGCTCTTGCGCGGCCGTCATTCGAGCGCGCCCTCGAACAGCGCGCGGTATTTTTTTGCGGCACCCGTCGCGCCGCCGCTTCAGCCGGCGCCTTCTCCTTGCGTTGAAATCGCGCTGCAGCTCGGCATTGGACTGCTTCAGATCCCGCGCCGCTTGCGCGCTCGCGCTCCCTGGCGGCGGCCTCGCCGGCGCAAAATCCACGTGCCACTGCGTCAATGACGCGCAAACACGCGCCGCTCCGGACACCGGCCCTTCGATGCTTTGTCGACCCGCCCGTGGCGCTCCTGCAAGGCCATCAGCCGTTCCTGCCGCGTCCGGTCTTCCAATCGTCTTGGGGGCACCGCGTCCGAGCGCTCGGTTCGTGGCGGCGGCACGTCTCCTCCCTTCACGTGGTGTCAGCACGGGGGCGTCCGATTCGTCCGCCACCGCGCCAACCGTGCCAACCGTGTCGCTTCCGCGCTGCAAGGCCTTCGACAGCGCCTTCCCCTTGAACGCAATAGAACAGGTTCGTCTCGCTTCGAACCCGCACCTGCGGCGCTCGTTAATAAGCATGTTCAGACAGGACCGCTATTCTGACACCGGGGGGGGGGCATCACTCTGATCGACGCCGACCAAAAGAAGAAGCCGCCCAAAGCGGCAAAAAGCGGCACGAGCGCGCCACTGCGCCATGATCCGGTCGCGACGACAAGCTTTGCCATGATGACCGGCACCAGGGTGCTGGCCATATTCCCCAGGAAAGTGACATATCCCGTTATGATGCCGACAGATTTGCCGTGCGCTTGGATATGTGGCCAGATCGTGACTTGACAGAGCCCCACGAAGACCATCGCCAGGCACATTAGCATGATGCCCGCTACGACGCCTGGACAGAGCATCCCTGCCGCGAGCAAGAGGCCTGAGGCCAACGCGGCCAGTCCGCTCATGTTCTTGTGCCAACATCGTCCCCTGCCACCGGGCACCGTCGATGTGCGCAAGACAAATCCCCACCCCAGAACCGAGCCATACAGCGCCAACCAAGGACCTGACAATACGAAGGGCAGCGTGGTGTTCTCAACATGGCGAAATTTGATCAGGTAATCGACAAAGCTGATGTGAAAAAACGCCTGAATCGACAGCACGCAAAAGTAATACAGGGCGATACACGTGACGGCGCGGTCTTTCAGCACACGCCATATCGACGGAACGGCACCCCCGTTTTCCCTCCGGGCGGTTCGGGCGCGCGGCTCATCCCGGTAGAAGGCAAGTACCGCCAGCGCGAGGACCAGGCCCACGACGCCGTAAAGATAGAAACAATTTTGCCAACCCCATTTGGCCATCAGCGTCATGGTGACGGGTCCGCTGAGTGCCGTCCCCAGATAGAGGCTGCCAAGCAGCAGAGCGCTGCCCAGGCGCCTGCGGCGCTCAGGGAATGACTGGCTCACCGCTATCACGCTGGCAGACCAGTCCGGCGATTGGCCGACGCCCATGACAGTGCGCGCGAATACCATGCCGATGACGGTGGTTTGCAGGGGCGTCAGCAGCGTCCCCATCGACCAGGCCAAGCAGGCCACACCGAGGGTCAGTCGCGGCCCCATTCGGCCCGACAGCCAGCCCGCCGGAATCTGGAGAAGAGCGTAAAACCACGTAGAAGCAACGACGATCGCCGACACGGTGACGAAATCGATGGCGAGCAATTTTTGTATTTCGGAATAGGCGATGCTCATCGCATTGCGGTCGATTCCGAGCAGGAAATTGACCGGCAGGAGCAGCAGGAGAAATCTCAAGATTGCGCGAGGCTCGTTGGTCATTTTCAACGCCCCTCCCCGGGCAGTGGAAAAATAAAGATCGATCGCACCAGGTCTTATCAACATCAGATTACGCGGCACGCGGCCTGCCTTTGCTCGCAAAACGCGTCCAACCGCCCGGGCCATTTGCGGCCAAAGCCGCGTGACGTACCGCCCGTGCGCGATGAGCCGGTCGTGTTCGCAGCGCGCGAATACCCCGATAATAGGACGCCCGATGTCAATCCGGGTCGACTCTCACGATTAACTCCGGGTTGCGAGCCAATGCGTTGAGGGCGGCGCAGCCGTAAAACTCGACGGGGGATCGCGCGGACAGTCGCCGGTTGAGCCGCATTACCGAGGTCCGTCTCAAGAGACGGGCGCCTTCTTGCTACGCATGTCACCGCGTTGTCGTTGTCTTTGCCATCGCCATCGCCATCGCCGGACGCGGTCGCGGGCTGCGGGAGGGCACCTCGAAAAACACTCCGAGGCCGGCATGGTTGCGGTAAGGCGAAAGCGATGAGCAAGTGGCGAGGATCCGGATCGTCCGGTTCGCAGCGCAGGCACGAGCGCGCCGGCTCGGCCCGAGAGCTGACGCGCCAAACAAGCCGAGCGAACACGCGGACGCTGACGCACGCGCGGCGCGGATCGGCGCGGCGGCGCACCGGGCAACGTGCGAGCGCGGGGGCCGTGTCACCTTGCCGCGTGATCGCGTACAGCTCCGCATGCCGCACGCCGCATGCCGCTTGGTGCATCGCATCGCATCGCATCGCCGCGTCATCGGACGGCGTGAGATACCTGATGGGCGCTCAGCGCTCAGCGCTCGAGCTCGATTCAGCGGACGTGCGCTCATTTTTCCGCGGCTCCGTCGCGGCTTCGAGTCCCTATCGCTTGCCGAGGCCGCAACGCGCTCGTACGGGACACGTCCATAGGCCCGACAATTTCTTCCCGGATTCTGCCGTGCCGGCGCACGTTGGAGGTCTGCCGGCGCTTGTCCGCGCGCGTCACGAGAAAGCGATTCCACGCCTCGCTTTGCCCTCCGGGAAGAGCCGTTCCAGCGCCGTTTCTTGGCTTCTGATCACGCATATTTTGAGCGCGGCGCCCGGGGCGCGCCAGGTCAAACGACTTGGCCGCTGCGCCACGCCCTCGCGGGCCGCGGGCACACGACGAGAGTCATCGGGCGGGACGAGCCGCCTTCCCCTCGCCGGGCGGAGGCCCCGCACCGGGTGAGCTCCCGCGGCGGCCGAACCCGGGCTGTCGGCGGCGGCGCACACTTCAGGTGTTCACCCGATGGCGGCGTTGCGCAAGCCGCCGACAATGACGGCAAAATGTCTGCCGCGATCGAGACGACGGCGCCCCATCCGCTGCGACTTTATCGTCGACGACACCGTCGAAAAATATACCTGCCGTGCTGCCTCGCGCGGGGACGCGTGATCGCAGGACGCGCGCGCCGGCGCGCGAGACTGCGCAAGGAGAGCGTCAAGATGTGCAGCATGAGTGTGACCAAGGCGTTGTGCGGCCGGCACGCGGCGTTCGTCGGCACGCTGGAGCAACGATTCGAGCTCGCGCCGGAGCCCTTCGATGACGCGTGCACGCGTGTGGCGCACCTCTATTTGCGGCCGCGCGAGGATGCACCGCCCGCCTGTCCTGACGGGCCGAGCGTCATGCTGACGGTCGATGGGCAGCCGCTCGATGCGCCGAACGGCCAGATGCAGGGCTGCGGACCACGCATAGAAGGTCGCGCGCTCGTGCGGGCGCTGGCCAAGCGTATCGAGGACCAGTTCGTGAGTGCCGGCGTGCCGCAGCTGATCGCCTCCTTACAGGCCGAAGTCATCGCCAGCCAACTCGGGCGCGACGCTTTCTTGAAAGCGGGCAGCACGCTGCACGAGGCGCGGGCGAATCCATGCGTGTTTCAACAAGCCGTCGACGTGCGTATCGACGGCGACAAAGTCACCTTCCACAAGACGACGACGTACGTGGCACCGGAGGCCAAGAGTGAGAAAGATCCGGTCTTGGTGAGGGTGGTGGATGTGGCGTTGACGTTTTCGGCCAAGCGCGGCGATTTATGGTTATGGCACCTCGCCGCCAGGTGCTTCGGGGCGGATCAGAATTGGGTGATCGAGGCGAGGGTCGACCACGCCGAGGTGCGTGAGCGCAACGAGGCCAATACGCCTGGTGCGCTTGCTGCGCTCAAGGACGCCCACGGGGTGCCGGCCCCCCCCGATTTGTTCGCGTCCCTCGTCCAGTGGCTCAAGGTCGCGCTGGGGGCGCAAGGCATTGTGTTCGACGAGCGCCACCCCGGAGAGGGCACGCCCGGGCGAGCGCCCGTGCGCCCGGCGCTCGTCAGCCTGGCGACCTTCGAGCAAGCGGCAACTTGCGTCGCCGCGCGGCAGAGCTGGAAGCGGTGGGCCAATGGCATGGCCAAATATCGACTGAGTGGCACCACGGTGTTTGCCAACAATGTGCAAGTGCTTGGCTCTCAGCGGTTGGACCCATGGGATTCGGAGGCGGAGAACGCGGTGCTGGCGTTCGCGCAGCGCGGGTGCGAGCTCGGCAAGCGCCATTACGAGCAGTTCCAGACGGCGCACAAGGTGGCATGGCAGTGTCAGATTCCCCCGGAGAGCCTGTGTTACGGCGAAATATTTATACGCGGCAAGCAGGCCGAGCTCGATGACACCGCGTTGCGCGCTCAGGCGAAGCTTGACCTGCGCCGGGAACTCCGTGCGGCCCCCTCCCACATCACGATAGACCTGCCCGACCGATTGGCCGAGACGCCGACCGCCGTGGCCTTCACACGGGTCAAAAAGGCCTACCAGGCACTGCACGAATGGGCGAGCGCTAACCGGGCGGCGCTGGGGACGCTGCAACTGCCGTCGCAAATTCGGCAGTTGCTCGAAAAGGTTGACCTGCAGCGCCCGGGCGTCAACCTCGACGCGTTCGCCACGCAAGCCTTCACCGCGCAAGACTTGGCGACTGTCGCGCACGCATTGTCAGAGACCATGGCCGATACGGTGATCGCTTGGATTGTCGCCACCTTTACCGACGATGTCATGCGGCGGCGCATGCTCGATGCGGTCACGCAATCGGGGCACGGCGGCACGTTCTCGGTCATCCAAGGTCATGGTGCCATCACCTTCGAGCGCCTCGGCGGCGGTCGAAAAACCCATATCAAGTGCGACCTGCCGGCGTCCGAAAAGGCGCCGCCCGATGTCACGCTCGAGCACTGCTGGGATTTCAAATTTGATCCCGAGGGCGCCCACGGGATTAGCTGGGGGGGCGCCGAGGGCAGCTTACCCGCCGAGATTGCAAGCGCCAACTTGACCGTCTTTTCGGTATGGCGCCTGACGCCCGCGGGCATGGAACTGCAGGAAGCGAATTACGCCGCGCAGGTCGTCGGCGTCCGGCCCGAGGACCGGCACGCCGAACCCCTCGACGGGTCAGTTCTTGGTGCATCGCCGCAGCCAATGCCTACGTGAACGCCGCCCGCGTCTACACGCGCGCGGTCATGCGGATGACCCGCATATGGCCCGCGGCGCTATCGGCGCCACGATGCGATGCCGCGTCGCGGCGGGCCGCGCGGTTGCCAGTGCCCGCGCGGCAGGCCCCACGTACATCGCGTCAGACGCCCTCGCATGGGCATTTAGGGGGCCAACGCGGCATGCCGCCCGGCACAGGGCGCAGCGGGCGTGGGATTCCCGCCAACGTTCAGGGGCACGGCATGACGGCTGCTGATCGTCGCTGAGATCGGGACGCGCCGTATCGCCTATATTGTGTCCGTGGCAGCGTAGTGTCTGCCTCTGCTGCGCGGTGGCCGTGCGCCACGGCACGGTTTGCACGCGCCATGGGCGCGACGGTTGACGGCATCCGCGTGGACTGACGTCGGTGGGCGGTGTCGGAACCCCAGCGACGACGCGGATGCCGTTTCTTTCGCCCGCGTAGCGCACGCCACCCTCGCGCGCCCGCCGGATCGCTCACGGGCCACCTTCACCGACGACGGGTCGTCCGGCGTTCGGCGGGGCGGGACGCGCTCCGCGCGCCCGTGCCCCCACAGGGATGCGCGCTCGCACGCCCTCGCCCGGCGCCACGACGGCACCCCGGCCTGCTACAGGATCCGTCCTCTCGCGGGAGAAACGGGCCGGCTTCGCGAGTGTGGCCCGGCATCAATGCGTTGAATGCGCGGCCTCTCACCCGAGACTCACGCGCGGGCCCGTCTCGCGGCACATGCGCGCCTTGGAGGCATCCTTGGCGTGTGGGCGGCTCACGCGCCGCCGACGGATGGCGCTGACTCAACAGGGTTGCCGCCTTCTGCGCCACATTAGTGTGACGTCAGTGCCTGCGTCTGCAATTCTCGCTTGATGATTTTGGAGAAGGCGGCCGCGCGCAGCACGTCAGTGAGTAGCCATCCGTTCCCGGAGAGGATGGCCTGTGATAGGTCTTTCATTTTTTCGAGAGAGGTCAAGGCCACCAGGGCCTGCTGTTTCTCGGTGTCGCGAGGATACAGCTGCGCGGCATGCTGTGCGAAAAAACCCTCGATCAGTAGGCCGGGAAACAGTCGGGTCGCCGTGGCCGCAATGTCGCCGAGTCTTGTGATCGTGCGATAGTGAACGCGCGCGATGGCTTTCACATCATTTTTCGGTGCCTCGCCACGCAGCAAAGCAAAGCTTGATGTCTCCAATTCTAAAGTCAAGGCATGCTTAAGAAATTCGTTTCGAAAACGATTGTAATGCGACAGACCTAGTTTCTCATTCATTTGGAGAGCTTTGTTTTTAAACACCGCCATCCAGCTTTTTATCGAGCAATTTTCAGAGGATTGAGGGGATTGGTAAACTGATCCATAGCCGATCTGAGCGTCGCGGTTTTGCGACGGGGGCTCACTTCTGTGCTGCAGTGCAAATTGATAGATAAATCCGATATCAAGTTTTTCTCTTGATAAAAATATATCCCGGAGCGTTTGTTCGTTTTCCGAGTTAATATAGACACTGAGCCGCGTTTCGAATTTCTTTGTGTCAATGCTGTACGGGTGAAGCAACAATCCCTTGCCGGAATTGAAGAGGGTTAGGGCGTATCGACCGCCCTCTTCGACAGGGGGGAGAATTTCAATTTTTATCGAATGAAACAGCATGCTTGGGTTAAAAAGTATGCCGTTACCATTGATTTTTAAATTGTCTTGCCACGCCCGCGCGCGATCCGCTTCGGAGCACAGCATCCATTGATGGGCGCGTTTGACGAGGGCGAGCATAGCGTTTCGATAATCGACGTAGGCTTGCGAATCGTTCTGAGGGTTGGACGAGAGCGGCCCCATGTCCTGTGCGGTGAGCAGCAGCGCTGATTCGGCATACCCTTCGGGGGCACCGTTGTCGACAGCATCCAGCATCATTTGATTGAACCAGTCGCGGTTTCCTGCACCTTCCGCGATGCGGGCACAGACGCCGTTTTGGAGAGTGAGACGGGTGGTTAAGCCAGCAGGGTGGTCAAAAATACCGTCGCCGTGCGCAACATTTTCGGCCCACATCCCCGTGTACTGAATGCCATTGGGCCATATATGTGAGCCTTTCCCGTGTCGACGACCGTCGCGCCAATCCCCCGTATATCGACTCCCGTTATACAAGGACACTGTGCCCTTGCCGTGGGGTTGGCCCGCCCACCCACCGTCGTACAGCCCCGTGTCGGGGACTTTGACGCACGCAGTGTGAGCAGCGGAATCGTGCGTCAGGATTAAAATTCTTTTAACGCCGGAAGCATCGGTATAATCAAGTTCGTTACCCGGAGTCGCGAAAGTCAAGAGATGTCTGATTTCCGCCAGCGTATTTTCCGCTTCGAATGCCGATAGTTCATGCTCATCTTCAATGGCCTTCAGCGCTTTCTCGCCAGATTCATTTCCGGGATGGGAGGTGTCGTGCAGGTGTTGGTGCAAAACGTTCATGCTCGACAATTTACTGTCGATTTCCTTTGATATGGCTTTGATATGTGGGATATCAATGGCATTTTGACTATTGATTTGTTGGCGAAAATTATTTATTAACATCTGCACCGCGTCTTTGAGGCGTTGGTACTTGATTTTTGTCGTCTCGAATGCTGTAACGTCCCTGACGGGCAGGTGTTCCGGCTGGGAAAGAATGCTCAGACGTTGTCCAAACAAACTGGATTTACACTTGAAGTCGAAGTCAATACATTCGCGCTCTTGGGTGAGTACGTGGCGCATCGCGTCGTCCACGTCCCCCCAATTTTCGTAAGCCGTGTGAGCGCTCACCACGTCGTCATGCGCCCGTGACAACCCCTTGAACTCTTCCTGCCACGCCGCCAGCGCGGCCTGGGCTTGCCGGGTCTGCGCCGACATATCATCAGCGTGATGGCGCGGGCAAAGTCTGATGGCTTCGTTTTCAGCCCGCGCATAGCGCAGCTTGGCCGTTTCATACTGCTCAAAGGCGTCGCGCAGGGGTTGCTGTTGTGCGAGGCGGTTTTCGTCGGTCACCGTGTCGGGTGCCGCGCCGCCATGTACCGGGCTGGCAACGGGGGTTTTTTGCGGCGATGTGGACCTTACGGGGCGAGTGTTCACGGCGATATCTTTGGCATGGTGCGGGGCGCAGGACCGAGCATGGTCGTACGGTAACGGACCTCACGGGGGCCTGCCCGGCGGGGCCGGCCAAACGCGCCATGGTGCCGCGGCGCCGTCCCCGCCACAGTGAAGAATTACGCTCCATTGTCGGGCGCGCGGTGCCCCCCGCTCTCGGGTGAACACCTGATTTCGCCGGCGCCGGCGTGCCTCTCAGGACAGTTGATCTTTCGTGCGATTGCCCCGGACTCTCATCTAACCCGGGGACCACCTCAGGTATTTGCCCTATGTCGGCGCTCATGGCGCCAGCCGACACTGTCAGCGGAGGGCCCGACCGCGACGGCGAGCTTGTTGCGCAGCGGAGCGGCCCGCTCATGAGCCGGACTGTGCCGCGCGCCGATGTCGCTGTGGATATGTCCGCTTAAGCAATGTTCATTGCCGCCAACGGCCAACTATCACTATGACGTTCATCCGCGCAGGTGCCAATCAATTCCCCGTGTTCCACACGATATTGAACGCTTCGGTGACGCCGAAAGCGAACAAAGACTGGCCCGAGAGCGTCTACACTCGCCTCGCCGAACGGTTTCTCGGTGGTGCAGGTCGGCCGGCCGAACCCTTGTCGATCTCGATCAGCGGAGAGGACAAACACGCGTTCATCGAATTTACAGACATTCCGGACGGGGATCCTGCGGCGCGCGGCGCGGTGGTACTCGACCGCATTGCAAATCGTCTCGAGGGGACCCTGATGGGCAACGGCGCCGATAACGACGCCGCCAGGGCCGCGGCGCGAAATATTGCAGCCCAATTGGGCGACGAGGAGTTTGAGACGCTTGAACAGACCGCTGTCCAAAAAGCCCTGGGTGATCGGATGAATGGCGTGCCGGTAAGCAGAACGCACATTGCATTGGGACATCACGGCGAAGTGATGGTCCACAAGACCACGCAATGGGCAAGTTATGAGAACGACAACCGTCAGACCATCAGATCGGCGCAGGCCGAAACACCGATACTTGAAGCCCGGGTTGTCATCGCCCTCCGGCTCGTGCGCGGCGATACGAAGACGTTCGCATTGCTCGGCAAGGTGGAGCGCTTTCTTCTGGAGACGCCTGCCGCCGATCTCAAAGCGCGCCTGATGCAGGGCACAGAGAGCTTTATCGATACCATTTTGAACGCAATCGCAAGAATATTCCGCCGGGCCGGGATCCTCATTGAACCGCCCAGTGATGCCGATAACAAGATCTGGGACAGTACCCCCCGGGGATTGGACGACCTTCCCGCATATGCACCCGATGCCGTCCCGCTGCCGCCGCAGAACATTCTGAGTTTAGACCTGCGCCGGGTTCAGGCGTCCCATTCCGGTGTGAAAGAACGCAACGCCGCGCTCGCCTTCGGCCACCATTGTATGGCCGTGATCAGCGCATGGCTTCCGAACTCGGGTTCCCGAAAAGCCGTTGAGGCTGCTGCCGCAGACGATGAGGAAAAAAAAGCGAAATTGCGGCAAGAATCTGAAACGTATGCAAAAATCATAAACGAGTATCGAAGAGAATTTGCTCCGGAAATTGAGCTTCCCATGACAAATGTGCCACGCTTCAAACCAATGACGGCTAAAAAACTCCTAGGCAAAATGCAAGCTTCATTGGAAACGTCGACTGGAAATTGTTTTGAAATGACATTGGCGGCGGCCGCCTTTGCGCGATCGCGTGCATTGGTGTTTTTTTCCGAGCAAGGACTTACCGATGTCAGTATTGAGACTGAAATGTTTCACGCGTTATCCAACAATAAAACCAACGAGGACCGCTACGAAAAGCGTGATGGCGAAGATCATGCTTTTTGCGTCGTAAAAGTACGGGTTAATGGCCACTCCTTAAAAATGGCGATCGATCCTTGGATGAATGTTTGCCTGCCTTATAACGATTATCTCGATTACGCGTCGGCTCATACGGCTCCCCCTTACACGACACATGATACTAAATTTGGTATTAACCAGGAATACACTAATTTAATAAAAACTCCAGAGTTTATTGAAACTGCCCGTGACGTTGTAAGTAAAAAACTGTCGGCACCGCCTCCGGGCGAGATAATAGGTAAATTTTCTAAATAGAATTATTTACTGCTTTAAGGTAATTCCATTGCATACAAGTCTGCAGCTGTGAGGGCGGTCGAAAAAAGTAAAGGTCAACGTTTCGTACCACCGTGAAACGGGGGCATGCATGAATCGAGTTCCGAGGCGGTCTGCACAAGCGAATTTCGTGAGCAGGCAGTCAAGCTGGCGCTCAGTGAAGGGGCGGCATTTCGGAGGCGGCGCGGCGGCTGTCGGTGCCTCCCAAGACGTCGGCGAACCGGGTCCGTTGAACGAAAGCGGGCAAGCCGCAGGCAGTCGGCACAGAGCAGAACCCGCAAACGGAACTTGAGGCCGAGCTCGCATGCGTCCGGCGAGAACGGGCGGAAGTGAAGAGGGCGCGCGAACTGTTAGAAAATTCCCGACGTACGCCGCGCGAGAATCCCGGTGAGGCACGACGTGACCGAACAGATGCGACAAAACCGGCCGGTGCTATCGATGTGCGGAATGCCGGGTGTTTAGATCAGTGGCTATGACGGCGGAGGCAAGCGCTCGCCCTCGAAACGGGCCAGGCCCGACTCCAAGAAAAATTCTCGCGGCCCGTCAGCGCACGCGCGAAGGTGGCCCCGAGTGCCTGCAAAAAAACCTATTGAGCGCCATGGTATTCAGGCGGGTATATGTCGGATAAAACGCTTACGTAGGATATCGGGCCTGCGGTGCAGGCAGACGCCTAGGTTCAAGGCCACGACCCATGTAGGGCACGACTTGCCCGTCGCACCGAACCTGCTGCGGCAGGATTCCGGCGTCGGGGCGCCCGTGCAGGCATGGTGTGGCGATATCCCATACGTCGTGCCGACGAAGGACGGTTATATTTTGCCGGTTTGAGGGATTTGTACAGTGGCGAAATCGTTGGCTATGCGATGAGCGCACGCATGACGAAGTACCGGGCGATGCAGGCGCTGTTTCGCGCCGTCTTGATCCGACGGCCGAAGCTCGGCCCGATTCAGCATATCGATCGCGGCTCGCGAGGCGGGTTCCTCGGGTCGGCGCAACACCGGATGTTGAGGCGCGTTCCGAAATTCCTCCAGCGCCTGCGCAGGCGTTTTCCGGTCGAGGGATTTCCGAGGTCCGGCGTTGAGCGTATTTGCCACGCCCGGGATCCGCCGAGCGCGCCACCGGGATAGGCCGGTGCCTTTGGCACGATTGCCGCAACAGGACACCGGTGTTTTCGTTTGTGCCACGCCGCCATGGACTGTGCGGGTCAGCGAAGAAGTCTTTCCCGCCGGACCCCATCGATTCCGACCTCACCGGCCGGCTTGGCGAATGCGCGAGCCCCGTCCACCGCGGGTGCGGCGGCGCCCGTGATCCGCGTGCGCTGCGGCGTCACGCGGCGCCGCCCCCGGCGGGCATTTCAGGTGTTCGCCCGAGCCCGCAACGTCGCGCGGCTGGCGACAATGAGCGTACGACACTCAAGGTGGCACGGAGGGGGGCGCGATGGGGCGGCGCGACGGCGTGACGACATTCCCCCCGCGACATTCCCCCCCGACAGTTGCGGGCCTGTGGCTCGCCGCCGGAGGCGTCTGAGACCTACCGGCGCCGAGGACGACCCTCGCGACCGTGGCGCGCCGTCAACGCCCCCTGAGCGTCCTGACCGGCCATCACACGGAGTACGAAATGAGGACGACTTGGTTGACGGCCAACGCGGCGGCCGTGCTCGGTTTGATGGGCTCGCCGGCGCAGGCGACCGAAGACTTGTTCATCGACGACGCGCGCGGCAACCGGGTGCTGGTGGGGCGCTTGTTTTCGGCCCAGGACCGGGCGTATGCCTATGCCGATGACAACACCACCCCCGAGTTCTCAACCGGCCCGCTCTCGCCCGCGCAAAAGGCTCAGACGGCAGGGGCGTTGAAGCACTGGGCGGACCTCCTTCAGGTCACGCCCGGCCGCACCCCGGCGATCCTGAACATCGGCACGAGCGCCACCGAGGACGACGTGCATGCCTACAGCCCGCATGTCTTCCTCGAGACGGCGCCGCTCGGCGCGGGTAGCGAGAATCCGACCCTCGTCCAAGCCGCGCTGCAAAATCATCCGGCGGCCGCCGCGCGTTATCAACAGGCCCACGGCGAGATCACCGTCGGGAAAATGGCGTTCTCCCCGAGCCCGTTCCTCCCCTCACAAGTGCCGACGGACGCCCAGGCCCACCTGCATACGCTATTGGTTCACGAAGTGGCGCACGCTTTGGGGATTGGCTCCGATCTGGTGCGCGGCACGTCGCCGGGGGGGCGCCGAGCACCGCCTTCGGCGGCGTGCTCGACGCTTGGGCGGCGCATCTGCACGATGACCACGGCAACGCCGCGCGGCCCGGGCAGACCATTCTCACGCCGCTTAACACCGGGCCCGTCGATCCCGCGGCCTTTGATATCCGCACCGAGCGCGGCTATTTCGCGGGGACGCATGTCTCGGACGTCTTGACCGGCAGCGCCATGAAGGGGCTGCCCGTGCGGGCCCTGCTCGACGGCCTGTATGACTCGCCCATCCTGTCGCACATCGAGCTGAAGAACAGCTTGATGAGTCACCAGCCGTATCGTAACTACACCGCGTTCATGGAAGCGGAGCTCGCCGCGCTGCAGGACATGGGCTATGCCATCGACCGGCGTAACTTCTTCGGTCGCTCCTACTACGGCGACGGCGCCACCGACATCAACGACCGTCCGTTCTTTGGCCGCACCGCCGACGGCACCGCTTACGTGGCCAACACCTACAATACGGCCGCGCAAGGCCTCGGTTTGCATCTTTACGGCAGCCGCAACACGATTGCCCAGCGCGCGGACCTCCTGAGCCTCGGCGCGGGCGGTGCGGGCATCCGGGTGGACGGGCAAGCGAACCACCTCATCGTGCTGCCGGGCACGCGTATCTATGCCGACGGCGTCAACGGCCGCGGCGTGATGTTCGCCTACGGCAAGGAGCACACCCTGGTGCAGCGCGGTGACGTGCAGGCGCTGGGCGCAAACGGCGTGGCGCTGAGCTTCGACTTCGGCCATAACGCCATGGGCGACGCGCGTGACTACCGAGGCTCGTATCTGTATGTCCACACCACTGACGGCGTGCGCGACCCCCTGCTGCCCGAGCTGGCCGGACCGCTCGTCACGCAAGTCGACATCACGGGGCGGGTGGCGGGCCGGCGGGCGTCGCTCTTGCTGTCCGAGAGCGGCTACGTGGCGCAGATCAACTTCATGCGCGCGACGGTGCTGCAGGGCGACGTGCTGTCGTACTATGCGCAGCGTGACGCCAACGGTGCCCTGCGCCTGACCCACCTGACGTTTGGTCGGACGCCGGACGTCGGCGGACGGGCCACCGACGCGCCGGATGCGAACTTCGCGCTGCGCTTTGACGGCCACCTCACGGGCGCCAATCTGTCGGTCAACCTGCTGGGCGGCACCACCGAGCTCCAGGGTGAGCATCGCGTGTTCGACGTGCGGGTCGCCCCGGGCGCGACGCTTGCCGGCCCCGGCACGTACCGGCTTGACGCGGCCGGCCTTTTTACCAACGCGGGCACCGTCGCGCCGGGGGCGCCGGGGCGCGCCATGCGCGTCGCCGGGGACTACACGCAAACGAGCACCGGGCGCCTGCTCGCCACCGTGTCAAGCGACGCGCGCCTTAGCCAACTGGTGGTCGCGGGGCGTGCGAGCTTGGACGGCACGCTCGCGATCGCGCCGCAACGCGGCTGGTACGCCCACGATTTCAGCGTCACATCAAGCGCCTGGCTGCAGGCCGGCGCGACCCAAGGCCGCTTTGCCGACCTCACCACGCTACTCGCCTCGCCGACGCTCACGGCGAGCGCGACGGCGCTGAGCGACACCGCCTATCGCGTGGCGGTGACGCGTGCGGCCCACGCCTACACGCGCTACGCCACAGACGGCAACAGCCGGCAGGTCGGCGCGACGCTTGACCGACTCGCGGGTGCCGCCCCTGCGGAGCTGCAAGCGCTGGTCACGGCCCTCGACTTCTCCGCCGCGGATGGCCGTGATATCGCGACGGCGCTGCCGCCGCTCACCCCGGCCGCGTATGGCGCGATGTTCACCGGCGGGCTGCTGCGCGAGCGGCAAATCACGGACGTGGTCACCGCGGCCGGGGAGGGCACGGACCCCACGGGGGCCGGGCGGGGCGCGCCGCGCACGACCGCGCGGACCTTCGCGGCCACGTTCGGCGCCGGCTACTGGCGCGCGCGCGCCGCCGACATGGCGGGGGCCGGCGGCAATACCTATGGGGTGGTGTTCGGCCTCGAGCGGCGCGTCGGCGACGGGCAGGCCTGGAGGCTCGGGGTGCATGGGGCGGTGAGCGGCCAGTCGACGCGCCTCGACGGCCGCACCCCCGGCGCCGGCAAGACCACCGCTCTCGACGCGGGCGTGCATGCCCGCTATGCGCCGGCGCCGAGCGTCGGGCCGCATGCGTTTGCCGCGCTGCGGGTGGGCGTCGAAGACGCCCGGATCGATCGCACCGTCGCCGTGAACGGCTTCACGGCGGCCCCGCGTGGGACCTGGACCGGGGCCGCCGCGTCGGCGACGGTGGGGGGCGGCTGGCGGTGGCGATTGACCCCGGCGAGCGGCGTGGGTGCGCTCGCCGCGATGGACTATACGGTTCTGTACCGACCCGGCCTGAGCGAGGCGCAGGGTGACGGCGCCCGGTTGCAGCTCGACGGCACGGCCTTCACGTCGTTGCGCACCCGCGTCGGGGGCGAGCTGCGGGCGGCTTGGCCGATGCCGGGCGGCCAGACGCTGAGCGCGCAGCTGCAGGCCACCTGGAACCATGAGTGGCTGGGCCGCGCGGTGACGCAGCGGGCGGCGTTTGCCGCGGCGCCGGGCGTGCCCTTTACGACGCGCAGTGACGTGGTGAGCCGCGACAGCCTCGGCGTGCAGGCGGGGCTGTCGTATCAGTGGGCCAAGCACGCCGTGCTCGGCATGATGGTGGCGAGTAACCTTGACGCGGCGGGCAACGCCGACGTGGCCGGGTCCGTCTCGGCGACCTGGCGATTTTGAGCCCGGGCGCCGCCGGGCGTGGGCCGCGTGCGGCATGGCGGCGGCTCTCGCGCCCCCGCGCGGCCGGGCCCGGGTCGCTCACCTTGAGCCGCCGAGCGCCCGCCGCGGGCCGTGCCACCGCGTGCGCCGACCGTGGGCATCGACGCGAGACAGCGCGCGCCACCGCGGGGGCCGATGCCGCGGCGACGTGCCGGCGCGGCATGACAAACCATGACGAGTCCTGAGAAATGCGGATTTTGCGGTGGGTCGGGACGTGATGAGAATGACGTGAATTCCCCGGACTGTAGGGGAATCATGACCCCGCCCGCGTCCCGACGCGGCTCGACGATGCGTCGGGGACGCGGGCGCGACGTCCGCCCGCCGTCAGGCGTCGCCGCCATGAAAAGCCTGACCTTGCGCCGGCAGGGACGGGAGACGGGACCCGCACCGTCGGGGTCAAACGTCCCTCCGGTGCCCCGACGGCTGCCGACGACGCGGTGTGCGGGTCCGCTCGGCCGCCGGACCTTATACGTTAAACGCGAGCGGCGGCGCCCGGCGCGGTGTGACCCGCCCCTCGCACACGACTTGTTACGTGCGGGCGGCGTCTCGGCCGTCGGATCGTGGGCGCCCCCGTGCACGTGACGGGCGAAGCGCCGGTGTCCCACCCGCTGTGGCACGACGGTCGCACGCAAGCGCTCGCCTCCCGCGCCATCGTCGTGGGCAAGACCGTGCTGTCGGGCGGGACCCGGGAGGTGACCGGCGCGACGCGGTCGCACGCCGTCGTGAGGGCGGGCGCCAGGGTCGTCGGCGGCGCCCTCGGCCGGGGCGGCATTCAGGTCGTGTCGGGCGGGGGCGGGGTGACGAATGTGGCAGACCGGGGGTGCCGGCAGCCGGACGCGCTCGTGCGGCATGCCGATCACCGCGCCCCCCCGCCGTGGGCCGCAACCCCCCAGGCGCGCGGCGGAGATCGGCTGCGGCGCGCGGGCGAGCGCGACCCTTTGGCGAGCGTGGCGCGAGGCACCCCGCGGCACCCCTAAAACGACGCCTTGCCGATGCCGTTTTCGCATCGCGCGGGCGCCCTTATGGTCGCACCGAACAGGCACAAACATGTCGACACCGAACACGCAACATCGGCTTGAGGGGCTTCCCGGGCTCGAAGCCCGACTCCGCCAGGACCTCGCGTGGCTGGCGCTGCCCGCCGCGCCGTGGGTGCCCCGGCGCAGCCACCAGGGCCAAGCGGTGCTTGACGTCGCCATCATCGGGGCGGGGATGGCCGGACTTGCCGCCGCTGCGTCGCTGAACCATCTCGGCGTGCGCACGGTGAATTTCGACCGCGCCCCGCGGGGTCAGGAAGGGCCCTGGACCACGAGTGCGCGGATGCCGAAGCTGCGCACGCCCAAGCATATTACCGGCCCTGCGCTGGGGCTGCCGGCCCTCACCTTTCGCGCCTGGTTCGAGGCGCAATTCGGTGTCGATGCCTGGTCCGCTCTGGAGACGATCCCACGACTGCAATGGCGCGACTATTTGGACTGGTATCGTCAGGTGTTGGCCATTGACGTGCGAAACGAGCACCGCGTGTGCGCCGTCAAGCCCTGCGGCGAGGGCCCGCACGGCGTGGTCACGTTGGACATCGCGTCGCCCGCCGGTCAGCACACCGTGGCCGCCCGCCATGTGGTGTTCGCCACCGGCATGGACGGGCCGGGCGAGCCCGCCTTGCCCGCCTTTGCCAAAGCGTTGCCGCGCCGGTTGTGGGCGCACACGTCCGAGCGCGTCGATTACTCGCGCGTGCGCGGTAAGCGGGTCGGCGTGGTCGGCGCCGGCGCGTCGGCGATGGACAACGCGGCCGCGGCGCTCGACGCGGGGGCGTCGAGCGTCGATCTGCTGATTCGCCGCGCAACGCTGCCGCGGGTCAGTAAGGGCAAGGGGGCCAGCAACCCCGGCGCCACGCATGGACACGTCAATTTGCCCGCCGAATGGAAGTGGCGCATTCGTCACTACATCGATGCGCAAGGCACGCCGCCTCCGCGCGCGAGCGTGCTGCGCGTGTCGCGCCATCCCAATGCGCGTTGGCATTTCGACGAGCCCGTCCGAGACGTCTCGCGATCCGGCGAGGAGGTCCATGTGCGCACCGGCACGCGCACTTTCGTCTTCGATTTCCTCGTGCTCGCCACCGGTTTTCGGCTCGACATCGACCGCAGGCCCGAGATCGCGCCGCTCGCGCCCTATATGCGCCGATGGCGGGATCGCTGGGATCCGGCATGGGGCGAGGAAAATCACGCACTGGCCGGCGCGCCCGACCTCGGGGCGGACTTCGAGTTCCTCGAAACGACGCCCGGTGTGTGCCCGGGCCTGTCGCGAATCCATTGTTTCTGCGCCGCGGCGGTCCTCTCGCACGGCGCCGTGGTGGGCAATATTCCCGGTGTGGGCAAAGGCGCGCTGCGCTTGGCCGCCGGCATTGCCGCCCGGCTGTACAAAGACGATGTCGAACATCACTTTGCCGAACTGGAAGCCTATGACGAAGCGGAAATTTTTGGCGACGAATGGGCGCCCCCGCCCTGATCCCGGCGCCGCAGCGCGGCCGCTTGCCCTGCCGTTGCGGCGCGCGCTCGACGCGGCCCGCCGGGCCCTGTTCCCTTGGGGGGCGGCGCCCGGGGGCGGCGTCAGGCCGCGCCACGGGCGTCATTAGCAGTCACAGAGGTTTCGCCATGCCCACCGACTCAAACCGCGCATCCCTGAGCGCGCCCGACAGCGTGCTCCATGCGCTGCTCGGCGCCGTCTTCTCCGGCTTCGCTCATCCGGTCATCATCAAGGACGCGCAACTGCGCTTTGTCCACGTCAACGCGCCCGCCTGCGCGATGCTCGGGCGCGCCGCGCCGGAGCTGCTCGGTCGCACCGACGACGCGATCGTGCCCGCCGCGCAGGCGGCCCGCATCGCCGCGGTGGATCGCGAGATCCTCGCGAGTGGCGAGCCTCGCGCGTTCGAGGAAGCGATCACCACGCCCGACGGCGAAGCGCGCCACCTGCTCACGCATAAGCACCGCATCGCGCCGCCCGGCGCGCGCGAGCCTCTGATCCTCACCATGATCACCGACGTCACCGAGCTGCGGCACGCCGAGCGCCGACAGCGCCACAGCGAAGCGCACTACCGGGCGCTGGTGGATTTGCTGCCGCAGGTGGTGTGGGTGGCCGACGCGCGCGGCCAAGTGACCGAAATCGGCCCGACCTGGAGTCGGCTCTCCGGGCGCGCGGCCGAGGCGGCCTACGGCTCGGGCTGGGAGAGCGCGGTCCATGCGCAGGATCTGCCGCGCGTTCGCCGACAATGGCGCACCTCGGTCACCAGCGGCGCCCCGTTAGACGTGCAGTGCCGCGTTCGCGCGGCCGACGGCACCTTTCGCTGGGTGCGCAATCGCGCCGCCGCGCGGCGCGACGCGCGCGGGCGCATCGTCGCCTGGCATGGGCTGCTTGAGGACATTCACGAGCGCAAGCGCGCCGAGCTGGCGCTGCGCGAGAGCGAAGCGCTGGTGCGCAGCATCGTTGAGAGCACGCCGGACGGGATTCAACTGCTCGATGCCGAGGGCGAGCTGCTGCTCGTCAATCCGGCCGGGCGCCGGCTGTTCGGGGCGCCCACGGCCGCCGACGGGCAGGGCCGGCGCTGGGACCGGGTGCTGGCGCCCGGCGACCTCGCCAAGGGCGCGCGCGCGCTGGCGCAGGTCCGCGCCGGCCGGGTGGCCCGCTTTGAGGCGTATGTCACCCCCCGCGAGCGCCCCGGCCTATGCATGGATATCATTGCCGCGCCGGTGCCGGGCGCCGACGGCAAGCCCGCGCGCACGCTCACCATCTGGCGCGACATCAGTGGCGCGAAGGCGGCGCGCGACGCGACCGAGGCGGCTCGGCGTGCGGCCGAGGCCGCCGCCGCCAAACTCGCCGCGGTGCTCGAGAACACGCTCGACTGCGTGGTGGTGCTCGATCGTGAATGGCGCTTGAGCTACATGAACGCCAACGCGCGACGGTTGCTCTCGCTGGGCAATGAAGCGATCGGTCAAAGTCTGTGGACGCTCTACCCGCAAGAGCAAAACGGCGTGTTTGCCGACCACTACCGAAAGGCCCTCGCCACGCACCTACCGGTCACGTTCGAGGAGTATTTGCCCGCCCTCAGCCGGTGGCTGGAGGTGCACGCGGCGCCCACCGACGAAGGACTGTCGATCTTTTTTCGGGATACGTCCGAGCGCCGGCGCGCCGAGCAGGAGCGTTTCCAGGCACAGGCACAGGTGTTCCACATGTCACGCCACGACGCGCTGACCACCCTGCCGAACCGCGTGCTGCTGCGTGAGCGGCTCGAGCGCGGCCTGGCGGAGCTCGAGCCGGGCGCCCACTTGAGTGTGCTCACGCTGGATTTGGACGCCTTCAAGCCGGTCAACGACACCTATGGGCATCCGGTCGGCGACATGCTGTTGCGCCACATTGCGGATCGGCTTAACGGCTGCGTTCGCGAGGAGGACACCGTCGCGCGTGTGGGCGGCGACGAGTTTGTGGTGCTTACCCGGCACGGCGGGGCGGCCGCCGAGGCGCCGGCGCTCGCCGCGCGCCTCATCGACGCCCTGCAGCGACCCTTCGATCTGGACGGCGTGTCGGTCGAGATCAGCGCCTGCGCGGGCATCGCGCTGGCCCCGGACGACGGCACCCGCGTCGAAGCGCTGCTGCGCGCCTCGGACGTGGCCCTGTACCGGGCCAAGGCGCAGGGCCGGGGCACCTGCCTGCGCTATGTGCCCGGCATGGACACCCCTTTGCTCGCGCGCCAGGCGATGAAGGTCGCGCTCAAAGGGGCGATCGCCCGCGACGAGCTGGAACTGTTTTTTCAGCCGCTGGTGGATCTGAGCTCCAAACGGGTGAGTGCCTGCGAGGCGCTGCTGCGCTGGCGTCAGGCGGATGCGGGCCTGGTGTCGCCGGCGGACTTCATTCCTCTGGCGGAAGAGAGCGGGCTCATCCATGCGATCGGCCAATGGGTGCTGCGCGGCGCCTGCCAGGAGGCCGTGCGCTGGACGGACGATATCGCCGTGGCGGTCAATCTGTCGCCTCTGCAGTTCCGCGATGAGAACCTCGTGGCGGTTGTGGCGCAGGCGCTCACCGATGCGGGGCTCGCCGCGGCGCGCCTGCAACTCGAGATCACCGAGTCGGTGATGCTCGACGAGAGCGCGGCCAACCTCAGAACGCTGCAAGCGCTGCGCCGCCTGGGGGTCAAGATCGTGATGGACGACTTTGGTACCGGGTACTCGTCCTTTGGGTATCTGCGCCGCTTCCCCTTTGACAAAATCAAGGTGGATCGCGGCTTCATCAACGACCTGCCGCACGGACGTGAATCGTTGGCGGTGGTGCGCGCGGTGGCCGGCATCGGGCGCAGCCTCGGCATTACCACGGTGGTCGAAGGCGTTGAGACACAGGCCCAACTCGAGGTGGTGAGTGCCGAAGGCTTTGACGAGGGGCAGGGTTACCTGTTCTCCGGCCCGGTGCCGGCGGCGCAGGTGCCGGCGCTGCTGCACCGGCTCACGCGTCGCCCGCCCGAGGCGGGGCCCGGCACGGCAAATGAAACGCCCCAATGACCGCGCGAAAGGACAGGTCCGCGCGCGCGGCGCGCGCACCAGGCACGACCATGTGCGCGCCCGGGCCTGCGCACCGGGCACGTCCGTGTGTGACGAGCCGCAATGCGGCCCCATGCGCCCCCCGATGCCCCCGGGCCCCCCGTTATTCGAGGGGCCGCCCGCCGGCCCCGCCCGCTTACCCAGGCGCGTGCGCGCTCGCACGCGCGCGATGAGTTTCCTTTTTCACCACCCGGCCCACTGACCCATGTCCTTTCCTTCTCGTCCACTCGCCTTTATTCTCGCCGCGTCGAATCACGGTCCCCTGATCGTCAATCGACACGATCACAACGTCAACGCCTGCGGGCAGCGCTACGGCGTGGGCCACGACCTCTTGGATCAATCGGCCTATTGCACGGCGGAAGTCGCCTTCGCGTGCGCGCTGCTCGGGCAGCGGCGGCGCTATTTTGGGGATGGCGTGGTGGCACTCGACGGCGGCGCCAATGTCGGGGTGCATACGATTGAATGGGCGCGTTACATGCACGGTTGGGGACGGGTGCTTAGCTTCGAGGCGCAGGAGATCATCTATTACGCGCTGGCCGGCAACATCGTGCTGAACAACTGCCTGAACGCCCGCGCGAGCCTCGCGGCGCTCGGCGAGCGCTGCGGTGACCTGGTGGTGCCGCGGCCCGACTATTTCGCACACGGTAGCTTTGGCAGCCTCGAGTTACGTCAGCACGCGAGCACCGAAGATATCGGCCAGCGTATTTCGTACGATCCCTCGGACGGCACGCGCGTGCCGATGCTCAGCATCGATTCGCTTGAGCTCGCGCGCGTGGATCTGCTTAAGCTTGATGTGGAAGGCATGGAACTCGAGGTGCTGCGCGGCGCCCGGCAGACGCTTTTGAGCTGGCGACCGATCCTGATGGTCGAAGTGATCAAATCGGACGGGGCGGCGATCGAGGGGCTGCTCGGTGACCTGGGCTACCGTTGTTTCGCCGCGGGGATGAATCTGATCGCGGTCCACACCGGCGACCCGGTGCTGTCCCACATCAGTGTGCGTGAGGACGGTGTGATCGTCCTCATGTAAGCCCCCGTCCCCAGGCTGCGCGTCGGCGCTGCGGCGCGCTGCGGAAGCCCGCGCCGATGCCGGCGCACCCACGGGGTGTCAGATCGGCGGCTGCGCTCGGCCGAATCTTGGCGGAGCGGCAAAGCGCGCCCCGACGCGGGTGCGGCGCACGGCGGGCGGCGGGCTCCCGGGATGCCATCATGACCGCCGCCCGTGATTTTTTTCCCTGCGCCAAAACAATAGGGCCCGGCGCCATAACAACAGCCTCGCGCGCGCCGGCGCGATCCGTACACTGGCGAACAACGCCGCGCGTGCGAAGGGCAGAGCGGCGCACCGCTTGCGGGCGGCCGTGCGCGCAGCGCACGCGGGTACATGCAGCAGCACCTGGGAGAGAGCCCCGATGAGGAAGTTTCTGCGCAGCCTCCTGACCTGGAACTTCTGGGTCGACTTGCCGATCGTCACGCGCTGCCCCGCTTGCGAGGGGAGCAATAGCAAGCTGCTGAGCGAGTTGTCGGCGAGCCGGCCCGAACAATGGGCGTGCTGGCATTGTGGCGAGACGTATGAGGTGCCGTCACGGGAGCTGAACCAAGCGATTGCCGCGATGTTCAGCGCCTACTTCGGTTATTGAGCACGGCCCGCGGGCCACGCCGCGCAGCGCACGCGCCATGCGCCGCACGCGACATGCCAGCTGAGGCCGCTGAGGCGGCTGAGGCGGCGCCGACGCCGGTCGACGATCGCACTACACCGCGCGTGCCGACGCCGTGCGCCATGGGGCCCGCCCGGCAGCCGGGAAGCGGCCGTTTTTCTCATCCTGCCGTTGGCCGGCACCCTTCACCGACGTTGAGTGTATGCAAATGCGAATCAAGCTCCCATCCTTCTTTCGACGCCGGCTGCTGCCGGCGCTGTGGGCGATAAGCGTCACCGTCTGGCCCGGCGTGGCGCGCGCCGACACCCTCTCCGCTCGCGCGGCGGACGCACCGCCCCCTGCGCCCGCACAGGCCGGCACGTCCGGTGATACGGCGGTCGCGAAGAAAACCATCGGGATCGTGCTATACCCCGGCTTTGAAACGCTGGACGTCTTTGGACCCGTCGAAATGTGGGGCGAGCTGCCCGGCTATCGGATCGCCATGGTTTCCCAGCACGGCGGACGGGTGAAATCGGTGCAGGGCGTCGAGACCCATGCAACGTACTCGTTTGCCGACGCCCCGCAATTTGACATCCTGATGGTGCCGGGCGGCGAGGGAGCGCGCAACGAAGTGAATAACGCCCGGTTACTGGAATTTATTCGCCGCCAGGACACGCATACGCAGTGGACCGTCTCGGTGTGCACCGGCGCGGCGCTGCTGGCGAAAGCCGGCATCCTGCGTGGGCGCAACGCGACCTCCAACAAGCAGGTGTTTGAATTTGCCGAGGCGCAGGACCCGGGGGTGCATTGGCAAAAAAATGCGCGCTGGGTGGTGGACGGAAAATACGTCACTTCGTCGGGCATCTCGGCGGGCACGGACATGGCGCTGGGGCTCGTGGAGAAACTCTACGGTCGCCGCATGGCGGAAAAGATCGCCGAGGCTGCCGAGTATCAGTGGAATGACGACCCGACGCGGGATCCTTTTGCGCGCGCGGCCACCCGCCCGCGCGGCGACGCGAGCGCGCAAGCGCCCCGAGCGCTGCCCCCCGCGCCCTTGCCATAACGGTGCCGACAGGCGGCCGCCGCCCCGTTTCGCCGCCCCGTTTCGCCGCCCGTACACGGTCGGTACAGGCGCGCTTCGCGCTTCATGTGGCGCGGGTTTTCTGACGAAGACGCGGGATGCCCGGGCACGGCGCCCCCGGCACGCCGATGTCGTGGCGCCACCGCCGAATGGGCCCGCGGCGGGCGCAGTAACTCAATAACGCTTTCCGCACGCCGTCATGCGCCCCGGCGCAGCCGAACGAAGCGGTCGAGACGATCGAGACGATCGAGACGGTAGGGCGTTTCGAGACCGGTGAGCTGCTACGTACGTTACGTACCTCGCGTGCTCGCGTCGTCGCCGCGCCGCGGCGGGGTCGTCGTCGTGACGGCCTTGTCACTCACGCCAAGCGTCGCCTCTCGCCTCATCCGCGGGACCCGCCGGCCTCACGGCCCTCGCACGGCACGTATCGGCGAAGCCGCCCGCCCCATTGCCGTCCCGCCACGACCAACCTCATCGCGCATCCACCGAACCCCCAAACGGCCCCGAACGCTCCCGAGCCCCCAATCGGGCCTAAACGCCCCTGACGCCCCTGACGCCCCTGACGCCCCCAAGCGCCGTTGACGGGCTCACCGGATGCTCGGTGTGCATGGCTCATGTTGCCCGGTCGCGAGATCGTGCCCCCGCGTCGCAAGGCACCGCGGTGGGGGATGGCGCCCCGCCTCGACGCCCGCCCCGACGGCCGCCGCGCCACGCTACCGCCGCGCCCGCTCAGGCGTCCCGATCCCGTTAGCGTCGGCGCCGGCGCGACGCCCTTCGCGTGTCACCCCCGCCGTCGGGCGCGCCCCGTGACAAGTAATAACGATTCCTAAGCGCTGCGGATTTTGCGGCGGGGTGGGGCGGTGTTGACAATGACTTCCTAGGCGTGCCGCGGGCCAACCCCCCGCAGGCAACCCAACGAATTGGCAGAGAGCGTCGCCGTCGATGCCGTCCGACGAAGCATCCGCGACATGTCAGCGCCGTGAGGAAAAAACTATCATGAAACGCCTTACCTTCCGCCGTAAATTCGGCACCCGCACGTTCGGTGCCAAGCGTCAACGCCTGCCCCGCTTGCTCCTGTTGATGCTGTGCGGCTTGGGCGGGATGCTCGCCCCTCTGCATGACGCCACGGCGTCGACCTACATTGTGTCCTCCGGCGCGACTCACACAGGGGGCACTTATGGGGGGATGTTTATCTACGCCGGGGGCACCGCCGTGAACGTCAACTTGACCGGCTCGGGCGACGCGGGCGGGTTTCCCAGTCCCTATGCCGGCTCGGCGATCTTTTTGGTGGTCAACGGCGTGGCCAGCGGTGTTCGCTTTCATGACTTTGTCAAAACGCCAATCCCCTTCCCGGACGGTTATCCCACCATCCTGGTGAATGCGGGCGGCAGCGCGGTCAACCTGAGCGTTTCGCAGACCAGTGGGGGCAGTACCGACACCTACATCGACCTGCGCGTGGCCGGCGGCACGGTCGTCAACCCGTCCATTTCAGGCGACGTGCGAGTGGGCATTGCGAGCGGCGGCATTGTCAGCGGCGGCACCATGACCGGCGGCAGCGTCAGTTTTGGTGCGACGACCCCGGGGACGCTGGACGGTGTGACCCTTAACACCACCTCCGTCAGTACCTTCCAAGGGGCAACGATCAGAAACAACCACATCACCGGCGGCGGCAATATCCAAGCAGGCTCGGGGATTACCCTGAGCGGTAACACGCTGGCGGGGGGGGTACAAGAAATTATCAATGCCGGCGCCACTGTCAATAGTGAAACACTGCTGGCGGGGGCGAGGCAGAGCTTACAGGGCGTCGTGACCGTCATCAATACCGTCGTGAGCTCCGGGGGTGCGCAGATCATTTACCCAGGTGGGAACGCCTTGTCGGCGATGATTCTGAGTGGCGGCATGCAGACGGTTTCGTCGGGCGGGTCGGCCACCAGCGCCCAGGTGAGCGGCGGCGGGACCCAGACCGTCTCATTGGGTGGGCAGGCGTTCAACACCACCGTCAGTAGCGGCGGCAATCAAGTGCTGTCGATGGGCGGGACGGAGTCGGGCACGCAGATCCTCGCCGGCGGCAGTCAGACGCTGAGCTCGGGCGCCGCCACCAACGGCACCCTATTTTCCGGCGGCAGTCAGTTCGTGCAGTCGGGCGCGAGTGCGAACCAATCCACCCTCGTCAATGGCGGCATGCAAGCGGTGCTGGGCGGTGGCACCGCCAGTGGCACCGTCGTGAGCCGAGGGGGCAATCAGATCGTCTCGTCCGGGGGCAGCGTGCCGGACGCGCACGTGCTCGCCGGTGGCAGCCAGACGCTCATGTCCGGCGTCACCTTGACCTCGGAAACGCTCTCTGGCGGCAGCCAATACGTCATGAACGGCGCCGTGGCCAACGCCATCGGCGTGACCAGTGGCGGCGCGCAGGTAATTTCGTCGGGCGGGCGCGCCAATTCCACGACCGTCTCCGCGGGCGCCGGGCAACAGGTGGCCTCGGGGGGGCGCGCCAGTGGGACGACCCTGCAAGCCGGCGCCACGCTTGACGTGCTGGCCGGGGGCGCGGCCTTTTCCGCGCTGGTGGCGGGCGTTGAGACCGTCGGCAGCGGGGGCACCGACACCGCGGCGACCGTGGCCGCCGGGGGCGTGCAAAACGTCGCCGGCACCGCGAGCCGCACCGCCATCCAAAGCGGCGGCTCGCAGTCCGTGCAAGGCGGCGGCCAGGCCAACAGCACCACCGTCTCCGGCGGCGGCACGCAGTCGGTGCTCGCCGGCGGCCAGGCCGACAGCACCACGGTCGCCGGCGGCGGCGTGCAACAGATCGGCGCGGGCGGCTCCGCCTTGAACACCCAACTCTCCGGGGGCCTCCAACAGGTGGCGGGCCTGGCCTCGGGCACCGTCGTCGGCGGCGGCGGCGAACAGCAAATCCAAAGCGGGGGGATCGCCAGCAACACCACCGTCAACGATCAAGGCCAGCAGACCATCAGCGCGGGCGGCTCCGCGGTCAGCACCACGGTCAACAGCGGCGGCGTGCAGACCATCCTCTCCGGCGGCTGGGCCAACTGGACCATCATCAACAGCGGCGCCGAGCAGCACCTGTTCTCGGGCGCCACCGCGCTGAACACCACCGTGAGCGGCGGTGGCGCGCAAACGCTCATGTCCGGTGGCGTCACCAGCAACGCGGTGATCGCGGCCGGCGGGGTGCAGAACGTCTCGCTCGGCGGTCTGGCCGTCAGCTCGACCATTGATTGGGGCGGCACGCAACAAATCTTCTCGGGCGGCACCGCGCTCGACACCGTGATCAACAGCGGTGGCACGCAGACGGTGGCCTCGGGCGGCACCGCGAGCGGCGGCGTGATCAACAGCGGCGGCACACAGACCGTCTCGGTGGGCGGCTCGGCCTTGGACGCCTCCCTGGCCGGCGGCACGCAGTCGGTGGCCGGGCGCGCGTGGCGCACGCAAGTCTCCAGCGGCGGCCTCGAGACCGTGCTCGCCAACGGGCAAACCAGCGGGACCGTGGTCTCCGCCGGCGGCGTGCAGTCCGTTGCGTCCGGCGGCACGAGCTTCGAGACGCGCTTGCTCGCCAGCGGCAGCCAAACCGTGCAAGGCACCGCCTCGCGCACCGTGATTGACAGCGGCGGCGTGCAAACCGTGGACACCGGCGGCCTGGCGGTGAGCGCCGCCGTCAACGGCGGCGGCGTGCAAACGGTGCTCAGCGGGGGCACCGCCAGCGCCAGCACGATCGCCGCGGGCGGCCTCCTGTCGGTGAGCGGGCGCGCCCAAAGCGTGTCGATCCAGTCGGGCGGCGTCGAGACGCTCGCCGCGGGCGGGGTCGACACGGGCGCGGGCATCTCCGCGGGCGGCCTGCAAAACGTGGGCGCCGGCGCCAGCGCTCTGGACGCGATGATTTACGCGGGCGGCCTGCAATCGGTGAGCGCCGGCGGCCTCGCCAGTGGCACCGATATCGACACCGGCGGGACGCAGCAAGTCTTAGCGGGCGGCAGTGCGCTGGACACGGCGGTCAACACCGGCGGGGTGCAAACGCTCGCCTCGGGGGGCATGGCGCTGGGCACCGTGCTGTACGGCGGCCGCCAGGAGGTGGGGGCCGGCGCGCTCGCGCAGAGCACCGTGGTGGACTGGGGCGGCCAGCAAAACGTCTCGGGCACCGCCTCGGGCACCGTGCTGAACGCGTCAGGCACACAGACCCTGCTCTCGGGGGGCGTGGCGTGGGACACCGTGATCAATAACGGCGCCACCCAGGACGTGTTGGCGGGCGGCGTGGCCAACCGCACCACGGTCAATTTCGGCGGGCTGCAGTATATCGACGGCGCCACCGAGGGCGTGGCCAACGATACCGTGGTGAGCGGCGGCGGCGAGCAAGAGCTCGCCTCGGGCGGCACCGCCAATCGCACGACGCTGAACGGCGGCACCCAAACCGTGTCGTCGGGCGGCCTCGCCAATATCACCACCGTCAACAGCGGCGGCCTCCAAGACGTGCTCGCCGGCGGCGTGGCGAGTGGCACGCAGGTCAACAGCGGCGGCACCGTCACCGGCGAGGGCACCCTCATCGGCGCCACCGTCGGCGCGGGCGGCACGCTGCTCGCCGACCAACTCGGCGCGGGTCTCACCGCGCAAAACACGCTCACCTTCGGGAACGGCGGCGTCTATCGGGTGGCGGTCGACGCGAACGGTGCCACGGGACGCACCACGGTGCTGGGCGACGTGGCCATCGGCGACGGCACGTGGCTCTCGGTCGCGCCGCTGCCGGGCAACTACGCCGCCAAAACGGTGTACACCGTGCTGACCTATACCGGCGCGCGCACCGGCACCTTCACGAATTGGACCTCGGACTTTGCCTACCTCACCCCGACGATCCTGTACCCGAACGGCGCCGTGCAGCTCGAGCTCGATCGCAATGACGTGCGCTACGGCGATGTGGGCCGCGGCATGAACGAACACAACGTGGGCGAAGCGCTCGAAGGCATCTACGGGCAGGGCGGCAATGCGCTCACCGACCAGCTCAATGTGATGACCACGCCGCAAGCCGAACAGACCCTCAAGCTGCTCGCGGCCGACGAAATTCCGACCTACCTGAGCGTGGCCGAGCAGCGCATGGACACGTTCTACACGACCGTGGCGGGCCGACTCGCGCAAGCGTCACGCGAGCCGCAATCGGACACGGTGCGCCGCGGCGCGTGGGCGCAGCTGCAGTACAACGGCCTGCACACCGCCGGCCAGATGCCGCAGGGCTCGCCCTCGGTGACCGCCAACCTGGGCTCGATTGCCGCCGGCTACGACCGCGCCCTCAATGACCAGGTGCGCGTGGGCGCGGCCGTGTCGGTGGAGCTGGGCAGTCTGCAATTCAAGGATCGTAACGCCAGCGGCAAAAGTACCGGTGCGCAGCTGCTCGCCTATGGCAGCGTCGAGCCGCTCGGCACGCGCTTTTATGTCAACGCCATGGTGGGCATGGGGGGCTGGCACAACCAGCTCGATCGGCGCCTGAGCGTCGGCCCGCTCGCCGAGCGCGCCAGTGGCGGGTTCAACACCGAAGCGGTGGGCGCGTATGCCGAAGGCGGCATGAAACTCGCCTACCGCGCGCTGGAGATCCGCCCGTACGTGGGCACGCGCCTGAACTGGATCCGGCAGGCCGGCTTTAGCGAAAGCGGCGCGCCGCTCATGGGGGTGAGCGCCGACAGTATGAGCACCACCAACCCGGCCACCTTGTTGGGCGTGCGGGTGGCGAGCGCGACGGGGTGGGCCAAGCTGTCCTGGGAAGCGAACGTGGCCTGGCAGCACCGCTATGGCAATACCTCACAGCGCGCGCTCCTCGCGTTTAACGACGGCCCCGGTTATAACTGGACCGTGTTCGGCACGCCCTTGGATCGGGACACGGCGCACGTCGATGCGACGCTGCGCTACGCCGTCAAACCCCGTTCGACCGTGTTCCTGCGCCTGGCCACCGATGTGGGCGCGTCGACCACGGTGTATGCGATCAACGCCGGCGCGCAGGTGAAGTTTTAAGTGCCGTGCGGTGTGCCGTGCGCGCGCCGGCGCTCACATGTGCGCACAGGTGCTCGCATGTGCTCACAGGCGCCGGGCGCGCTCGTTCACGCGACGCGCCCGCCGCCCGCCGTCCGCCGCGGGCCCCTCGACGCCCCCACCCGCATGTCGGGGTCGAACCACGGCGGTGCGCGGGCCGCGCTCGTTCACGCGACGCGCCCGCCGCCCGCCGTCCGCCGCGGGCCCCTCGACGCCCCCACCCGCATGTCGGGGTCGAACCACGGCGGTGCGCGGGCCGCGCATCGTGACTCGCGGGCCCCTCACGGCCGACCCGTGCCACCGCCGGCGGTGTCGCCCTGCGTCACGCGGCGGGCGTGTCGCCTCTCGTGACCGTCCGCCCCCCGGGGGCCCCGCAGGGGGCCGAGCCCCCGCTCACTCCACCCACTCGCCTCCGAGGAGGAAGACCCCATGCGTCTCGGTCCGCTCAATCGCGCGATGTACACCTACGCTTTTCCCACCTTCGCATCGACGTTCGACCAACGGTTCGAGGCGTTGACGTGCCGGGACTTCGAGTCGATCCGGGCCTGTCAAGGGCTCACGGAGTTTGTGTCGCGCGCGCGCGCCTATGTGGCGACATGGGGCAACGAGGGCTTTGGCGACGACGTCCTCCGGTTTCTGACGGGCCGCCAGGTGACGTTGCCAAACGGGTTGGCGCCGCCGGACCCGGAGATTTCCGTCGACGTCAACAACATCCTTGAGCGTCTGCTGCACATCGATCGACCGACAGAGTCCGGGACCCGCGAGATTCATGAAACGACGACCGATCAACTCCGTGCCTTAGCGGCTCGGTTGCCCGACGCCGCCGAACTGGCGGCGCGCGCCACCACGTGGGGGGTGCCGAAAATGGTCGTCCGCGAGAAGGGTGTGCCGAAAACGTTGGACGTCGAGCAAAGTGTCGCGAAAACGTCCGACATCGAGAAAAGTGTGCCCACAACGTCGGACATCGAGCAGCGTGTCCCGAAAACGTTGGACGTCCAGACACGTGTGCCGACCACGTCCGACATCGAGCAAAGTGACCCGAAAACGTCCGACATCGAGCAAAGTGTGCCGACAACGTCGGACATCGAGCAGCGTGTCCCGAAAACGTGGGACGTCCAGACAGGTGTGCCGACCACGTCCGACAGCGAGCAAAGTGTCGCGAAAACGTCAGACGTCGAGCAAAGTGTCGCGAAAACGTCAGACGTCGAGCAAAGTGACCCGAAAACGTTGGACATCGAGCAGAGTGTCGCGAAAACGTCCGACATCGAGCAGAGTGTCCCGAAAACGTCCGACATCAAGCAAAGTGTCCGGAAAACGTCAGTCATTCAGAAAAGTGTCCGGAAAAAGTTCGACGTCTGGGAAGATGACCTGTCGCAATGGATTATCCCGTCTCGCGTCGTCCCCTCGAGCTTCGAGGCCCGGTTCGACGCCTTGGCACTCGAGGACATCGCGTCGCTCGTGGACTGTAAGGCGCTCCAGAAGTTTTTGCCGAGCGCGCTCAGCTACTTGGCGAAGTGGGGCAAGGGCGGTCATAGCGCCGACGTCATCTGGTTTCTGACGGGCGACACGGAGACGTTGCCAAACGGCTTGGTGCCCCCGGACCCGGCGATTCCCGTCGACGTCAAAAACATCTTGGAGCGTCTGCTGCACGTGGCGCCGCTTATCAAATCGCGCACACTTCACGTGCCGGAAAAAAATATTGATCAACTCCGTGCCTTAGCGGCACGCGTGCGGGAGCCGAGCCAACGGCCCACGCTCGACACAGAAGCGTTTGGCACGTGGCGCCACGACGGCGGGCCGACTTCGGACACCTCGGCATTCCAACAGCGGCTCGAGGGCTTGTCACGCGAGCAATGGACGAAGCTCAATGAATGCGAGGGGCTTTGGGAGTTTGTGGCGCGGGCCAAGCAATTTTTATCCACGCCCCGATACCGTCACCATAGCGAAGCGGTGGCCCACTAT
This sequence comes from Pandoraea oxalativorans, assembly GCF_000972785.3. Lineage (NCBI taxonomy): Bacteria > Pseudomonadati > Pseudomonadota > Betaproteobacteria > Burkholderiales > Burkholderiaceae > Pandoraea > Pandoraea oxalativorans. Next base: position 166,692 of record NZ_CP011518.2, read on the forward strand.
TTGATGGGCAAAGTCAACACGTTGCCCGACGCGCTGCCGGCCCCGGACCCGGCGATTCCCAAGGACGTCAAAAAGTTGCTCAAGACCTTACTGCGCACCCACGCCTATGGGGTGTTCTTTTGGAAAATCGAATCGACTCAAAAGATTTATCAAAAATTGGACGCTCTCACGGTCTTCCGATTTACTGACGAGCTCAACGAGGGCCGCGCCTCGGTGCGCACCTAAGTCGCCCCCGTGGCCGGGTTGGCGGGCCTTGATGCCGCCCCCCGGCGTGCGGCGCGGATCGGTACGGCCGCGCCGCCGCGGCCGGTGCGCCTCGGCCACACCTTCGTCGCGCTCTACCGAAGCCCGCGGGATGGACGCCATGGCGCGCCAGCCGGCCTGCAGCCGTGCCATGCCGCGCCCGCAGGCCGATCGTCTCGTCTTGAGCTCGACCCGGTACCCGATGGGCGCCGCACTCCCGCCTCTCGCCGATCAACGCGCGCGAGCGCCGGCGCTCGGCGCCTGCCGCGCGCCGCCGCGCAGCGGGGCCCGCGCACGTCACGGCGCCGGCCTCCCCCGTCGCGCCGATGGCGTGACCGTGGGGGGACGCGCGACGGCGCTCGCCTCGCGGGCATGCTCGGGTGGTTCGGATGGGCGGGGCCGGCCGGCATGCCCCATAAAAAAATCTTCAAACACCCACGGCGCTCGAGTGACGTAGCGATCTCGTTCAAAGACCACCGTTTTCCGCCGGACGTGAGGCGCGATTGGGTGGCGCGGTACGACAGTTTTTCACCGGGCCTGCGCATAGACGCGGAAAGGTCGGCCGGGCGGGGGGCTGACGTGCGAGACGGTACGGCGCCGGGCGACGAAGTTCGATCGGGCCATCGGCACGCGCCTTCGAGCGATGCGATCAAGGTCCTCGGCGCATGGCGTGAAGTGCGGGCGCCATGGGGGCGCTACGCGGGCGCCGCCAAAGGGCTCACGCGCCGCCCGCGCAGCGCCCGCTCAAACTCGGCGTCAAACCCCGTCACACCGCCCGCTCCCAGGGTCGGACCCCCGGGCGGCGCATTCGCCCCTGCGCCGCGGGGTCGGGAGACGCTGATGCTTGGCGCCAAGTCGGCACGCCTCACCTCGGCACGCCTTAAGTCGACGCCCATGGCAGCGCTGCGCCTCAGTCCCTGCGCCGGTGCCGAGACGGTTCATGGCGTGCCGCTATCGCCCCTACACCCCGCCATGCCGAGCACCAATGCGCGCGGCGTCGCCCACCGCGAGGCGAGAGGGCGGCGTAAGGAGGGCCTAAGGAGGGCTCAAGGAGGGCTTAAGGAGGGCTCAAGGGCGCCGTCTCCGACCTCTGCCGACGTGGCGCGTCGTCAACCCGGCCGCCTGAACAACCTCACAGTACCCGAGGGTCTTATCCTCGTTCGTGCAGGTCCCTGGCCGGTTTGCGGAGCTGGGTTCTGATGATCAGAGGCCGCTTTTTGCCACGGTCGCCCGCATTTCGCTCAACGACCGGCGCGTGCCCATTCGCGGCCGCCCCGCGCCCGGAGGGGCCGACCGTGGCTTGCCAGTCAGCGACGGGGTCGTCCAAGTCGGCGAGGGGATTACGCCATGGGACGGTGGGCACCAAACGGCTGCGCACACGATCCCGGCGCTCTGCGGCCATCTCGTCGGCCGTGCCGACTCCCTCAGGGCCGCCCGGCGCCGTGATTTGAAGTGCGGAATCCCGGACAATGCCCGTGGGGTCCCGCGGCACGCCCCGCAACGCGGCGGCTTCTTTCAGGCCCTTACGCACCTTTTCGGGATTCGCGCAGATGGCCGCCAATTGGAATAACGTCAGCTTTTCAGCCTCAAACACAAACTGGCTCAAATACTCGACGCCTTCGCTGGAGAACATGGTGTGCCGAATGATTAGGGTTACAGAGTTTAGTCCTTTAATCTCTGTTAACGCCAAACAAAGTTTTTTAATAAAATTATTGTCAACACTAAAATTATCTCCGGCATTAATCATCAGATTTTTAAGGAAGCCGAGGTGCCGCAGTTTCGTTATTTCCCGGGCGAATTCTTCCTTTCCAATTCCCTTCATTGACTCCATATTGAGTTGTAGCGTTTCGATCTTGTGCAGTGCAAGTGAATTAAAGAGCTCCCCAATAGATGATGACGGAAATGTGTTGCCGGAAATCCCAAGGACAAGTTTTTGCAGATTGACAAGTTGGGGTATTGCCATCGCCAGATCGGCGAGAACATCATAGTCGTCAGTGGGCTTGCGAAACGCCGATCGGTTGAGATCCAACTCCAGACTGCGCAGGCCCCTCACCTCGCTTATTGCCGAAAGAAGTGGCTTCAGTATCTCGATCCTCTCTCTTCCGCCAGCCGCTCTTTCGGGCGTGCTACCACAAAAGCCCAAAGAGATGTTTTCCAGAGAACTACTGTGTTTCTTTATATAATCCGACAATTCTTCGATTTTCTTGGCTGAAATTAATTGGCAATCCAAAAAATGAAATTCGAAATAGGTGACAGGAACATTTATTGCGCGAAACAAATTCGTTTGCCTAATCAGGGAGAGTGAGGGGTTGTAATTAATTTGCGGCAACTTCACATCGATACGGCTGGACCAATATTTAATTCCTCTGGGCGCCCCGTCTTCTCCTGTTGAGGTGGTGTGAGTAAAGGTTTGTTTGAATGAGATGCCATTGATATTAATCGTCAATGACTTAAGGCCGGGAAAGCGTTTTAATACCTTGCAAATCGGATTTAAAATTTTATCGTGGAAATTAGGTGGAGCGGATCCGTTTACGCCAATTTCAAAGTGCTGCAGCGTGCGCCAGTTGTCCTTAAAAAATTCTTTGATCATCAAAAAGTCTTTGCGGGAGGTTTTCTCGTAATAATCAAAATAATATTTGAAGTGGGTTTGAGGAATCTTCATGCTGTGAGCCAGACTGATTTTCCTCATCAACCGCGCTGCTGAACCCCGGTCGATGTCCGTCACGATGACGCCGACATCATGTAGATGCGGCTTCTTTACTTTGAGAGCCTTTCCGAGGCCGAGCGCATCGAGTTCCGGCGCCTCGTCGAGTTCCGGCGCCTCATCGAGAATCCGGGCCTCATCGAGATCCTGAGCGACATCGGCTACCCGGTGCTTGATCGCCGGGACAATGGCCTGCTCAAGACGCGTCTCCGCGGCCATCGAAGCGAAGTCAGGACGGGCGATAACGACTCGGTATTTAAGGTAGTTAAAGTGGGACGTCATATTGCATCTCCAAGAAGGAACAACGGACGGGTGGCAGTCTCACCAAAGCTGGCAGACTCCGGCCGGGTATCCGCCGGGGAGCGAGACTGTGCCGGCGCCATCCGGCGCCATCCGGCGCCATCCGGCACCGGCTTGCGCGCCAGCCGGTGAAGCGGGGGTCCGGCGTGAGGCCCTGAATCGTGTCGCTTCACGACATCGGTGGCCGGACCAGGTGTTAAGCGCATGCGAAGCGACGCACACGCGCGCCTTGCGTTGCCTGCACAGCCCTCTGACGGGGCGTGAGCGACGGGAAAGCGCATCCCCGCCTGCCACGCCGGCATAGGGCCCTGAGCGTGTCAGGCGCGGCCCTCGGCGCAGCCCCCGGTGGAGCGCATGCCGGCAACGCCTGAGCACGCGCCCCGCAATCACCCCACACTCACTCGCGTCGGCACGCGGGGACGCGGGGACGCCGTCTTAGACTCTGGTATATCGGCAGTCCGCAATAAGTGCTTTCGCAATCCGGATGTAAACCCCGGTTTATGCCACGGAAGCCTCGCATCGCCTTTGCGTGAGGCCGACAGCGTGCGCGAGGGCCTTCGCGCCCGGGCCGATGGCGGCCGGTCCGTCACCCGCCACGCCACTGCGGCGTCACGCCATCGCTCGGCGCGGCACCTTTCTCGCGGACACGCCTGCGCCCGATCTTGGCCGGCCTGTCCGCCGTGAGCACCCGGGCGGGCCCTGCTCTGCGGTTGAGCCGGGCATTGCGCCACGTGCGTCAACGCTCGATGCAAACTCCCCCCTGCCCAGGGGCGGTCCTTGGTGCGCCTCTCGGGGCGCCGCGACGGCGAGCTCAGCAGCCACCTCAGCAGCCACCTAAGCTGCCACATAAGCACAGCCACAAAATCTGACTTGCGCACCGCATGGCCCGCGAGGCCAAGTCCGACGGTTTGATCTGCGTCTTCGACATCGCCCGCCCATTGCGTTCTCTTGCGCGCCCGCGCTTCACCGGGCGGCGCCCGCGCAAAGGACGTTGCGCCAACCGACTTTCCGCGCATTCGCACATTCACACTTTCGTTTACCGAGGGCGTTATGAACGGTGCCCGGTTCCCGTGTCGCAAACTCCCGGTCGCTGATCGGGGCCGGCATTTGACTCGCCGTCCTCGACGCCGCCCGCTCACCGGCCCCCTTCCTTTGCGGCCTCGGCGCGAGACGCCGAGCGATGCACGCGAGCCCCGCCTGCCGCACTCCTCTTGCGTGCGCGGTGCCTCCCGAAGGTCGGCGAGAGCGATGGTCGTGTGTCGGTCCTGCCCGCCTCCCGAGATCGCGAGCACCGAGACGAGCACCGACCCCGGGGAGATTTTTGGTTGCTTCAAACTTCGGCCGAGCCTTCGGGCTGGTGGGAAACCGCGGAACGCGAACGGGGCGGAAGCGGCGATGCGCCGCATAGTCGTCCCGGCGAGGAGGGGGGCAAGTCGACGACGATGCGTCGCCGTTACCCTATAAGCAGGGGTTGGTCTGTCGAGCTTGAGCGCTTAACTGCGCACTCCGTCAGCAGTCGGGTCGCCGAGAACGGGGATCCCGCGGAACTCGGTTCACGGTCGGAGACCCGGATGTTTGTTCCGCTCGAACGCACCGCGGTGCACAACCCCTTCGTTATGCAACACCGCGCTGACCGTCGGCAACGCCTCGCGCGCTCGAGTGATATCGAGTGATATCGAGTGATATCGAGTGATATCGAGTGCCGGTGAGCGCTGCGATGAAGCCACCCATCGACTTGAAATTGTTAACGGGCGACGATGATTCGCCCCATGACGCACGGCAGCGGGCGTGCCGTGCGGTCTGCGCCATCACGACGCCCTTACAGGAGCCACGATGTCGATCGATCACAACGCCCGGGTGCCGCCCGATGACGGCGAGTGCTTCGTGCAGCACAACGGCCGCCACCCGTCCACCGCCGGCAACGGCTTCCCGATGCGACGCCGCCACGCCGCGCGGCGTGCGCTGGAAACGGCGGCGTGCGTCGGAGGTCACGACCTGCGCTTTGACGGCAAGTGGCATGCAAGTATCCGCATGCCCTACGACGAACAGACCGATAGCGATTGCCGGCAACTCGGCGGCTTCGATGATCGCTTCGCCGCTATGCGAGCCCTTTGGGCGCATCACGACGAAGCGGCCCCTTCCGCCGTGCCCGTGACGGATGCGAGCGCCCCCGGTCAATGCCACGGGTGAGGTGAGAACCCATGCATTGGGGATCGGCCAGGCGCGCGACGCGCGACCCGGATCTGAAGAATCAGCAGGCGCCGCCACGCGCGGCCGGGGCGACCGGATTTTCGCCGAGCCGATCACGCGTATCCGGCGCGCTCGCCCGCAGTCTCGCCGAGCGGTGGGACGACACGCAGGGTGTGAACGGTGGTCGCGGGCCCGGCCGAATGCGAGCGCCGCCTGACCGGTGAGCGCACCGGCCGTGCGCCGCGCCGCCGCTCAGGCGCACGGCACGAAGTCCGGCCGCGGGCGTTAGCGCGCGCCGGCGCGGCTCAAGCATCGCTATCCACCGGTGGATGTAGGGCAGGCGAGTCGTCAGGACATTGCCAAGCTGTTGCGCATCGCTCGATCAACGCGTTCAACGCGATCAACGCGCTGTCGTGTGCGCTCGCACTCCGACCGAGCGCGCTGACGAAAGTGCAAGCCGCTCCCGGCCGCCCCGCGGGCGCACCGATCATAACTTCAGGTGTTGACCCGATGCCCGCCACCGACGGCGTCGCCTACGCTCAGACTCCCGTTAGCGGCCCCGGGCCGCCTGTCCCCCTCTGACCTCCCCCAGGTTTGCCATAGGAGTTTTCTAATGCTTCACAACGTCTTACGTCCCCCCAAGAACGTTGCCCCACGCCAGGACGTCGAGGTGCACACCGCGCCGCCAGGCCTGCCGGCCGTGCCGCACGACCTGGATTTCGGTAATGACGCACAGGTGCTCGCGATGCATCGGGAACTGACCGAGGCCCTGGAGCGGCAGCCCGAGTGGGCCTCGACCGTGGACGGCGACCCCCGGGTCGCCGGCGCCTTCGCAAGCCTCATCCTACACCGGTACGCCGCGGCGCGGCAGGCCGCTCCGGACGCGATTCCGGATGCCTGGCAGGCCGCCCAAGCGATCGTCGCGGCACACCTCTCGCCCACCGGCAATGAGGAGCTCCGACGCACCCTGGCCACCGACGCAGCCCCCCAGGGGATTTTTGCCCAACTGGGGGATTCGGGTCGGTTGTGTTTGACCGCCCAAGTGTGCCATCGAGACGCGGACGCGCACGTGCTCGACCGGCGTTGGGCGTTGGCCGTAAGCGATTACGCCACGGCCAAGCTCGCCTACGCGCAGGTGCCGGGCTCCGAGGCGACGGTGAAAGAGCTGGACCGACTGGCGACGCTCGCGCAAGCGCAGGCAAATCAACAAAATCAACACGTCGAGACGAAGCTCAGCCTGCTGTGGGAACGCGCTCAGGCGTTGGCCGATCAGCCCGAGGCGGCGGCTCCTATTTACATGAAGATCGGTCGCTTAACGTTCGAGCACCATGTCACACTCGACGACGTCGAGGCCCTCCAGGCCACCCTGCAGGACGCCGCCAAGGCCTTCGCCGCGGCATCCGCCCGCTACACCGACAGGGGGCAGACCGCGAAGGCCCTCGACGCCGATCTGAGGGCCGCACACGCCTTGGATTGCGGGCTGCAGTACCAAAAAGCCGCGGCCCTCTACACCAAGGTCAAGCAAGGCTTGCTCGCACGGCAAGACGTTCATAAGGGGAGCCATGGTGCCGAGCGGGCCGACATCGACGCCCATAATGCTAAATACGCCGAAGACCGAGCCCGTGCAGCCGACATTCATCGGCTACTGTACCGTACGGCGGTCGACTTCGCTAAAAGCGGCCAAGACGCCGAGGCGGCAAAGAGCTACGAGTCCCTCGCATGGATGCATCAGCGGGCGGGGCAACCGGTGCAGGCCGGGCTGCTCTTGCGTCTGGCCCAGGCGTGCCACGTGCGCGTCGCCCAGCGGCAGATGACCGCGGCACAGGACTTCGCGGCACAGGGTAAATACGCCCGGGCAGGGCATATTTACGCCGACGCGCAGGAAAGGTTTCGACTGGCCGATCAGCCCCAACAGGCCCAGGAGGCCAAGGAGGCCAAAAAGCTCGCCTACGCCAGAGCGGAGGCTCAGTCCAAGCTGTTTGAGCAGCTCGCGCAGGCCATGGGGGCGCACACCACCAAGGTCGATCAGAACCAACCAGGCGGGGTGGAGAACACCCCACTGGTCAACCGGCTCCAACAACTTTTGCGGGAATTCCCAGACGCACTGCCCTAAGGGTTCGACGGGTTCAGACGCACATGCCGAGCGGCGCGGGCGGCACGTGAGAGCGTTGGTTCTGTCGCGATAACGAAGGTGCGCCGAAGCGAAGCCCGGGGCGCGCCGGGGGTGCTGTCACGTTGGCGCGGGCGTTGGCCTATCGAGCGTGACCGGCCGAGTCTCAAGCAAACCGGTGCCCTCGGCCGCGATGACGGCCGGGGGTGGCGCGGCTGCCCCCGCCACCCCGAGCCTCGCCGCCTATGGCTGCCTCATCGCTCGATGGGCTCGACGGGCTCGATGGTGCCGGTGGGGCCAGTGGCTCAGCATCAAATCGGCCAACGAAGTTTAAAAAACACCAAGGAACGCCCCGCACCTGCCATTCCCGCGCATGGCATGGCGCGCGGCCGTCCGACGCGTGCAACGTCACCTTCCTCTCGCCCTCGCCGGGCGTATTCAAGCGGTGCAATCGACGTCCGCGGGGCGCGGCGACCCAGCGACACAGCGACAAAGCGACACACGGCATCTTGACGAGGGGGCGTGACGATCGATGGCAAAAAGCACGGGCTGTCGCGGGCGGTGGAGCGGGTGGGGAAGACTCCGATGTGAGGCGTTAAGTCGGCTCGCCCATGGCAGCGCTTCACCTCAGTGCACGCGCGGGCCTGGAGCCGGTGCATGGCGTGGCGCTATCGCCGCATGCCGAGCAGGGCGCGAGGGCCGGTCAGGCAATCGCTCGCGCTCAAAGGGACGCAGGGCGCAGGGACGCAGGGTCGAAGGCGGGCTGTCGGCAGCGGTCGGCCCGCGTGTCCACCGGTCATCGCGTCACGCCGACATTTTCTCCTCAAGACGCAGAGGTCTTGCACACCGCTCGCGCGGGATCCGCCGCGACAACGGCGTGCGACGCCGTTGGCCGTTGCCCCCACGGCGCGAACCCGCGCCCTTTGGGGCGGTCAAGCTCGTGCGTTGAGCACGCACGGCGGTGGTCGAATGATCCGCGTGTCGTCGCGCCGCCCGTCGCAATCCCTCTGTCGCAAACCTTCTGTCGCAAACCTTCTGGCGCAGCGCCCGGGGGGCGTTCACGGATCGAGGCGCAACCCTCGTCAGCAGGGCGAACCCGCAGGCGCGTACGGGCTTTGCGTCGATCGCCACAGCCAGTGGGGCGGCGGCACGTTCCCCGTGGCCTAATAGCCAAAGTAACCGCTGAAGAGCGCGGTAATGGCGTGATGGAGCGTGTCCGCCGACACCGGATACGTCTCACCACAGTGCCCGCATACCCATGGTTCGGGCGGACTCGACGAGAGTTCGCTGATCAGCTTGTGATTACTCCCGTCACAGTGGCTGCAGTGGGTGATCACGGGTAAGTCGAACCAAAAGTCCCAAGTCAGGAGGGCACGCAGAAATTTCATGGAGCGGTTCTCCCGGCATCAGGTCCGCCTCAGAAGCGCAGCGTCCCGCAACATGCCGATAGTGTTCAAGGCGAAGCACCGTGGGGCATCCCGCCGGCCGGTGCGTGCGACGCCGCAACCCCCGCGGTGCGGGGGGAGGGCGGTGATCGGCGCCGGCGGACCGCGCGCTGATCGTGTCATCGAAAGCCCCCTTGGCGCTCGACAAGCGGGACGCGTGCGCGGGGGGCGCATGGCGGCGCGGGGGCCGGTGGGCTTGAGGGTGGGACCGCCGCAGAGGCTCGCCCTTGTCGGGCGGCGTCGACGCGCCACTACACGCGACACGCGGGTATGACCCTCACCCACGACCCGAGGCCGTGGCCGGGCGTGGCCGCCACGCCCGGGTTCCCGGCAAGGGGACAAGGGTCGTGACAGCCGCAGCGTAACCGTCCTGCGGGCGGCGCGCTTCCGGGATCGCGCGCAAACTTTCCGATTTCGGCGACGGGAGGGGCCATCGGGGGAACCCCGCGGCAGGCACGGCACGATCGACCCCGCCCGCCGAGGCCGCGGCCGTGGCCCAATGGCTGATCACGCGACGGCGCCGCCTCGCGATCGGACAGCGCGCGCGACCCCGTTGCTCTAACGCCCGCGGGGGGCGGGTCGCGTGCGCTCCGTCACCCGGGCCGGGTCGCGGCGAGCATCGGATAGGTGAAGAGGAAGAAGTGCGCCACGTTCAGCCCCCCGTGCGCGAGCACCGCCGCGGCCAGCCCTCCGCCGCGGTAGGCCCAGCCGTAGCCGAGGCCCGCCACCATGGCGAACCCCCTCCAGGGCCACCCCCCGGCGACATGCGCGAGACCGAACACGGTCGCCGCGACGCCAAGGGCGATTTCGTCTGCGTAAGGTTGCGCTCCGAGCCAACGGCGCAGACCGCCCTGCAGGTAGCCGCGGAACAGCGCTTCTTCGACCAGCGAGACGAGCAGCAGATTATTGAGCAGCCAGAGCCCACTGACGGACGGCCATTTCGGTGCCCACTTGACCAGCCCGAGCAGCACCGCCATCAGCCCACAGCTCACGAGGGTCATCACCAGGGCACCGAGCCCCACCCGCAGCGATCCCCACCCGACTTGCGGGCGCCGAATCCACGGTAGCACCAGCAGCAACCAGAAGCCCGCCAGGGGCTTGTCCAGATTGAGGTACATCGTAAATGGCACCGCATCGGCGGTGAAGCGTTCGGGGCCGATCACGCGGGGATTATGAAAGCCCGGGAGCCAATGCAGGCTGAGCGCGATGGCGAGCCCCACGAATACCGCGTGCCCGAGGCCGCGCAAATACCGTGGGCGCCGGGGCGACACCGCATAGGCGGCCGCGAACAGGCCCGTGATCGGCAACAAGGCCCAGGCATCCATCTGCCCACCCGCCAGCGCCGCGCCATAGCCGATCGAGAGCAGCCCCAGACTCAACCACCGAGCCGCGGGCCACCATAGCGCCAGCGCGGCGGGGAAAATGGCGATCCATGGCACGACGAACATGGGCGTGTCTCCTTCATGAGTGAATGGCCATGGCAGGGTCGATGCCAAGTCCGATACCAAGTCCTATGCCACGTCCTATGCCACGTCCTATGCCACGTCCTATGCGCGGGCACCCGACCGCAGCGCGCGTCAGCATGGTTTATTCCCATGCGATGCGCATCGCACTGCCTTGGGCTCTGCTGCGCGCATGCCCCTGAGGATGATCGACTGGCGTCGCACACCACCGTCCCCGCAGCGCATCTTGCACGCTCGGCGCATCCGCGATCGCCACGTCAGCCATCTCGTCCCGTCCCCGGCGGCGCAACGGGAACACGACCGACCGGAGCGGGTGTGCATCGACACGGCCTCGGGCGAGGGCGTGGGAAATTCCGTGTGCAAGGCGGGCGAGGCATCACACGCACGGTCGCACGCAACGATCGGCGTTAAGGATAGCGAATGGATTGCCGGGCGCTGTCACCGCCTTGGCTGCACGCCCCCATCCGCGGCGATATTGCCCATCGCCCGCCCAATGCGTTTCGGCGCTGCAGCATCGCTCGGGAAGTGAGCTCGCGTGTTGATGATCTTGCGCTGATGCGCAGGGCGATGTTCAAGGGCGTTCGTAGTGTAGCTAACCTTGCGCACGTCCGGGGCAAACGCCACTGACCGCATCACGCGATCTGCGGCGTTGCGCCACGACGCGCTCACCGTTGGGAATTCCTGGCCTGCATGGCCCGTCGGTCAACGCGTTCAATGCGCGCGTCCAATGCGGTTTGAGCGGCCTCGGCTCTGAGGACGATGCAGACCGGAGCGGTTTGATCGCAGCCGCCGGCCCCGTGCGACCCTTCCCACTCGCGGCATCGAGGCGATTACGGAGCCGATGGACGATGCCGGTTTGCCGCGTCGTTGCGCCAATCACGGCGGCCGGCGATGCCGGCATGGCTTTGAGGCCAACGGTCACGGCGATCAGGACGTCGTGCATCCCTCGCGTTTTCAGCGCGTTGAGCACCTTTATCGAGACTAGGCACCTTCGGTGCGCGCGAGCCACAGGCGCAGGGGGGGCGCGCGAGCCGTCAGGCAAGCCCCCCGGTGCCAGATGGCGCGCCGTGTTATGCACCTCGGCGTGTTCGCGAATCTTTGCCCGCAGCGCGTCGAAGCACACCGGCGGATCCACCGGCTCGCGGGGCCGGGACTGCCAGGCAGTGACCCCCGGATCTCACGCAGCGCCCTGCCGCGGGCCTACCTGGCGACGATTTTGCCGTCGAGGCCGGCGAAGCGGCATTCGCGGGTCGGAATCAGGATGGCCCCGAAGCCGCCGGGCAGGTCATTACGGTCGCGCGGCATCTCAATGCGAATTGGGCCGACTTGGCTCCTTTGCCCGTTGCGCCGATTCGCGACGGTGGCACGCGTGGCAGCGCCGGACACATAGCTCAGAGGGTGATTCGTCGCGCCGCCCGCGCACGCGCGGCGCGATCAGCGCCTTCTCACGCGCCATGGTCGCGGCATGGATCGCTTGGGCCGTTATCGAACCTTTACCGAACGGCGCAAGCGGTTCGGCGGCAATCGCCGGCCGATTCGCCTGCGGCACTTTCTGTTGTGCCGGATCGTCCCGGCCACGATCGCGGCGATGCACATGACTCGCAAGGCGCGCAGGTGTGGTGATGGCGTCGCCTCGACGGCAGCCGGACAATGGCTACGCCCTCACAATGTCGATCGTCCTGATCCACTCAGGTTCAGCGCGGTCTCAACGCCCTTAACGCGACACGGTCAGCAACGGCCGGGGGCATGCCGCTGCCGGCGCGGCAACGCCCCGCGCGAGCGCGCCGGTTGACAAACCGCCGTTCAATAATCGAACGAAACCGTGCCAATCCGAAAGCGTTGCGTGGGGCCACGGCATAAAAATGACCTGTCTGCAGGGCTTGCAGCGTAGCGCACCAGGCCCAACCGAAACGGGGATGGCGGCGCTTTGCAAATCCGGCGCCAGCAGCCCGCCTTGCCCCCGAGGCTCTCTCAGCCTCCTGAGGACTCCTGAGAACTCAGGAGAACTCCTGAGGTAGCCGAATTGCTTCAATAGGATAACCAACATGTTTTTTTTTCCAGTCTCCTCTGACCAGATCGTCCTTCGCATCCGGTATGAAAATAACGATTCCATCAACTGGGCCGAGGCGCAAATCATCAAGGACGCGCCAAACCTTGAGCGAGTCGCCACGCTCCGAGGCGATCCGCGCAGTTTGTGTGAAAAAGTGCGGGATTTGTGTTGCCTGGCGCCTGAATACAACGGCGTCACGAAGGAGGCTGAGCGGATGCTGTGGCGCCTGACGCACGCCGAAGGCGACCGGCTCGCCGACTTCGAAGGCTTGCGCGATGTGGTGACGGACGAGGGCCGGGACAATTTCCTCTATCTGTCGTTTAATCGCGACACTGTCGACTTCGCGCTGGAGGGGCTGGAAGAGAACCCCATTCACTTTACGGCGGCTCCAGAAGGTATCCCAAAGCGCATCATCCAAAACCTCTGGGCGCCAACGGGGCGAGAGCGGCAGGCCGGACCCGCGGTCGCCCAGAGCAACCTCGCTGCGCTGCGGTTGTACCATGACGCGTCCCCCCATATACGGGAGATGCTGGACCAGCTCGCCCGCCCGTCGACGTTTATGGCGATATGCCGGGCGTTCGATCTACCTGAGGCGGGGGCTGAGGCGCAGAGGGAGAGGGAGGCGGAGGCGGAGAGGGAGAGGGAGGCGGAGAGGGAGAGGGAGGCGGAGGCGGGGATGGTCCACACCGCGATGCTACCAGCCGGGACCACGGACTCTTTTATCGAGCAGGCGCAGCGACAGCGGCCGACATTCACCCTGCGCGCGCTTACGAACGGCATCATCCGAGCGACCGTGAGCTATAGCATCGGGTTGGCGCGACAGGAGGTCACGTTTCTCATTCGCGAGCTCCCTCACGAAGGGGCTCCCGTCGAGGATACCCTGCAGTGTGTTTTCACCAAATACATTTCCCCTTTCGCATGACCCTGCCTGAATTTTGCGTACCGCAGCTCACGCCACGGGTCGTATCGCTTCGTGAGCGTGCGGTGTGCGGTTGCCGTTCGACGAATGGATGCGTTGGCGATGGTAAAAGCCTTCGATCCGGTCCACCGCCTCCCGTCTTGCCTGCGCTCGGGCTCTGTGTCGACACCGCGGGCCTGCTCAGCGCTCAAGGTCTTAAAGGCGCGCTGCATCGAGACGTTGTTCCACGCGTTGGCTCGCCGACGCATGGACGGGGATGCAAACGAAAACTTGGAAGAATTACGAATGGAGCCCTAAGTACTTTCGATGCGCAATGACGCTGCGTATCCCGTCGGGGCTTTCGCGCCCGCTCGCGTGGTTTGCCCGGCGTTGCGTTTGTCCTTCAGCCGGTCGCTCTTGCCGGTGAACTGCACGATACGGGTGTGATCGATACGGGCGTGATGCGGCAGTCGATCGCGCGTCGCCGCCGTCAGCGGCGGTGCGTCGGCAAACGCGGTGGCCCACCGCGTAAGCGCCGGTTCACGAGGCTGCACGAGGGCGTCGCGCTGCTACCGCTTGGCCACGACGTTAAAGAATGGGTGGGCTGATTCTCGTCCAAACGGCAAATGGCCGATGTCAGCGATGACCCGCCACTTGGGGCCGACCACGGCTCGGTTAAAAAGCGCTCACAACCGCTTCTATGGCCTGGCAGTCGCTCGGGGCATCATCCAGTCGGCGCCCGTCGTGCCGCGCGTTTTGATGCCGGCGTGCATTGCCCGATGCCAAGGCACAGGCGAGGTGCGTTTTGTGCGCGCCTGACGGGCCCGGCAGCCCCACGTTCTCGGCACGCTCGATCAATGCCGGAGCGATGGCGGAGGTGGCCGCCTTTCGCCGGGCAACCCTCGCTTGCGTCGTGTCGGTGCAGGCGCCGGCGTCGTGCTTCAAACCGGCGACAACATGAATGCCGCTTACTCGCTCGGCGAGCGCACCGAAGGCTTCTCTTTCGTCGTGGTATGTCCCCGAAGATTGGCCGCCTCCGCCGGCCGGCGGCCGATGTGGCGGCTGGCCGGCCGGTGTCGGTGCGTTGCGCGCATCCGCGCCGCGTGCTCGGTGAGGTGAACGGTTTTGTGCGCACCGCAAAATCGAGCTTCAGCGCCCGGTCTCGAAAGAATTGACCGGCGTCAGTTTTTAGCATGATCCACGGACCCCGCTTTTTTTCGGTTCATCGTGGAAAACCGGGGAAGTTTTCAAGGCAATTGACGATCTGACGCCCATAGAGACGGGGTTCGGGGGAGCAATTGCGAGATGAAAAGCGCTGCAAGCCCTCGGTTGCCGGACGGGATACCGAGTTGGGCGAGGGGAGGGGCCTTCACAGGACAGTGGGACACTGTCGTTGTATCTGAAGCCATCAAGCCGAGTGATGCTGTGCGAGCAACGCGGCAAGCGTCGCTCGCAGATCCACGAGACGACGGGGCGCCGGGTTCGGGATCTTCCGTTGTTTGAATATCGCGTGGTGTTGCATGTGCCGCGTCGTCGGCTTTGGTGCGAGCACCGTGGTGGGCCGAAGCCGGAGACGTTGGACTGGCGCGGGCGCTGCCGGCGGGTCATGGCACGCTTTGCCAATGCCTGGGAAATTCTGCTCAAGTCGACCAATGTCCAGGCCGTTGCAGCGTTCTACGGTTTGGATTCGCATACCGTCAAAGCGATCGACAAAGCGAGTCGGCGAGCCGGCATTGCCGAACCGGATGGGACGCAGGTTCGATATCCGGCGATGGACGAATTCGCGCCGCACGAGGGCCACCGTTACGCCACGGTGGTGGTCGAGCCGCTCCGTCGGCAGGTGCGATGGATCGGGCATGGCCGTTCGCGTGAAACTGCCCGGCCCTCGTTGAACAGCCGCCCGAGGGCGTTGCAGAGCGTATCGAGGCTGTTGCCATCGATATGCCAACGGCCTACGCGTTGGAAATCAAGGCGAACTGTCCGCAAGCGGACATCGTCTACGACTTGTTCCATGTCATTGCCAAATACGGACGCGAAGTGATCGACCGGGTCCGGGTCGATCAGGCTAATCCGCTCCGAGACAACCGGCCGGCACGCAAAGGCCTCACATCAAGCCGCCGGCCGCTCTTGCGCAATCAAAGGAATCTACGGCCGGAACAGTCCGTACATCTGAGTGAACCGCTGCACGCCCACCCGCCCCTGGTGTGCGCCTATTTGCTACGCGACGAACTCAAGCGACCGGGGTTCTACCGAAAGCCGGCTTGGGCGCAAAAGGCATGGGAACAGTGGATTACTCAAGCCAACCACAGCGGTATCGCTGCGCTGAAACTATTTGCACAGCGCCTGCAAGGCTATTGGCACGGCATCCGGGCCCGCTGCCGACCCCCGCTTAACACCCGCGTCGTTGAAGGCATCAACACCACCCTCAAGGTCATCAAGCGCCGCGCTTACGGATACCGCGACGAGGAATATTTCTTCCTTAACATCCGCGCAGCTTTCCCCGGCAATCCACGATGAACCAAAAATAGCCGACTCGGCTTGAGCAAGAGCGGCGACACCGAGGTGCGAACGTTGCCGCTCCCCGGGGCGGGTGCCGACATGCAGGCACGCCACCGCTGGGAGGACCGGCAAGGTGAGCGATCTCGACGACGGCGCGCGGCGCAACCACCACGTAGCGAGTGGCGCGCCGGCCAACACGAACGCACGGATCGTGCGGGCGCCGCCGGCTCGCGATCGGGAGTCGCGCGGTGACCACGAGTCCGATGACCCCGTCAGGCCGACTGTGTCATCCGCCGCGGCATCACGCGGGTGGCAAGCACGAGCCCCCGTGCACCGATTGCCTCGGTCATCATGCGGTGATGACACCCCAGCTCAGACCGTGACGCGCCCCGCCCCGCGTTGCCAAAGCGCCCTGAGCGCGCCAAGGTGATCGGGGCCGCGTCAGCCTATTTCCTCAGGGGCCGGCTTGCGCCCGGCATCCCCGTGGGCATCCCCGTCCGCAGGCCTGGCGGCCGGCCCGACCTTCAAACCATCGCGACACAAAAAACTGCCGCACCGGGGGCGTCCGAGCAAGACAACGCGCTCGCCGGCCGGTCGGGTGGCGCGCGCCACGGCGCGAGTCTGCGAATTTGCGGAAAGCGGGCGTCTTCGCACAATTTCGAAAGCACGGCCGCCGGCCTTTGGGTACAAAGTCGCATCACCTGCCGGCCCGCCCCGCGGCGGGCCGGCAGGAAGCGAGCGACTCACGGCGTGTCGTCGGTCGCGGCGGCGACGCGTGGCCCGGCACCTGTCCCCCCCGGGGGTGAGCGATAGCGCGCGCGCAGGTCGGACGCGTGCCGAGCGAGCGCTGCGGCGCGGCCGTCGCCCCGGCGCCGTTCGGGCTCGACGCTGTAAGGACGACAGTCCCCGTTCTGTCCTGCCGTTTTGTCCCGCCTTTTTGCTCTGCCTTATCCCCGGCATCGAACGGCGTCCCGCTGCCCGAGGCGTGCCCGTTTGGGCTTGTGTGCGGCACCGGCAGCCGCCCGCGCGCGAAGTCGCCGGCGCGGCGCGCAGCAGGCAAACCCCGGGCGCGATGGCTGACGAGGGCCGTGGAGCGCGCGGGTACGGCGCGCGCGCCGCAGCTTCACACGCCGATGGCGGGGCGGTGTCCCTTGGCGCGTCGGCACCCCCGCAAGACGCACGGGTTGTGCGGCGC
This sequence comes from Pandoraea oxalativorans, assembly GCF_000972785.3. Classification (NCBI taxonomy): domain Bacteria; kingdom Pseudomonadati; phylum Pseudomonadota; class Betaproteobacteria; order Burkholderiales; family Burkholderiaceae; genus Pandoraea; species Pandoraea oxalativorans. The sequence continues at coordinate 183,789 of NZ_CP011518.2, forward strand.
TGACGCAAGCGGGCGGGCAAACACTCCCGTATTCCTAATTTTCGACCCATGGCAGGTTTTTCGGAGCGGCATCATGCAGAGCACTAAATCGAGCGAGACCCACGCCCCTGTCGGACCGTCGTATGATCCGAACGAGACGGGGCAGGCGCCCGCCGACGCGCTCCGAACGGCAGCGCCGGGCGGCGTCGGCGCAGCGCCGGGCGGCGTCGGCGCAGCGCCGGCGGGCGAGGGGTTCACCCCGACGCGCACGCTCGCCGAGCAGGGAGCACTGCCCGACAAGGCCGAGCCGTGGACGAAGATCCGCCTTGATCTGCCCCACTGTCAGCTCACGCCGGCGCAGCTCCGCGAAATTGCGGAGTTCATCGAATCGCAGTCCGCCTCTCTGCGCGATCTGTCGCTGGACCTGTCAGGCTGCAGCGGCCTGGAGTCCCTGTTGGGACTGGAAGAAGTTTTCAGGTCGTTAGGCAGTGCAGCGGCGCTTGAAGTGCTGGTGATTTATATGAGAAGTCCCGCGTACACGGACAATGACGAGACGCTCGCGGCGCTCGGTCAATCCTTGACGGAGCTCGACGCACTGGGCGCATTCGCGCTCGACATCGCCGGCCACAACTTTTCGGATGTTGGCGTCGCCACCTTCTTTTACCAAGTGTCGAGAGTGCCCAATTTGCGGCAAATGTGGCTCAGTTTCGCGAGGGGCAAACGCCTGAGTGCCCAGTCGTTTGAGCACATCGAGCATCTGGTGGCGGCCTCCGAAACGCTGAAAAAGCTGTCGCTTGACTTTTCCCACATGCAGGCGATTGACGATGAGGCGTCGGCCTATTTTGGGCCGATTGCCGGGCGCATCGCAAAAGCGCTTGAAGAATTTAACGTGAATATCAGCGGCACCGCTTGCACCAACGACGGCCTGGAAAACATTCTGCGGGGTACCCGAGCGTCCCCGGTTGAGCGCCTGAGCATCCACGCCTTTGACGTTGCGAGAATCGACCACCACGCGCGTGCGATCGTGAATGGTTTTAGCAGCTTTCGCATGAAAGCGAGCCTTTATACGCGGCCTGAGGACTTCACTTGACCGGCCGCCGACAGACCGCCGACAGACAAGGCGGGGTCGCCGACCGCGCGACGCCCGGGTGAGATCCGTCGCACGCTCGCCGGCCGCGCGACACCGCCACCCGGGGCCCGCGTTTCGCCGCGGTGACCGCCTGAGCGCCCGGACGCGGGCTTTTTATCCGTGCTTCCGCGACCCGACCGGCGTGCCCCGCTGTCCTTTCCCCTGCGCTGAGTCTAGCGACTCCCCCCTCGGTGAGCGGGCGGAGCCCACCCGTCATGGCAACCCCTCGATCAATCAGCGAATAAAAACCGAGAGGTTGTGATGAAGCGTCTAGGGCGCAAGGACGCGATGACGCATGAGCGCGGCGCGCGTCTATGGGCGCCGCGGCCCCTGCGAAGCCCCCTGAGCGACAGCGGCCACAATTTTTCAACGCCACCTGCCACGGCGTCTTCGTTGGTTCGCCAACCCGGCGGCTTCGCGCCGCGCCGACGAATACGTCGTCCGGACACCCGGTGACTTAGCGAGCGTGAGGTGACGTAGCGAGCGTGAGGTGACCTCGCCAAGCTTGGCCGGTGGCGTTCGTCTGCGACGCATTGCGCCGGAGCTACGGCGATCGCCGTCAACGATTTGCGGGGAAGTCGCTCGCCACGGCGGTCTCGGCCGATATCGCGCCCGCCCGGCCGAGTCCGCCTTTTTGAGACGGAGGGGACGTCCCAATGGACCGTGGCCGGCCCGGCACCCGGGCCTATGCCGTCTTGTCACCCGCCTCCTGGCGCCGGACCGTCGCCGGATCACATCTCGGGCGGGCCCAGCGCAAATGCGATGCGGGGCCCGCACATGCGCCTCGCGCACGAGCCAATGTATCGATCCCGGCTCATCGGGCCCGGGGCGTCTTGCGAGCGGCGTTGCAGACGCCTCCGCGTTCCGGACGTCGTTTCATCGCCACGAGGAACGTGAGGCGGGACATGAGGTGGGACGTGAGGCGGGACGTGAGGCGGGACATGAGGTGGGGCGTGAGGCGGGACGTGAGGCGCGACGTGAGGTGGGACGTGCGGTGGGACGTGAGGCGCGCAGTGCGCGGGCCGCCGGGCCGCCGGACCATTGCGCCGCCGGTCCGGCGCGACGATGCGTGGGGGCACGATCCGCATGGCGCCTCGTGCCATGCGCCGCGCTTCGCGCCCGGCCCCCGTCTCACCCCCTTACGCCACCGGGATGCCCGGTGGGTGTCTCAGCGGTCGATGCGCCCCATCGTCGCGCGACCCCGACAAGGCATCGGCCGGACCATCCAACACTGATGTCCGTACCAGGCACGTCTGCAACTGTCTCAACGCCCTTAGAGACTCATCCGTCTCGAAGAGGCCTCTTTTTACGGGTGAAGCCAATTGCTCGAGCGCGCATCGTACCCGCTCGGGGCCCGTCGTTGCCGAGTCCCCGCCGAACCGGAGTTCGCCGAACTTAAGCGCCTGCACAATGGCGCCCATCGCCGGTTCGTTTAACTCATGGCTCGACAGTGCCCCGGCGATCGCATGCTCGCCGGCCGGCGTGTCCGCCTTGCCGAGCAGGCGGTCGAACGCCTCCCTCGTCGGGGCGTCACGTAGGCCCGCGCGAATGTCGGCGATCGTCTGCTCACCTACCGCGGCCCGTCCGTTTTTAACGCACTGGTTTGTATGCGTGATAACGGACGTGAACCGTGCCAACGGATCGCGCGTCTTGTCGTCGCTTGGGCCCGCGCCAACGTCGGCGATCGTGTTGTCACCGACCTTGGCGCGTTGGTCGTTGACGAGCGTGTTCACACCGTCCATAACGGACGCGATCGTTTCCAGTTGGCGCATCACTTGGTCTTGACGAAACTCGCGGTCGATCACCCGGCGTTCCAGCGCCAGGAATCCGTAGGCGCCGCCGAAACCCGACGCTGCGGCCAAGCTTGCCCATACCGGCGCCATAGCACCCGCCAACCCCATGGTCGCCAACGTCAGCGCCGCCGTGAGCGTGAGCGTGAAACAGATCACGATGGCCACGTGAGTGAGTGTCCTGCGCCAGTCGCACGGCGTAAATACAGCCTGCATATGCTCAATGTCGCGACCCAGCGCCTCTAATGCCACCGCCGTCTGCGACAGCACCTCAACGCTTGGCGTGCCCGTGTCTCCGGTTTCCCCGGCCAGTCGGGTTCGACAGTGCTCTAAGTCGTCTAGACGGCGCGCGACATCCGGGCGGTCTTGCAACTCCGGCAGGTCTTTCAACGCAGTCATCAAACCACCCAGTTCGGTGTGAAGCGTTTTTCCCCCCTCGAGCACCTCTCGGAGGACGGTGTCGGTCAGCGCCACCGGGACGTTGCCAACCTCGGCCACCGGGTGATTCGCGCTCACGCTCGTGGAACCCCGCGGACTTGCCCCATCTATGCTACCCATGTCCCACTCCTAAGTTTGTGTGTCCGGCACGCTCCGCCGCCCGGGCGCCAATCATGCGCAATCGGTTCCTGTGCGCGGCGCACGAGAAGGTCGACGCGGCCGAACCGGGGCGCACACGGCACGCCCCGTGAGAGGACAGCCGCATCGGTGCCGCCCGGCGCCCATGACGCCGTTGTGGCCAAGAAAACAGCCCCATTTCACCGTAAAGCGACCGGTCTTTCGGTTTTCCGCAAACCCCGCACGCCAAGGGGGCGCGGCCACCCCTCGTTCTCAATGCTTGGTTACCGGGCGAATGTGCCTGTTGATGTGCCCCAAACCAGCGCCTTCGACCACGGCCCCCGGGCTCAAAAAATGCTGAAAACCTACGTCAATCCCCACGTCAATCCCCGCGCCGGCCACCCAAGCGAATCCTTCCCCGCCCGGGCCCCGTCCGAGGTATCGAGCGCGCGTCCGGGCGCGCGCCGCGTGCCCCGCGTCGCCCCCGCCCGGGGGGCGGCACAGCGTCTGCCGTGGCCTCGCATCGTGGCGATGAGGCGGCATGGGGGTCTTGCTGTGATTATCCGCATGACCCTTCAGGCAGGCTTCGGGTGAACACCTGAAGTGCGCGCCGTTACCGACGGCCGGCCTTCCCCCGCTTCGCCCCCACCCGGTCCTCGACAACCCGGGGTGGGGATTGCCGGCCGCTCACGCCCCGCGGGATGCGGCCCCTGTCTCGGAGGGCAAGTCGGTTTGGCCGCTCGCCGACAGGTCAGGGCGGCAGGCTGACGCCCGTCGCTCTGCGGCGGGTTGTCCGGCCGGCGGGCCCGCCTGGAATTTGCCGGTGAGAGTCTCGCCCAACCCGTGAGCGACAAGGCGACGCCGCTCAAGCGCCGTGGTCCGTCCCGAATCATGCGCCGCGGCGGACGTGGCGAGGCCGAGGTGCACAACGGGCAGCGCCGAACGGGCAGGGTGACGGCCCGGTTGACGCGGCACATTTGCACAGCCGGACGAGGTTTTATGGGCCCGAAGGTGACAGCGGAGGACGCGCGCGAGCGGCGCCGTCCACTGCGGCAAGCGCCGAGCGAGGGGACGCATGCGCCGGTGCGCGTGACGGATCCGATTGAGCCGAAGATTGACCCGAAGCGCGGGAGGCCCTTCCCCCGCTTCCCCACCGCACCCGGTCGTGCGGGCCGTGTCGCGTTAAACGACCGTGAGGGGCGGTTTCGTGCACCGCCCGGCGGTCCCCTGTGCCGTGCGATGACGGCCTGAGAAATTTGCGCGTACGCTTCATCCACGGTGAGCACGTCGCCGCAACGATGGCTTGGCGTGCGTTGCGGGAAAACCGCGGCCATTACCGCGCCGCGTTCTCGCGACGCGCCAACGGCAAGGGGGGGCGCCCAGGCGCGCCGGTAGATGACAAGCAAACCAAGCAAACGTCGGGCCGCGCCGCCTCCAAGCGGGACCTCTATTGACGGCAACGAGACGACACGCGCGTGTGTCGGAGCTATCGAGAGTGTCGGAGCTATCGAGAACGGGGCGAATCGGCGCATCAAGCCGTGTGAGCGGCGTGAACGGCCGGCGGCCGGCGCTGACGGGGTCGACGTCGGTGTCGGGGTCGATGACGGCGGTGTGGTGGGCCCCGCGCCGCGGGCCGGAGCCCGGCGCGGGCGCGAAAAGGGCTCGGTGGGACCGACGCGTGTCGGGCACGCCGGCACGGCGCCGGAGATTGTCACCGCCGGGCATGGCGCGATTTTGCGTCCCTGCCGGGGCGCGCCGGCATCCACATAAATGAATTGCCGCACACGCGTCGCGCGCCTGAAAGGCGCAGGCGTCGATCGGTCGTTATCCTATACGTCTTCCTCGCCGTTCGGTTGCTGAAGCTGTGCGGCCTCAGGCAAAGGGGGGGCAGCGCGAGCTGCGCCTCATACCGTACCGACCTCAGTTCGGTGTTGCGGTTCGTGACGCTGTATGACGCCTTACTCAACAGCATCGCGGTGCTGAGCGAATGCGCCGGGAAGACGTTGCGCGCCTCGGCGCCGAAGCGCACCCGGGCGTCATCGTGGAGCGTATGCTGCCACGAGTGAAACGCGATATCGACCCGATGGGCGAGCCGATGCCAGAATGTCCGGCGGGCGAAGAGGATGATTTTGCGTTGCTCAAGGCGCGGGTTTTCAAACACCGGCAGACCATTATTCCGGCTGACCCGGTGCATCGCGGCTTCCCCGCGAGCGAGCGTGGCCAACACGTGCCGTCGCAGGGCCGCGTCAGCGGGGAGCGACCTCTGAATCAGCTCGATCGCGCGGCCGAACACGGCCTCTTTCGCCACTTCGAAAGTCATCTGGTTCGGCGGGGGGGCCGATAAGTGGTGCTTCCTTGCCCACTTGGTGAGGAGGGGCGCCAGGTCCGCTGCCTCGGGCAGCGCCAACTGTGCCAGATTGCTTAATGCGGCGCCGGCCTCGCCCAGGCTCGCCAGGCTCGCGTTGATGACGTCCTCACCGTCGACCTGAATGACCAGGGGCGGCGTGCGCGGGGCGGGGAACAGGGCTCCCGTTAGCATGGCACGGATCTCCGCCTGCAGCCTCGCGTTGTCCTGCGCCGCGAGCCGTGCGAGCTCGCGCACGTGCGCGTTGCCGGCGCCGTAGGTGGACGGGGGAAGCGGCGTCGCCCGCGGCGACGTGCGCTCGTCCAGCGGAGGCACCCAGCACGTGAAGGAGGGAGTGCCAATGTGTAAGAGGCGACCGGCGCGCAAATTGTTTGCCCGGTTCTGGACCATTGCATGCGCGCACAGGTCAGTGACTTTTTGCTGCGTCTCGGCATCCACCGGGGCACGGTCGCGGTACACGCGGTGAGCGTCATTGTCGGTTCGGTAGCGCGCCACGCGATGGCGCCGCGGGCCATACGCTTGCTCTGCGCGCACGAACCAAGCCATCGGATCATCGAGGTGGAGGTCGATGCCGGCCGGGCGGGCGAGCTCGGCCGGGTCCGTGAGCTCGTTCACCCCGCCCACCACGAATTTGACACCCCGGGCGCCAAACAGGGTGGCCAGCGCGTGCTTCAGGCGCTCCCAGCCATCCGGCGCGGCGGCCGGCACATCGAGATGCCGCTGCGTCGTCTCGACCAGAAGCGGGCGTTGGTCCGGCCGGGCCACTTGCACCGTGGCCCTGGTCAGCTCCGCCTCGAGTTGCCCCTCAGACGCGCCGCTCCCCGTGCTCGTAAACGTCACCGCCAGGTCGACGATGTGCGTGGCTTGGGGGCAGGCTGCGCTTCGTTGTCCGTGTACGTCGTCGTCATGTGAATGCACACCGTGTTGCCGTCGGTGTGCACATCGATGGCCTGCCGGTGCTTGCGCCGCGTCGCATCCGGCGCGACCAGTAATTCATGCGCTGACAGGAACGTCGGGCATGCCAGAAAGCCCGCGATATCCCGGGCCTGAACGAGCGCGAGGTCGGTTCGCACCCGGGCATTCTCAAAGGCGTCGCCCATCTGCGCGATCAGCGTCTGCAGCAGCGCGCCGCCGCGCTCGCCGACCGCCACGCGAGGGTCGATCAGCCTGTCAAGCGCCACGCTATTCACGCTTAGCGCGATCGGGGCGCGCTCATCGCCCGGCGCGGCCCAATATCGTGCCGCCATGTCCGCGGCAACCTCACGCTCGGTGCGGTCGGCGATTTCGGTTTGAGGGACCAGCACCTGCTCAATAATGCTGGTATGCGTGCGGTTCCACGAGCGAATCCGTGTGCTGGGTGGCATGCGATGTTTCTCCCTGCAAGTGAGTTGAAAACCCTGACGCCGCTCGGCGCACGATGCGCTGAACGCACCTGCCGCACACCCGGCATCGCATGGACGCGCGGTTTGCGGGGATCGTGGCCGACGCGGTTTTGCGAGGCGGCGTCCCCGCGTCGAGCGTCAGGCGCGTCGTCATGCCGAGTGCGTGCCGAGGGTTCGGTGCCGGCCGAGCCGCCGGTACCCGCCCGGCAGACCTCGTGCCGCACCACGGGTTTTGGGGCCGCACGCCGCCGGGCTTTGCCCCGATGAGGTTGCCCCCTGGGGGGCCTGTCGCCAACGCCGGGCCGCCGATTGTGGAATCGCTTATCGAGGGCGCCGTCGCAGCCCTCTCGCGTGGGGGGCGCGCACGTACCGGGGGGAGCAGGGGCGTCCGCTTCGCCCCGGTGGCCTAAAATCAAGCGATATCGCTGAGGATTTTTACCGTATGCGGCGCGCGGTTACTGTCGAAAACAGGCCGCGATACCCGGCTTATGGAACGGTGAACGTCGCTGTGACGCCGGCGCACGCTTTAGCATGGACGCGCCCGGTTTGCCGGGCGACCAGGGCGATAGCCGCAGGGCCGCGGGCAGCGCGGTGGAACGTGAAGGGCGTCCGGTGCTGACGCCGCGTCGTGAACCGCCGGGGTTTTCGGTACCGAATTCAGAGCGCGTTTTTCGGCGACTCGGGTCACGTCGGCCCGCGCCGGCCGACGCCCACGCTTCGAGACGGGCGGAGGCCGCCGGTGTGACTCACGCAACGGCAGTGAGGCGTCGTCGCCTCCGTCTGCAACACGCCGTCGTCCGCGCGCCAAGGCGGCGCGGCGCCCCCGTCGTCGCCCGCGAAGCGTCGTGTGACGCGCTGCGGCGCTTGCCCGGTGTGCGGGCTCCTTTGCGTCGCGGGGGCGCCTGAGCGGCCACGGGGGCAAGGGGGGAACGGGCGGAACGGGCGGAATGGGCGGAATGGGCGGAATGGGCGGAATGGGCGGAATGGGCGGGCCCATCCTGAACCTGTCGTCCGCTATCCGCTATCCGCTATCCGCCATCCGCCATCCGCTTTCCGCCGGCGTTGCTTCGCCGCCCCTCGCGCGGGTCTCGTCCCGCCCGCCGCCGGCGCGCGCACGACGACGCGACCCGCACGGCGTTGGTGATCTTGGGCCCGCGCCTTAGGCGTTCACCCGCTTGGCGTCCCGCGACACGGTGTTTCCAGGGGGAGCGAACCGCCAAGCCGCGGGGGCGTCCCGAAAAGCGGGCGGCCCGGCGCGATGGCTGTCAGACCGGGCTCGGTTTGCCTGATCACGCTGCCGCGCCGAGCGTCGAGCAATTGCCGGAACCACGGCAACCGCGCAGGGAGTTCGCGCCGCTGCAAGCGCAGTGTCCGGCGCTCGCGCCCCGGACGCCGGCGGCCTCCCCGGGCAACGGCGATGCCCTCCCGGTCGGGCAGGCGGAGCGGGAGAATCCGCCCGACGCGGCGCCGCCGGTTTCCGTAAAACGGGCTTCCCGGCACGATTGCGAAAGGAATACGCCGGGTCATGCAGTAAAAAGGCGTTATGCGTCGCGCAGGGTCCGCCGGTCGCGCGCGGCGAAGTGCGACGGGCTGCGCACGGCACGACGTTATCGGTCACCGCCGTCATGCCACCCGCAACGGTACGTTACGGATGCGCCGAACCCGGATCTCGCGGATCTCTTTCACTGACAGTGTTTCAGGGGGCGATGATGAAAACGAACTTCTTTCTTTCCAAGTTTTTTCCCAACAGCTCACACCGGGGGCAAATATGCGACGTTCATAGCCCTTTTCAACTCAGGGCAGGCGCACGTGAAGTGACCCACGAGGTCGCGCGCCACGGCGCGCTGGATCGCGCCGAGAGTGAGCTGGTGCATCGGAGCCGAATCGGCGCGTATCGTCCCCATACGCTGCACCTGACGTGGGGTCCTCGGGAGCTCGGGGACCGAGAGGAGGAGACGCCGCCTACGGAGTACCGTTGGGGAGAGAATACGATGTGGCCTCCGCCGAAGGCGGTGGAGCTGCGCGTGGTCGATCGCCTGCTGACGAAGGCACAGCTCGAGGTGATCAAAGAGGAGATGCGCCGTCACGGCACGGAACTCGAATATCTGCATTTTGGAACGCCGGAGTGCCGCTCAGACGAGGTGGTCGTCACGAAGCATTCACTGCAGCCGATACCCGTGAATCCGGCTGAGGTTATCGCGTCTTTCCAAGTCGCGCCGAAGCTGAAGATATTGAGCCTGGATCTGAGTAATGCGGAATCTGTTCAGAATTCCGCCGCTTGCGCGGAAGTGGTGAATGGAATCGTGACAGCCTTGCATCACCTGCCTTCGCTCGAGCGCTTCGCGCTCGCCCTCGAGGGGGGCGCTCCCCGGCCAGACTCCATCGCACTGCTATTTGATAAAACATCGCATGTGAGAACGCTCAAAGCGTTTTTCCTGAGCCTCTCGGAAAGCCATGGATTTGGCAAAAATAATGTGGAATTGCGCGAGGCATGGCGCTCGCTTGCGAAGATGTCCTCGCTTGAGGAGCTGCATATCTACATGAATAATTTCCTCGACGACGATATGCAGGTCAACGACGCCGCCATTGCCGACCTGTGCGAAGCGGTGCAGAGCCTGTCGGCGCTCGGGAGTGTCAGACTCGAATTTGGCGTCTCGGAAACCACATTCGCGAGTGCCGCGCGCGCCCTCGAACTTGGGACAGAGTTGCCGCTGCGGACGCTGCACGTGCGCGATTACCGCGACGAAGCGCCGGAAGCGCAGGCGCCGATCGTGGGCGGCAACGATCCGATGTGGCAAGCCGCCCCGCCCCTCGCCCTCGAGCAATTGACGCTTGAAGTCAAGGGCATGCCCTATTCGATGAGGAACATTGTCGACCTGTTTGCGTGGATCGGAAGTGCCCGGACGCTGAAATCGCTTTCCCTGGACATCTCGTCAATCAGGGAGATCGGGGCAAATAATTCATTATCCCGTCATATATTTCGCAAATTGAGTGCGCTCACGTTACTTGAGACACTGGTGATTCGCACCAATGCCAATGTGCTGATGGATGACGCCGTTGTCATGGCGCTGGACGAGGCGTTGCGCAACATGCCGTGGCTGCGGACCCTCCGCCTGGAAATGGATGGGGCCGCTTGCACCGACGACGCGCTGGATCGCCTGTTTGACACGGTCGCAAACGAACTGGACTACATGGTCTCGGTGTACGTTCAGGCGCGCGGCTGCGAGAAAATCAACGAGGGCACCGTGCGCCAGTTAATGGCATTTCATTTCACCAATACCAACGTCACCGCGACCGTTGTGCTGAGCCCCGTGTTTGAGGGCGCCCCACAGCCCGAGGACGCGCAACGTGATGCCGGGCAGCTTGATGAAGCGCACCGTCATGCGGCGCGCCCGGCCGAGACGCGGTTGACCTGTTAAACTCTTGGTCTATCGGCCCCGCACATGATTGCACCGCGGGGTGGGGGGGCCGACTCGATGCGCTGCGCGACGCGCGCAGCCCGGCGAAGCGAGCGGCGCGCGCGCGCCTCGCCGGCGTGGCGCGACGGGCAGCCTCGCTGCGGGGGGCAATCACGCAGGGCCGGGGGCCGCTGAACGTCAGCCCGGCCCCCGGGAGCCTTGTGAAACGGCCACCGGCGCCTGCACGATGGCTGCAACGTCCCGGGGCCGGTGCGTTGTCGCTCTTCGCGCCTCGCGAGAAGCGTCCGGGCGCCTTCCGGCGTTTCGGCGCGCAGCTCACCCTTAGGCCCGGACCGGTCGGCGCAACCGTGCGAGCCGCGAGCGGCTGTCGGGCGCGTCACCCGATATGCGGTGGTAGCCCGTGCCCGTGTCGGGCGGCATAGCGCCCGGCTCGCCGCGTCGAGAAAGCCGCCGCATACGCCGGTGCTCTCGGCCGCGGCCGAACGAACCCCGGCGTCGGCGGCGCCGGTACCGGGTCGCGGGGCGACGGTGCCACACGAGGCATCGGGTGCGCTTGCGGGCGTCTGACACGCGCTGGCGCACTCCCAGGGCGCGCCGGGAGCTACGCAGCCGCCGGTTGGGCGAACGTGGCGCCGGTTCGGGGATGCGCACGGACTTCCCTTCGCCTTACCGGATTGTTTGCCCCCTGACGATCGCCGGCGGACGAGGAGAAATGAAGTGCAAAATACCGGGCATCGACCCCGTCGCCATTACGGTGGCAGAGCCGGTGTCTTCGGCGGCCTTTGACGATGCCCCTTCGGTGCCCAAATCGATGCGGCGCATGGGATTGAAGGCAAGACACGTGTCCGTCAACTCGCCCTTGGTGGCGCGGTGCTCGGTATTCGCCCACGGGGTGGCGGCGTGGACCCGGTGGCGCAGCGCCCGAGCGTCGATGCCGGCGGCATGGGCTTACGCCGCGGCGGACCGGTGCGCGGTTGGCTTGCATGGCTTGCGCAGCGACGCGTCGGGGTGTTGCCAGGCCCGACGCCACGATAGACGGCGGACTGTCGTGCGAGCCATTCCCTTTCTCTCGCGATATCAACGCCCGTCTGATTGGACGGATGGTCGCAGACCGATGCTGACGATCACGATGTCTTGAAAAACACCCGGCCCCCGTCTCAGAGCGGGCGATGAACGACATTCGCGCGGCGCGCACCGCTCACCGCCGGCAGGGCTGAAACGGTGAGGGCGGGGCGGGCCCGGCGCGCACGGTCGGCCCGTCCGTGCGAGGGGGCGGGGCGGGCGTGAGGCGCATGAGCCCCCGCCGCCACGCCACGTGTCGTGACATAAATCGGGCGTCGCGACATGATTTCGACGGAAATCGCGGGCGTCATGCGATAAAAATAGCCCCCGGGTCGCGGCGTATATGCGCGGGCCTGCGCGCGGCGCGCTCGGGGCGTGCACGCGACGCGAGCGTCCTGCCCCGGCGGCGGCCCGTGTTCCGCAAATCGCACTGCCTCGTCGCGATTTCCCAAGCGGTGGGCGCGATCAGCGCGCCGCCCACGGCGTCTTGCCCCCGGCCGGGCCGGGACCGGTCCGTGGTTTGACGCGTTTCACCCAAAGTAGACCCGGGGGGGCTGAAAAATGAGAGTGATCCAGCGCGACTTTCTGATGCCGGCTCACGCTGCCGGGACGCAACAATGCCATGCCTCAACGCTCATCGCGTTGCCCGACGGCGATCTTCTGGCGGCTTGGTTTGCCGGGCCGGGGGAAGGGCGGCCGGGTACCGCGATTTGGCTGAATCGGCGACATGACGGCCAGTGGCTCGCGCCGCGGCGGGTGGTGGCGAGCGATAACGCCGCGCACTGGAACCCGGTCCTGTTTCGTTTCCAAACAGAGGTGTGGTTGTTTTTCAAGACGGGGGCCAGTGTCCATACGTGGCGCACCCACTGCGTCAGGTCCGGCGATCTTGGCCGCACATGGAGTGTGCCGCGCGAGCTGGTTCCGGGGGATCCTCTGCCGCGGGGGCCCGCCAAGAACAAACTCCTGATCACGACAGCGGGTCTCTGGGTCGCGCCGGGGTCGATTGAAACCGACGGGCATTGGGACGCGTTCGTGGACCGCTCGTCTGACGAGGGGCGGAGCTGGAGCCTCTCGCCGGTGCCGCTCGTCCATCGGCGCAGCCGCCCGGCCCGGGCGGCGGCACGGTGGCCGGGACTGCATCGCGGGGTCTTCTGGCACAAGGATGTCACGCGGGTGTTGCAGTGGGACGGGGTGATTCAGCCCGCGCTGTGGGAGTCGTCGCCGGGCCGGCTGCATATGCTCATGCGTAGCACGCGCGGCCGGCTCTATCGATCTGACTCCGCCGATCATGGCCGGACGTGGTGTGAGGCCTATGCGACGCGGCTGCCGAACAACAACAGCGGTATTGACCTGGTCAAAACGGACGCAGGGAGCTTGGTGCTTGCCCACAATCCGGTAAAAGGCAACTGGGGCGCGCGTTCCCCGTTGACGCTGAGTACTTCGGCCGATAACGGCGAGCACTGGACGGAGGTGCTGGAGATCGAAAGCGGCGAGGGCGAATTTTCGTACCCGGCGTTGATCGGTGTGGGCGACACGCTGTATCTGACTTACACGTGCAAGCGCGAGAATATCGCGTTCCGGGCGCTGTGCGCGGCGTGACACGCGGGCGCGCCCGGGCGCCGCGCCGGCAGCGTTGCGGTGGGGTCGCGCCCCCCGTTAAACGCGGCCGGTGCGGACGCCGCCCGGATGGCCGGCGGGTTCCGCCAAAGCTCCACCGGTTCCGGCGGCACGCCGCCGGCCGGCCCATGGAAGCAGGCCGCGCGGCCCGCCGGTCCGCAGGGAATTCGACCCGCCCGGCGATGTTCGGGCCCGTCGAAACGTGAGAGAACGGCTTCCCACGGAGCACCGGAAGCCATGCAGAAGCGCCGATTCACGCTAGCGCGGACGCACGGATGCACGGATGCACGGTGCGCGCCCAAGCTTTCACGACCGGGCCATGGGCCTGCTTCGCCCGCAGGGCAGCGTAAGCGGCATCGTTTCCTGCAATGGCCGCCGTGTCGTGGCGTCAACTGAGCCACCTGCGCCTACCGAAACGCGTGCCGTCGCGCCGAGGGCAACCATGGCCCGACGGCGAATTTCTTTACGAAGGTGACCCCACATGCCAACGATTCAGCCCCGCGGAATTTGCGCCAAGATGACGCGCCTCGCGGTCGACCAGACCACGGCGCGCCACCCCAACGCGCTGTCCCTTGAGGATAACCGGTTCGAGAACACCAATACCGAGGCGTTTCGGCGCCACCTCGGACTGGTGGGCCCCGCCAGTGAGTACTTTGTGCCGCTCCCCCAGGGGCCCGAGGTGGCGCCCCTGACGCCCGAGGCACTGGCCATCGCGGGGCGGCCGAGCGCCGGGCTACGGGTGCCGACGTCGCCGGCCGACCTGGGCCCCTTCGTGATACCGCTGATCTTCGGCGTAGTCCCCCCCGAGGCCGATCGCCTTGGCGAGCGCGACACCGAGCGCCCCGTTGACGCCGGACTGGGCCATCTGGGCCAATGGCCGGCGGGTAGGAAATCCCTTGGACGGGGGGTCGACAGTGCGAGTCGGTCAGCGGCCCCCGAGGTGCCCTGGGAGCGCTCCCTCACCTCGCCGGTCGCGGGGCAACCGGTCCCGGAAGCGGTGGCCGTCTTGGGGCCCTTCGGGGTCCCGCTGCTCATCGACTCGGGAATGGCTTTCTTTGATCTCGATTACCGTGCCTACAACGCGGACATGTTTGAGGATGAGCCGGGCTACGTGGCCGGGTTTTTCGCGGGTATGAACTATGTGGAATCCCCCCTCTTTGACATCACGCGGTTCGAATGCGTGAAGCGGTTGTATGCCCTGGTGGCACCGCATACGCGGATGTGCATTCCGGTGGACGCGTTCGTGGTGACGCGCGTCGACCCGCCTGATGAGGCGGCGCGGCAACATCACCTGGAACAATGCGCGAACGACAGCATTCAGTTTGATCACACGCACCAACAGCTGCTGCTCAAGACGAAGTTGGGTAACGTCAGCGTGCATGCGTTCAGGACTGACGCCGACGCCGCCCAGAAAGAGCGCTTTCTTAAGCGGCTGGACACCCAGCCGAGCACCCTGGCGGACGCCGACGCATTGGCGCGCTTGTTTGAGGGGGCGGCGACACGGCTGCGTTACGTGAGCGCGACACGCCGCATCGCGCATTTTGCCAAGCATGGCCCCGGCTACGCAGAGGCCTATTTCCCCGGGCATCGCCTGCCCGATGATTTCGCCGCGTGTTCCCACCCGCCCCCGGGCGACCCCGCGCCCCGGCGGATCAAGATACGCACCTTCGACACGGGCACCGCCCCTTTCGTCGTGACCTGCTATCGGGACGAAAGGCATATCCGCAACTTATTTGAGCACAAGCTCAAAAAATTCCGGATCGCCAGGTTGGCGTTGTTCCCCGCGCGAACGCAAATGGCGCTGATCGCCGGGTTCGTGGCGGAAATGGTCAATGCGCATCCCTTCACCGATGCGAACAACCGCATTTGGACCCAGATTATATTGAATCACCTGTTGCGGCGCTGCGGTCAGTCCGAGTCGATCCTGGCGGTGCCCAATGGCTTCGCCGCCGTGGCCCGCTACTATTTGAACCGCTACCGACCGCATGCCGCCCTGCCTCCCGAGCCCACCTCCACTGACTTCCTCAACGCGCTGACCGATGCGCTGCTCGCCATCGAGGACGGCCAGCGCTACTACCAGGCCCTGCTCGATCGGGCGCGGGCGGCGGACGGCTTTGTCGCGCCGGATCGCTGGCTGTGATCCGGCATGGGTGCCCGACACGGCCGTGCCCGCGCCGCGCACCCCGTGTGCACGCCGGCGCGCCGTGCGCCTGCGCGCGCTCCGGTCGGTGCCGGCGTGTCGGCCCCTGTGGGGGGCCGAGTTCGTCGGCCCCGGGACGCGCGACTGTCGGCCGGGCAGCGGGCACGCGAGAGCGGCGGGCCGCGTCGCTCGCCGCCGGCGACACGGGCGGGATATGGCGCGGACCCGCCGCGCCCGCCCCGCGCCACCTTGCGTCGGCGCGTGACGGGATTGTCCGGGCGCGCCCGCGAATCGCGCCCGGGCGCTCCCGCGGCACCGTCAGTGACGCTCGCCCGTGAGATGGCGCGTGTCGCTCAATCGTGCGGCGTCCATCGGCAGCCGCGCTTCGCCGCGCACATCCGCACTGGCGCGCGCTTCACCGGGCCGTAAGCCCCCCGGCAAACCCACCCCCCTGGCGAGGGCCGGCGATTAAGGGGCGCCGACGTCCGACGATGCGGCGGCAACCGTTCGATCTCACCGGCTGTTTGCGTCGGCCGACGCGTGCGTGCGCGCGTGCGTCAAATAGACGTAGGGATTGGAGCGGTTCAGTTGTCGCGCGCGGATCCACCTCATGATCGCCGCCCCGCGCCGGCCCGCCCGCGCCGAGCCGGCAAACAACCCCTTGCCGTGTGCCATGGCGCACGTGCCGGGGAAGAGCCCCTCCC
This sequence comes from Pandoraea oxalativorans, assembly GCF_000972785.3. Classification (NCBI taxonomy): domain Bacteria; kingdom Pseudomonadati; phylum Pseudomonadota; class Betaproteobacteria; order Burkholderiales; family Burkholderiaceae; genus Pandoraea; species Pandoraea oxalativorans. Next base: position 199,931 of record NZ_CP011518.2, read on the forward strand.
GGGTTGTGGCCCATCAAGCGTTCGCCGCGACGCCGTCTCGCGCGCCTGCCTGTGCCTGCACTTGGTTCGCATGGCCCCGTGATCCCCTTGGCGTCTCCGGCGCAAAGGTCAAGCGGGTCATTGCATGACGTCAGTCGATTTCCGATGAAAACTCCCCCCTCAAAGGGGCCGTTCGGGGGGCACGTCAATCACCCGAGCCACGGCGCGCGCCGTCGATTTCCCGCCCCGGGTCCGCCGCGGCCCCCGGCGCCAGGTCTGCCCTGTCCGCCCTGTCCGCCCGGCTGCGCGCGCTTGACTTGCGTGAGGCACACGCGGGGAGCGCCGCACGCGCGAGACTCGCCCATCGCTGCGCCCAACCCGACGCGCGGTTCCGTCAGCCGCGCCTCACCCTGCCGGCTGGCGCGATTTGCGCACCGGTTCATCCCGCCGTCAAGACATCTGCGTGTCCTGCGTATTCTGCGTATTCTGGGTGTCCTGCGTGTCGCTTCGGCGAGCGTTGAGCACCCCGTTAAGCGACACCGCCACCAGGGCGGCGAGAACCACGCCGCTGTGCAGCAACGGCGCAAGACTCGGCGGGAAAAATTGGAAGAACTTTGGAGCAAACGCAGGCGTCATTCCGATGCCGACGCTGACCGCCACAATCCAGGCGTTGGCGGTATTGCGTTCGTAGTCCACCTTCGCGAGGACGCGGATTGCGGCCACGCAAATCATGCCGAACGTGATCATGCTTACCGAACCCAATACATACACAGGCACCGCGGCGATGACGGCTGCGAGCTTCGGAAACAGCGCCAGCACCACCAGGATCCCGGCCGCCGTGGCCGTGACGAATCGGCTTCGAACCCCCGTCGCAACGAGCAACCCGACGTTCTCGGCATAGGTCGTGTAGGGAAACACGTTAAAGACTGCCGCCAGTGCCGTACCGAGTCCGTCAGCACGGAAGCCCCTGACGATGTCCCGCCGCCTCACCTCGACCCCCGTCAGTTCACCCAGCGCCATGAACACCCCCGCCGTTTCCACCGTATTGACCAGCATCACAACGCACATCGCCACGATGGACCACGGCTCGAATTTGAGGCCCGCCAGATGGAACGGCCGCACGATCTCCAGCCACGGCGCTTGCGCTACGCCGTCCAAGGTGGCCAGCCCCCGCGCCACACACACGATCATGCCCGCCGCGAGTCCGATCAGAATGGCAACATTCCTGACAAACCCACGGCCGAACTTCAGTAGCGCCATCACCACCAACAACACACCGAAGGCAACGCAGAGATAGGTCGGGCTACCGAAATCCGTCACGCCGGCGCCCCCCGCCATCCAGTGCGCGCTGATATCGAGCAACGACATTCCGATGGTGAGCAGAATGCTGCCGATGACGACAGGCGGAAACAGATACCTCAGACGTCCCAGCAACGGCGCCAGCACGATGCACAGCAGGCCCGAGACCAGCATCGCGCCAAAGACGCCGGCGAGCCCCAGGTTGGGATCGCTGCCGATGGCGAGCATGGCGCCACTGCCGGCAAATGAGACGCCCATCATCACCGGCAGTCGAATACCGAAGCGCCCCACTCCAAGTGACTGGACCAACGTGATCAGCCCGCCGACCAACAAGGCGGCGCTGATCATACCGGCGATTTGGTCGGCGGGCAGACGCAGCGCTTCTCCGATGAGGCGCGGGAACGCGACCGCCGAGGCCGACATGACGAGTACGTGCTGCAGTCCGAGCAGAACCATCTTGCCGGGCGATGACAGCGGGTTCAACGATGATGCGGCGTTTGAGTTCATCGGGTCTCTCAATCGGCTTCGTGTCGCAACAAGGCCAGCCCCCGTTTAAGGCCCTCCGGACGATCCGAACCTGAGCTCCGAGAGGCGCTGATTCGCGCGCCGGACCGCACGCGCAAGCGAAGCGGAAGATCCGGTCGGTTTGTTCCGAGGTTCCGCGGTTCCAAGGTTCCGTGGTGCCATGGGTGAGGGGCGCGTTCCCGGTATCGACTTCGGTCAATGCACACGTCGAACGCAGGCAGTGTTGGGCTGAAGGTCGTCGGGTCTGCCCGTTGGCTTGCCACGTCGTGCCCCGGGGAAGCCGTCCGCGTCGGTGACAGCGGGACGGCCGCGTGCCCGCCGGCCCGCCAGCCAGCCGCTTTCGGCGACGCACGCGTGGACAGCCGGGTTTGGACGGCCCGTGTGACGCCCCGCGCGTCGCTTCGCGCCGCCTTCGGGGGCCGGCGCGCCGAGCGTGTCAGCGAGTTGCCCAGAACTCGCGCTGCACCGCGGCTGCCTGCTCCGCTATTGCGGACACCGGACCGATCACCTGAACCGCCTTCTGGCCGCAGGCGAAGACGTGCCGGCACGGCAGGTTCATGGTCGGATTCTCCGCGTGCGCACCCGTCTGCTCAAGCAGCGACGCCTCGGTCATGCCGAACACGATGCGCCCAATATTCGCCCAATACGCCGTGGCGGCGCACATGCAGCATGGCTCAACCGTCGTGTAGAGGGTGCAGCCCCACAGAAATTCGGCCGTGAAATTGGTTGCGGCGACGCGCGCCAGGGTGGCTTCGGCGTGGTTCACGGTGTCGATGTTGCACTGCTCGAGCAGCACCGTTTCCTGGTCGGGCCCGACTAAGACGGCCCCAAACGGGTGATGCCCCAGCGATACCGCTCGACGCGCCACTTCATTGGAGCGCGCCAGGTGCCGCATGATCTGGTCCTGGCTCGGCTCCAGACCTTGCGCGGGAAATGGATTCATGATTTCTCCTTGATGGGCGGTGCGGCGCGTGCAGGCCTTATGCCCAGCCGCCGGTGAGGCCCCCACGTGCTGACGAATCGGGTCGCAGACGGACGTTGAACCCGGCGGTACGGCGCGTGCCAAAAAAGCGCCGGCCGACGCCGGGCCTACCTCCACTCGTGGCGACCGCCGCGCAGGATCCAATTTCTTTTATCGCGCGCCGCCATGACGACGTTACCCAGCAACGTCGCCGGTGTCCACCTGCGTGACAGCGATGCACGGCGTGTTCCATTTTCCGCATGTTTCGCGCCGAAATACGAAAGGGGGGCGCGGCGGATGATGGTATTTGTCGGCATCGCGGGTGCTTGTCCGAGAAACGGTTTTACGGGTGCCGCATGCCGGGTCGCACGGCGCGTGAACCCGTTGTCGTTGACGCGGCTGCCGACAGTTGCGTGAGGCTAACGGCGATCGTGCCCCGCCTGTCGCCGGCCGGCGTGCGGCACCCGGCGTGACACTATGCCGTCGTCCTTTGAACCCGTTAAGGAAAACCCAAGGCTTGGGTCGCGCACTGTTGCGACATGGGACGACGGCGGCCGTGCGGGGAGCGCTTTTTATCGGTCTTCGTCACAGGGCGCCGTCAAGCCCCCGGGTACGACAAGATTTGAAGCGCCCCGGGTTTTGCGCCGCCGCCCAATCTTGAGAGAGGGGAGAGAAGGGAGCTATGGACACCACCAAAAAGAAGACCCTGAGGTTCTCGCCGGAAGTGCGTGAGCGTGCGGTGCAAATGGTGCTGGAACATCAAGGCGAGCGTGAGTCGCGGTGGAAAGTGATCGCCGCGATAGCCGCGAAGGTGGGCTGCTCGGGCCAGACGCTGCGTAGCTGGGTGCGCACGGAAGCGCGGGTCCGGAGTTTGCGTCCCGGCACGAGCACGCAGCTGCAGGAACGCATCCACGCGTTGGAGCGCGAGCTGTGCGAGCTTCGGCAGGTCAACGAAATCCTGCGCAAAGCGTCAGCCGAGTTCGCACAGACGGAGCTCGAGCGCCGATCGAAGTGATGCGCAACGTTGCTGGCGATCACCGGCACGTCTACGAGTCGAGCGCGTTCCGCATCGTGCGCCCGAGCGCGCCCTCCGCGTACGTCAAGCGCGTGGCCCGTCGCGTTGCCGCCGGCTCGGTGCCGCCGCGGGCCCGGCGCGCCCGGATGCGCAAGGATAAGCTGCGACGCGCAGGGGCAAGACAATCGCCGGGGCTGCGCAGAAACGGTCGCCAAGCAATTGCGGCGCGACGGCATCCTCATCGCGTGCCGCACGATCGAACGGCGGAGCAAGCGCACCGGCCGGCGTGGCAGGCGCGACGGATCGAGCGACCCCTTCGTTTGCCCGTCCGTTTCGCCCATAAACACCTGCCGATACGGCGTTTGCCGCCGCCACCGCACCTTCTGCCGCCGACCGGCCAACCACGCGCGCTGTGCAACTCAGGTGTTGATCGGATACCATCAGCGCTCTCACACCGATAAAAAAACGGCGAGGGGGGTGAAAGGGACGAAAGGGGTGATTTCGCGTGCTGTGCGCCATACGACGGCGACTGCCCCAATATTTTTTACGGACTTCGGTCGTGACGCCGGCGCCGCCCCATGACAATGCCGCAACGCGCCAACCCCCCGGTTGGTTTTCGCCGGTACCCGCTGTCAGAAATATCCGCGTGTCTTTACCGTTCGGCGGCCGCCGACATCCCGCCATGGGGGCTCGGGGCGCCATCGGAGCTTCAGGGCCGGGCGTTACGGGCGGGCACCGTCGCTTCCTCTCGGGGCGCACGTGCAGCCCGCCCGACCGCAGGGCCCCCGAAAAAGCGATCGCGGGCGGTGAAAAGTCTCTCACACGCTTGCCGTGGTAGGCAGCCGCAGCGGTGCGGTCTTAATATCACGGACGCCGCGCTTCGCGTTGTGCGCGAGGCGACCTCGGCGCATGGGCGTCGGCCATGTGGGGGGCAGGGCGCCCGGCGCGGTGCCGGGGGGGCGGGCCGCGCGCGACAATGTGTTGTATCAACCTAACTCATCGCAAAGGATTCCCCGATGCCGGGTAAGACATTCATTTTTTTGCGCACTGCCGGCGCAGTCGCCCTCGCTTACTGGCTGGTGGCACTGCTCAGCGAGAGCCTGGCGCGTGCCGGTACGCAAAGCGTGCCGGTCTGGCTGGCCGCCGGGGTGGTGTACGGTGTGCTGTTGGTGGTGCGCGCGCCCCGGCGCGGTGCGGTACTGCTGGGCGCGACCGTGGCGAGCTATGCGTGGGGGCGGGTCGGGCACGGGCTCAACGCGGGCGCGGGCCTCGTGTTTGCGCTCATCGAAGTGGCCAGCATTGCCGCGGGCGTCTGGGTCGCTCAGCGTGCCGAGCGCGGGAGCCGCGCGCCGGCACGCGCGCTCAGCGCGGCCGGCTGGTTGATCGCCGGCGCGGCGCTCACCGCCGGGCTGGGGGCCACGCTGATCGCGGAATTCTGGCGCTGGCAGCAGCCCGACGTACGCTACGGTGAGGAGTGGTGCGCTTGGGCTTTTTCGACCGCGGTGGGCATCCTGCTGGTCACGCCGGTGATCGCCGTCTTCCAGGGCTTTCGCCTCAAGCGCTCGGGGGGCATGCCGATGGCGCAGTTCGGCGCGGGGGCGATCGCGTTCCTGGCGTTTGCGGCGATTGCCACGGTGGTTTTCGGCCAAGGGGTGGAGCAGCGTTTCGGGACGGTTGCGGCCAGCCTCGACTATTTGCCGATGCCGTTCCTGTTGCTGGCCGCCATGGTGTGGGGGCCGCGCGGTGGGGCGCTGGCGATGCTCGCCGGCGCGCTGCTGGTTATCGGCTTAACCGCGGGCGGGGGCGGACCCTTCGCGGTGGCCGACAGTTTTGCCGGCGAGGCGGTGATCGAAGTCCAGGCCTATGTGGCGGTATGGGCGGCGCTGATGCTGGTGGCGCGCGGGCTGTCGGAGGCGCAGCGCGAGGCGCGTGCCCAGGCGCTTGACTGGCGCTTGCGTTACGAGCGCATTCTCGGCGCGATCGGCGCGGTCAGCGTGGAGTTTGACGCCGTCACGGGCGCGGCATTCTGGGGCGAGCAGGCGGCGCGGGTGCTGGGCCGCGAAGTGCTGCAGTTCTCCCACGTGGGGGACTGGCACGCCTGTCTCGAGGCGTCCGAGCGCGGGCGCGCTCAAGCCGCGTGGCACGCCATCGCCCAGGGCGAGCAGTCGTCGTATCAGAGCTGTTACACGGCCAAGCTGGGCGCGCGGGTACTGACAGTGCAGGTGCAACTCGCCGGCGTGGAAGGCCCCGACGGCACGGTGGAGCGCATCGCCGGCCTGTTGCAGCCGGTGGCGAGTGTGCGCGGCGGAGGCGAACGTGACTGAGCCGGGCGTCTTACTCATTCACGGGCTGGGGGGCACGCAGTACGACCTGGGCTCGCTGCAAAAGCGGCTTAAGCATGCGGGCTTCGCCGTTTATTCCCCGACCCTGCCGGGCCATGGCACGCGGCCGGAAGATCTGGTGCAGGTCCGGGTCGGGGACTGGCTTGACGCGGTGCGGCAGAAGTACCACGAGGTGATCGGGCGCCATGAGGTGCTGCACGTGGTCGGCATGTGCATGGGCGCGCTACTGGCCGTGGAGCTTGTGAAGCGCGAGCGGCACGCCAGGGGCCGACTGGTGGCGCTGGCACCCCCCGTGTTCATCGACGGGTGGGCCACGCCCTGGTACCGCGAAGTGCGCCGGCTGCTGTACCACGTGCCCGGCGCGGCCGAGCGCATGAAGATCGTCGAGGAAGCGCCGTACGGTCTCAAGAACGAGCAGTTGCGCGCCATCATTCAGGCCAAGTTCAAGCGCGGCGATAACTTCCACTACCGTTGGGTGCCGCTTGCCTGTATCCGTGAGGTGGACCGGCTGCGCGCGATGGTGATGCGCGGGCTCGACAGCATTGTCTGCCCCACGCTGGTGGTGCATGCCCGCGAGGACGAGCTGACCAGCCTGCGCTCGGCGCACTATCTCGTGGAGCACATCGGCGGGCGGGGTCACGCGGGGCGTGCCCGCATGGTGGTGTTGGAAGACAGCTACCACATGGTGTGCGTGGACAACGACCGCGAGATCGTCGCGCGCAACGTGCTGGAGTTTCTCGGCGTCACCGCCGAATCGTCGCTGGGCATCGCCGCGAGCGAGCCGGGCATGTCCGCCGCCGACCTGCAGGCCTTGCTCACGGCGGTGCTCGCGGATTTGGCGCGCGGCGACTTCGCGAGCCTGTTCGCACGCGGCACGCCCGAGGTGGTCTGGTCGCAGCCGGGCACCAATCGCACCAGCGGGGTGTTTCGCGGCAGCCAGGGACTGGCCCGGATGCAAGCGTGGGCGGGCGAGATTCGCTTCGATGCTTTCGGCGCGCCCAGCATCAACCGCGGCATGGCGGTGGTGCCGGCCACGCTGCGCGCCAGCGCGGACTTCGCCTCGCAGGGCATTGTGGCGGTGGCGGTACACGCGGGCCGCTTGCGGGAGCTGCGCTGGTTCCCCGATGCGGTGCAGAGCGAAGATACGTACTTCGGCGCCACGACCCCGGCGCAGATGAAAACCCCTGTGGTGTAAGCGCCGAGGGCGCGGGTCAACGGGTCACAAAAAGCACCCGGGCGAACCCCGACCCGGCCGGTCGCGCGACGCCGGCCGTTACGCGAGTCCGGCCGGATTCGCGACTGCGGCCGGTCGGTGCCGCGGGGCCGCCCGCTTGCGTGCGAGGGCTCTCATCAGCGGCCGCGGCGCGCACGGCGCGCGTCAGGTGGCGGTGCGCTTCAGGTGAGCGGCCCGACGATGCGATCCATCATTGTTGAGGGAGTACAGGATATTTTTTCCGTCGCCGAGCCGACGTGCGGGCCGCTCACCTGAAGCGCACACGCAGAGGGTCTTGCGTGAGGTGACCGGGCGGGGCGCGGCGCGAGCCGCGCGTGGGGACAGACGGGGTGCGTCGTTATGGGCGCCTGCGCAGCAAGGTCAACGCCGCACCGGGTGGCAAGGAGCCCCCAAGCACCCGGGGGGAGTGCACCATTATAGAGCGTTGCCGGCCGGCAGACCAGAAGGGCCACGCGGTCCCCGTCTATTCCGACCCGCCCACGCGCCGTCTCGCCATGACGCGTGGCCGTCACGATCGTGCTCGGCCCCAAACCTCCCGCTGATCCGCCGCATGTTCTTTTTTCACTGACCGGGCGTCGTTGTCCCGTGCAGCAACGCACGTCGCTCGCAATATCGCTTCGTCATCGGGCGGCGTGCGGTACCCGATCGACGCATCGACGCGTCGACGCATCGACGAATGGATGCGTTGACGATGGTAAAAGCCTTCGCTCCCGTCCATCCCATCCCATCCCATCCCGTCCCGTCCCGTCCCGTCCCGTCCCGTCCCGTCTCGCCCGGGCGCACTTCTTTCGCAATTGTGATGAAACCCGTTTTACGGACACCGGCAGTGTCAAAAAAGCGTCGCGAGCACGACGCCCGTTTCTCAATCCGGCTCCCACGCCTTGCAGCGTAAAGAGGGCGGAGTGGGGGGCGGAATGGGGGGCGGAAGGGGGGCGGAGTCGGTCAACCGAGCCGGGCTGCGTCAGGCGATGCCGAGGACCGCACTTCGGCGCTGACGCGGGGTCCTGTTTCGCCTCCTTAGGACGTGTCTCGCTCGGTATGCGGGGGCGGCGAGGCTCCTCGTGGTCGGCGCCGAAGCCTCGCCGCCGCGCCTCAGGAAACAATATGTGACGCGTGAAACGCACGTCGCCCCCGTGAAAGCGAGGGCCGCGGGGGCCAGAGCGACGCCGGGCCGCGCGGGCCGCGCGTCACGACGCGGGCCGAAGGTGGATGAAGGAGTGAGGGAATGAGGGGATCGCGCGGCGCAGGACGCTCCGTCTCGCCGGTGGCGGGCCCCCGCGGCCCATCCGGCCGGCGGCGACGCACGCTGCGCTCTCCCACCGATCCAGGGCGGCCACCGGGCCCCCGGGGCTGAACGCCTCGGGCCTGCGCGGGATGCGACTCGGCACGCGCGTGCTCGCCCGCGTCGCGCGTGCTCGCCCGCGTCGCGCGCGCATGCACGCCAAAACTCGAGCCGCGTCGGCTGCCGTACGGTAGACTCCATACGCCTTGCCTCCGGCCGGGCACATGGCGCGTGCCCCGGCGCGACCCGTTGCCCGCCCCCACGGATTCATTTGAGGTATTCGATGAAGGCTGAGATTTTCTTCGGACTCTATTTGATCGCCATTACGACGGAAGCCATGTCAGGCGCGATTTTGGGCATGCAGCGCGGCATGGATCGGTTTGGTCTGGCCTTCGTCGGTACCGTCACGGCGCTCGGCGGCGGCACGATTCGCGACGTGCTCCTCGGACGGCACCCGTTGGGCTGGATCGCCCACCCCGAGTATCTCCTGATCACGTTGGGCGCCGCGACGCTGACCTCACTGATCGCCCGCCACGTGCATCGCTTGCGGGCGACGTTTATTACCGTCGACGCCGTGGGGTTGGCCGCCTTTACGGTCCTGGGCTGTGATATTGCCATGACCATGACGCACAGTCCCGTGATCGTGGTCGTCTCCGGGGTGATCTCGGGCATCGGCGGGGGCGTGATGCGCGACTTGCTGTGCGGTCAGGTGCCGCTCGTACTTCGCCGCGAAATGTATGCCGGCGTCGCCTGTATCGGCGGCACCCTGTACGTTGCGCTATTGCATTGGGGGGTGGCGAACGGCATCGCCACCGCGCTCGCCTGCGGGGTGGGGTTTGGGATCCGTATGTTGGCCGTCTGGTTTGGCTGGCGCTTTCGCACCTTCGAGGACGACGCGCCCGCGGACCCGGCGCATTAAGCCCCGGCGGGGCGCCGGTGCGCGCCGGTTCGCGGGCGGCGGTGCTGTGTCCGATGCCCGGCGTGCGGCTCGGGAGCGGCCCACCCCGGGGGGCGCCTTGCACGACGGGTCCTATGTCGGCGGCCGTTTTGCCGGTCACGGGTGCAGAGCGCCTGAGCGACGCAAAGCGCTCACGCCGGGCGAGGACGCGGCCGCGGTGACCGGCGCATGTACCGCGGTCCGTGAACACGAGGCAGGGTGACGCCGTGCCGCCGGGCTGCCGCGCGACGGCGCACAGCGAGGCGCCCGGGGCTCGCGCTGACTGCAGGATGGCGAGTTTTGCGGGGGCGGTGCCTTGCCGACGACGCGTCGGCGCGGTCAGGATTTCGATGCTTTGCCCGTGGTGGCAAGGCGTCATGACAGGCCCGAGACAACCTTTGATTTTAAGAACGTCCGCGCGTTCTCAGACCCGTCGAGCGGCCCCATGACGGTGGCCCCCGCACCGCTATGTTTTCTCGTGCCGGCCAGTCAAGCCCCCCAAAAAGCGGTGGCACGGGGTAGGGGCGGGCCCGAGCGCAGGCGTTTGACGATCGGGTGGGCCGGAGGCCGGGCGTCGGCAAGCGCCTCAAGTGCCCCGCCGTGTTGTGCGCCCCTCGGATGACGGCTTGCCGAGTGCCGGCAGGGTTTCACGAGCCTTTTGCCGGGGTGATCCCCCGGCCGGGTCACCAGGGCGCGCGCCGCGCGCCATGCGCGCCCATGGGCGTGTCCGCGGGGCATGCCCGCCGACGCGTCGCCCGGCGCGCGCGGCCCTCCTGCCCCGGCCGCAGCCGGGCTTCCCGATCCCTCCCGATCCCGCTCATCGACCGCTGCGCGCACGCCCGCCTGGGTGCGGCCGCCATCGCCCGCGTGCGCTCGTGGTGCCATGCCCCTGTCATGTCCCCGGGGCACGCCTGGCACGCCCGGCACGTCGTCGCGTCGCAAGGCACGCGTCGCGTCCGTCACGCGAGGGCACTCGCGTCGGTGGACGGTGATTTCCAAAAAGTGAGCATTGCCGCACGATTTCGATAGGCCGCCGGGTCGCCCCCCTCTATAACCGAGGGGAGCGGCGGCGCGGGTGTCCCGCTCCCCGGGAAGCGCCACGCGGGGGCTCGCCGCCGGCCGATGCTGACCTGCGTGGCGTGGCCGCCATGGACTTGCGCCGCACGTGGCGCACGACGGCGTCCGATCCCCGCGGGCCGGCCCCCCGGTCGTCTGCCCGAGTGTGCCACCCGCGTGTGTCACCCGAGCTCCCGGCGCGCGCCGGTGTGACGCAGCCACGGCACGGGTCGTGGCGCGATTCTTTGAGCAAGGAGTTTGGTTCATGTTTGATGGCGTCTCTTACTCGATTCAACCCCGCCCGGTCAGCCAAGTCCCCGTCCCGGCCCCCCTCGACCCGCGCGTTGAGCGCCAACAACAGTGCCGAGGGACGTTGGAACACTACCTCACGGTACCCAACGGGACACTGGTGGGCCCCGACAAGCAAGCGGTCTTGAATGCCATGACGGGCCTCGACTTGACACCCGAGCAGGCCCAAGTCATCCGCAACAGTCTCGGCCACGAGGCGTTGCAACATGAGGGGGGCGCGGGCAATGATATCGCGCTGGTGGTGGCCGTCATGCGCAAGCTCAGACACGATCACCGCTCCACGTTGCCGAACCTCGGCAAGCCGCCTAAGGCCTATGACGAAGCGGCAAGCTGCCTGGAACATTTGGCGCGGTACGAGCAGCCCACGGTGTCCGCCAAAGGCTTTCACGTGGTGAAAAAACACCACTATTTTTGTCTGGCGCCGGGCAGCAAACCGACCAAGGCGGCGGTCAAGCAAATTGTGCAGGCGCGGGGCACCCTCGCGTATCTCGATCTCTCCGATCTGGATTTGCGCGATGTCGATCTCACGCGCACGGACATGACGGGCACGCTGATGCGCCGGACCAAAATAAGTGTGCCGAGCCTACAACACGCGATCGACTGTCAGGCCATGCTGCACGGGGCGGATTTGTCGGGGCTCGATTTGCGGCTGATCAACTGGCGATTCGCGGACGTCAGCGGGGTGATCCTGTGGGGGGCCCGCGTCAACGGGGCGGACGTGACCTTTCTGAATCGTGGCTTCGCGAACCTGCGGGGGGTCGATCTGCATGACCAATTCTTACGCGGGGCGGACGTGGAGGGGGCCGACTTGCGCGACGCCCTGCTCGCGGGTGCCGAGGTCGACGCGCCCGTACTGCAGCGAGCCATCGTCTGCGGCGCGGTCATCACCCGGGTCCAGGCGGTGGGACAAAGTCTGTGCGAACTTCAGCCGCAGGGCCACGAGGTGGATCTGCGTGAGGCAAATCTCTCGCGCGCCGATCTGACGGGGGTGAATTTTCGTGGCTGTCGGGTGTGCTTGCGGCAGGCGGACCTGGCGGGGGCGAATTTTGACGGCGCTTTGATGAACGGGGACGGACTCGAAGAGTTTCTCGCCGCCGGGGCGAACCTGACGGGCGCCAATTTCTACGGCCGAGATCTGCGGCATGTGCGCGTGCGGGCCGGCCACGACCGGCCCATTGTGCTGCGCAAAACGCAGCTGGGGCACGCCCATCTGGCGGGCTCTTGGCTGCGGCAGGCGAGATTTCAAGGTGCGATATTTGACGACGATACCGTCATACTTTTCGAGTTTTCGGATGATTTGGATCTTGATTTCAATCACCTGAATAATCCCTCGGGGTCATTTTTTACCGCGGTCGAATCGATTGATGATGAATACGGTGCCCTCAAGCGAAACTTGATGACGCAGGTCGTCGAAGAACTGGCGAGGCACGATCTTGACTCGCTGGTGGAACCGATGCTCCAGATTTTGTTGAATCGACCGTTCGATTACGCCGGGGTGATCACGGGGAATAAAGCGTTTAGGGACAAATTTCTGCATTGTTTGGCAAAAAAAGCGGAGCGCGCGGCAGTGCCCTTGAATCACCATGGCTTGATTTTTTTTGTCGACAGATACCTGGCCAAATTGAGTCAAAGCGATCTCAAGGCGTTCATGTTCCAAAAGAATAATTTATTTATTCAAATCATCCATCAAGGGCTTGCGTCGCCGGAGGAAAGCACTCAGCAACTGTGTCGCGACATTTACCAAAACTATCTCGCCATGCCGCGCGTCATTTCCGTGCATGAAAAGCTGGATCGTGCATTGATGGAGGACTATCGGATTTTTACGAAGGGCGAAGATAATTTCGCGGTATCCGAGCACTATATGGATAAGTTTCTCTATAAAACGCATCCGGAGTACGGGGTGCGCTGGAATGACGACCGAGTGCTTTTTAAGCGTGGCGTGGATACGGAAATTGACGATATCGAGGCCGATGTTTTTCAGGATTTCACGGTATTTCTCAATAGTTTCGCTTTTGAAAAGAAGCATGCCAAGTTTCTGAGGCTGTTGGAGTTGTTGCGGCTCGGGCCGTATCTTGCCGCTTTTGTGTCCGTGATGGGCACGACGCGCTCCGAGCTCCATCTGTGTGGGGTCGAGGATCAGCGCCGCTTGTATGACACCTTCGATCACGTCTACCAAGTGCGGGGCATGGGGGCGCTGCATGACGGCGAGGCCAAAGTCGCACTCGAATTGAACCGGGACCACCTGGACGCGATTCTCGCGGATTACGAGTTGACGCGGGCGGATGCGCGCTCCCAAGCGACGCTGCTGCTGCTGCTGGGCGGGGTTTTTGCCCGCTTCAGCTCGTCGCGGGGCTTGGGGCAGGAAAGGGACTCGCCCCATGCGGTGCGCAGTTACGCCTTTGGACTGATGAAAGCGGCGCGTGCCACGGACGAGACCTTGGTGCCGGGGCCGACCTTTGAGGGCTGGACGGACCGGCTGCTGGGCATGGGCGATGCCATGGAGTGTTCGGGCATGCTGTCCGACGATCTGATCAAGTATTGCTACACCTTGCCCGGGTTCCACGCGCGCTTTGCCGGCGTGATTCCGCCGGCGTGGCAATAACGCACCGCGTCGCGCGGCCCGGGCGGCGGCGCGCCCAAGTTCAGGTGTTCACCCTATGCCGGGCGCGGCGGTCGTGTCGACAATGAAGGGTAAGCGATCCCATGCCGCCCGAGGGGAGAAAACCCGCGGGGCAGGGGTCGGTCGCCCGAGCCGGACACGCGTCTGGCCTGCTCCCACCTTCCTGACGGAGGACACCCGATGCGTCAGCCCACTCAAGCCCCACAAGCGATGCCGGTTTTAATGCAAGAAATTCTCAAACGCCAGCACGGCATCGAGAAGTTACTCAACGAGTTTGAAGTGCTGCGCGTAAACCTCGAACGCCTGAAGACGCGCGCCGACACGGACCCGGTCGCCCGCGAGCAATACGATCGCCTGCTCGCGGAGATGGAGCATGGCAAATACGCGCCCGCGCTGCGCCAGATGCGCGCGTGGACGAACGAGCTTGAGGCGTATCTCAAGCAGTTGCCCAAACTGCTCGCGAGCCTGAGCGTGGCCACCCCCGGCACCCCGGGCGCCGCGCCGCTGGTCGCTCCGACCGTGGCCCCCACCGTGGCCCCGGCCGCCCCGGCCGATGACATCGCGGCGCCCACGGCCCGCGCCCACAAAGCCCGGGCCAAGGCGCGCCGCACATTCCTGTAATCCTATCCGAGCCGACGACCATGTCCCTTGAAACCGCAGCCCTGCGCAACCAAAACTTTGGCAGCCCCACCCGTCCCGACGAACGCAACGCCGCCGAACGCGCCCAGACGTCCACCACCTCCGTGGTCAACTCGAAGTACTTCCCCCCGGGCGAGGCGGGGGACGCCATGCGCAACGCGGTGCTCGTGTTGGAAAAGTCGAGCGACGTGAACCGGGAATTGTTGCAACAGTTGACCGGCAAGCTCGACGAGGCGGCCAATCGCTCGCGCAGTTCCACCCAAGCCGCCGTCATGCTCGACAGCGTGGGGGTCACCTTAAAGAAGCCCGGCGAGACGGCGGCCCTGCCCGACGACGTGTTGCAGTACATGCAAGACCGAGGCATCCCGGTCACCTTGGCCATTGGTGGCAAGCCGCCGCAAACCATCGATCAATATTTGGACGGCGTCAAGCGGGCCAACAAGGACTACAAGGGCGGGCCGGTGCTGTTGACCAAGCAGCAGTTTGACATGATCAAAGCGGGGCTCGACGCCGACGCCAGCAGAAACGCGGACGTCAACACGCGCGGCACGCTCGAGCTGCAGCGGATTATGCAGAATCTGGGGACCTTGCTCACCTCGGCCTCCAATACGCTCCATCAGTTGGGCGAGTTGCTGCGCACGCTGACGGGCAACCTGCGCTAACGGCCTTCAGGGAGATGACCATGTTCGAGCCTCACGAGTCTCACGAGTCTCACGAGCCTCACGAGCCGGGCGGGGCGGGTGCCGACGGCGCCCGCCGCGATGAGCCGGGCGCCGCCCGCGCGGCACCGGACGAGCGCGACCTCGCCGGCGTCTATGCGTACGCGTGCCAGTTATTTGACGCCGGCGACCATGCGCGGGCACAGCGCTTTTATCAATTGCTGGCGCTGCTCGCGCCGGCCCGGGCGGACCACTGGGTGGCGTTGGGCTTGACATGCCAGCGTCTGTCGGAACACGACGATGCGCTCGCGTGCTTTGAGCGCGCGGCGTCGCTGTGCGGTGACGACCCGCGCCTGGCGTATTACACCGGGCTGAGCCACCAACTCATGGGGGCGACGGCGCGCGCGCAAGCGGCCTTTCGGGTGGCGCTCGCGCGCTGTGCCGGGCACCCGCAGTACGAGACCTTGGCGACGAGCGTGCGACGCCAAGTGGAACAGGGCCTGCCGCGGCGGCCCGCACCGACGGAGGTCCCACGATGACGACAACCCGACTCGAACGGCCGGCGGCCCCCGCGGCCGGTGCCATCGACGCGCGCGCGAGCGCGCCGCCCCGCGAGGCCGACCCACGGGCCGTCGGCGCGGGCGCGTTGCAGCCCCATGCGCCGCTCGGCAGCCCCACGGCCGGCGGGCCGCGCGCGGAGGGCTTGCCCACACCGCCGGCGCCGGCGTCGCCCGTCACGTTGCGTGAAGCCGACCGGTCGCTCAACGCGCTGCTGCGCATGGCGCTTGGTGAGGACGAGCCCGAGCAGCGCATCACGCGCGATGACCTGGAGAACATGTCGATGGCGAGCTACGGGATGTTCCTGGTCGCCTTAAACGCCAAGTACACCGGCCAGATGACCGAGCTGAAGTTGCAGGCGTTGCAACTCTACACCGATGCCACGGAGGTGATGCGCGACACGCAGGCCCAGGCCTTGGCCGCGCAAGGCGAGAACGCCAAAGCGCAACAGGCGCAAGCCCGAATGGCCTCCAATTATCAGCTGGCCGGCGAGGCGGCGATGAGTCTCATCAATCAGGTCAGCGCGATCGGCAAATACCGCAGCGGCAACTTCGTCGGTATGGCCGTCGACGGGCTCGCCGGCTGGTTTGGCGCGGTCAAGTTCTGGGCCCACGCCATCCAGAGGACGACGAACGATGAGGCCTGGGTGCGGCGATTGAATAAGGTCGCCGATTTCGCCGGCGAGTGCGAGGGCGCCTGCATGAAGGTAAGCCTGGCGGTGGACGCGGCCTCGATCGTGCGTACGGTCGCCTCGAGCAAGCTGATCGGCGCGGCGACCAAGAAAATGTTCGTCGGCGCCGAAGGACAGGCCCTCCCCCGCCCCTTGACGCTTACAGAACACACGGCAGACAAACTGGTAACGGAGGCCGTTCAAGGAAACAAGGCGGGCATTCAGGCGGCGGCCGGCGAGGTGGGGCGGGTCGTGACGGCCGAAGTCGCGGCCGAGGTGCGCACTCTGCTGACGCAGAGCCGGTGGGCCATGTTGGGCGGCGCGCAATTCCTCGAGAAATTCAGCGAGACGGCCATCCGCGAGATGGTGACGCGCGGCCTGGTGTTGGCGGTGGACATCGCCGTCACCCGTGTGGGCACGCGCTGCGCCAAGACGCTGGCCAAGGAGATTGGGCTCGAAGCGGAGAAGCAAGTCTGCAAGCAAGCCTATATGGCCGCCGCCAAGGCCGCTTTTTGGAACGCGCCCAACGCGGGCAAACGCGCGACACAGGCGTTCGTGACGGGGGGCGTGGCGATCGGCAAAGGCTTGACCGCGCGGGAGCAGGCCAAGTTGATTCGCGAAGCGCAAGAGGTGTCGATCGAGTCCGAGTTCCTCCAGTATTTGATCGAAGACCTCCACCGCCAGACCCAGGACGCGTACACCGGGATCAAGCGGATCAACGAGCGCCAAGCGGACGTGACCCGCTCCGGCGCGGAGATCATCAGCAAAAACGGCAGCGTGCTTCAAAGCATTGCCAATATCGGCTCTATGAGAGCGTGATTTTTTAAGGAGATTGCTATGCAACGTGTGAGCGACAGTTCCGGCCCCGTCTTCGTGGACGGCCAACGCCCGGCGCAGGAGCGGCCGGGTCCCTCCGGTGCGCCAACCGCCCGCAACGTCGTGCACGTGCGGGTCGAGGTGAGCTGGGGCGAGGATCGCGGCTACCTCGGCAGCGACGCCGACGGGCCGTCGCAGGCCGAGATCATGATGGCGTTGACCCGTATCCGGGACATGCTGCGTGAAGTCCAACTCGCCTACGCGCAGAACGCGCAATGGAATGGTGGGCAGTTGCGCCTGGAGGAGCTCAAGCTCAAGTTGGACGCGGCGCTGGAGGCCTACAAGGCAAAAGACGCCCAAGCCTGGGGGCAGATCGAAGGCGGCGCCACCGCGGCGGTGGCGGGCCTGCTGTCGACCTATGGCGCCGCGACGGGCAGCGCCCTCCAACATGTGGGCGACGTTGGCCGCGGGCTCGACGGCGTGCTGCAAGGCTACGGGGGGCTCAAGGGCAATGAACACTCCCTCGAGGAGCAGAAAATGCAAGTCGCGGCCGAGTACCTGCGCGCTATGTTCGAGCTTCTCAGCAGGACTGCGGCGGACGGGGGGGATGCGGCGAAGCGCTACTCGGACGCTGGCAACAATAGCTTGCAGTCGTATATCCACACGGTGCAACAGATGAACAACGCCGCGCTCGGGAGATAAACGGCGCCCCCTGCGCCCGGTGGGCGCGGGGGCCGTTGTGCTATGCTTAATGCAGTTAACAGTCAGTGGAGCCGGCGGGGCCTCGCGCCTCGCACCTCTCGCATCGCGATGACAGACCGAGACTTGTTTGCGCCGCATGTGGCGGATTGGGCGGACGACCCCCTGGGCGCGTTTGACACCTGGCTGGCGGGCCGTCGCGGCCGCGGCGCCGCGGCGCAGCACGGCTTACGGGCGTCCTCCGCGACGGTTTACCGGGCCCAGTGGTCGGCGTTCGTGCGCCACTTGGCGCGACCGCCGCGCACCCCGCTCACGCAGGTGGGCGAGGCCGACATCAGTCGCTACCTGGCGGGCCTGACGCACGAGAATCGGGCGCAGCGCGCCCGTATTCGCACCTTGATTGAACGGGTGTTGGAGGATGTGTATCGGGTTCAGGCGGGCTCGGGGACACCGAATCCGGCGCGGCGCGCGTTGCTGGCCCCGTCGCTCGACTGGAAGGCCGTGCGCGGCAATCGACCCACGCCCTTTTTGGCCGCACCGGCGCTTGCCCACCTGTGGCAGTCGCTGTGCGCCACCCCGATGGTTGCGCAACCGTTTGGGCAATGGAAGGGGGCGAGAGACGTGGCGCTCGTGGTGGCGTATTTGGGCGCAGGGCTGAAGGTGGGCGACAGTCTACGCCTGACTGTTAACTGCATTAATGTCGATGCCAGCTGGATCAACGTGACACCCGACGACTCGCACTATCCCTACCGCGCCCCGCTCCTGCCCGAGGCCCGACCCGTGCTCGCCCGGTGGCTCGCGGTGCGACGCGAGGCGGGAACCTTGGGAGCCCTTCTTTTTCCCGGCGGCCTCGATGGCCGGCCGATGCACGGCGTCACCGCGCTGCGCGCCGTGCGCACCGTCGCGGCGTGCGCCGCGCCGGCCCACGCGCACGCACCGCGCCTCAGTCCCCAAACGCTGCGCAACACCTACGCGGCGACCCTGCTCGCGCAGGGCGAGACGGATTTGGCGTTGTGCGCCGCGCTGGGCTTTGCGGAAGTGCTCAGTGCCTCCCGCTTGCGCGCGGCGTGGCAGGCCTGGCAAGCGCAATCCGCCACGCCTGCGTCAGTGTCGCCCGGCCCCTAACGGACGCCCGCCCGCGGCGCGCTCAGACGAGACGCCGCGTCGGCACCCTTAGCCGGCCCCCTTAGTCGGCGCGCGCGTCAATGCGCACGGCCCACGCGTCGTCCAAGCGCAGCAGCCGGCCCTGTCCCCACAGCCGCTCCCCCTGGGTCAGCCGCAGCGCGACGTGCGCGCGCGCCTCAAGCGCCACGTCGGTCCCCGGCGTCCAGTCGGCCAGCGCCGCGGCCGACATGCGCACCCGGCCCACCTCCACGGCCAGGCGAACGGTGTCGGGCAGCTCCTCGACCCACGGCAGCGGCGCCGCCGCAATGACGGCGTGCCGGTCATCGAGCAGCTGAAGTCGGCCGGGGCTCGCCTCGGGATGCAGCCAGAGGGTGTCCAGGGTCTCGGCCATGCCGAGCAGCGGCAGCGCATCCCCCACCGCGACGTGCGCCGGCGCGTCGCCGGCAAGTTGGCACCAGCCCAGTGCCAACGCGAGCTCGTGGTGCTGCTCGGGCGACGGCGCGAGCGCGGCCAGCAAGACCTGCATGACGCCCGCCGGCGCCTCCTGCACATACAGGGGCAAGCGTCGGTCGCCTTCTTGCAGCGTGAAGCGCCAGCCGGGGGGCGGGGCGTCGCCGGCGTCCACCTCGGGCGCGCAGAGCGCCTGCGCGCCGAGCCGCTGCAACCAGCCGTCGAGCGGCGCCAGCGTCCATGCCGCCACCAGCGGGAGCAGATCGGGGGGGACTTGCGTCCAGGCGTGGGTGGCCAACTGGGGCGCAATCCAATCACACCACGCCGGCTCCGGCACCCAGAAGCACAGCGGCTCGCCGCCGCAGCGCGCGCGCAACCGGACGCCCGGGCCGTTCGCGCCGGCCCGGTCGGCGATGAGCCGAGCCCCCTCGAGCTCGGCGCTTGCGCCCATGCGACTCAACTCGAACACGCTCAGGGGCGTGGGGCGCTCAGCGCTCATCGTGCACCTCCACCGCGACGTCCACGCCCAGCGCGGCCGACAACGCGTCGGCAAGCGCCGGTGCCGCCCGCTTGAGTCGCTCGGACAGCGCGCCCGCCGGCGGGCGCAGGCTCAGCCCCAGGGCCGCCCCCTTCCAAGTGGCCTGGATCACCAGGCCGTTAAGGGCGGCAAGCTTGCCCGGCGAAGGGCTCACGCGCAGCTCCAGCGCCGCGGCGTCGAGCACCATCGTGGCGCTCGGCGTCATCGTGGTGGTCGACGCGGTGGCCGACGTGGCCACGCCGTGCGCGGGCGCGGGCATGCCGGGGCCGCCGTCGGGCGGCACCGCAGGGGCGGGGGGCGTGGCGATCGCCCCGGTGGGCGACGGGCGCGTGAGCGGCGGCGGCGGTGGCGGCGGTAGCAACGGCGACGGCGGTGGCGGCGGCGGTGGCGGGAAGTGCGATCCTTGGGCCGCGGCGTCGGCCGCCTCCGCTTCCGCCTCGGCCTCATCGAGCAAGTGGCGGAAACGGTGCGCGTCGCGCGGCTCGGCCGAGGGACTGCGAGTCTGTCGATCGGGCGCGCGAGGGGGCAAGGTAGGCTTGATAGTCGTCTGCATTGTTGCGGAATCCGGGGATGAAGGGGGCGGGCCACGGCCGGCCCACGGGGGGTGCCTCAGTGTTCATTGTCGGCATGGGGGGGGGACGGCGAGGATCGGGTGAAGACCTGAAGTCGCGGCGGGGCATGAGATGGCGCGCGATGACACGAGATGTCGGGGGAGGCGGTCGGGGGGCAGGGGCGGGCACAGGTATTGACCCCGCCCCCGCATCGGCCAAGTGACGGGTTAAGTGGCTCTCTCGGTGGCTCGCTCGGTGACTCGCTCAGCGGCTCGCTCAGCGTCGCAAGCGAATGCGTCGGCCGAGGTGCTGCTCTTCGGCGCCGGCGGGGGCCGTCGAGCAGGGTCACACTCCGTCCCGTCGGTAAGTGTCCGACAAGCGTCCGAAAAGCGTTCGGCAATTGTCAGACACGCGTGCCGGCAAGTTTCGCGGTGGCGGCGGTGCACGCATCGCGCTTTGCGTGCTCGCGCCCCGTCCGTCGTCGCCTGGACGTCAACACGGTTCTGTCCCACGGCCCGGCGTGCCAAAACGAGCGAGCCGCGCTCATGGGGCGCGACCGAGACCGAAGGCATGCGGTGCACGCAGGGACGAACGCCGCTCGGACGCTGACGAACCCGCCCGCGTTTTCACTGCAACCCGCGCCGCGCCGGGAGCCGGTTAAAACGCCGCCGACACGCCACGGCGGGTTCGCCGCATGACGCAGAGGCTTCAATGATCGCCTGGCACGGCGGCGCGCACTTCGCGGCCCGTCGGGTTGCGCTTTCACCGGCGTGGCATACGCCGTGCGGCGCGGCCCCCGGAAGCCGCGCCACGACAATCCCGATTCAGACAATCCCGATTCAGACGACCCCGATTGAGACGATCCGGATCGAGATGATCCCGGTTGACACGAGGATTTCCTCGGCGTGCAGACCCGGCTCGATCGTCTCGATCCCTTGTCGTCGGCGCCCGGCCGGGATTGCAATTTTTCGCGCACCTCCCGCACCTCCCGCACCTCGCGCACGGCGCGCCCGCATCGCTTTGCCGCCAGCCTCCTGAAGCGCTTTGCGCGACCGCGCGTCCTGCTCTTGGATGGCGGGCGGGGTCGCGCGCCGGGCATTCTCCATGCCCGCGCTTGCCATGTCGTCCCCCAACAGTTCGCCTTCGGACGGCGGTCAGTCAAGCGTGGCGGCGTGCGATGCGGTGATGCGTGTGTTGCATGTGATGCGCGTCATGCGGGCGACCGGCCTGAGTTACCGTCGTGTTGCCGGGGACGCGCTCAAGCACCCGCACCGTCTTGCGCTTCGCCGTGCCTCTCTTGCGGTCGCCTTCCATTGCCGGCGCTCACCGTCTTTTCCTCGATCATGCGTTGAGCAGGTTTTCACCGGGTCAGTCCCCGCGTGTCGCCAACCCGTTGGCGGGCATCCGTCTTCGCGCCCGTCTGTGGGTCCATCGTTTAACGAACCACGCCCGATTAGGTATTAGGTGCACGCCTCAGCCCTAACCGCCCAGCCGACGTTTTTGCCGCGGCCTCGCTACTACCGCCTGCTTGAAAGTTTCCTCCCTTTCTCTCAATTCTTTCTTCAGTCTCCGATCCCGGATGACGCTCAACTTTTGCTCCACGTCCGCGTTTCGGGTACGGCGTTGCGGATCGGCATGGTGCGGATCAAAAAATGGAAGTCTGAAGCTCGCTTCCGTTAAATGGGTCAGTGAATCAAGCATCTCCGGAAAATCCTCCGGCTCCCCATTCACCGCCCGCGCGGTAATTTTCAACGCTTCCAAGCCGGTCATTTTCTCAAGGTGAGCCGTCACGATACTAAAATCACTCAACCAAATGCTGCGCGAAACATTCAACTCAAGATTTTTTATTTTTTTAAAGTCCGATATCCTGAAAAATAACGCCTCAAATTGATCGTCATCGAATGAGTTATGCTCGATATTTAAGGACAAATGCCTTATATTTAACATTTTTTTAAACGAACTCATGAGACAGCGAAGCGCGCCGTCGCCTGCAAAATGGTGAGCCGTGTTAATAAAATCAATCTCGAGATCCTCCAGTTTATCTAAATTCTTTACCGCCCCGGAAATGACCTTTATTTCACGATCCGATGCAGCACCTGGAAAGTATGTATTTTGGCCATCAAAATCCAGGCGAAACGAGAATTTCTTTAGAGCGTGAGAATTGGCCAGAAGAACGTCGAACATTCCCCGATATTGATTTTTAGACGGTTGGCAGCGAGAAAAATCGAGATGCAACTCTTGCAGCGGCCCTGTATTGGGAGGCAGAAAATTTCTATTCTTTAATAAGGCTTGGGATACAACGGTCGCAGGATCGGAAGTCGCACAAAGACTTTTTACTTTTATTCGATGTATATTGATATTTTTTTCTGTGGACAAATCTTCTGTCGGTATATACGCTTCTTTCAACTCAGCAATCTTCTCACCAGAGATTTTGGCATTGTATGCCTTGCTATTATCTTTAGATTGAAGTTCGGGGAAATGGCAAAAATTTTGATTTCCGGAACCTGGCCTCGATGCTTTCATTTCGTAATTTTTTATTGAAATAATTTCATTAAAAATTGATGTGACGGCGTAAGCCGCCAACACATTTCGCAAAACCACGCCGCTTAATCGAGTTTCCATCAAAAATCGGCCTTCACCGAAAACGCCTGCGGAGCAGCCTTCGTTTTCGGTAGGCGGGGTGAGCGGGCGACCTGCGGATCATAGGCGGCGCAGCGCCGCCCGGCTTTCGTTTTCCACGCTTTGCTTGCCAATTTCGGGGGCGCAATCACCTCGACGCATTGCCTCGCCCCGGCGGGGGGCGCGCGCCACGTGCGTCACCGGGCGCGAGGCCCGCCGGAGAATGGGAGAGGAGCGACAGGGGCGCGCCGGGCCGTGGCCGCCCGGCCTCGCTCGCCGCCCACGCCGTCGCGCTATCGCGTATTTATCGCGTATTTATCGCGTATTTATCGCGTATTTATCGCGTACCGATCGCGTAACTCATAAGCGTTGTGCCGCGCCGCGTATGGACCGGGCGCCAATACGCTGTCGCGTCGCTTTGCGCGTGCGTCGCATTCGGGGTCCGCAGGTTCGGGGGCCGCAGGGTCGGAGTCCTCAGGCGGGCGCTGCGGTTTCGCGCGCCGAGCCCCGCGTCGATGAACGGCATCGCCCAACAGCCCGGAAATGCCGAGAAATGCCGAGCAAGCGGTTGACCCCAGACGTTGCCCACGTCCTGACACGCCTACGCGCCCCGCCGGCAGTGAGGGGGCAGGGCGTGCGCGGCTGCGGCGCCGGTTGGCAGACCAGCAACCGGTGACGGTTCGCGAGCGTGTCGAGCCGGGAAAATAAGGTTGCATGCTCGCGCGCCATGACGGCGTGAACCCGAACCCGCAAGTGCCCCGGCGCAAGCGCTACCGGGACGCGAGCCTGTCAGCGCTCACCCCTTCAGGCCGGCGAAGCAGTGGTTGCGGCGTCGGCGGTGGCTCATGCGCTCAAATAGATATCAGATTCACGAGCGACAAGGACGGCAGGTTGCTCGGCAAAAAGCAATGGAGCGCGGTCGCGCAACAAATGGATAGCGCACTCGCCCTTGCTGCCGCAGCACGGCCGGTGAAACCGGTCTGTGAGTTCTTGGCGTGGCGCGCTCGAACGTGAACGTGTCGGCACGACAGTCGCGTGCGGCGACGAGGCGCGACGGCCGGCAATCCAGGCCGACCAACGACGAAACTGTCGTCGCGCCCATCCGCCGTGTCCTCGGCGATTTACCCGGTGAGGGATTTCGGCGCGTCGGGGGCACGTTGCATGTGAAGTGGCGCCGTTCGATGCCGAGCGCATTTATGGCGTCATGCGCACGCACGGGCTGCCGGCCCAGCGCCGACCGTTGGCGCCGCGAGCGTACCATCGACATGACGGCAAAGGGGCCGTCGCGCGCAGCCACCAGCGAGGAGCTCGGGCGGCTGCAAATTCCGCTGCGACAGCGGCAAGCCGCGGCGTGTGACGTTTGCGCCGGATTGCCGCCACCGAGACGCAATGCGCTGCGCGGTGACGCCGGCAGGCCGCAGCGGCCACATCGTACCCGGCGTCACGCCGGCCGCAGTCCCGTCAGGGGTCGCCGGAACGCCGGAACGCCGGCGCGCCGGGTGACGGGCCCCACGCTTGCCGACGCGCGGCTCGGCCAGCGCGTGTCTCAGGCTCACAGGCTCCCGGTCAAAGGCGCTCGAACGCGTGGGAAAACGCAACCCGACGCGTCGCACGCCCGATCGTGATCACCGTCGTGATCCTCCCTTAACCGTACCCCCCCGTCTTGCGGACCGAACCCGATCACCGACGCGGCGGCACACCGTCGCGCCGAAATCCGCAGCCACGCAAGCGAAAACCGTTCAGGCCGCCATGACGGGGTACGTGAAACGTGCGCGCCGCCGCACGCCAACGCCAACGCCAACGCCAACGCGCCCTGAGCAATTTACTCGTTCACTGTTGCCGGGGTTTCGTCCGCCGACGCCTATGCAGGCACGATGCCCGGCGGGAGCCGCGCCTGCTGCGGATTGGCCTCGTCCCACGTCGCTGCACCGCAGGGGGGCGGCCGCTGCAACGGCGTGGAACTTGCGTGGGCATCGCCAAACGAGGGCAATGCCGCGATATCCGGACGACGCTCCAGGCCCCCGAGCACCTTATTCCACGTGCTTCGAAGTTCATACTCCGGAATGGCCGTGTCGCGCCACGCGAGCGCTTCCTCGGGGGACTTTATCGGGGGCGTGACGGCGCCTCGGGACGCGCCCCGTTTTACGCTTGCCACAGGCGCGGTGATCACACTGTCCGTGTCTGAGGCGGGTTCCTGCTCGGGGGCTGCCAGCCCGTTGAGCCGGTTGCGGCGCGCGCGCGCCGCTTCCTGCTCGAGGGCGGCGCGCAAATGCGTGACACCTTGCTCCGCAACCTCAGGGCGGAATCGCAGTCCGCCGTCTTGAATCGCGCGCATAAGGATGCGCTTCTCATCCTCCTCGGTCGGGTTGGACCGCAGCGCCGCGTTGATCATCTCCTCGTTGGGCTGGGCGTCGGCCGCCTGGAGCAGGCCGTCGAAAAATTTGCGCGCCGGCTCGGATAGCTCAGCGCGAATCTCAGCCACCGTCTGGGCGCCTTTCAGGCGGTGCAGCAGGGCGATCACGTCGTTGTACGTGTGCTCCATCGGTTCGAGCTTCTCTCTCATTTGCCTTTGATGCTCCCTGCGCTCATGCTCTCGGAACTCCACTACACTGAGCCCCGCGGCAAAGCCCATCACACCGCACTGGCCCAGCAGGTTCGCCGCGAACCCCGCCCAGCCCCCCAAACACACCTCCGCCGTTATCATGAGCGCGATCGAGGTCAGCGCGAGCGTGTATCTGAGCGCCGTGCACAAGAATGAGATCACCGGAACCCACCGGCTCGGCTCGAACGGCGCCTTCAATTGTTTTATGTCTTGACCCAACTGGCCCAATGCGGTTGCCGTTTTGGTCAGCGCCTCAAGGGTCGCGGCACCGTCACCTCCGGCGGCCGCCGTGGCCAGCGTGGCTTGACAGGCTGTTATTTGTTTGGGGTCAAAGCCGTCGTGCGGCTCGGTTGCCAATGTGCCGCTCAATGCAGTCAATTGGGTCTGAAGCGCGCCGATTCCTTGGTGCAGCGAATCCCACAGGGGTGCCAAGAGGGCCGCCTCCGCGCCAGGGCCCGCCGCCGAAGTGCCATCCACGGTTTCGCGCGCCGCGACGCGCGGATGCGAGTAAGGGTTAGGAGGTATCGGGAGGTGATCCAGACTCATCGTTTATTTATGACCGTCAGGCGGTTGGATTGATGACAAGCCACGTCGGCGGCGGTGGGGAAACGACGTCCCGTACGCCGCCAAGCCGGCAGAGTAAGCCCCATTCCCAAGCGGCGAAGGCGTGGGGGCACAGCGCACGTTGATGCTCGCGTCGCCGTCATTGCGGCCCGCCCCGCACCGGCCCGAAACGTCCCCGTGGACCGCGGCGAAGCGCTGCCACCGGCGTGCCGACTTAACGCGATGCATCACTTTCTCTATCACCCCGTCCCGGACTCGCCCAGGCCGACGCGAATTTCCCGAGCGCGGGTGCTAACCTGGATGCTGGCGGTGTCCGACGCTTCGCAGGCTGCGGAAGTCCGCGCGGCAAACACGCGGGATCACTCGCCGGGGTTCCGTCGCGCTGACGTCGGAACGCCGGAACCCCGAAGCGAAGCCGCCGCCGCGTCGGGGCTGACGCGGCCAACGCATCGCACGGCTGCGTCGGCGCACGCCTCGCTTTCTCGAGAACCGGCCGCTCCTTGCCCCCCCACGACGCGGCGTCGGGCAACCCGCCGCCACGCCTGACTCGGCCGTCATTTCCGGCAGAGCTCGCGAGCGCGGCGAATCTGCGACGGCCCCGCGCACGCACCGCTGCATCACCGCCAACGGGGCGGGCACGCGTCCGCGGACCTTCGCCGGGCGTGCGGGCCACGGCCAGGCTTAGGCGTACGTGCGAGGCAGAGGCTTCTTCACGTCAAGCGACGAGCGCCGCGCCGTGTCGGTTGTGTGTACGAGCTTCGCCCAGGGGCGGATTCGCTCTGCCAGCGGGGGCACAAAGAGACGCACCGTATAGGGCAACACTTTCAAGCTGCGCGAGCGCGAGCGCGAGCGCGAGAACGGGTCCTGCGGCGCCTGGATAATCGTGACCCCCAGGTGTTTGCCGAGCTCGTTGCAGTCCTCGGCGGTGCATGAGAAGGTGTGCTCGCGATCGCCGCTGCGCCAACTTTTGGACACGTCCTCGGCCAGCGCATGCCAATTGAGCTTGTCCGTCTTGAGGGCCGGCTCCGAGACGGCCCGGTTGGCGCGGGCCACCGCCATTGACTCTAACGACTCAAGCCACGCCGGTATCGGGCGCCCGGTGTGCTGGTGCTTGTGCTTGGAGAGATCGGCGTTCACCGGGTACGTCGGCAGCTCCTCGCGCAAAAGCCCAAACTTGTCCTTTAGGCTCTTGTCATCCAGCGCCGCCAAGACCCGCAATTTGTGAACCAGCTCGAAAGGCTTGCCCTGCTCGGGCCACGGCAGCGCGTCCTGCGTCGTGGTCACGCTGACGAGCGCCGCTACGCCGCGGGGCTGGTGGGTGTGGGGCAGCGCATAGAAGCCATTGACCGTTTCGATGCAGTCCCCGGGCCCCAGCCGCGCGCCGAACCTCAGGGCGAGACAGTCATTGGGCAGTTCGCGCACCGGCATAAAGGTGGGGCCGGTCGTGTGCCGTTGCCATTGCTCCGTGCCTTTGTCGTCGGACGCGTAACATCCCCGGTAAAAATCCTCGAAGGCAGGCGGCGCGGCAAGGCTGTGCACGTCCAACCACTGAGCCGCGCCATGCGCGGCCAAGTTCTCCTGCAGCCAAGACAGGAATGCCTTGTCGATCGACAGCGCGCCATGACAGTCCACATTCGTGAGGACCAAGGGCCGGAACCCCTCACGAAAGACCAACGCCGACGCCAGCAATTGCAGATCGTGGCGGTGCGCCGTCGAACTCTGGAACGCTTGGTAAGCGTCTCTGCTCTGTGGCCCCCGCGCGAGGGCGGCTTCCGCGGCCAGCAGTCGTCCCAACGCGGCAATCGCGCCCGCGGCATAACCCTCCTTAAACCCGCCTATGCCCGCCTGGAGGGCGAACACCAGCGTCTGCGCGGGACTGCCTTGGAAGGCCTGACCGATGATCATCTGCGGTGCCCCCGCATCGCTCGCCTCGCCCTCCACCGGGAGATCGAGCAGCGCCGAGAAGTGGTCTCGTTCCGCGTCGGTCAGCCTCGCTTTGAGGGCGGTGATCGTCGCCAACGTTTCGGCGCGAAGGGCCAGCTTGCGGGTATTGTCGAATAACGTTGTGAGCGCCGCGTGTTGCGCCGAGTGTTGCGCCGCGGCGTCTTGCACGCGCTCGGCGGCCCACCGCCTGAGGGCCGGCTGCGCCGCGAGCAGCCCCCCCACACCGGCCCCGGCGCCCGCATAGACAAGCGCTGCCGGAATCGCCAAATACGGCGCGATCGCGAACGCACAGTAGGCGGCGATCACGCTGAGTTCGGCGACCACCACGGTCCCGAGATACGTTAAGGCCCTGAGCGCCCAATGCGGGGCAAACCGGTCGCGGTTGCGCTCGACCTCGCTCGCCATTTCAGCGAACCGCGAGCTCGCGTCGCAAATCGTCTTGAGGATCTCGGCGTGGTTGCCCTCGCCCTTGACCAGAGCGGCCTTCTGCGTGTTGAGCGCGTCGGTACACGCGTCCAGCGCGACGAAACTGATCGCCCCGCCCGTGCACGCGTTGACGTCGCTCCGGTAGTCTCTCAGTCCGTCTACAAACGCTTCTATCGCGGTGCACAGCGGCTGATCTTTCGGATACTTCGGGTCCGCGCTGAGCGCGACACCCCCGGGCGGCATCGGCGGCCGACCACTCACCTTGTCCTGCATAGGCATGATTGAGCAACTCCTTGCGAAAATGCGCACCCGGCCAGCCGCGGTGTCGAATGGGAACAACGGGACAAACGGGACAAACGGGACCCATGGGACCAATGCGCCGCGTCGCGGCGCCCGAGGGCGCGTCCCGCCTTGGGGCGCGGCAGGCCGCGCCGGCGAAGGCGTCGCCATAGGCGACGCCACTCCCGGGGCCGTCAGCGGTGCTTGAGCGCTATTCTCGGGGGGGGCGCAGGGCGTGCCCATCGGGCCAACACCTGAAGTGGGGCACAGCGACGACATGGGGCGGGGGTGGGGTGGGGCGGGGCGGCGGACACGCCCGAGCGCGCGCCGGCGGGACACGCGGGCGCCGTTCGCCGCGTCTGTGCCCGGTGATCCGCGCGCCTGCGCCGGGCCCCGGCACGCCGCAAGCCGTCCCGCCCACGACGCGATAACGCGAAGCGCGACACCCCGGATGCCGGGGGCCGCCGCGGGCGAGCCACGCCGGACCGGCCGCGTGGCCATCCGGCACCGTACCCGGCCCGTCACCCCGTACACCCCGCACACCCAACATTTGCGTTGGATCGACGGGCCGATGACGACAGGCGCGACGCGCTGACCCTTTTGCGCCGGGGGGAGGCGCCGAGTGCCGCGCCAGCCCCCGCCCCGGGGCACGCGTGGACGCTCCCCCGCGTGCGTCCCCGCGCACGCGCCCCCTTACCGAAGGCCGCGGATCGGCCCGCGTGGCGCATCCCCCGAGCACCCATCGAGCACCCATCGAGTACCCATCGAGTACCCATAGCGCACCCATAACGCACCCATAGCGCGTGCGTGCCCCCGGGGCGGCCGACGCGATGACGCGGGCGCGCCGCGGCGCCGCGACGCTTGGCTTGCCGCCGCCCCCGCCCCGGTCCGCACCGCGCCCCGGCGGCGACACTGCGGGGGCCGAGGGCGGCTTATTTGCGCTTCAAATCGACCTCGACAGTGCCGCGCCGCAGATCGATCGTGTCGGCCGTGACCTCCCAATCCGTGGCGATCCGCACTTTGGCATGCGCCAGTTCGGCCGGTTGGATAACAAAGCTCGAGCCCACGCCAATATTCACATAATCGTTTGCCAGGGGAGGCGCCTGGCTCTCCCGCTCGTAGTGGACGGTGAAGCCGGGCCGGCCGTCGGGTTGGGAAGTGGTCGTGAAGTGACAGCGGCGCTGCTGCACGGGGCTCGTAATCACCGGTACGCCATATATGTCCCCGACAAAATCCACCGTCAGGTCGAACGTCTGCGTGAAGAAAGGCGTCACTTGTCGTTGCAAGTCCGCGTCGGTAATCACCTGAGCGAGCATGTCAATCGCGCTCACGCTCGCTTGCTTCCTCACGGCGGCGGCGAGTGTGGCACGCGTACACCGGTCGTTCGCGCCGATGGGCGGCAGCCCGCCGTCCTCGATCAGAGTCCGCAAGGCGGGCGGCAATGCCGCGACGTCATACTCCACATCGTTCGTCAACGAGTCGAGCGCCGCGTAGGCGTCATAGAATTTGTCCGCCACCAGCCTCACGCCGTTCACCATCAAGTAGTCGCGCCCCAATGGCATCAGGTTACGATCAAAGTCCTTGACCAACAGTTCCTGCAGGTTCCTCATGCGTTGCTCAGAGACATCTTCGGTGACCTCGCCCAGCAAGCGCGCGGCGTGGCCGGCGCTCGAGGGGGGCACCTGAACCTTGTAGTGCAGCGCGCCCTCGCGCTCATAGGTCTCGAAATCCGGCTCGGCGGACACCCGGCCGACGGCCTGGAATTGCTCGCGCTGATTCGAGATCGGTTTTTGCGGGTCGATTTGCTGCCGCCGCAACGCGATCTCGACCGCTTCGCGGCGCTTTTCGGCGGGGATGCGCTCGATCAGCGTGGCGCGCGCGTACGCGCTATCGCGCGAGACGCCGGCGTCGTGGCGGCGATAAACGGCCACGCGTTGGCGCCAGTGCGCACCGCGCGGCGCCGCGGACACGGCCTGTGTGCCCTGCGCGCGCTCCATAAAGTCCCGGACGCCGTCCAACGGCGCGCGGGCGGGGGCCGCCCAATGTGCCCCCCGCCCGAAATCGCCCGCGTTAAACACCATGCCGCGCCGCCCGAAGATTGTCTCCAACGCGCGGTACCATTCCGCCACCGCGCCCCGCCACCCCGCCGGCTCCGGGGGCGCCCCCAGTTGCTCCCTCAGCGCGGTCGTGATGTCGCTCGACGGGGCTTGCCATACGGTGGCGCGTTCCCCGCAGCCCTCGAGCAGCCAGTGCTTGTCACTGCCGAAGCACTTGACGTGCCGGTCTATCGCGTGCAACCACGCATTCGCCGGTTTGGCCTCGAAGCTCATCGTCACGTCGATCAGCGCCGTGAGCGGGGGGGGCGCCGCGGGCTCGTGCGCGCCCGACGCGGCCACAAACGTGGTGGTTTTGTGAAAACTCACTTTGCGCCCGTCGATGCAGAGATTGACGCCGCGCTGATCGACTTGTTGCCCCACCAGCGTGGCCCGCAGGGCCTCGTCCGCCGTCATGAGCTCTTCGTCCGCCAAGCGAAGCACGATGTCTTGGGCCTGTTCCAGCGCCACGTCGAGTGGCACGCCGTTTGCCGCAAAGGTGTCGGCGACCTGTTCCGCCAGCTTGGTCAGGAGGACGAGGCCGCGTTGGCGCAGCGCGTGCGCATCAAGCGGATCGAGCGGATCGAGCGTGTCGCGCGCCGCGTTTTCCGCCGCCCGCGGGGCGGCCTGCGCGGCGTCCTCGGCCACCGCGCCCCCATGGCCCGGGCCGGCGATTTGCGGCGTGCCGTTCACGCTTACGCTTAATGCCACCTCGGCGCGCCCGTGGGCGTCCACGACTAAAAAGCGCTTGGCCACGGCCTCACAAAGCGCGTCCATCTCATACGGTTGCAGCCGGCCGACGGCCGGCTGCAACACCGTGCCCCACGCGCCGCTCATCAATTCCGGCGCGCGGGCCGCGATTACAGTGGTTGACACCATGCTGTCCTCTTATTCGCTCATACAACGCACGCTTGCGCTGACTTGGATTCAATGTGCGGCTTCGCCAAGCGGGGCCGCCCCTCTCGCCACTCTCGCCACTCTCGCCACTCTCGCCACTTCCGCGCACGCCGTCGACCACGTACGCCATCGCGTCGGCCCGGTCGGCGCGACGCGCCATCGAGGTGGACTCGCTCAGGCGTCGCGCGCCACTGCCGCCGCCCCGCAAGGCGCGTCGGCCAGGCGGTGTAACAGCGCGGCGACCTCGGCCGCAGGCACCGGTCGCGAGAACAGATACCCTTGCGCTTCCTCGATCCCTTCGGCGCGCACCGCCTCGAGTTGCGCCTGCGTTTCCACGCCTTCGACGGCGGTGGTAATACCCAGACTGCGACCGATACCGGCCACGGCGCGCACGATTGCCAACGAGGCGCGACCGTGCGGCAAATCGCCGATAAAGCTCTGATCGACCTTGATCTTATCAAACGGGAAACTGCGCAGGTAGCCCAGCGACGCATACGCGGTGCCGAAGTCATCCATCGCAATCTTCACGCCCAGACGGCGAAGCGCTTGGAGCGTTTTGACGTTGGCGTCGTTGCGCTCGAGCAGCACCGACTCGGTGATTTCCAACTGCAGCCGCGACGCGGCCACGCCCGACGCGGCCAGCGCTTCGGCGACGGACGTCACGAGGCGGCCGTCTTTGAACTGCGCGGGCGACAAATTCACCGCCACGCCGATCGCTTCGGGCCAGCGCGCCGCCTCCCGGCACGCCGCCCCGAGCACCCATTCGCCGATCGGCGTGATCAGCCCGCACGCTTCGGCGATGGGGATGAACTCGGCGGGCGAGACCATGCCGAGCTCCGGATGGCGCCAGCGCAACAGGGCCTCGCAACTGCACACGCGCTGCGTCGCCACGCTCACCAACGGCTGAAAAAACAGTTCGAGCTCGCCGCGTGCCAGCGCGGTTGCCAGCCCGAGCTTGAGCGTCTGGCGCGCCAGCATCGGCGCGTCCATCCCCGGCACGTAGCAGCGTGCCGTGCCGCCCCCGTCGGCCTTGGCCCGGGACAGCGCCACGTCCGACGCGCGCATCAGCTCGTCGACACACGTGCCGGCCTCGGGGGTCAACGCCACCCCCACGCTGGTGGCGATGTTCAGCGTTACCTGAGCCAGCGCAAAGGGCGCTTGCAGCGCCGCGACGACGCGCAGCGCGAGCCGCTCGGCCTGCGCGGCGTGACGCACCCGCGGGCGCAGCACCACAAACTCATCGCCGCCGAGGCGCGCCACCGTGTCCTGCGGGTCCACACACGCGCGCAACCGGTCCGCGACGGCCCGCAACAGTTGGTCGCCCACGGCCTGCCCGTAGCTGTCGTTGACCGATTTGAAAGCGTCCAGATCCAGGCTCAGCACCGCCAGGTGAGCGCCGGGCTTGGCGTGCGCCAAACCGTGCTCGAGTCGCTCGCGCAGCAGTGCACGGTTGGGCAAGGCGGTGAGCGGGTCGTGGCGCGACATGTGCAGCAGTTGCGAGTGCGCCTGCCAGCGCTCGCGCTCGGCGCGACGGCGCTCGGACGTGTCCCGAAAGAACAGCGTCAGGCCGTCCTCGGTCGGCGTGGCGTGCACCTCGATCCAGCGATCCAAGCTCCCCAAATACGCCTCGCACGTGACCCGCTCATTGGCGGCCAGCGCCCGCTCGTATTGGGCGGCAAAGGCCCCCTGGCGCACCTCCGGAAAGAGCGACCCCAGGCTGCGTCCCAAGGCCGCATCGCCGAGCGCGAGCAAGCGGCGCGCGTGGGCGTTCAGGTAGGTCAAGCGCCCCCCGGGGTCGAGCACGGCGACGCAATCGGTGGTGCTCTCCAGCACGGTGGCGAGCTTGGCGGCGGCCGCCTCGGCGGCACGGCGCGCCGCCTCGGTCGCGTCGCGCGCGGCCTTGGCGGCGGTGATGTCCCGCCAAATCGTGAGCATGCACAGCACGTTGCCCTGTTTGCTCAACACCGGCGCGGCGATCACATCGACGTACCCGCGCGCGGGCGCGTCGGCGGTGACGGTGGTGACGGGGTCGAGTGCGGTGACGCTGGCGAGAGTGGCGAGGGTGGCTTCAAAGCGCGCCACCCGAGCCTCGCGAACCTGCGCAAACGCACGCGTCACCTTATCGGCGTCGCCCGGGTCCACCACGCGCTCCCAGCGTGGCCCGCACGACGCCTGCGGCGGCGCGGCCGGCGCCTCACCGAACAGACGCCGGCCCGCGTCGTTGACAAGCAAGGGCTCGCCGTCAAGCGCGAGCAGCCAGATGCCGTCGGGGCTGCTGTCGAAGACGCTGCGAATGCACGCCTCACTCTCTTCGAGCGCGCTCTCCGCGGCCCTGCGCTCGGTCAGATCCAGGATCGAGCCGGCGAAACCGAGCACGCCGCCTTGCGCGTCCAAGCGCGGCTCACTCACATCGATCACCCACGCCCACCGGCCGTCGTGGCGGCGCACGCGATACTCCACGCGCAGGCCCGTGCCCGCGTCGCGCGCTTGCTCAACGCAGGCGCGCACCCGGGCGCGATCGTCGAGGTGCACCGCCTCGAGCCACCCCCACCCGAGCGCCTGCGGCGTCGGCCGGCCGGTGCGCTCGGCCCAACTCCGACTCACGTAAGTGCGGGCGCCCGTGGCGTCGGCCAGCCAGGTCATCGCCGGCGCGCCGTCGGCCATCGCGCTCACGCCAAGCGCGTTGTCGTGCCGCGCCTGCTCCGCGCTTTTGCGTTCGTGCACGTCCTCGAGCAGGCCGTACCAACGCACGCCCCCACCCGGCGCGTCGGGGCGGGCGGCGGCGCGATTTCGCACCCAGCGCCACGCACCGCCGGCGCCCCGCACCCGACACTCCACGTCGAGCGGGCCGGCGCCGGCGACGCACGCGCGCCATTGCTCACGCACGCCCGGCAAATCGTCCGGATGCACCGCCGCTTCCCAGCCGTGGCCATAGGCCGCCTCGGGCGCGCGCCCGGACAAGCGCGCCCAGGTCGGCCCGACCTCGATGACGTCGCCGGCCGCGTTCGCGACCCACACCACCTGCGGCAACCACTCCATCAGCGCGCGGTAATACCGCGCTTGCGGGTCCCGCGCGTCCTGCGCGTCTTGCGGGTCTTGCGGGTCCTGCCGGGCGGGCGTGTCCACGCCGCGCGGCTGTGGCTCGTCCCCCGGTCGTGGCGCGACGTCGGCCAGCTCCGTCATCCGCTCGAGCAGCAGCGGCGCGTCGGTGCCCGGCACCACCACCCGTTGTTTTTCCGTGCGCACGGTGCGCTCGCGCCCGTCGGCGCCCGACAGCGACTCTTCGAGCAGGCGCGCCTCGCCGCTGGCGAGGACTTCCCGATCCAGCGCGATGCTGCGCTCGGCGCGCTCGGGGCAGCGCAACTCGCGATCGGTGCGACCGACCAGCGCGCACGCGGCGTAGCCCAACAGCGCGCCGGCGCTCGCGTTGGCCTGCACAATGCGCGAATGCGCATCCTTGAGCACCACCGCATGCCGGCAGTGCGCGAAGCGCGTCGAAAACCAGGGCGTGACGCCCGGCGCAGCGGCCGGGCTCATCGCGTCATCTGAGGAGGGCATCATGGCTCACCTATGGCAAAGAATGTTCGTTATCTCAAGGGCGCGCGCGGGCGCGCGGCCGTCTCCCCACCGGGCAACGCTCGATGCGCCCCACGCCCGCGCCTCGCGCGGGCCGGGCTCACGCACCGAACAGGCCCCCCGGGCGTGTCACCGGGGCCGGCGAGGGCCGCCTTATGCTTCATCGGAGGACTCCGCGGCGAGCAGGCCGAGTTTTTCCTGCTCGCGCAGGTTGCGCCGCAGCGCCGCCTCCTGCTCGACGCGCGTGCGCTCGAGCTCGCGCCGCTGTGCGGCCACGCTCTCGCGCTCGCGCGCCAGCGCCTGGCCTTCACTGTCCAGGCGGGCGAGCTCGGCGCGCAGTGTGTCCAGCGCGCGCGGCGCGAACGCGCCCCCTTGCGAGGTCCGCTCGCGCAATTCGCCATACACCGCCTCGCGCCGGCGTTGCAACGCCTCTTCCCGCGCACTGAGCGCACGCGCCTCGTCGTCGAGTGCGGCGAGCGCACGATGCAGATTGCGCTCGCGGCGACGCTTGATCGCCAACAGTTGGTTCAGCATGGCAGCCCCACCGCGTCGCCCAGCGCGGCACAGGTCTCCTTGAAGCCGACCCGCTCGTCCACGCGCTGGCGCAGCAGCGCGTCGATCCGCGCACGGCGCGCGATGGCGTCGTCGGCATCGGCGTCCTGCCCCGCGCGGTATTCCCCCACGCGCACCAGCAGTTCGATCTCGCGCCACGCCGCCATCAGTTGGCGCAGGCGCGCGGCCGCGTCGCGGTGCGCGGGCGCCGCCACTTGATGCATCACCCGGCTGATGCTGGCCAGCACGTCGATGGCCGGGTAGTGGTTCGCCTCCGCGAGCTTGCGCGCGAGCACGATATGGCCGTCGAGCAGCGAGCGCACCTCTTCGGCGAGCGCATCGGCTTTGTCGTCGACCAGCACGGTATAAAACGCGGTAATGCTGCCGCGCGCGGCCGGCCCGGCCCGCTCGAGCAAGCGCGGCAAGCGGGCGTACAGACTCGGCGGATAGCCGCCCGCGACGATCGGTTCGCCCGCGGCCAGCGCGATTTCACGCACCGCGCGCGCGTACCGCGTGAGCGAATCGACCAGCAGCAGCACGTTTTTGCCCTGGTCGCGAAAATGCTCGGCGACGGCCGTGGCGGTCGCGGCGGCTTTGAGCCGCTCAAGCGCCGGTCGGTCCGAGGTGGCCACCACCACCACACTGCGCGCGCGCGTCTCGGCGCTG
This sequence comes from Pandoraea oxalativorans, assembly GCF_000972785.3. NCBI lineage: Bacteria > Pseudomonadati > Pseudomonadota > Betaproteobacteria > Burkholderiales > Burkholderiaceae > Pandoraea > Pandoraea oxalativorans. The sequence goes on from NZ_CP011518.2 coordinate 236,413, forward strand.
AGCACATGTTCCAGAAATTCGCGGACCTCGCGCCCGCGCTCACCGATGAGCGCGAGGACCACCACGTCGGCGTCACTGCCCGCGGCGAGCATGCCGAGCAGCGTGCTCTTGCCGCAGCCGGCCGGGGCAAAGATCCCCACGCGCTGGCCCACGCCGACGGTGAGCGTGGCGTCGATCGCACGCACGCCCATCGGCAAGCGCTTGGCAATGGGCATGCGCTGCATCGGGTTGGGCGGCTCGGCATCGATCTCACGCCGCCGCTCGAGCACGGGCGCCGGCGCGCCGTCGATCGGGCGGCCCAGCGCATCGACCACGCGCCCGAGCAGCGCGTCGCCCACGCTCACGTCGGCGCGCCGCCCGGTGGGCGCGACCCACTGGCCGGCGGTCATGCCCAGCGGCTCGCGATACGGCGAGAGCAACGCGTCGTCGCCTTGAATGGCGATGACTTCGGCCGGCTCGCCACCGGGCAGCGTGCACAACTCGCCCAAGCCCACGCCGGGCAAATGCGCGCGCAGCAGGGTGGCCCCCACCTCACACAGCCGGCCTTCCAGGCGCTGCGGCGAGGCCTCGCCCGGCCCGGGCGGCGCGAGCGCATCGAGCGCCTCGAGGGCTTCACTCCACTCAGGCAAACGCATCGTCGCCTCCCAACAGTTCCACATGCCCCAGCACCTTGAGCTCCGCTTCGTCTTCCAGATCCTGGAAGGAGAGGACCGGCACGGCAAACATGTCTTTTTCAATGAGCTTGCGCACAAAGCGGCGCACGTCGATGGCGGTCACCAGGGCGAGCCCCGCCGTGCCGCTGCGCGCCAGCGCGTCGCGGATCGTGTTGACGATCGCCTGGTTCTCCTCGGGCGCGAGCGCCGAGTACGAGCCCGCCGACGTCTGACGAATCGATTCGCGGATGGTTTGCTCGATATGGTTGCCGATCACCCAGGCGCTCACCCACGGCTGCCCCTGGCGTTGACGGCCCACCACGTGACGACGCAGCGCCAGACGGGCGTATTCGGCGAGCATGAGCGGATCTTTTTCGCGCGGCGCCCACTCCACCAACGCCTCGAACACGGCGCGCAGATCGCGAATCGACACGCCCTCGGCCACCAGCCGTTGCAATACGTCGGCCACGCGGCTCACCGGCAGTTGGCGCTGCAGCTCCTTGACCAACTCGCCGTAGCGCTGCTCCATCTGATCCATCAGGTAACGGGCTTCTTGCACGCCGATGAGCTCGGAGGCGTAACGATCGAGCGCGAGTGACACCAGGTACGCCACCCGGTCCACGCCCTCGTGCACCGTGTGCCCCAACGCCGACAGGCCGCTCGCTTGCTCGGGGGCGACCCATTGCAGCGTGATCCCGCCAAACGGCAGCGTGTCTTGCGCGACGGCCTGCGGCAGCGCCGGGGTCGTCGCATCGAGCAGCACCAAGGGGCGCACCTCCAGTTGCAGGATCGACTCCTGGTAGAGCAGAAACGAGAGGTGACGCGCCGGCAGCTGCGGGTCGAGCTGCAGCTGAATATCCGGCAGGGGCAGCCCTTGTTGCTCGAGCTTGCGCGTGCGCAAGGCCGTGAGCGCGAGCGCGAGCGCGGGGCCCTCGGTGAGCTCGGGATGCACACGCAGCAGCAGCGGCACCGCGCCGATGTCGGGCGCGGCGCCCGCACCGCCCGCCTCGGCCGCCGCATCGGCGTCGCCGGCGGACGTGCCGTCACGGCGGGCGCGACGTTGCACCCACCAGGTGAGCAGCGCCACGCACCCGCCCAACGGCAGGAACACCGCGACCGGAAATCCCGGCAGCGCGGCAAACAACATCAGCACCGCGGCGACAATCCACAGGGCTTCGCGCTGGCGCATAATCTGCGAGGAGAGCTCATCGGCCAGATTACGACGCGTCTCGCCGGGCACGCGCGTGACGATGATACCGGCGGCGATCGAGATCAACAGCGCGGGAATCTGCGCAATCAGCCCGTCGCCCACCGAGAGAATCGCGTACAGGGTGGCGGCCTCGCCGGCGCTCATGTCGTGCATGAACACGCCCACACAGATGCCGCCGAGAATGTTGACCAGGATCACGATGATCGAGGCGATCGCATCGCCCTTGACGAACTTCATCGCCCCGTCCATGGCCCCGTACAGCTGACTCTCCTTTTGGACCACCGCACGCAGGCGACGCGCCTCGGTCGCATCGATGACGTTGGCGCGCAGGTCGCCGTCGATACTCATTTGCTTGCCGGGCATGCCATCGAGCGAGAAGCGCGCGCTGACCTCCGCGACGCGCTCGGAGCCCTTGGTGATCACGATGAACTGCACCACCGTAATGATCGAGAACACGATCAGCCCGACCACCAAATTGCCGCCGACCGCAAACTCACCGAAGGTGTGCACGATCTCGCCCGCATCGTGCTGCAACAAAATCAGTCGGCTGGTACTGATCGTGAGCGCCAGTCGATACAGCGTGGTGATCAGCAGCACCGAGGGAAAGGCGGAAAACTCCAGGGGCTCGCGGATATAGACCGCCATCATCAGCAGCGTGATGGACAGCGCGAGGTTGATCGCGATGAGCACATCCACCAGCAGCGTGGGCAACGGCACGATCATCATGAACACGGCCATCAACAGCATGGACGCGAGCATCACGTCCTGACGGCCGGACAACCCTTGCAGCCAGCGATTAAGTGTTTTCATGGGTGGGCTCCGTGACACGGTCCAATAAGCGCCGCTGCTGCGCGGCGAGCGACGCCCACAGCTCGGCACCGCTGTCGGGCGGTGCGGTGGCGGCCAGCCACAACTGACCCCGCGCGAGCCAGGCGCGCAGGGGCACGCCGCCGCTGGCTTCGGGCAGCAGCAGGCCGAGCAATTTGTGCAGGGCGGCCACGTGCTGGGCCGCGGGCAGCGCTCGCGCCAGCGCGATGCGGGCGCGCTCGCCCTGCTGCTCCAAGTAATACGTGTCGGCGCCGCGCCGCACCGTCACCTGCGGCGCAGGGGCGAGGCCACGCATGTCCATCAGGCATAGCCACAGCTCCGTACGTCGTTGCCATTGCAGGTCCATGCTTGTTTTCCTCTCGGGCGTAATGGCCGCATAGTGCGGCGAGGCACGCCGCGCAGACATCCGGCCAACACCTGAGCTCACGCGGGAAGCGGAAAAAACGCCCACCCGCCTCCCCACCTCCACGCCCCCCACGACTCCATGCCCTCATGGCCCCCCGGCCCGCACGGGCGGGCCGCGAATGGGGCGGGGCGGGGCCGCGAATGAGGCCCGGATCAGGCCGGGAGCAGGCCGGGATAGGCCGGAAGCAGGCCGCGACCAGGCCGGAATTGGCCGGGAGGGGCGGCGACGGGCCGGGCACGGTGCGACCCCTGCGACGCTCCCCCGGATTCAGGTCTCGGCCTGATGCGCGTCACGCGGCGGGTGCGCACAATGCGAGCCATACCATCTTCGAGAGGCACCTCATGCCGACGACCGATCCCGTCACCCTTATCGTGGTACTTGCCGCGCTGTCCCTGCTACCGCTGTTGGTGGTGATGGGCACGTGTTTTCTCAAAGTCTCGGTGGTGTTTGCGCTGTTGCGCAACGCCCTGGGCGTCCAACAGATTCCGCCGAACATCGCCCTTTACGGGCTTGCTCTGGTGCTCTCGCTGTTCATCATGGCGCCGGTGGGCGTGGCGGTGCAGGACCGGCTGGCGGCCGCGCCAGCGGACCCGCAGGCCTCCATCGTGACGCGCTTGTCCGACGGCGCCCTGGACCCTTACCGCGATTTCCTCAAGAAAAACACGGCACCGGCCCAGACCCGCTTCTTTCGCGAAAAAGCGCGCGAGCACTGGCCCGAGGAAGTCCGCAAGCGCGTCAGTGATGACTCGCTGCTGTTGTTGATCCCGGCGTTTTCCGTGAGCCAGTTGGTCGAGTCGTTCAAGATCGGGTTGTTGCTGTTCCTGCCTTTCATCGCCATCGACCTCATCGTCTCCAACGTGCTCTTGGCGATGGGGATGATGATGGTCTCGCCGATGACCGTTTCCATGCCGTTCAAGCTGCTGCTGTTCGTGCTGGTGGGCGGTTGGGACCGCTTGCTCGGCCAACTCTTACTCTCGTACCACTAAGGAGACCCTCATGACTCAAGCGCTTATCGTGCAAATGGCCAGCGAACTGTTATGGCTGGTGCTGGTGCTGTCGCTGCCGGTGGTGGTGGCCGCGTCGATCGTCGGGGTGTTGGTGGGCTTGGTGCAGGCCCTCACACAAATTCAAGATCAAACCGTCTCGTTCGTGATCAAGTTGGTGGCCGCCTGCCTCACGCTGGCGCTGACCTACCGCTGGATGGGTGCGGCGCTGATGCGTTTCACCGAGCAGACGTTTGACCTTGCGGCCCGCATGGGAGGGTGATGTGGACGAGCTCGTGCGCTGGTTGCCGCTGATTGCCCTGGCCATGGTCCGCCCGCTCGGCGCGATGCTGCTGTTGCCGCCGTTGAGCTCCGGGGTGTTGGGCGGCATGCTGGTGCGCAACGCGCTTGCGCTCATGGCGACGTTGCCGACACTGCCGCTGTTCGCGTCGCTGAGCCTGCCCAACGGGCTCACCGATCCCGGCGCTTACCTGCTGCTGGTGGCGAGCGAGTTGACGATCGGCTTGCTGATGGGCTTTTCCGCCGCCATCCCGTTCTGGGCACTCGACATGGCGGGCTTTTTGCTCGACACCATGCGCGGCGCGTCCATGGCCGGCGTGTTCAATCCGCTCATTGGCGGACAGTCGTCGCCGCTCGGCGGACTGTTCTCACAAATCGCGGCCGCGCTGTTCATGTCGCTGGGCGGCTTTCACGCACTGATGTCCGCCCTGTACGCCTCCTACACCCACTTGCCGCCCGGGGCGAGCTGGCATTGGGCCGCGGGCTTCCTCCCGATGCTTGAGCGCGAGTGGCACACGCTGCAGGTGCTGATGCTCGGTTTTGCCATGCCCGCGATCGTGCTGATGGTGCTGGTGGACCTCGCGCTGGGGCTCATGAACCGCTCCGCGCAACAGATGAACGTGTTCTCGCTCTCGATGCCCATCAAGAGCGTACTGACGCTGTTGATGCTGCTGCTGAGCTTGAACGCGGGCCTGTCCGACGTCGTGACGCGCTTCGACCGCTTTGACGGCGGCTTGTTGCGCATGCTGGAGGTGGCGCCATGAGCGAGAAGACCGAACAGCCCACCGAGAAACGCATCCAGGACGCGCGCAAGGAAGGGCAGGTCGCCAAGAGCCAAGAGATCAATGCCACGGTGCAGCTGACCTTGACGCTGTTGTGGCTGATCGCGGAGGGCCCCGACCTGTACGACGCGCTGGCCAAGCTCATCAGCTACACGGTCGATGCGACCAACTTGTCGCTCGACGCCGCGACCGTGGTGCTCACCGAGCACGTGGTCTCGCTCACCATGCGCTTCGTGTTCGGCCTGGGCGGGCTGCTCGCGCTGTCGCTCACGCTGACCGGGCTGATCCAGTCGGGTTTCTTGTTCGCGCCCAAAGCGATCCAGCCGCAGGCCAAACGGCTTAACCCGCTGGCCAATGCCAAGCAATTGGTGTCGATCACGAAGCTGTTCGAGTTGGGCAAGATGCTGCTGAAGGTCGCGGTCCTGGGCATCACCTTTACCTACATGATCATGCGCTTCGGCCCCTCCTTTGCCACCTTGCCGCAAGCCCAACCGTCGGCGGGCCTGGCGGTGTGCGTGCAGCTCGCGCAATGGATGTGGGCGGTGCTCGCGGGCATGACCGCGGTGTTCGCGGTGGCCGATTACGGGATGCAGTATTACCAGTTGCGCAAGCAACTGATGATGTCGCACGACGACATCAAGCAAGAGCACAAGAACGCCGAAGGCAGTGACGAGATCAAGCAACGTCGGCGCGAGTTGCAACAAGAGGTGCAAAGCGGCAGTCTGGCCGGCAAAGTGGCCAAGTCATCGGTGGTCGTGCGCAATCCCACCCATATCGCCGTGTGCCTGCGCTACGAGGAGGACGAGACGCCCCTGCCGCAGGTGCTGGAGTACGGGCGCGAAGCGCGCGCGCTGGAGATTGTGGCGCTGGCCGAGCAGTTTGAGATCCCGGTGGTGGAGAACGTGGCGCTCGCGCGCGCCTTGATCGCCTCGACGCAGCCGGGCGACTACATCCCCGAGACGTTGTTCACCGCGGTGGCGCAGGTCTTACAACTCGTACGCGCGCGGCTGGACGAAGCCGCCGCGAACGAAGACGCCGATGAGGACGAAGACGCCGATGAGAACGGAGAGAACGAAGAGAACGATCGGGGCGAGGAGGACGAGGAGAAGGACGACGACGCGGATGACAACGTGGATGACGACGGTGACGCCGGCGCGCTCGACCCCGACGGTCACAAGCCCGAGGGTCACGATCCCGAGGGTCATGCCCCCGCCAGCGCGCGCGACCCCGAAACCCAGCGCGACCCCGGTCGCGACGACCAGGAGTCCGCCGATGCCGGTCATCGCAAGCCGTAAGCCGTGGGGCCGCGCCACCGTGGCCCTGCTGGCGAGCCTGCTCGGGCTCGCCGCGCCGGCGCGCGCCGAGCCGCTGCAATGGTATTCCGTGCCGGCGCCCGGCGGGACGTCGCCCGGCGCCGGCCCGGCCGCGCCCGCGCTCCCGGGCGCGCTCCCCCCGATCGCTCCGATCGCCCCGATCGCTCCGGTCGCCCCCGTTGCGCCGCGTGACGCCGCGGACTTGGCCGACTTGGCCGACTTGGCCGCCTTGGTCACCGCCGCGCCGGCCCCCCCGGGCGCCCCACGGGCCGCCCCCCTGGCGCCGCCCGCCCGCTCCACGGCGCGCCCCGGGGCGCCGGCGACCCCGTCGCCCGCCGCCGCGGCGGCGCCGCAATACGACGCGCTGGTCGCCGACGCGGCCCACCGGCACGCGCTCGACCCGCTCCTGGTCCACGCGGTGGTGGCCGCCGAATCCGCCTACCGCCCCGAGGTGGTGTCGCCCAAAGGCGCGGTGGGCCTGATGCAGGTCATGCCCGCGACCGGCGCGCGGTTTGGCAAAACCGTGCTGACCGAGCCGCGCGAGAACCTGGAGGCCGGCACGGCTTACCTCGGCTGGCTGATGCAGCGCTTTGGCGGCCGACTCGACTTGGCGCTGGCCGGCTATAACGCGGGCGAAGGCGCCGTGGCGCGCTATGGCAATGTCGTGCCGCCCTATGCCGAGACGCAGGCCTACGTACGCAAAGTGTTGACCCACTATGCCAGCCTGCGCGGCGAGCGCCCCGGCGAGGCGGGGCCCGGCGTGCTCACCCTGTCCGGCGTGCCCCGGGCCCCCGTGGCCCGCGTCCCGCCGATCCTTTCCGCTGCGCCGGTCGCCCCGTCCGCCGCCAAGCCGCGGGCGACCGGCGGCTTGGGCGATGTGGGACAATGGGTGCAGCTGTTTACCGGTGGCTCGGGCCGTGCCCACGCCGCCGCCACTCCCCGTCTGTGAGCCACTCTATGCCGACGCTACCCTGGCGCTCCTCACTGTCATTCCGCTTGGCCCTCACCCTCAGTGCCGCCGTCGCGGCATTGTGGCTGCTGAGCTCAAGCATCGCCTTATTCCTGGACTTTCGTGACACCCGCGAAGCGCTGGTCTACCGACTCGAGTCGGTGACGGCCGATCGCGCCGTCCAACTCGGCGAGGAGCTCGGCGGCGTGAAACGCGACGTGCAAACGCTCGGGCGCACTTGGGTGACGCTGCCCGAGGACGTGGGCAATGATCAGGAAACCCATCTCGCCGCCCGCTTCGTCGCCAACGACGGCGCCGCCGTGCCCTCGACCCAAGCCCGCCGGGCGCTGGCTTTTGCCGAGATCTACGGCAGCGGCGGGCTGGGCAGCTACGTCGACACCTTCGTGATCCTCAAGGACGGCGTGGCCCTGTCCGACGCGAACACGCCCCTGCACAGCGATGACGAGCAGCGCGCGCGCTGGCGCGCCTTGGTGCAAAAGCCCGAACAGGACGGCCTGCGCTGGGGCGACCCGTTTCGCAATCCCGCCGACGGGCGCTGGTACCTGCAAGTCGCGACGGGCGACGCCGCCTCCGGCACCCTGGTGGGGGTGACCGTGCAACTCTCGCGGCTGTTCGGCCAAGCGCGCTTGGTCGACCCCCAGCAAGGGGCGCTGGTCTGGCTCGGCGCCGACGCCAAAGCGCTCACCCCGCTGCCCGCCCTCGCGCCGCCGGACCTCATGGCGGCCTTGCCCGACTGCGCCCAACCGTACTTCCAACGCGTGGGCGACGTGCATGCGGTGTGTCGCAATATCGGTCCGACGGGCTGGCGCCTGGTGCTGCTGTATCCCGCCAATCAAATCACCGCGCAGGCCCTCGCGACACTGCCCAAACGGGTGCCGCTCGCGCTGCTGGAGCTGCTCTCGTTGTTGGGCCTGCTGTACGTGGTGCTGCACCGCACCCTGGACCGCAACCTCGAAGGCTTCGTCCACGTCATCAGCCCGCAAGCCGCGGTCAGCGAGCAACAGCGCTTGCCCGAAGGCCGACCCGACGAGCTGGGGCGCATCGCCAACGCCTACAACCGGCTGCTCGACGCGGTGAAGGCCCAATACGGGGAGCTCGAAGCCAAGGTGGTCGAGCGCACCGTGGCGCTAAACGAGGCGCGCGAGCGCGCGGAGCGCGCCAGCGCCAACAAGAGCGAGCAAATCACCAGCATCAGCCATGAGTTCCGCACACCGCTCAATGGCATCGTGGGCGCCTTGACGCTGCTCGATCGCACCCCGTGCAGCGACGACCAGCGCGATTTGATCGACACCGGGCTCAAGTGTTCGGTCCATTTGATGGAGATCATCAACAACCTGCTGGACTTCTCGCGCATCGAATCCGGTCAGATGGTGGTGGTGCCGGCACCGCAAGATCCCCTCACGCTGCTCGACCACGCCATGCTCACGGTGCAACTGCCGGCGCTCACCAAGGGGCTGACCCTCACGTGTCAGGCCGAGGCCAGCTTGCCGCTCGCGCTGCACACCGACGGCCTGCGCGTGCGCCAGATCCTGATCAACTTGCTCGGCAATGCGGTCAAGTTCACCCCCGCGGGCAACATTGCGTTGAGCGCCTGGAGTGCCGAGGGCCGCGTCTATTTCCGCGTGCATGACAGCGGGCCGGGCATCTCGGCGCAGCAGGCCGGCGAAGTGTTTACCGCGTTCCGTCAGCTCGACAGCCACGCCCCGGGCAGCGGCTTGGGGTTGGCCATTGCACGCAGCCTCGCGCGACTGCTCGGCGGCGACCTGCGGCTCGTGCCGGTCACGCGCGGCGCCTGTTTCGAGCTCGAATTGCCGTTGGGCGAGGATGTGCCCGGCGCGGCAACGCCGCAAGGCGTGATGGTGGCCCCGCCGGCGTTGCACGCCCAACTCGCGGCGTGGGGTTATATGCCGCAATTTGGCGAGAATGCGCGGCTCGCCGCGCCGGAGCTGGCGTACTTGCCGGGACGGCTGCGCCAGCGCTTGGCCCCCGAAGGCTCGGAACGCGACGTGGCGGACGAGTCACCGCCGATGTGCGCCTGGAGCCTGCAGGTGCTGGTGGTCGACGACGTGGCGACAAACCGCGAGATTGTGGGGCGCATGCTGCGCGAGCAGGGGCATCACGTGCACCTCGCGGCGAGCGGCCAAGAGGCCCTCGCGCTCGGGCGCGCGCGCATCTTCGACGTGGTGTTCATGGACATGCGCATGCCCGGCCTGAGCGGTGCCGAGACGGTGGCGCAGTGGCGCGACGACGCGAGCGGCACGCTCGACTCGGGCAGCCCGATCATCGCGTTGACCGCCAACGCGCAGCCGGGGGAGCGCGAGCGCTTGCTCGCCGAGGGCTTTGACGAATACCTCACCAAGCCCGTGTCGCCCGCCACCTTGGCGCGTGCGGTGGAATTCGCCTCGGATCTGCAACTGCAACGCGGCGCCGAGCTTGAGCCCAACACGGCCACCGCGCCCAGCACGCTCGCGTCCGATCCCGCGCTGCTCGCGCGGCTCGGTGACGAACTCCGTCTGTACCACCGGCGCCTGGGCGAGGCGCACGGCGAGTCGGTCCCGGCGGGGGCGGCGCACGGCGCACCGGGCGAGCCGGATCGGGCCGAGTGTCTGAGGCTGTTGCACACGCTCAAGGGGCTGGCGGGTCAAGCCGGTCTGGAGCGACTGCATCAGGCCGCCGCCCATTGGGAGAGTTTGCTGCAGGCGGGCGCCGCCGCCCCGCCGCAGGCGTGGGAAGCGTTCGGACGCTTGATCGAGAGCGAGCTCGGGGCCGAGAGCGCGTCGCCGGCATGACGGCGTCACCGCGCCGTGGCCGCTCGGCGGGAGGTGACCCGGCGGCCGGAGATGGCGGGACTGGCCGGAGACGGCCCGAGGCGGCGGCGGGACGGGGCGGGGCGGGCGGGGCCGCTAAGGAGAGCGAGCGCGGCCCCCGCCCGCGTGGGTCACTCGTTCAACACGCCCAGGCGCCGTGCCCACGTGCTGAGCTCCGCCGTATTGTGGGCGTCAAGCTTGCGCATCAGGTTCATGCGGTGCGTCTCCACGGTTTTCAGACTGATCGAGAGCAGCTCGGCCACGTCGCGGTTGCGATGGCCTTCGGCCACCAGCTTGAGAACTTGCCGCTCACGCAACGTCAGCGGCGTGTCGCCAATCACGGCTTGACTCGTGTCGATGGTCTCGAGCTTGAGCGCCGGGTCGACGAAGCGCTTGCCCAACACCGCGTGCTGCAGCGCGGCGAGCAGCACTTGCTGCGGGCTGCGCTTGAGCATATAGGCCATGGCCCCCGCGTCGAGCGCGGCGCGACTGCGATGTTCTTCCGTCGACGCGGTGACCACCACGATGCGGATATCCTCCCAGCGCCGGCGCAGTTGATGAATCACATCCACCCCGTCCATGCCGGGCAACCCTAAATCCAGCAGGATCAAGTCGGGCGAGAGCCGCTGACAGGCCTCGTACACCGCCAGTCCGTCGGAGACGGCGCCGACGACCTCATAGCGCGGCTGCTCCGCCAGCAGGTGGCGAATGCCATCGATGAGCAAAGAGTGGTCTTCGACGATCAGCACCTTAACGGGCGCACTGGATGGGGCGTATCTCATGGTGGTGACGCTTGCTCGTAGAATTAGGCTACCCTCGATTCACGCGCGGGGCCATGCGGTGACGGGCCGACGCCACGCCAGCATAAATGATACCCGCGCGCGGCGCCCGACAGTGGCGTGCTCGAGGCCCGAGGCCTCCGCTTGACGCAAATACTACTCGGGAAGCCTGGGAAGGTGTGCGCAAAATTCACCCGACGTCGTTATTAGCCGACTGTCGCACGTGGGTGACCCGCCCGGATCGCCGTGCCGCCCGGACGGCGGTCGCGCCCCGCAGGTCCGGCGGGCGCGGCCATGCCGACGCCTGCCCATGGCCGACGCGTGCGGCGGCTCGGGCCCGTCGGCGAGGCCGCGCCGCCCGCGGGTGAGGGGGCGCGCGCACAACGCGGACAACGCGGCCGACCGCCGTGAGGACGGACGATGTCGGGGGCGCACAACGCCAGGGGGACAACCTCGGGGGAGGACGACTTCACGCGGGGACGACTTCGAGGGGGGACGACCTCAGCGGCGCACGTCGTCAGTCTGCGGCGCCGTGCCGCGCGCTCCGCCCGCGCCGCAGGGCGCGGACCCGCCCCGAGGGCGGGCTCCGGCGGAGGCCTCGAGCCGCGCACTCCAACGCACGGATTAAGGGGGGGCCGACGGGGACCAACAGGAGGACCAGCAGAGGGACCGCCCGGGAGGACCCAAAGAGGGGGAGCAAACCGTGGGACCAAACCGTGGGACTAAACGGTGGGACCGAACGCCAGGCAACGGCCGGGCGCCGGCACCGCCCGCCTCGCACTCGGGCCGGCGGCGCGCTCAGGCCTGAGCGCTCAGGCCGCCGGCGCGCGTTGCGCGGGCACAGGCGGCGCCGGGCTCGGCCCCCCAATGAACGCGGGTCAGACGGGGAGGGTGGGGAGCGTGCCCCGTCGAACGCGGCCCGGCGTGGCGGGCGCGCCGCGAGCCCCGCTCCTCGCGAGGCCCGCGTGAGCGCGCCGGGCACATCGCTCACTCGGCATGGCGGTCCCGCAGTTCCGCGATTGCGCGCTCGAGCTGGGCCTTATGCTCCCCATCGTCAAAACAGTCCTCCGGGGACAATTGCACCAGCCGACCGAGCCCATGGGCGACGCGATAGTGCTGCCCCTCTTCGAGCGGGGGGAGCGTTTCGGCGACGCTGTCGGGGCTGCTCCACACTTGTTCGGTGAGCCGTACCAAGCATCGGAGCAGGACTTCGCCGTCGATCCCGGGCACCCCCAGCGTTTGGGCGATCTGGTGGCAGTGAGCCTCGAGGCTCAGCACGCGTAGCAATTGTCGCAGGTCGCCGATGACCGCCGCCAAGTGGCTGCCCACGATCGGCTGACCGCTGGCGGACAACTCATACGCCAGCACCTTCATCATGGTACGCACCTTGCCTGCGCGCTGCGCGGGCTCGCCCAGCGCCTCCAACCAATACGACAGCTTGCGCTTCTGCGCGTAGGCCGCCGTGCCGTCGGGCTGCTCGTTGGCCAGATGGTACAGGCTGACGAGTTCGCGGCGCAACGCCGGCGGAGGGTTAGGGAATTCGAGCGAGGCAAACAGCGAGAGCGCCAGGTTCCCGTCGGCGCCCAACTGCGCAAGGGCGTCTTCAAGGCGAGCGCGCAACTGCGGGTCGAGCGTGCCCCGCGCCAGCCACGCCGCCAGGGTCAGCGCGGCCTGTCCGGCGTCGCCGGTTTGGGCCAGCAGCGCCGCGAGCGGTTGTGACGCATGCATCCAGTCATGCGGGCCCGCCTCGAGGATGCCGTCCAGCTGCGCGCCTTCGACCGCGCTGACTTCCGTGACGAGTTTCTGGATGCGCACGCGCACAGTCTCGTCTTTGCCCGGCGTGCGCCGTGTCTCGCGCTGCCGCCCGCCGAGCGCGAAGGCGAGATTTTCCTCGGTTTCCCGCAACGCGTCCCCTTCAAACTCAAGGAGTTGCGCCAGCGCCGTCGAGGTCACCGATTCAGGCGGCGGCGCCGAGGGCGCGCGGGTCGGTTGCGCGTCGGGGAGCGTATTCGACGAAATGTCGATCGTCGGTTGAAAGATTCTAATCATGGGCCATCTCCCAGGGTTCGTCCGCGAAGTCCGTGAGCCATGTCGGCGGGCACGGGGGGGCCGCCTCGCGCCGGCCGGGGTCGGCGAGCGCGTTCGATGTCGGCGTGAAGGTCGGTGTCAGCGCGGAGGCCGCGTCGCGGCGCGCGTCGAGCATCGCGTCAAGGTCCCGGTCAAAGCCGAGCCCAAGGTCCCGGTCAACGTCAAGGCCGAGGTCCGGGTCAAAGTCACGGTCAAGGCCAAGGCCAAGGCCAAGGTCAAGGTCACGGTCCGGCTCAAGGCCGAGCTCCGGGTCAAGGTCACCGCCCGGCTCGCCGTCACGCGCAAACGCATATGGCGCGTCGGCTTGCGTGTCGACTTGCGTGTCGACTTGCATGTCGACTTGCATGTCGGCGTGCATGTCGGCTTGAGTATCGAGCTCGGCGTCGGCGTCAGCGTCAGCCGGCATGTCGGCCTGCAGGTCGGCTTCCGCGTCGGCTTGCGCGTCGGCGCCCGGCACCGAGGTGTCGGGCGCGCGGGCGAATTGGGCAAGCAGCGCCGCCTGGTGCGCGGGCGCATCCAGATGCAGGCGCAGGCGCGCGTTCTCAAGGCGCGCCTGACCGGGGGCGAGCTCGGCGTCCGCTACAACGCTCAATGCCGGAGTGGCCGCCCACGCCTGCGTGGCTTGCCCGAGCGCCTCAGGGGCCACCGCCAACGTGAGGCGCCCCTGCGGCAGCAACTCGGCGACGCGCCGCTCCACGTGCCGCAGCACGCGCTCGTTCGGATCGCGTTGCCCCAGCACCTCCTCGAGCACCTGCGCGGTCAGGCCACGCCAGCGGTGCGCGAGTTCCGCCGCAAGGCGTTGCGCGAGCCGATGCTCGGCGCACAGCCATTGCACCGTCTCCTCGACGGCCTGCGCCTTGGCTTGTTGAGCCAGCGCGTCGGCCTGCTCACGCGCGGCGGCGAGCACCTGCTCGGCCGCCTCGCGCGCCTGCTCGAGTGCCGTGGCGCCGGCGTCGCGCAGCGCGTCAGCCTCGGCGTGCGCGGCCGCGAGCAGCGTCTCACGCGCCGCGGCATGCTCGCGGCGTCGCGCCAGCTCCGCTGCGGGCACGATCGCGCCCGTCGGCAGCGGCCCGGGCAGTTCGTGCACCACAATGCCCAAAGGGTTGTTCATAGCCACCTCATGAGCTTGACAAGAATCGGTTCGACCGGCCGCGCGGGGGCCGGGTGGGTGGAGGGCGGCCAGCGCAGTCGACACACGCGCACGGCGGGGTCGGTCGCGCCGCCGAGCCACGCCGCGCCCAGATCGGCGGCCACGCCCGGCAGCGCCTGCGGCGCCACCGTGGCGCGACCGCCGCCCGTCGGCAACAAGGCCTGCAACTGGCGCTGGGTGCCCGCATCGAGTGCGTCCGAAAGGGCCTCCCGGTACGGTTTGAGCAACAAATAGTCGGGGCTGCCCAGCGCCCACAAGCCCAGCGCCAAGCACAGCGTGCGCGCGCGCGCGGCGTTGCCGAGCAGCACGGCCGCGGTCTCGGACACGGGCGGCACTGGGCCCGCGTGGCGCAGGCGCGTCGCGATCAGCGTGTCGAGCAGCGGGCGCAACAACGCCTGGGTGGCGTAGGGCCGGCGCCACGCCGCAAGCTCGACGCTGTCCCACCAGCCCGGGTCCATGTCGGCCCCGGGGCGGTGCCAGAGCGCGTAGAGCCCTTGCACGGCGGGGCTCATGGCGCCACCGCCTTCGGGCGGCGGCGCCACCACAGCGTGAGCGCGCCCACCCCGCCGAGCAGCGCCACGCCCCCGGCCGCGGCGATGGAGCGCCACGGGAGCGGCTGCACGGGGGCCACAGGCGGCGGCATAAAGCGATAGTCGGCGCGCTGCAGCGTGAGCGTGATGCGCTCTGGCGCGAGCCCGGGGATGCCGCCGCGCACCAGCGCGCGAATTTCGGCCTCCCGCGAGGCCAAGTTGGCCTCCGGGCTGTACTTGATAAACACCGCCGCCGAGGTCGGGCCGGCGACCTCGCCCTCGCGGGCGAGGGGGTCGGCCACCGAGACTTCGGCCACAATCACACCGTCCATGCTCGAGAGCATTTTCTCGAGTTGCTGGCTCTTGAGGAAGCTCAGCTTGGCGTCCTCCTGGCGCGGCGAGGTCACCAACTGGCCGCTGGGGAACAGGTCCTGCATCGACACCGTCTTGCGCCGCGGCAGACCGTTCTGACGCAGCACCTCGACCGCGTTGACGAAGTGCTCCTCGTCCACCTGCAGCGAACTGCCGTCCTTGCCCGCGGCCTTCTCGGCCGGGATCTTGTTATAGATGAGCAGCGCCAGCATGTGGTTGGCCTCGCTCTCATCGAGCTTGCTGTACAACTCGCGCTTGCAGGCCACGAGCAGCGGCAGCATGCACACCAGCAGCAGCCATCGCGACGCTTTCATGATTGGTTCACCAATTTGTTGATGCCCTGCACGCCGAAGTTGACCCCCTTGGAGATGGCATCGGCGGCGACGGCGTTCTCGTGCAGGCGAAGCTGAACCTGGAGCAGGCCCGCGGCGCCCGTCGGCCCGGACGCGCCGACGGACGACACCAGATTGTCCGCCGCGGCGGTGTTCGGGTCCGCCCCCGAGCTCGCATCGAGCGGGCTCTTGAGCAGGGCCGCAAAGCGCTGCTGCAGCGAGGCGCTGGGTTCGCCGGGCTGGCCGGGCTGGCCGGTGGCGGCCGTGCCGCCCAGGGTGCGCAAAAGGTTGTCAATGTTCATGAGCAGGACTCCGGCGGGGTGAGTGAGTTCGGCATCTGTTGGGTTTTCATCAAGACCAGCCCGCGCAACTGCACGCAGTCATCGGCGCTGAGCTTGGCCAAGCGCTTGGCGGCCGCTCGGTAACGGCCCAAGCTATACAGCAACATGGCCTCGCAGCGCGCCAACTGCTGCGGATCGTCGATCCAGTCGGGCAGCGCGGCCAAAATCTCCTTGACCTCGGGGCGCAGGCGCTGACTGACCGCGGCAAAACTCAGCTCGACGATCAGACGCGGAAAGCTCGGGGGCGACATGGCACGCTCCTCAACGTTAGAAGTTGTGCACGATGGCGGCCATCGTGTCCTTGGTGGCTTTCTCGGCGCTACTGAGCGTGGTAAAGGCGATGTTCCACGTTTGCATCGCGGTTTGCAGCCCGAGCAGACTGGCGGCGTCGCCCTTGTTCGCCGCGGTCGCGACCGCTTGGTTCAATTTGGCGTCGGCGTTGGCGAGCGTCGCCGCGAAACTGTCGGTGAGTGCATTGAAATCCATGGGAAACTCCTTAAGGTCGTGGGTGCGCGCCGCGTGGAGCTGGCGCGCCTGTTGTCGTGCGTCGCGCGGTGACACATGAAAATGGCGGCGAAAGCTCTCGGAAAAGTGCGCCGCGGTGCAAAAGCCACATTCCAGCGCGATCTCGATCACTTTTTTGGAGGTCGTCTCCAGTAGACGACGCCCGTGCTCGAGACGTTGGGCCTGCAGCCAATGTTTGGGCGAGGTGCCGAACTTGTCCTTGAACAGCTGCGTGAATTTGCGCAGCGGCAGCTCCAGCGCCTCGGCATACCGCGTCACCGGCCACGGTTCGAGCCGGTGCTGGTGCAGAAAGTCGCACAGCGCGAAGTCGGCCGACACCAGATGGCGCAGCAGCGTCGAGCAGCGCGTGCGCTCGGCCACCAAGCAGTACGCCAGCGTAAAGCGCCACATGGCGTCGGGATTGAGCTCGGCCAAACGCGCCACCGCGTCGAGCATGCCGGTCTCCGCGGGCACCGCCTGGGGCTGGTGGGGCGCGAGCGCGCGCGCACACCCCCCGTCGACCAGCAGGGGCTGCACGTCGCGGAACACCGACTGCAGCGACGTGCCACACAGGCTGTAGACGTGCGCGCCGCCGCACGGCGACGGCGGCGTGCCGCCGGCCACGAGCCACAGGCCCGGGGCCACCGCATGCGCGCTCGCGCCGACGTGCAGCGTGCCGTGGTGTCGAACGAGAATCATATGCAGACTGGACATCGTGCCTTCCTTGGTTGGCGTCTTACACACATGTTCGGGCAGCGCACGCGCGGACCCCATCAGGTCTTCACCTGAAGCGCCGCGCCGCGCCCGGCCTTAGACGGGGTTCAGGCGCCGCCAGACCCGCTCGACCACCCGGATCCCGGCCAGACAGGCGACGCGCCGACGCTCCAAGCTCGCGTAGTCCTGCGCGCTGTGCTGCTCGCGCTGCTGTTGACCCAGCGCCATGAGCTCCGCCTCCAGGCGGCTCAGGATTTCGCGACGCAGATCGCCGCAGCGGTCGGCCGCGAGTCGCTCTTCGATTTCACTCAGTAAAAACATCAGAACCTCTCGACTTAGCTTAGTGATGAAGGGGGAGAAAAACCAATTCGCGGCGCCCGGCGAGTGAGACGCCGGTCGCGCCAATGGCGATGACTTGCAAGCCGTGGGCCACCGTGCTGCCCACCACCAAGCGCAGACCGTTACTGAGCTGGACATAGGGCGCCTTGGTGTTGCCGCCCACCCCGGCGATGGGCGCCGGCAGATAATCGGCGCGCCCGCTGTCGCGGCCGGCGCCGACAAAGCGCAGCGGCACGACGCGGCCGGGCTCGGCGCTCGCGCGCGCCAAAAAGGTTTGCAGTCGCGCTTGCTGGGCGGCCTCGAGCTGACCGGAGAACAGCCATCCGCGCTCCGCGCGGGTGGCACTCAGGCCGGTGAGCAGCCCGGCGGCTTGCAGCCGTGGCAACAGGGCGGTGAGTTCGTCGCCGCCGCGATCGGTGAGCTGCCAGCCGCTCAGGCCCGACAACTTGTCGAGCGCGTCCACCAGCGCGGTGCCGTCGCTCACGACCGGGCCGTCGATCTCGGCACGGCCGGCCTCGTCGACCGTGACGCGCACGTCCAGATCGCCGAAACTGGCCATCAGCGAGCGCACCGCTTGGCGCAACTCGTCTTGGCACACGGTCTCGGTGCGCAGGTGCACGCCGGCCGCGCGCAAGCGCGTGGTGAGCGCCTGCAACCGGGCACTGTCGCGGCAACGCCCGGACAATTCGAGGGTGTGCTCGCCGAGCCAGCGCGCGGTGATCCCGGGCTCGCCCGCCAGCGCTTGGGGCAACCAGTCGCGCGCACTCGGCGGTGCCGCGACCGGCGCCGGCAACAGACTCCAGCCCAGCGCGCCGGCAAGCGCCAGCGTCACGATCAGCAGGCCCGCCACCCGGCCATAGGCGCGCCCGCGCGGCGGCACGCCCGGGTGCCCGAGCTCGGCGTCCGCCGGCCCCCACACCAGCGCCACGCCGGCCAGATCGACCACCTGGCGCGGGGGCAGCGCGCCCGGCGCACAGCGCCGACCGTTGACCCAGCACGGCGTCGCGCTGGTGAGCGTCACGCCCGCCTCGCCAACCTCCAGCGTGGCCGTGCCGCCGCCTTCGAGCGGCAGCGCGAGATCGCTCTCGTCGCCGCCGACGCTAAACGGCCCGGGGGGCAACCGCAGTTCGTGGCCGGCGAGCGGACCGCGCAATAATTTGAGTTTGTATGCCGCTTCCATGAGGGGTTACACCTGACGCGGTTCGGCTTTGATGAGGAACAAGCGGATCACGCTGCGCTCGTTCTTGGCGGTGTTACGGAACAAGCCCCCGATCAGGGGGATGTCACCGAGCAACGGAATCTTGCGCTCGCCCTCGGTGTGTTCGTCTTGCACGAAGCCGCCCAGCAGCAGCGCTTGGCCGATGTTCAGCGTGGCCTGCGTGGCGATTTCGGCGTTCTGCACTTGCGGCAGCGGCTCGGCGAGGCTCAGCGGTTTGTCCTGGCGCCCGTCCTGAATATTGAGCGTGAGCAGCACCCGGTCGCCACTCGGCTCGTGAATGATGCGCGGCGTGACCCGCATCAGCGCCCCCGCGGTGATCGCCTGCAGTTGGGCGCTCTTCTCGCTCGACACCTTGGTGTAGAACGTAATGCTGCGATCGAGCACGGCCTGCACGTTATCGAGCGTGACCACCGAGGGCCGCGAGACGATCTTGGCCTTCGAGGTTTCGGTCAGGGCGTGAATGCGCGCCATGAAACTGCCCGAGTTGGGGACCAACGAGGAGAAGCTGTCGGAGCTCATCGTGCCTTGGTTAAAGCTCACCGAGCCGCCGCCGATGTTGGCCGCGGCGGACCAATCGATGCCCAACTGATTCACGTCGCCCGCGTTCACATCGATGATGGCCACCGAAATCTCCACGAGCGTGGGGCGTTGGTCCAATTGCGGGATCAGCACCTCATACACACCCATGTTCTTTTTGCGATCGCGCACCAACACGGCGTTTTGCCGCGTGTCGGCGGAGAAGGTGGGCAGTCCGCCGGTGTCCACGGGCATCGCCGACTTGTTATCCGGGATCGGCATGGCGCGGCCTTGCGCCATCTCGCGCAGCACCGAGGTCACCCCCGGCACGATGACGTTCTGGCTGCGATAACCGTAGCTGCTGTCGGCGGCGTTGGCGTACTTGAGCGGGAAGATCGCGATCGTTTCTTTGTTTTGCTCCTGATTCAGGTTTTGATCGTCGAGCTGTTTGGCCAACACGCCCACCCGACTCAGGCAGACCGGCACGCCGCTGATTTGCAGCGCATTCCCGCCCACCGCCTGCACCCGACACGCCGTGGGGTCCATCTGCCGACTCTGGCCGATCAAGCGCGAGAGCTCGGCCCCGCTCAGGTAAGCGGGCGTGAGCAAGGTCTGGCCCATTTCTTCAGCCTTATAGATGTACAGCGTGTTGCCGTCGTAATACGGCGTGAGCTGGTACAACCGCGCGAGCTCGCCGAGCGCGCGCCCCGGCGGCGTGTCTTGCAGCGTGCCGGCATAGGCCTCCGTGATCTTGGGGCTCACCACCACCGGCAGGCCGTAATTCGCCCCCAAGTCTTTGAGCACCGAGGCGAGCGGCGTGTTGCGGCTCGAGATAAAGAAGGCCGGCCCCCGCCAAGCAATGGGCTCGGCGCACACGTTCGTGCAAATCAAGGCTGCGGCGATCAGGCTGGGGTACTTCATACAAATCTCCCGATGAGGGGGGCGGGCGCCCGCGCAGCGCGCTCGCGGGGCACAAGTAACGCAGCCATGCTCTGCTGCTGCTTGACAAGCAGGTCCAACTCCACTTCGGTCAGCGACGTCGGATAGCGACGCAACAGCCACAGGCGCGACTCGGCCACATAAAGCGCGTCGTCGCACACCTCCGCCAGGCTCGCCAGTAGCAAGCACGCCTGCGCGGCTTGCGGCACCGGCCAGTCGAGCGAAAGCGCCACCGTGAGGCCCGTGGCGAAGCGGCGCGCCCGCACGTCGCGCGTGCCCAGCACGCCGGTGAGAACGGTACGGGCGACTGACCAGTGCGGCCGCTCAAGGCGGTGGGCCAGCCAATGCAGTGCGGCGGAGGGGTCGAGGTGTTTGCTCATGGGGCCATACTGCCGATGCGCCGGCCAACCACGTATCAGGCCGATACCTGAATTCCGGACATAACTATCGGGTTTTGACGGGGCGCGCGACCGGTGCGGGGCAGCGACGGGCGCGGCGCGTCGGACCCCGGCGGGGCGGGCGACTCAGCGGCGCTCGGGGGCATTCAGGGGCACTGGGGGGCATTCAGCGGCGAGCGGGCGCGCCGTGACGGCGGACGGCACCGAGTCCACTCGCGCGCACGCCGATCAAGACGCGGGGGTCGACGCGCCAGGCCGCCGACGCCCGGCAGACGCCCCCCGGTCGGTCACCGCAAGCCCCCCGTTCGCCCGCGCCGTCGACGCCGTTCGGCAGGCCACGATCGCCCCCGCGCGCGCCGCGGCACGCGACGGGCCACCGCCCGTCGGGCGCGCGGGACCGGCCGATCGACACGGCGCGCCCGTGTGATGACGCGACCCGATTCGCTGCTCCCCGCCGGCTCGCCACGAGACGGCGCGCGGCAACTCAGGTGTTGACCCGATCGTGGCCGGGCCGCGGCGGCGGACAATGGCAGCAAGACTTGCGCCGTGACGGGCGCCGAGCGGCCCGAGGTGGCATGCCGGCGCCGCGCCGATGCGCTGCGCGCCACCGCCGAGGCGAAACGCCGGCGGTGCGCGCCACATGCGTTCGGTACGCGCCGGCCGCCCCGGTGGCGCGACGGTCCCTCAACACGTTCAGGCGAGCCCCGCGTCACGGCGTCGCCGGCACCGCGGCAGCAGCCTCCCTCGCGAGGCACTGCGGCTCATCCTTCAGGAGCTGGTTTATGTTCAAGGTTGGTAGCGTCGCGCTCCTCCACCACGGCGGTTTCCCGCCGCGGGACGATTGTGAGAAGGAGTTCTTGGCCACGCTGGACACGGTGCGGTTCTCGGACCCGGCCTCCGTCGGCCGCGCCTATCGGAAACTCAGCGCGTTGCCCTTTTTCGAAGGCACCTGGGATAAGCTCCTTCACAAAGGTCATAAGGCGGACAACCGCAGGGCCGTCGTCACGCTGGCGTTTTACAAGCGCGCGATGGAACGGGGCGAGGATCCGACGAACGTGCCGGGAGACCACCACGCGGCCCTGACCCTGCTGGCGAACAATCTCTCGGCCATGGGGGAAACGGCGCTCAACCAAAGTGTGGCCCCGGGACACGAAGCCCACGAAGCCACCAACCCGTTTTCGCGATACCTGGGATTGTCGGAACGCCATCTCCTGGCAGCTCTGGTGCGCCTTGCACAAGCCGACACGCACGCCCCGGGCTCCCCGGAGTGCGCGAAGGCCAACACCGCGGCCGCCGAACAGTTCGCCGCGGCCTCGCTCCGGTACGCCGGGCGCGCCACCCAGCCTACGTGGGCAGCGTTGACCCAAAGCACCCGGTACCGCAGCGCCGACGCCACGTTAGCGTCAGGCCTCGCGCACTGGGAGGGCCAGCGACCGGCGTCCGCGGTGATGGCCTGCCTGTCGGCCCTCGACACATTCACGACCTTGGCGCTGCCCGAGCCGGCCGCGCGGGCCCGCGAGGCGCTGAACACGATCGTCGCCGCGGTTGCGATGCAGGATAATACGCAGGCGCTACTCGAAGCGCTCGCGAAGCGCCGTGCCACGGGGCAGCAATTCGAGACGCTCGCGAGCCTCCATGAGCACGCCGGTCAACGCACTCTGGCCCAGACCGCCCTGCGGCATGCCGGGCAGGTGTATTCACAACGCGGGGAGGACGACGCCGCCCAGCGCTGTTATATCGATGCCGGTACGCTTGATCTGGCGGCAATCTCATCGGAGCGGATCGCCCACGCCGCTCCCGACCACCGTCGGGCCCTGCAGGCGTACCGGCAGGCCATCGAACTTTTCGACAAGGCGGGCCTCCCCAAGGAAGTCGAAAGGGTCCGTGCCCGGGCCGCCGAAGTCGAGGCGACGCAGCGCGCGTCAGTCCGTGAAGCCGCCAAGCCCACGCCGGTCGCGCGCGCCGAACCCGAGACCACCGGCTCGCCCGACGCGCAGGTCAAGCGACCCGCACCGCAAGCGGTCCCCGATGTCCATCAAGCGCTTGAGCCGGCGCCGGTCGCGAGCGTCGAGCCCGAGACCACCGGCACGCCTGACGCGCGGGTCGAGCGACCCACGCCGCAAGCCGCAAAGCTAGGTGCAGGGCGGCCGCTGCCCCCCCCGGGCCCCGACGTCGGTTGAGCCGCCGCGCCGGAGCCGCGCGCCGTGCTCATGGCCTTTCACGCCCCTGCCGCGACCGCATGGTGCTCGCCCGGCCACACCGGGCGCTCGCAAGCTCCCTGGCACCTGCCGCCGGTACCCTTTGGCAGCGGGAGAGGGCGCCGGTAGCTCGTCAAGGACCGGCGCCGCAAGGCGCACTTTGACAAGTCCCCGCCTAAGAAGCGGCGCCTGAGGCTCACGCAACGCGAGCGAAACCCGATCACTATCCCCATCGTTATCGCCGCGACGGCGCCGGTCACCATCACGCAGCCTCCCGTGCACGCCCGGAGGGAACCGTTCGGCACCGGCGGGGCCTGGGGCCGCGGGCCGGAAGCCGCGAGCCTTTTGAGTGCCGTGAACAACGCCGGCCAGCGGGGGCCGTCTGCCGAACCGGAGTGCCCTGTGCCACGACGACGGCGAACGCGAGCGTTGCCCCCGCCCACCCACCGCGCCCGCGGGATCGCACGCGTGCCCGGCAGGGCGGGTCGCCGACACGCGTGGCGCGCAGAGGCGATGGTCGCGTGATAGCGTGGTAGCGTGGGCCGCCGGCACGGCCCACCTGCGCCGTCAAGCGGGGCGCGCGTGCGGGCCCCCCGGCCTCGTGAGACCGCGCCGAGCGCTGACGGGGCGGGGGCGGGGCGCGATCGCCCTCACGCGTGCCGCAGCCCCGCGACGCGCCACACCCCGGCGGGCTCGCGTGGGCGGCGCACGCCGGGGTGCGGGCCGCCGCCGCGCGGCGCGCGGGTCGAGCCGTTCGACACGGCGCGCCCGTGTGACGGGCGCCGAGCGGTCCGAGGGTGGCACGCCGCCGTTCGGTGTGCCCGTCTCGAACCCGTCGCGGGTCGCCCGGGCTCGCCGCCGGCATTTTTGTCGGCCGGCGCGCTGGGCTCTCGGATGCCGACATACGACGGGGCGTCGGCCGCGATGACGGCGGCCGGCGCCGCGCCGACGCGTTGCGAGCCACCGCCGGGGAGAACGACAGCGGTGCGCGCCCCGCGAATTCGGTACGCGCGAGCCGCCACGATGGCCCGACGGTCTCTCAACACATTCAGGCGGGCCCCAAGTTACGGCGTCGCCGTCACCGCAGCAGTGGCCTCCGTCGCGAGGCACTGCGGCTTATTTGTCCGGAGCCGGTTATGTTCAAGGTCGGTAGCGCCGCTTTTCTCCGCCACGGGGGGTTCCCGCCGCAGCAGGATGATCACGACAAGAAGTTCGCGGACAGGCTGGCCCAGGTGCAGTTCTGGGATGCGGCCTCGGTCGGCCGGGCCTATCGCGAACTCACCAAGCTGCCCTTTTTGGAAGCCACCTGGGATCGGTTCGTGCACCGCGGTCATAAGGCTGACAACCTGAAGGCCGTCGTCACGCTGGCGTTTCACAAGCACGCAATGGAAGAGGGCAAGAATCCGGTGAACGTGCCGGGGGACTACCCATTGGCCCTGCTCACGCTGGCGGGCAATCTCTCGCCCATGGGGGAAGCGGCGCTACGGCAAAGTCTGCCCCCCGAACACGATAACAACGCCACCCCCAACGCCTTTACGCAATACCTGGCTTTGCCGCACCGGCATCAGCTGGCAGCCCTGATACACCTTGCGCAAGGCGGCGCGCACGCCCCAAGCTCCCCGGCGTGCGCGAACGCCAACAACGCGGCCGCCAAAGCGTACGCTGCGGCCGCCAAAGAGTTCGCCAACCATCTTTTTTGCGCAGACCTGGCCGAAGACACCCGGCGACGCGGCGCCGACGCCGAGTTGGCGTGCGGCCTCGCGCACTGGCACGGCGGGCGCGCCGCGCCCGCGGTGATGGCCTACCTGTCGGCCCTCGACACGTTCACGGCCTTGGCGCTGCCCGAGCCGGCCGCGCGGGCCGGCGAGGCGCTGAACACGATCGCCGCAGCGGTTGCGATGCAGGGTGATACGCAGGCGCTACTCGAAGCGCTCGCGAAGCTCGGTGCGACGGCCAAGGAATTCGAGACGCTCGTGTGTCTCTATGACGCGGCCGGTCGACGTTCGTTGGCCAAGACCGCTTACTTCTATGCCCGGCGGGCGTATGAACTACGCGAGGAGGACGAAGCCGCCAAGCGCGCGTTTGTCCATGCCGATGCGCTTGACCTGGCGGGGGCCGCATCGGAGCGGATCGCCCGGGCCGCCGAAAAGACGGCGGGGCGGCGCGCATCAACCGGTGGGCCGCCGGTCCCGCTCGAGGCGGGGTATTCGGAGGCGCCTGACGCGCGGGTCGAGCGATCCACGCAGCAAGCCGCAAAGCAAGGTGCAGGGCGGCCGCTGCCCCCCCCGGCCGCCGGTGTCGGTTGAGCCGCCGCGCCGGAGGCGCACGCCGTGCTCATGGCCTTTCAAGCCCCTCCCGCAACTGCCGGGTGACCGCCCGGCTACACCGGGCACTCGCAACCCGCGCGGCATTTGCGGCCGGTCCCCTTTGGCTGCGGCAGGGGCGCCGGCGGGACATCCAGGACCGGCGCTCCAAGGCGGACTTTGACGAGGCCCCCCAACGAAGCGGCGCCTGAGGCTCACGCAACGCGAGCGAAACCTGACCTGTCACACCGTTATCGCCGCGACGGCGCAGGGGGCGTCACGCAGCCCCCGTGCAAGCCCCCCGGACGGCACCGCTCGGCACCGGCGCGGCCGGTGACCGCGGGCCGGAACCCCGGCCCTTTTGCGTGCGCTGCACCACGCCGGCGGGCAGCGGCCGTCCGCCGAACCGGAGCGCCCTGTGCCACGACGACCGCGAACTCGAGCGTTGCCCCCGCCCACTCGTTGCGCCCACTCGATGCGCCCGCGGGATCGCACGCGCGGCGCGCAGGGCGGGTCGCCGGCTCGCGTGGCGCGTAGAGGCCGGTAGCGTGCTAGCGAGGGCCGCCGGCGGGGGCGGGCGCGCCCGGTGCGCGTGGGCCGGCGGCCACGCCGGCATGGCGCAAGTCAGCGGGCTGCCGAGCCCGACCCATGGTGCGCCACGCCACGCGCGGCCCGAGGGGGACCGCCCGAGGCGGACCACTCGGCCGTCGTGCGGGCAGCCTCACCTTGGGTCGGCCGCGGGGATCGCGAGGCAGCGGCCGTGCGTCACCGATGTTGCGCAGCCCGGGTGCACACCACACGGCGCAAAGCAACCCAGCGCACCCCCACACAACACAACACAACGCAAAGACGAGACGAGACGCAACGGTTCCCGGGTACGCCCCCACGGCTTGCGAATCGCTGACCGACCCACGGTCGGCCGATTTACGCAGTCCCCACGGGGCCCCGTCACCGCGACGACGGCCCGGTCATCGGCCCGGTGAGCGGCCCGGTGAGCGTGGTCACCCCCCCGGCCTGCCCAACGCCGGGCGCGCCGGCAGACGTCTTGTGTCGGACGTGTGTCCGTCTTGTGTCGCGGGCACCGAGCCCCCTACACCGTAGGCGCTTTCATGACAAGGTCTCCGGCCAGCCAAAGTGTCGCCGCCAATACCACGCCGATGCCGGCGATCAGAGCGATCGTCTCGGTACGCCGCGCGTTGGTGCGCGCCCCGAACCGCTTGACGTTCGCCGCGGCCTCGGACACGTCGATACTCGGCGGCCCACTCGAGCCCGCCGCGGACGGCCGGCGACGAAACCATCGCCTTCGCATGAACACCTCGCGTTTGGATGAAGGTCACGATTCGGCCCCCGTTCGCAGCGCGCATCGGGGGCGTTCTTAGTCCTACTAACCGGCGTCGTTTCACACGATCGCTTGAAGCGACGCTTTCGCATCGCGCGCCGCCCTCGAGGGGCGCAGGGGGCGCTGCAGGGTGCGTCACAGCTCGCCTTGGACAAACAGGATCGACACCGTGACGCATGCCGCCACGGCCATTATCCCCAGCATCCGCCCAATGGAGACACGGCGACGCCCTCGCGGCAGCCCGCGCGGCGGCGTCGCCACGACGTCAGGTGTCATCACCCTCAAGAAGGCGTCGAGATCCCGATTGTCATGAAGCGACGCATGATCCTCCTCATGACGACGCCAATGAATCATTCCTCACCCCCGTGCGTTTGCGTATTTGTCAGCGAGTGTATGCGCACTTCGCGTCACTAAGCTATCGGATTTCACGTGCTTCTTTCGTTTTGCCCGGGGTACCGCGAATTCGCCGCGCCACGAGCGAGTCGGGCGGCCCCATGGATTGACCGCGTCGCGCCTGCCCGGAGCAGCGAGCACTCACCACCGGCCCGCACCCCAACGCACCGCACAACCACGTCGATGCTCCACCACACGCGCAGCCCGCGCTGCCACGTCGACACGCCGACACACCGACACACCGACACGTCGGCGACATCGGAAGCCCCGCGCTGATTCGGCCGGTCGGCCTGGATTGGACGATTGGCCCGGTCCCGCGGACGCGGTGCCAAGCCCTCGGCAATCGTCGTGTGAACCCGTTTGCCGCGAACCGCCCCTTGAGCTCCCACGCATTGCCCCCGCCCCTGCAGCAGTCGGCCGCGCATGCAGCGCCGCCCCATGATGCGTGCCCGGGTCATCGGCTTGCCAACCGTGTCCGCGCCGTAGACCGGCATATTAAACCGCACGTTAAACCGGGGCGAACAACGGCGCGGGCCCGTTTTGACTCGATCGTGCTTTAGTCGCGTCGCGGGACTTCGGCAGCCACGCCGCAGGCGTGTTTGACTGCCATTGTCGACCCCCTCTTTGCGCGCGCCAACAGGTCCGCACCTGACATGACGCCGGCACCGATGTACCGCGCGACGCCCCACCGCCCACGTTTGCGCGCCACCGGCGTGAGCTCGAGCCGATGCGGGCCGATGCCGGCCCTCTCCGCGGGCGGCACGGGGCTGGGTGGGCTTCGTCAGGCTTCGTGGGGCGCCGCGCCGAAACCGCCGATAAAACGATGCTGCCACGCCTCGGCCGCGAGACTGCGGCCTTCACCGGCGGCGAGCGGCTCAAGCCCCCGCCGCACCGCCGTCGCGAGAGCCGGCCGTCGTGAGAGCCGACGGTCGTGAGCGCCGGCGGGCGCGTCGATCGGCCGAGACCGAACCGTTTCGCCCGCTCCGGTGTGCCGGTCGTGCCTTCGTTCTCACGCGGGGAAACGGGCTTGAGCTGCGTCGGCGCGCCCCTTCGCAGCGACTCGGGCGCTGCCCGTGCGCCGCCGGTGTGCTTAACGTTGCGGTTGCGCTCGCGCGCGTCATGCCACCGAACCCGGTCCACACTCTGCGCTCGGCCGGCAGGGTCGAGTCGGCCCACGGCGCGGCGAGACGGCGCAAGCCCGCGTCGGCTTGACGCAAACGCTTCACACGGTTCGGTCGAGCGCGCAGGCGCCACGCGAGCTGACGTCGGGGCGCTCCACGAACCCGCTTCGCCGAATGCGCATGACTGACAACCCGATGTTCGCTTTGCAAGACGTTGCGCTCGCGGGCCAAGGGCGTACGCTGCGCGCGCCACTCGCGCGGGCACTCGCCGCCGGCCAGGTGCACGGACCGATCGGCCACAACGGCTCGGGCAAGTCGAGCCCGATCAAGTGGCTCGCGCGCCGCCACGCCGGCCATGTCGGTTTTCTTCGAGGTCGACAGGCGCTTGGGCTGTGCGGGCGCGCGGGCCGCTGCGGGGCCGCCCGTTCCCGCCGTCGCAAAGCCCGCGCGTGCGCTCGCAACCGCTAACGCAAACGTTTGCCGGGCGGCGCCCGACAGCGTCGAAGTCACCCCTCAGGCGCGCCCGCGAAGCGGACGCATTCTCCCTGGCGCACCGCACGTCGCGCGCGCCGCGGGCGTCTCGTTTCGCTTCGGGGCCGTGCGCGTTGGCTCGGGTACCGCGCTCAGGCCGCTGCCGCGAGCCGGCCCCCGTGAAGCGCCGCGCTCATGCAGGCCACGCCCGGTCTTGCCACCGATGGCGAGTGTTGAGCTTGCCCGTGCCCGGCGCGGGCCGCGCATTGCCCGAACGAAGCAAGCTTGCCATTGCCCGGGGTCCGATGCCTCGCCCCCCGGGCCGAGCGTGTCGCGCATCGCGCACCGCGATGCCGTGCTTCAGCCGCCGCCGGCCACGCAGACGGTGCGGCGGCACTCGCCCGCGAAACTCGATCGGGGGCCGACTGCCCGCGCCGGCGAGAATGACACACGGCCCCTTCGCAACACCGGCATGCGTGCGCGCCTGGGTGGTCTGCCGCGGTCATTGGCAAAACCCGAAAGAAGCGCGCCCGGTGAACCTGTATAACCGTTATCGCGCTGCTTGCCGCATTGTCCGCAACCGACGCAGCACGCACTCGCGGCTTGCCGGTGGCGCAGAACCGCTTGCACCGGCCGACACGGCACCGGCATCCCGGGGGCGGCGGCTTCATCGCCGACCTTGCCGTCCTCCTGGGATTTCGGCGCGCGCGCCGAGTGTCGTGTGAGTGCCGGATTAAACAGCCAGATCGAACATCATGAGGGAACGACACATGGCAAATTGGGTCACCACTAAGATTGCAGCACCGCCGCACGTCCTCGCCGCGCTCCTGAACACGGACCGCGTCGTCGACTTCTCACGGATCGAGGCGTTCTCGGGCACCTTCGCGTGGAACAGTGTTCACAGGGCTGCCGAGACGTTGGCTGAGATCGTGGTCGGGCGGCCGCTCTCCGACCACCCGGAGCTCGCCGCCTTGGAGGCCGAAAATCGTGCCGAGGCGACGCTCGGCGCGCTGACCGACGAAGCGTTCGAGCAGTTTGTGCAGATGCTGCGCAATCACCGCCACTGCGGCTTCTTCCACGAGGCGGACTTCGCATACGAGCGTTGGGGCACGGCACGTAACGCCGTCGAGTCGTCAGTGGACTTGGCCGCCGGCACGGCCTCGTTCCAAACCGCGTGGGCGTGCCCGACACCGGTGCTTTACGCGCTATCGAAGCAATTCCCCGGCGATAGGATCGACATCCAATATGCGGACGAGGACGTGGGGCGCAACTGTGGCATGTTCGCGTTGCTCGGTGGCGAAGTCGTTCAAAGCGACATCGCACCCCTATGGGACGAACCGGACGACGGACGAAGTGAGTTCTGGCACCGTTTCGCGTGTGCGCTCACAGGCCGCGATCCGGACGCTATTGAGGATTGACGCGGGGGTCACGCGCCAAGGGGTGTCGCGACAATCTTGGCGAGGCATGCGGGCGCCCCGTGTCCGCGGACGGTCAAGCCGTGCAATGAATCGCCCCGTGACGGGTTGCCCGGACGTCGGACAGCGCGGCACCGCAGAGCGACGACCTCTTTGAGGGGGACTGTCCATTTTGGGAGCCACTCGTGTGGGCGCAGAGGTCCGAGCGCGGCGTGGCGGCGGACCGCTCGAGGATCCTTCGCGGGGTGATCAAGTGGCGGCCGGTTTTCGCGACAGCGAGGCGTCGCTGGCGGCGCCCCGTCGGGGATTGCCGGCGCACGGACGGGCGTTATCTTCGGGGCAGGGGGCACCGGGGCTGGCGCCCGTGCCCCTCGCGGGCGGGGGAGCGGGCGGGGCACGCCGCACGCCGTCACCGTTGAGCGACGACAGACGCGGCGGGGCGACCCGCGCCGCGCAGCAACCGCCGGGCGCCCCGCGCGAGACCTCCCCTGCCGATCCGCCAGCTCCAGTCCCCGAAACCACCGCGTCGCACAGGCCCCCCGCGCAATCCCACGGCGCGTCGGCGCCCAGCCCGGGTTTTCAGAATTTCCGTGGTGTGTCCCTCGTCCCGGGCGACATCCACGCCCTGCCGATGCGTCGCACCCAGCACAGGCGTGCCCGCGAGCGTCGCCGTGCGTGCCCCGCTGAGCAGTGCGATGCATTGCCGGCGCAAACACCCCCGCACCCCCTGGCTTCGCTTCGGCGTCACGTCGTTATCGTGTCGGTGCCCTTGGAGTTCGTGCGCAAGCCGAAGCTCGCGTCGGCACAGCGCCCCCCGGATCGTTCGGCGCGTGCCCGAAGGAAAGACCTGCAGTCAGGAGAGGGCCGGCCGGTTTGGCACGGACCGATCAACGCGCTATCGTGTGCTCTCGCCACGCTTAAGCGGACGGCACGCCCGTGCGGCGATCCAGGCCGCGCCGAGCCACCGCACGAATGCCCAACTTCGCGGGCCGATTCGCCGGCCAGTTCGCCGGACGATTCGCTGGCCAAAGACGCGGCCCGAGCGTCGTGCTCAACGCAGGCCACGGTGCGGCGTTTTTTTACGCCCGCCGGGGCAGTGGCTTCCGGCAATGCGGTTCGGCAGAGCCTCACTTCAGGTGTTCACCTGATCCCGCCGCCGCCCAGGTGTCGTCGATACTTCACTCAACGGTTGACGCCATGCCGTGAAAGCGTCGACGACAGCTCAGAGGCGCCATCACGGCCGTGCGCGGCGCGACATGATTACGGGCTGATGACGCTGCGATTTATCGCAGCGGTGACACCCATGGCGAGGGTGGAGCTTCCGATTTGGCCGTGGTTTGGCCGTGCTTTGAGAATAGCACCGGTGCAGTGGATGCGTCCGGTGCACGGTTGGTCCTCTGCTCACCGCCCCCCGATGGTGATGCAGATTTGCCCGCAGCTTATCGCTGCGGGTTTTTTTTCCCCGCCGTGAGCGTCTGTCGCTCGCGCAAGGCCGTGGAATTTCCCGACCTTGGCTCCTCGCACTTCGAGCTCATTTCGCTCTTTTTGTGGGGGACTTTGCCGCCCCCATGGGGCGGCTTTTTTTTGGTCCATTGCGCTCGACAAGGAAAAGCCGCGCGGATTTTGAACAACGCATATGCCTCGTCGCGGTATCCGTAAGCGCGGCGTTTAATAACCTTGACGGTGGCGTTGAGGGCCTGAACGCCACCGGTGCCAAGTGGGGAGCGGCCGCGCGCCAGGATTGCGTGCCAGTCACCTTGCAGACGCCGCCCGAATAGTTTCAGCGCACCGATACCGCGCTCGTTGGCTCGAGCAATCCCTTGCTGCCTTGCCTGTTACACCCGGGCCAGCTTTCTGAAGCCCACCGTCGCTTAAGTTCGTGGTGTAGCCAATAGACGCACCACAGCGGCGGGTTGGCGCGCAGCAGTTCACTCACACGCACGGACTGTTCCGGCCGTAGCTTCCCTGGACTGCACAAGCGCAGCCGCCAGCTTGATGGGCGGACTTTGCCTGCAGGCCGGTGACCCATGACCCGTCGAGACGAAAGGGATGCTCCCGCGGGCGAGGCGTGCGCGGCGTCTTCCTCTGACTTGGCAACGTGCGAGCACTCTTGGACTTACGCACCGTGCGCTCGCTCAAGCACTGCCGCCATTTGGGGGCCAACGCCGAATCGCTCTCGAAGCCTTTTGGCATCCGTTTTCGTTAAGCGTTCGAGCATCGTGCTGAGCGTCGCGAGTTCCTCCGCGAGCGCGAGGTAGCGCTTTGCCGGCAGGCGCACCGAAGTCGCCAGTGTCCGCAACATTGGCGTATCTCCTAACGAACGCAGCGTTGCGCAGTGAGCAACGCACTCCGGAGTCTTTGTCCCTAGAAACCGTTCTCTGATGTCCTGTGGTGCATTTATCAGTAGGGCTCGTCATTGGTTGAGTGCCTGAGTCTGAGCCTTGCCGCCGCTGCGACGTGCAACTGATCCGGTTCGCATTGCCTCAGCCGCGCCCGACTGCTCTTTGGGAATCGCATCGGCTCGTCCGGCGAGGACCGCTCACGCGGCATTTTGCGCCTCCCTCGGATTGGATTTTCCACGGGACCGACGCGCCGCACGATCAGGGCGATGGACCTCCGGCACCTCGATCTCATCATCTCGCAACACTCGGGCAAGACCTGCGCCATAGGTGTCGGTCCCGTGTTGATTTTCGCCCAATGTAGACCGGGGGGCATGCGGCTATTTTCTTGGACTGTTGTGCCTCGTCAGGCGGAGGCTTTCACGGTACTCGGTGGGACTGAGACAGCCAAGGGAGCCTTTGATCCGTTTCTCGTTGTACCAGCGGACGTAGGCGTTCAATATCGCAACGAACTGCGCGAGGGTCGACGTCCGACTTTCGCGCCAACGCCTGTGCACTTGCTTCACGTGTGCGGCGTTCATCCACGGCGGCCGGTGCGGTCCGTCAATGTCGCGGCGGGTCGCCCCGCCTTGCCAAGCGCGCCTCTCCCGGTTTCCGGATAACGCTCGTGAAGCCGCGCCGTCAGTATCCGGCGACACGGACAGCCTCATACCCTGAGCGTGACGGCGAAGCGGCGCCCGTGGTTGACGTAGGGCTCGAGTGCCACGTGCTTCCGGTCTTCCGCATATTTCGGCTTTGCGCGAACATACGCCTGGCCCCAATCGCCCCTCTTCTCCAATTCGTCACCCCCCGCCTTGAGAGCATGCTTCGTCGGGTCACCCAACGGGCGGAGGGTCGCCTTAATCCGCTTGCCGTGTTTGAGCCACAACGCGTCCGCCCGAACGCGCGCTTCGTATGAATACATGGACTACCTCCCGGTAGTCCAAGATGTTGGACGCATCCCCCCCGGCGCAACATCTGGGGAAAATCATCACTTTGGGCGCTTTGATGGCGACCGCCTGGCCGGCCTCGGAAGAAAAAACGTCGCCGATGACCGCGTTCGCCCACCGCACCCCGGCCCCTGAATCCTCACCGCGAGCGGCGTCGCAGCGCCATGCCCACCGGCGCACGGGCCGCCGGGCCGCCGGGCCGCCGGGACAAAGGGACAGGCAAACCAGACAGGCCCGCCGGCGGCACGCTTCAGGTGTTCACCCGAGAGCCACGGGGGCGAGGCGCTCGAGAATATCGTATGCGCACCGGCATTCCCGGTCCTCGCCAATGCAACCCTGCGCAACGCGGCGCCGTTGGCGTCGCCCCCGCAGCCTCAGCAGGCGAGCGGTGATGGTGGTGCTCTGCGGTCCGGCGAAGCGGACAAGCACGCTCGCCATCCTGTTCTCCTTCGCTTACCCCGCGCGACTCAGGCACTGGCGGCGCGGTTCGTTGCGCGCAAGCCCGAGGCCCGCGCCGCGCTCAAGGAATGTCGTGGGCCGCACCCGGTTTGAGCGGCGTTTATGGAACTAAAAATCCGGCGCCGTGCTTGCGCCAGTGGCAGTACCGGCTCATCGAGGGTCCACCATGGGTCATCGGGTATTGGGTTTGCCCGATCCTTCGCACTGACCCAACGACGCATAGCGGACAGACCGCGCTCGGCGTGAACAATAAAATGGTGTCAATCAATCTGAATTTTGAGAGGTGCGTCGTACGCCGAAGTAGTCATTTCCAAAAAAGAGGCGAATGCGGGGGGGCGTGTGCCGAAACTGCCGCCCGCGCCGTCGAAGTCGGGTCAATGTGCTGTTCGTCGGCACAAATTATATAAAGGAAATAAAATGAATTATGGTTTTCGTATGTTAAGAAACGGTGTTTTGGTGTACCAAAAAACAGCGATTGAGACGTATGGTCGCGGCAAAAATGAATGCATCGAAAAAAAAGATTTACGCCAACGCCGGTGTGGCCGATTGGGACGCTGCCATATTTGCCCGAGAAGCCGGACATTGAATCTTACGAAAATCGTTCCGTGGGCAGCGACTCGAGAATTCATAAAAAAACGACAACTGAGATTCGTGTGAATGCAGAGTCTATTGACCCCAACAGATCGTTGAAAGACCAATTTGGGATAGAGCCGCCAATAGGCACTTTGTCGGCATTTGTGTTCGCAGGGGGTCGTGGCTTCCCCTGCACACCGCAGCAAATCAATGAAATTACCAGGCTCCTGTACGATAACACCTGCCTGAAGCACTTTGGCCTTGATCTATTTAAACCCACTACGCATCTGATAGATGTTGCCGGCGCACTGAGAAGCCTTTGGAAACTTGAGTCTCTGTCAATTAAACTTGAGTTCACTGCTACCAATATTAAAAAAATAGCGGGCTTTTTGCTTATCTCGGCAAATCAATTGGGCATTTGCATAATCTAAAAAAACTTGAGATTATTGTTTCTCATACCGACGGTTCTGATAATGAATTATTAAAGATAATTAAAGGAGTGGCGAGCCTGAAAAAATTGGAAATTGTGAGAATTAGTTTCGATTCGAGTGAGCCTCTCACAATTCCCGGGCTTGACCTATTGAAGGCGGAGAGTGAGAAAATCCGGGCGACTGAGTCATTGAGTGTGACGGGCACCTGGGGGGGCAGCAGAATTGTGTTTAAGGACGTTGGCGTGCAAGCTCACCCTTCACGGGATTGGGCAGGCCGGACGCAAGAGGATGTGCGCGTTTCCGCACAGCCCGCTCGTTGGAGAGATCGCGATAAAGCGAAACGCACGAAATGTTGGATTTTTTAGTTGACGGGTTCGGACGGAGTCGATCAACGCTCAGGAACATGATGAAGAGGATGACGTCTCAGAACCCGCTCATCGCCGTGTCGCTTCGTCACGACGTGCAGTGGACCTCCAGTGAGAGGGTGCCCGGGACGAGCGTGGCGAACCCAACTATGCCATCGACGGTCGCCGACGCTGCCGTGCACTGGGTAGGGTACAAAGAACCCTCTGCCATGAACCGCGCGGCGCCCGCACCCTTGTCGTCGGACAAGCATCCCCGCCGCTCCGTGGGCGCCGGAAAGGTCGTTTGCCGTCAATGATCTCGCGGGATGCCTGCAGACTGTCGGCGTTTGCCGGTTACGCTGCGCTTTGGTGCGGACGCTCGGGGCACAGATCGCATGCGGACAATCGGACTCGCGCGACGCGCGCCTGAACCCGCGAGCGAGGCGTGCGAGGTAGAGGAC
The DNA here is from genome assembly GCF_000972785.3 of Pandoraea oxalativorans. Taxonomy (NCBI): domain Bacteria; kingdom Pseudomonadati; phylum Pseudomonadota; class Betaproteobacteria; order Burkholderiales; family Burkholderiaceae; genus Pandoraea; species Pandoraea oxalativorans. The sequence goes on from NZ_CP011518.2 coordinate 271,722, forward strand.
GGCGGCCGCCGCGCCGGTCAGCGGGACGCAGGCATGCCGGGGGCGGGGCAACACGCTCACGGCCTACCGCGTCTTCGGCCCCGGGAAGGCCCGGGTGGCATGCGATGCCGGCGCCGCGTGCCCAACTGACGCAACTGACGCAACAGACGCAACAGACGTAACAGACACAACAGACGCAACAGCGCATGCCACGGCATCAGGTCGTGCGCCGTCCGCCGGCCGGCACCGGGCTTGATTTCAACGGACAGGCGGCGCCCGGACCCGGACCACCGGCGTATGAGGCGCGGCGCGCGCGGTTGGCTTACCCGACGGGGGGGCGTCAATCATGGGATTTTTTCGTACGCCGAGCGCGCAGCGCGTGCGTCGCGCATCACGCTCTGTCACCCGCGACGCTTGACCGCCGCCCGGGTCGCCGGCAAGAAGGGATTGACCGGACGTAGCGACATCGAGATCGAAATCCGCCTCGCCGTTTAGCACGCGCTCGTCCTGTCACGGCGACTGACGCAACGCGGCAACCGGAATAAACACGGCACTGACGCTCGTCGCCCGGAGGTCGCCGGCGGCCGGGCGGCACGTCCTGCCGAACAGGCCTGACCCCTTGCCGAGCGAGCGCAAGTTGATCGACCGGGACGCGCGCATGGCGTGGCGGGCACGCGGGTGACAGAAGAACCCGGGGTTACGGCTTACCGCCCGTCACACGTCTCGCGGACAAGGCGGGGGCCGGTTGGCCGAGCGCCGTCGGCACCGCGCCGCCGCCCCGTGTGACGCCCGGGCCCCGCCGTCCCTTTATCGCGCCGCGCCCGGCGCCCGTGATGCCCTGCCACGTGAGGCGGGGGTTGACCGAACAGCAGCGCGGGTGTGCCGGGGCGATCTTCAGGAGTGCTCAGCACTTCAGGTCTTTGGCCGATGTCGCCGCCGGCGGCGCGCCGGATAAGATCGGGCTCGTGCAGGCGTGCTTCACGCAGGCGTGCCTTGTACGGCCTGTCGACCGGCCACCCGGCCGCGAGCCCCCCCTTGTCGAGGAACCCTTTTCATTGATGACTAACAGCATCTCAAATCTCATCCCGCCTCCCGGCCCAGTGCAAACAATCGCTCCGCACATCGTGCCCGGCTTGGCCGACCTGCCGCACGACCTGGATCTCGAGGATCCGGAGGCCGTCAGCGCGCTGCGCGAGCACCTGCGCGAATCGCCGGAGCTGGCGCACTTCTGCGCGCGGTTCTTTGACAGCGTCGATCCCGACAAGAGTCTGGACGCCTGGATTAACCTGATGCTGTACCGCTGCGCCTATGAACGGCAACAGCGTCCCTGGGGGATTGACCAGCCCGTCGAAGCCGCATGCGAAACGGTGGCCAAACGGTTGTCTCCCGTGGGCCAGGACGAGCTGCTGCAAGCCCCTGACGCTGACGCTGCGCCCCACCCGTTTTCCCAATACCTCGCCGAGGCGGAGCGGCTGTATCTGATCGGCCATCTCTTCCTCCAACGCGGCGAGGCCGAGGCCGACCCCGAAAATTTTGTGCGGGCTGCGGAAGCTTGCGCCGCGGCCACGCAAGCCTACCGCCAGAGGAACGACCCGGAACAGGCCGCCCAAGCCGGCCACAAGACGGTCGAGGCTTACCAGGGCGCAGGCCTGCTCGGCAAAGCGGTGGAAGCCATGGAAATGCCCGCGGAAATCCTCAGCGAGGCCAATTCGCTCGACGAGGCGATACGCGTCTACCTGCGTGTCATTCACGGCTACGAGCTGTGGGCCGGCGCGCTTCGAAAGGACAACGCGCACCAGGCGGCCGAACACGCTTACAACGCGGCCTTGGCCACTTTCAGTACGGTCGCAGAGCTCCACTGCAGGTGCGCCGCCACGCTGCTTCAGAAGGGCGCGGTCACGTTCGCCATAAAAGACTACGAAAAGGCCGTACACCACTACACGCAGGGTAAGCGGCACGGGCTGGCCGCCCAGACCAGTGAGACGGTGGCAAACATCTACCTGCAGAGCGGGCAACCTCAACAGGCCGCTCAACAGCATAAAAATACGGCCCGCGCACATTGGCGTGAGGGGAAGTACCAACTGAGCGCACAGGCTTACGGGAAGTCCCTCGAATTTTATCGCCAGCGGGCCTGGTACGATCGCCTGAGCGCCACCTACCAAGAGATCGCCGAGGCCTGGGCCTGTACCGACGACCCTGAGAGGCACCTGCACACCGCAAACGCCTGGCTGGCGGCGACGGGAGCCGGCATGCGGTGCCATGAGCAAGACACCCACAACCCCGATCCGCTCTCCACGGCCCCTGAGGCGTTCAAGACATTTGAGAAGGAGGCGGCTGAAAAAAACTACGAGAAGGCCGTCGCCGCCTGGGCGGCTGCAGGCACCCCGGAGATCGCCCAGGGCATAGCAACCGCCCTGTCGAAATTCGCGGACGAGTGCACGGCGAACGGCTGGGATGCGCTCGCGGGCTGCGCCTACAGGGACTTGGGGCTGCAGATGCAGGCCGTCGCCGCCTTCACGAAGGCCGCAGGCCGTTACTGGCGAGACAATGCGCTGGGGGACGCGGCAAGATGCCGGTCGGAGGCCGGAAAATGCCACATGAAAGGGGAGTCGTACGGGCATGCCGCAGCCCTTTTCACGGAGGCCGCGGAAACCTACGGGCTTGATAACGCCTGGAACAAAGCCGCAGAAGCATGGCAGCAGGTGGCCAAAGCGCTCGCCGCGGCGGGACAGTACGAAGAGAGCGAAGCCGCCCTCGAGAAGGCCGACGCCGCATACGCGCGCCTAGCAGGCTGTTGAAATACCCCTCGCCGATGTGCGGCGGGGCCTTCGGATGTGGCGATGTGTCGGTTCGGTTCTTGACGATTTAATGCTGCGCGTCCCTAATTCGAGTGAACCCAATGCCATCGTCTCGCCAATTTGCGCCCCTATGCCGCCTTCGCAGCGAGCGTACGCATGCGAGTCAGGTTATAGGCCGCCTGCGTCAACACAAAGAGCTGTTCGATTCGCTCGCGGCCGCGATACATCGCTTGCCGAATTCGGCCTACCGTCTTGCCCCAGCCAAAGACCTGCTCGATGCACTTGCGCTTGCGCTGACTGATGGCGTAACCGGGCCAACGCGTTGTGCGCCCGTCGATTGCCGAGCCGCCGGCTCGGCCGTCGTTTTGCGCCACATGCGGCGTGACACGATTTTCGCGGCACGACGCCACAAAGCCTGCCGTGTCGTAGTTCTTGTCAGCGCCAACGGTGATGGGGCTGTCGGCAAGAAACGCCGCATCGGCGAGCATATGGGTCGCAGCGTCGCGCTCGGCCGTGCCGCTCGCCTGCGTGACCTGGGCGTTGACAACCAGGCCATGCCGGTTATCGGTCAGCACATGCCCCAAATAGCAAAGCACCGCGCCGGTGCCGCGACTCTTGCGAAACAAGCGCGCCTCGCTGTCCGTGCTCGATTCATGCGTCTCGTTGCTGCGTTTCTCGCCGTGCCAGTTCTCGCGCTGGCGACTGCCGCCCTCAGGCGGTGTGTCGTCGTCTGATTTGTCTTTGCGCACGAAGCTCTTGTGTCCCGCCCAAGCCTGAATCAGCGTGCCGTCCACGCTGAAATGCTCGCCCGAGAGGTGGCCACGCGCGTGCGCAGTCTCAACCGTTTCGTTAAACAAACTGACGATGACGTCGTGAACCAGCAAGCGCTCGCGGTTCTTACTGAACGTCGAGTGGTCCCACACGGCATCGTCCATCGCCAAGCCGACGAACCAGCGGAACAGCATGTTGTAGGAGATTTGCTCCATCAGCATGCGTTCGCTGCGAATTGAATACAGCACTTGCAGCAACAGCGCACGAATGAGCTTCTCAGGTGCGATGCTTGGCCGGCCGCCTTTCGCGTCGCTCTCGTACATGCGCCTAAACACGGGGTCCATGCGCTTGAGCGCGTCGTTCAGCCAGTTCCGAATCGGCCGCAACGGGTGGTTCGCTGGCACAAAGTTATCCAGCGTCGTCACTGTGAACATCGACTCGGTGTAGCTGTCCGCTCCGCGCATCGTTTCTGTCTCGGTGTTGTTCGGTTCTTCGTTTCAACGTTTACCCCTCCCGGCTGGATGACACGTGCGGGAGGTATTTCAACAGCCTGCTAGACCGCACGGCGCATTCCGGACGAACGTGACCGGCCGTTTCGGGAGCATGACCGATCGGGCCGCAAGACGGGGTTGGCGTCGCGCATGCCATTGACGACGCGTGCTTTGCCCGCAATTCCCGTCTACAGGACACACCGCATACCGTTTGGGTGAAGCGTCCCGCGCACCGCGGCACTGCAAATCGAAGGGGCGCGGCATTGGCATGTCGCCGGGCCGCACGGGCGTATGACGCGGTGCAGACCGAGTTGCAGGGGCGCCGGCGGAGCGGCAACGCTCCGCCGGCCGCGTGTATTGGGTGCCCCGTCGATGTGGTGACGCCCTGCGCGATGCCGCCAGTCATTTAACAGCGCGGTGCAGCACCGGCGCGGGCGGCGGGGCCGGACAGGGCCAGATGGTGGCGGCCGGCCGCCAAGGGCCGTGTTCGGCACGTGCCGACGGCACCCTCCGCGCGCCTTCCATCGGCGCCGGCCTGCGCGTGACGTGGCCCCTGCCCGGCCCCCCGAGGCGCGGGGGTGTTTGCGCAGGCAACGCATGACAGTGCCGAGCGGGGCACGCCCGGCGTCCCTTGGGGGCAAGCCTTGGCCCGGTGCGAATCATGTGCGAATCATGTGTCGGGCCTTGATGCCGCCGAGGACGAGGCGGGCAAAACCGCAAATTCGAAAACCCGCTCTCGGCCTCACGCGCCGTTCGATCACGCGTCAGTCGGCTCGGCGAGCGGCTCATCGGCCCGCCGTAGCGAGCGTAACGTATCGGGCATGGAGCGTGCGGCGCCGGCGTCCCGGGCCACGGCCGGTGGCGGAGCGCCGAGGGTGGCGGGCTGCGCGATCGAGGGCGACGGCATGGCGGTGGCCTTGGCCGACGTCGACGCCGATGACGACATCGACGGCGTCATGAAGGAGAAACGAAGCGTTTTGCATGGCCGTTTGCCCAAGAAGTGAGCCGGCCCGCAAAAAACCCTGGCGGCAAGTCTCGGCATCCCCGTGACGGACGGCGTCGGAAAAACCCGTGCCAACCCCCTGTGGGCGATCGCCAGCCACCCACCGGAGCCGGTGACACCCGCCCGGTTCACGACTACGACCGGGGGCGAGAATCATACCGGGCCCGGCCGGCCAAATCCTCGATTACCGAGGAACCACCCTGGTAACGGGGCGCATAAGCGCCCGCCACGCGTGGCGGCGGGCAAGGTCACCGGGTCGCCGCGGGTCAGGGCGCTTGCAACGAGAGCCGCAGGGCCTCGTGGTGCGCCTGAGCGGTGGCGGCCGCCTCGGCGTACCGAGGCGCGTTGAAGGGGTCTTCGCTCGCCGTGGCCAATTCGCTGCGGGCCAGCGCGTAGAACGCCAAAGCGCTCCGGGCCTCCGCGTCGGCCTGCTCGGGCCGCCCCGCGCCCCGATGCTCTGCCACGGCGGCCTCGCAGCGCTGTCCGATGGCCAAGTAGCACAGGCCGGCACCGCCGTGATCGCCTCCCATCGTGAAGAGCTCGGCGGCCGTCTCGTAGTCGCACACCTTCATCAAGCTATGCCCGGCGGCCGGGTAGTTGTGCGTCATCCAATGGACGCGCGCGGCATACTGGGAGGCACGCTCGGCCCTCAGGGCGGCGTCCTCGGCCAGCGCGAGCTGATCGGCCTGATAATGCACGTTTGCGATGCCGGTCCAGATGTCGGCGATCTCGTCGAGGAGGGTTGCGGCCTGGGGGCACAGCCCCAAATCCACGAAGGCCGAGGCGGCGACTGTGCCAACGGCGATGGCAAACTCGGGCAGCTCCAACTCCCGGTAGAGGGCGGTCGCCACCGCCAAATCGCAGGTGGCCCGCGTCACGGCGTCCTGGAAAGCCGCCGCGTCGCTCGGTTGGGGCGGCACGCGTGCGGTGAGGGCGAGCGCATACGCGAGCTCAAGCTTGCTGGCCGCAATGAATCCGGCGACGGCGGCCACACGGTTATCGGCCTGCGCGTGTGCGTCGCCGGCGTAGCGATGGAGGTGGGCCACCCACGTTTCCTTACCCGGCACATGCGCGAAGCGCTTCGCGGCGGCCTCGAAGCAGATGGCGGCCTGTGCGTGCTCGCCGCGCGCCAGGCAGGCCTTCGCGTCTTGGTACCACACCTCGCCGTCCAGATACCACCGGTCCTCTTCCTTAAGGTGCGTGGCAAACGCATCGGGGGGCGCGGTGGGGTCGAGGCTTCGCCGCAGCGCCTCCGCGCCGGTGGGCGAAAGATGGCGCGCCAGCCTCATCAGCACGGTCTCGCGCGGCTCCAACGCCGTGCCAAGCGGGTGCCCGTTATCAAGGTGCGCGTGGAGCATGAGCTCGACAAGGCCGATGAGGTCCCCCTCGGGGTCCGTGCCGTCAAAGTTCGCGTCGCGCAAGTGACGCAGCGCGGGCACCCGGAGGAGCGCCTCACGCGTCTCGTTCAGCGCCTGGACGTCCTGCAGGTCGGGGGGGATGACCGGCATCGCGTCGGGGTCGACGGCGGGGGCGTTGATGGGCATAAGCTGGTCAACCGGCGCGGTGCCGGTATTGGCGACCTTCTTCAACATAAGGAGCTCCTCGAGCAGGCCTCGGCGACGGCCGGGGCCGGGCGGCATGAGGCCGCCCACAAAAGCGTTAGCGTAGGAGGGGGCGCCGGGGGCGAAACTCAGGTGGACACCTGAAGTCATGACCGGTGCGCCGCTTCACCCCGCGTGCTCGAAGGCCGGGAGGCGATTCGACATCGGGAAGTCCAGTGGCAAGCGATGCCGACGCCACGTGGATGACCGACGTAAAAGCGAATGCAAATGCATCAGGTCGTGCGCGGACCGCAGGTCACCACCGGGCTCGATTTCTTTGGTCAGAGGGCGCCCGAACCCGCGCCACCGGCGTACGAGGCGCAGCGCGCGATGTTTGCACCCGGCGATCGCTATAGGATCGGTGGTTGTCCTCGAAGATCTCTGCGACGGTACGACGGACTTCTGCACATATGTCGGCACCCGTATGCGCGACCGACGGTGGAAATAGGCGCTGCGCGCCAGGTCCGACCGCGCAAGCGGCTCAACCAAACCGTATTCGTCACTCGGGGCGTCAACCAGCGTCGTCTTCTCCCGGTTGCTCAGGAGTGGCAGGTCGACGCCCGGGTCTTTTTTACGCGTTCATTCGCTTTCTTCAGCAGGTCGTGTTCAAGCTGCAGATGGCGGATATCGCGCCGGAGCCCTTCGACCTGTCGCGCCGATTTGTCCCGGTCCGTCTGTGCAGGTGTTCGCTTGTCGCGTTTCATGGATGCGTGGGACCTCTGGTCAGAGTCACCGGTTCTTCCGGTTGTACAGCGTCACCCTGTCGACCTCCGGCTTTCACGCCCCCGCCTGCGCACTTGCTTCACGTGTGCGGCGCTCGTACACGGCGGCCTGTCCGGCCCGCCAATGTCGCGGCCGGTCGACCCGCCTTGTCAAGCACGCCTCACCCGGTTTCCGGATAACGCTCGTGAAGCCACGCCGTCAGTATCCGGCGACACGGACAGCCCAATGCCCTGAGCGTGACGGCGAAGCGGCGCCCGTGGTTGACGTAGGGCTCAAGTGCTCGAGTGCCACGTGCTTCCGGTCTTCCGGATATTTCGGCTTTGCGCGAACATACGCCTGGCCCCAATCGCCCCTCGTCTCCAATTCGTCCCCCCCGCCTTGAGAGCATGCTTCATCGGGTCACCCAACGGGCGGAGGGTCGCCTTAATGCGCTTGCCGTGTTTCAGCCACAACGCGTCCGCCCGAACGCGCGCTTCGTAGGAATACATGGACCACTTCCCGGTAGTCCGAGATTTTGGACGTATTCCCCCGGGTCGACGTTTGGGGAAAACCAACACGACATTTCATCCGGTGTGCTTGCACCGATCCACACGACACCGGATGCATTCGTGCCCACGTCAGCCGGAACCCCCGGACTTTTCCGTCACACCGGCGCCGCGCGGCCATTGCCCAAGTCGGTGGGAAAAAGGAATTAACCGGGCGCTCGGACATCAAGCGCGAGACCGGCCACCGATACGCGCGGCTGATCGCCAATGCGATCATTTACTACGGCTCGGCCAAGCCACGGGTTCACCCGGCAGTCTGGCGTGCGAGGACGTGTGAGCCTGAGGGGCCGTAGATCTCCGTCAGCGCCTCAGGCGTTAGGAAAACCTGCGCCGGCGCAGGCCCCGCCCGGCGGTTGGAGACGACACGGACCTCGGGCGGCGGCACGGGTTCATCCGGATGCTCTTGTGCAAAGCCGTGTTGGTATTGCGGGTCGAGGCTGTCCACCCACAACTCAAGATTGAGGCGATGCAGTAAAGCGATGGTTTGCTCATAGGGGGCGTGGTCCAGCAAACCGCTCAGTTCGCCCTGTACCTCGACAGGAATCTCGGGGGCCGGCTCAGCGAGCCCCGCCGGCAAACCGCGTACCTTACCCGTCAAATAACCGACTACCCGCTCAGTCCAGAGGGGGGTGTCATCTGGCTCAACCGCAAGCACGCGAGGCAGAAAACCGCGCAGATTCGTACAGTTCGCGAGCAACTTGCGGGCGGAGGGCGTCAGGGCACCGTACCACCGGTCGAACGCCGCAATGTGCGGGTCAGGAGAACGCTGAGAAAGCTCGCCACGCGCCTTCACGTCGGCCGCCGAGAAGAAACCGCTCTCGTCGCCGGGCGCAAACGAGGAGCTGACATCGATGTCGGGCAGCGCCGGGACACCGTCCCCCCACTCGGGTGCGGCCGGGAAACCGCCCTCGACGTCGGACGCCGACGAGAAACGGCTCTCGTCGCCGGGCGCAGACCCGGAGCTGTCAACGTCGCGGGGCAGCGCCGGGACATCGCCCCCCGCCTCAGGTGCGGCCACGTCGGGCGCGGCCGGGCCATGGGCGGCTCTCTCCGCCGGCTTGGGTTCCGCTGTGGCCAGCAGACACCGCATGCTCCCCGTGGGGACAACCAGCCACTGCTGCCTGAACGTAACCGCCCGATGGGGGCCCGGCCGCGCCCCGGTCGCGCTCAAGCGGAGCTGCTCGTCAGAGAGCTTGCTCTCACTGGTGATCGCCACCACGATGTCAGGCCCGTTGCGCATAATCGAGAAGTGGTGCCTGCACGCCCAGTTACTGACGGTGCGATCGAAGCCCGGATCCCTGGCGGCGGCCAGGTCCATCCATGCTTGCGCCGCGGTGTCGGCCTGCATCAGAAAAGCCACCGCGCTCGCCTGGTGAAACGTGATCTCCCCTGCCCTTAACGCGCCGACAAAGCCGAGTAGAATCTGCTCATTGGCACGGCTATCAATGCGTGTGGCCCCGACGTTCTCGGACCTGACCGAGCCCCCGACGCCAAGATCGACCTCGTAAATGCATTGGCCCGCGGCGGGGGACTCGAATTCAAGGTTACTCCGCCAATCCCCAAAGCGCAGCGCGCCCAGTTCGTCAACCCCCACGTCAACCGTATACGGCTCCTCGACGACGAGAGCGGCTTTGTCCACCCACGCCACGACCTCCCTGAGCTTGATCCCCCGGTCTGTGAAGTGACATGTCGTTGTGGCCCACCGCGTAAGGGCATGGTGCGGGGGGGCATCGTGCGGGAGAGCATCATGCGGGGGGGCATCGTGCGGGGGGGCATCGTGCGTGGGGGCAACGTTATCCGTCAAACCGAGACGCTTGGCTTCTTCGAAAGGCAGCGCCGCGGCGCTCACGCGCAGCTCGACGCACAGGCTCGTGTTGATGCTCAAGATGTATTCGTGGGTCGTCGCGTCGTACCGTTCGCCAAACACCGCGTCTCGCGTGGCCGGCGTCGCCATCGCCCTCAGCGCGAAGTAATTCTCCGCCATCGTCGCGTCGTCCTTGGCGCGCATCGCGGCCCCCAAATACGCGTTGGCCTCGGCACGTCGGGTGCCGCAGAAACAGTCTCGAATGGCGTCCCAAATTACATCGATCAAACGGTCGAAGCATCCTGGCTCGGCCTTCAGGGCCCTTTGCATGTCGCGAACGGTCAACTCGAACGTTTTGGTGCCTTTTTCGGTGACGGTCTGAAGGATGAGCGGTGCGGGCGCGACGAGGTTGGCGTGATTGGCCGGCGCTCCGACGCGGAGGCGTGTTTCGATGGTCATGGTAGGGGCGCCTGATGATCGTGATGACAGGTACGGGCGCTGACGAAGGCGGGGCGCAGGCCGCGTTGATTCACGCGATGCACAGGCCGGCGTGCTCGCCGACGACGCGGCCCGACGCCCGGCCGCACGGCGGCGGCGTCGTACGCCGGACTCGACAAAACGCGGCCCTGCGGCAGGGACGCACGGTCAGCGACCTCCGGGGCTATCGTAGACCTCGACCCGGCCACCGGCATCAGGTGAACACCTGAAGTCGGGGCGATGCCGCCGGGGGCCGGGACTATCGCGCGAAGGCATTCCCTTCGGGTCTCATGAGATTGAGTTTGCGCGCGTCAGCGCTGCGCCGACGTGATTGATTTTGGACTTTTGCGCGAAAGCCGCACCGTGACGTCCTCGGTATTGAAGCCGCTTTGGGCGACCTGACCTAGGTGAGCAACAGGTGCTGCTTTTGGATCTTTGTCATTTCTTCGGCGGGGACACCGGCGAGGCGTCCCCACTCCTCCCAGCGCATGATCGCCGCTCGGGCTTGTTGGATGACCTCGCTTGCCGTCCCAACGCCGAAACGATCAGCCTCTGCGAGAAGATCCGCTTCGGTGAAATCCTTGAATTTGCCGTTCACAGACATCAGGTGCTGATTCGTCCATTCACCTTCGGGGTTATGCGCGAACGTTACGTCGTACGCCGGGGCCAGTTCCCACGTGGTCGTGCCGTGCTTCAAGCGGAATGAGAAGTTCTTCGTGTGATCGTCGCAATTGCGGCCCATGACATTAAAGACCATCCGACGGAAGGCTTCTTCGAGCGCCTCGTAGGGCAGGTCGAGTTGACGGATCACGGTGAACAGTTGGGCATAGGCGTTCGTGCCTTTCTTCTTGTAGTCAAGGTGGTCCATGGCGCACAGCGTTTGCATGTGGTGACGCATGCCGGCACCTTCACGGTCGAAGCGCTTCGTCATGAAGTGGGCGCGGCCGTTCTCCTTGAGCAAGTCACAATCCGACATCTCTATGCCGGCGGCGCGAGCCATTAAGTGATAGGCATACTCGATGCGCCCATAGGCCTGCGACTCGCCGAGCTCGTGGTCCTTGCCCATCCCGTCGAACTTGAGGAGCCAGTGCTCGAACCCCTCCGGGGCGTCCAATTGCCCCGACCGGATCTCCTGCGTTGCCCGGTTAAGGGCGATCACGGCTTTGGCTCGCGCTCCACCGGCTGAAGTGCCGACGTCAATGATGCTGCGCAGCGCGGCGCCGGTGTGGTCCTCGTCATCCACGACGCCCTGAACGGCGTGTCGAGCCTGTTCCACCAAGGCACCCAGCGCAATCGCCGTCGGCTTATGTTTGGTTGGCCCACGCCGCGGCTTGAATGTCAGCGCCCCCATTGCGCGATTGCCCATGTACGCCAGCCTGTCCAAGGGCGTGACAGCCTTGGCCGGGATACCTTGCTCGGCCATGTAGCGGTTGATCAAGGCGTTGCCGAAATCGTCGGGCAATGCGTCGCCGAGCATTGCCGGCAAGCGCTTGAAGGTGGGTTCCGGAAGGTCAGTAAATATGTACGGTTCCTCGGAGAGCGGCATATGCAGCGGTGAGGGTTCGATGCCTTGCTTGAGAAAGGCCGGGGCATACCCGAACACGTAGTACCCATACCGGGGATCCAGGGCAACGGAGCCAATTTGCGTCTCCCAGAGGTAGGCGTCCACCTTTTCGACATGAGAGAAACGCCGCTTTTTAGGGGTTGGGGTGGTCGCCATCGTGTCCTTATTGATCGCGCTCGTCGTTTCGCTTGCGTGGCCGGGTCGGCCCGGACGCCGTCAGTGATTGTGCCGACGGAAGGCGCTGTGCCGCGCTGCGCTTTGTCGCCGGGCTCGATGCCCGCAGACGCGTTGCCGCGCGCGTTGTAAAGGTTGCCGGATTAATCGTGGGTACGGGCGCCACTGTTTGGAGCCAAGATTCGCGGCCGAGCGCCCGAATAACGCTCAAGAGCGTCTTAAGGGTGGACCCCTCTCCGCTTTCCAGGTTGCGTAACGCCCGCACGCTCACGCCGGCGCGTGCCGCCAACGTCTGCTGATCCAGATTCTTGTTCAGGCGTAACCGTTTGAGCTTGCCGCCTAACTCCCACTCCATTTCTTCGACCGTTTGCGCGATGGCCATATCACCCCCTCATAACCGCCCGATTTTTGCCGATTGAATTGAAAAAACCGTGCAACTGTCCTAAATCTGCCTTTTATGATAGGCCTCCTTAGCAAGGAATTCAATGCATCATTACCGGCGATTACTTGCCGATAATTCATGAATATCGATTCAACCGGCGTAAAACAGCCTGTTATGATTGTGCATATACCCTTGGACTGGCGCCCATCTCCCCCCGTCGCCCGCGGCAGATCCCGCGCGCGTCGGTCATCCCGGCGCCGCCGCGGTCACGGCGAATGCCATGCCGCGCGCGCAACGAACCGTGTCGCGCAGGTATCGGTGGATCGTCGCGATGCGCGCGTGCCCCGTCAGGTCGCGCAGCACCGAGAGATCCGCCTGATCGTGCAGGCGTCCGGCCGTGCGCGTGCCTAATGTGTGACGCATCCAATGGGGCGTCGCTTCGCGCGGTCGTGCGGCGTCGGCGGATGCTCGTGGGCGCGAGGTCGTCGGCCGCCTCCGCGAAATATCCTCCAAGTTCAACCCACGCTTGGGTCATCACCGCCAAGTCGTCGTACGGCATGCCGCGGTATCGCGCGCAGAACAGCCTTTAGCCCACGCTCGCGCGCGAGCGGCCCACGGGGCTTTCGCGATCCCGCGCGCACACAAACCTTGCGGTCATGCTGCGGGCCTCTCCGACAGCACTTCGCACGCCAACGCCCGGGGCAGCGCCCAAGGCGCCACCGCGCGGCGCTCGCGATGCGCTTGGCCCGGTAACGTCCGGGCGTCCGGGCGCTTGGCCCGCGGCGTGCACTCCCCGACGGGGCCTAAGCGCCGTCCCATGCGTTTTGAGACGCCGGGGCCGCCTGCCGCGGCCCCGACGAGCCTCCCCATGAGCCTCCCCATGTCGCCCCCCGTCACGCCTCGCTCGGCCTTCGCGCCGATCTCGCGGGCCCGGCGAATCGGCGGCGTAGCGGCGCATGCCCCGAACCATCACCGCCAACCGGTAGGGCATGCGCTTCGGGACCGGGGCCATGGCGCGGGCAACGGTAGCCTCGAGGGGTTGGCGGCGCATCGCATCGACGGGGCGCCGGGCGCTCAACACCCGGGCATCTAGCGAGCCCCGCCGATTGCGCCGGAGCGCTTCGGGGCGGCGGGCAGGTCGCTCATCAGGGCGCTCACACTCTGCCTGATCACCTTGTTGCGCGTTTCGTCGACGTCGCGCGCCGACGCGCCCTTGGGCTGAATCGCCGCCGTGTTAAAGAGCACCGGCGGCACGAGCGTCCCCGTGCGGCCGGCCGCATCGATCTTCGGGGAAAGTCCGGAAGTGGCGGTGCATACGATGTCGCCCCGGGCCGTGACCGGCGTGCAGTGATAAATCAGGACGATCTCGTACCGCTTCGCTGGAAAGCGCTTCACGTACTCGGGCGTGATGAGGTCGCTCACCAGTGCCGACATATCCACCGGCTTGCCATCGCCAAAGTACGTGAGCGTGAAATCACCGGCGGCGCGGACCCCGAACGTGGTGAAGACCAGTGCCAACAACAGCGAGAGTTTCGCTTTCATGCGAGGTTGCCCGTAAATTTGAAAGTTGCCGATATCGTCGCCACTCGCAAGAGCGGCGACCCCAACCGCGTACACTGAAGCCTGTGCATCGCCCCATCATGCAATGGCGCGGTGCGCGCCGCAACCCCCGCATGCCGTGGCGCCGGATTCGCCGCAGGCAGCGCTGTTTTCTCGCAGGCGCCTTCGCAGGGGGCCGTTCGGCGGATGCCGGATCCGCGAAGGGCATGATCGCCGACCCAGGCCACAGGCCCGTCGGCGCGCGTGCAGGGGCAGGGTCAGCCGGGGGGGAGGGGACGCTACCGTTGAACGGGGTATGCCGCACGGCGCGGGCGGCATCCATGCATGACGGAAGCGCCGCGGACTTTGACGAAATCCCGTCTTGTCCGTCAAGCGGTCGCGACGGAGTTCGCCCGGTCAGGCTGTCGTGTTTTCAGAACGCCGAAACACCGATGCCCACGCTCACCTGGCGCAGCGGAGCGCCGCGCGGGACAGGGTGGGCTTGCCGGCCGCCGCCGCCCCCCCGGGCGACGATGGCCGCGCGCGGCGGTGCCGCACTGCGGACCCGCGCCGCTTCGCACCGATGTTCCCCCGGGGCGTTTATCGACCACGCGACTTCGCGCTCCCGTTTGTTCCCGGCGGCCGCCGGGCGCGGCCGCCGCCGGCGCGGCGTGACTCGCAAAAGCGGGCGTTCTCACCGGGCGCCGTGCCACCGCCCGTTCGCAGGCATTGGCGTTCGCCACCCTTGCAGGGTGCCGGGGGCATGGGCAAAACCTCGCGCACCCGGGGTGGAGGGAAAATCCGTGAGCGCCTCCGGCGTCCGGGCGGGTACCGATATGGCGCTCGCGCGCGTGACGATCCGCGACGAACACCGGCGCAAAAACGCCGTTCGCCCGGGAAAGCGAATTCGTCGAGCGCCCCGCATCGGGACCGCGCGACGATGGACCGCGCGACGATGGGCCGGGCGCCTAATCGTTGTCGGCAACCGCATGGCGTGCACGCGGTAAGATGCGTAGGTCGCTTCACCCGCTCCGGCGCCCCGCGGTTTCAGTCGTGCGATGCCGTGTCCGGATTGACCGGGCCACCGCCGCACAAGCCCCGCTCACGCTCATCCGACACAGCCCGTCACGTTCGCCGCAATACGCCGCCGAACCGATTGAACCCCTGAACCCCGACAGACCTTGGTCAGATCAAACCGACCGTTCTCCTCGTTAAATTCAAGCTTCGGTGCGCACCCCGTTTCACCGGGCAGCGACTTCATGGCGAGCGTCGCGGGCAAAGTCTGAGCGGCGAGAGGGCGAGGGCGTCAGTCCCCTCGCGTCCCGCCCCTGCCGTCGCAATGATCTTCCCTTATCTGACACGCGGCATGCTAGGATCACCCGAAGCATTACGACATGTAGTGAACTTTCCTTGCTCCTAGAGGTTGCCTCATGACCTGCAAAGGTTGGATTTCGGTTGCTGAACACTTGCCAGAACTTTCGCCGACCACAGCACGGGTGACCGCACTGGTGATCGTCAACGACTCGACGCTATTGGCGGACGGCGAACCCGGGTTTGTTGACATTGCGACCTACTGGCGTGACAAATCCGTTTGGACGATCACCTGCAGAAGCGTTGACAGGACTGTCTCGGACCGGCCCGTTCGGGTGACCCATTGGATGCTGTTACCCGATCCGCCAAACCCGGATTGAGCGCCCCGCGTTGACGAGTGCAGCGCGTGACGCCCGGTGGCACGCCAATGCGCCCGTATGAGGTGACACCCACGACCTCATCCGGCGTGGCAAACCGAACCGCCCCGGATTTTGTGGAAGCCCCGACGCGTGAGAGAAGGGCGCCATGAACAAGAAGGTCACCCGGTTTTCCCCGGACGTCCGAGCGCGCGTCGCGAACCAGCGTCGAGGGGGACGGCAGTCGAATCGAGAGCGCCGATGACAGGCGGCACACCGCGCACTGCACGAGGGGGTCAAGCGCGACCGGGTCGGCCACGGTCAGCGCGATGGCGTACGTGAAAACGAGGCACGGCCAAGGCTTATGCACACGCACCGTGAAGCAAGTCACACGGGCGTAGGGGTTGCCGGCGACTGCCGATGTTTTGCCGCTGTTTTGCCGGCGTTCGGTGCGCTCGCGCCCCCCCCCGTGCCGCAACCGCTGTTTCGCGCGTGGCACCGAACGCCACGACCTTCTTGGCATGCCCGCGGAGGCAGCCGTCGCGGCACGTCGTCACGGCCAATGCGATCCGCTCGCGGGTTATCGGGTCCGCATTACCGGACTTGCCGGCGCGAGTCCGGCACCGGGCCCCGGTCCCGCCTCTTGGGGTGTTGCTGCAAAGGGGCCGACGGGGCCGTTCCATTCGTCGCACGCGGCAGCATCAAAGGTGTGATCGCCGGCCCCGCACACCGTACCGACATTTCCTTTCGCCGGCCGCCTTCGCAATGAGATGACCTATGCAACATCGATGGAAAAACCCTCTCGCCTTGCCCGGCCTCGATCAGGCGCGGCTCTTGTTGCCCGCGCGGGCCCACTGAAGCCACACCACGCCGATCAATCCAATGGCCAACGGCGGCAACATCAGACCGGTGACGGTCGTCCAGCCCATCGACGTCAGCAGGCTGCCGGACGCGAATGATCCGATCACCATCGCACCGAATACAACAAAGTCATTGATCGATTGGACACGCGGCGCTTCTTCCGCCGAGTGGCAGGTCAACACCATTGCCGACGCACCCAAGAAACCGAAATTCCAACCCAGGCCAAGGAGCACCAAGGCCAGCCAGAAATGACCGACGGACACGCCCGCCATACCGGCGAGTGCCGCACACGCGGTAAGGGCCAGGCCCACCATCACGACAGGATAGGCGCCGAATCGCGAGATCAGGCGCCCGGTGAAAAAGCTCGGCGCGTACATCGCCACGACATGGAGCTCGATGCCGACGTTGGCGCGCTGGCGGGGAATGCCGCACAACTCCATCGCCAGCGGTGCCGACGTCATCATGAAATTCATGAGCATGTAGGTCACGACACCACAGAGCATGGCCACGATCAAGCGAGCATCGCGCAGGAACACCGATACCGGGCGACCTTCCTGTCGCGCAGCGCTCTTGGGCGCGTAGTCGAACCGCCCACCTGCCAGCACCCCGGCTGACAGCACGGCGACTGCCGCCGCCGCCAGATAAGTCGCGGCATAGGCGTACGGCGGCCAGACATTCATCGTGCCGGTCACCAATTGCGGTCCCAGTACGCCGGCGAGCACACCGCCAGCGAGCACTGTCGAAAGCGCTTTCGGACGATCGGCAGGCGACACGCACTCGGCTGCGGCGAATCGAAAAGTCAGCACCACCGCGTTGTATGCGCCGCCAAAAATCATGGCGAACGTGAACAGCGAGAAAGAATGAATGACGAGCGCCAACGCCGCCAGCAAGCCCATGGCGACACCGCAAGCGTTGCCGACGAAGAAGGCCGGCACGCGTCCGTAGCGTTTGATGATCGCGCCGACCGGCAGCGTCGACAGCGCCATGCCAAGTACGAAGATCGAAATGGGGAGCGTTGCCAGCGATGGCTGCGGCGCCAGCAGGTTGCCGACAATAGCGGCCGTCGCGTACACGACAGTCGAGTTTGCGCCGGCCAATGCTTGCGCCAGAGACAGGCGCAAGACATGACGGTTGGAGCTCAGCCCTAGCATCTTCAAAATTCCTTTTTCTTCGTCAGTCCGCGAAGCCAAAGCGGCGAGCGCCCAGGAAATACCCAATTCCCGTGTTTGAGCGCACGCGGGTTAGCGGCTGCTGTGCGCAACGCCTGTCGCGCTTTCTTGAGGACGGTCGGAATGCGTGTATGCCACCGGACGGGGGAATGTCAGGCCGCGATTCTGTCAGAGAAGTGCCGGGCGGTGGAGGGCGCTGACGATAAATGATCAAGCCCTGCCTGAATGCGGTGTCGATGGGAGAACGGTTCGGTGTCCTTCGTGATCACTTGCGGGGCGTGCGCTCGCGTGGCGCAGCGGCCGCTGTACACCCGCTCGGTTTGTCACGCGCCCGAGAACGGTTCAAGGGGGCGCCGTCGCAACCCCTGCCTTGACGTCTCATCGACGCCGGCCTCCGGCATTGCCTGAGCCGCTTCGGGTAATCGTCGGAGCCCTATGGGGCGAATTCAACGGGTCGCGCGCGCGCCCCCCTGGTATTTAAAGATGTGTTGCAGGGCGTAAACTGCAAAACGGCGGTAAGCACTGACGGGACGAGCCGCGACGCATTCGTCGCATGCCCCATCGCCGGGACACGAGCCCAAGCGTCGTTCTTGGCGGCGGATTGCACCCGGCATGACACACGAGAGGCCGCGCACGCCGTAGGCACCGCGCGAACCGCAGGCGCACCTCGCGCGGTCGGCTCGCGCCGGTTCCATTATGGTGGCGGCATGCCCCTATTCATGTCGAAACCTGTTTCGGGACGATACGTGTCGTTCGCTGAGCGAGCGCAGAGCGCGTTGCTCTCTGTCCGGGGGCTCGGGGTGCGCGAGATTATCCACGATGTGGGATTCAGCAAGAAGCGCTACCGGACAAGCAAGGGCATCGCGTTGCCCGACGTCGTCACCTACGCGCATTTGGGGGCCGACTTTTCGCGAGGCGAGGCTGTCGCGGCGGCGTACGAGTGCGTCGACCGGCATGGCGCAGATCCGAGCAACGCACCGCTATTCTGGAACCGGGGAATAGGGGTGTTCTGGATGGCCGCCGGGAATGTGGGCTGATGGGTAGACATGGCAAAACGACGATAATTGTAGTAACATTGCTACAAATTTTCAGTGTTAGGAGGGTATCGTGGGCACTCTGACCATGACCAGTCGAGAATTCAATCAGTCCGCAAGTGAAGCAAAGCGGGCATCACTTAGCGGCCCGGTATTTATTACCGATCGCGGGAAGCCATCGCATGTGCTCCTGAGCATTGATGAATATCGGAAGCTTGCTGGGGGTATGACCTCGCTTGCTGATGCTATAGCCCAGCATGGCGGGGGGGGTGTTGACTTTGATGCACCCCGAGTTGGCGGTCTTTATCGTGAGGCAGATTTGTCTTAATGTTTTTACTCGACACAAACGTTATCTCTGAGTTGCGCGTTCCCAAACGAGCGAATCTGAACGTGCTTGCATGGGCTTCGGCTCAGCCTGTGGGCGCACAGTTTATTTCTGCCATCACGGTCCTTGAACTGGAGCTGGGCGTCCGGCAAAAGGAACGCGGGGACAAGGCCCAGGGCGGCATCTTGCGAGCGTGGCTGGAAGGACAGGTTTTGCCACAATTCGCAGGGCGAGTATTGGCGTTTGACCAGGTGGTTGCAATACGCTGCGCAAGCCTACATGTTCCTGATCCCCGGGCCGAACGCGATGCCATTATTGCCGCTACAGCACTTGCACACGGCATGACGGTGGTATCGCGAAATACTGATGACTTCAAGGCAACAGGTGTGCCGCTTTTGAACCCTTGGCATTAAAGGCTAATTGTTAGCGCCGATGTAAAACTGACCCACCGGGGATGCGGACAAAATCTTGGACTACTTTGAAGGTAGTCCATGTATTCATACCAAGAACGCGTTCGGGCGGTCGAGCTGTACCTGAAACTCGGGAAGCGCAGCAAAGCGACCATTCGCCAGTTGGGTTACCCGACGAAGAATTCTCTCAAGGCGTGGTGTAACGAATTCGAGAAGATTGGCGATCTGCAGAGGGGGTATGTTCGCGTAAAGCCGAAGTACTCAGAAGAACAGAAGAACGTAGCACTCGAGCATTACGTCAACCACGGGCGCTGCTTCGCCTTCACCCTCAGGACATTGGGCTATCCCTGTCGCCAGATACTAACGGAGTGGGTTCGCGAGCGCTATCCGGAAACCAGGAAATGCGTGGTTGGCAAGGCCGGTCGACCAACTGCTTCATTGGTGTCCAAGCAGGCTGCGGTGTACGAACTGTGCACACGAGTTAAAGTCAAATCTGGTGTACGGGGCGTGAGCAAGATTAGGCGGCCAGGGGCTGCTGAGCCGGTGTGCTGTCGGTCACCGGCTCTCCATCCTTGAACGTCATCCCGTCAAGCATCGTCGCGATCTTTTCGGGGGCGCGGATGCGCCGCCACGAGTCTTCGGCCGACTCGATCAGCTTGAATGCCAGGCCGAGGAACGTCGCGCGCGAGACGCAGTTGCGCGTGCGCTTGGTGCGGTGACGCACCGTCGCGAAGGTCGATTCAATCGGATTCGTCGTGCGCAGATGCTGCCAGTGTTCGGCCGGGAAATCGTAAAATGCCAGCAGCTCGTCGCGATCTTGCGTCAGCTTTTCGACCACCTTCGGATACTTTGCCGAGTGGGTATCAACGAAGTGATCGAAGGCAACCAGCGCTTCGGCACGCGTGGCGGCCATCCAAATGTCCTGCATCGCCTTTTTGGCGCGGGCCTGCTGCGATTTCGGCAGCGCGTTGAGCACGTTGCCCATCTTGTGGAACCAGCAGCGCTGATGCTCGGTCTGCGGGAACACTTCTTCCATCGCTGCCCAGAATCCCATCGCACCATCTCCGCAAGCCAGCAGCGGCCCTGACTGCAGACCGCGCTTTTTCAGATCGAGCAGCAGTTCGGCCCACGACGCCTTCGATTCCCGATACCCGTCACTGATCGCCACACGCTCTTTCGTTCCGTCCGGTTTGACACCAATGATCACCAACAGGCACTGGCCGTCGGAATCGTCGCTGCGCACGCCGGTGTGAATGCCGTCAGCCCACCAGTACACCCAGCGCGCCAACGACAACTCACGCTGATTCCACTGAGCATGCTCATCGGCCCATTGCGCCTTCAGACGACTCACCACATTTGGCGACAGGCCGCTGACCTGGCCGCCCAGCATGATGCCCATGGCTTCGCTCATGTCGCCCGTCGAGATGCCTCGCAGGTACAGCCACGGTAGTGCGGCCGACACGCGTGCGGATTTGCGAACGTACGGCGGCACGACCGCCGAATTGAAGCGGATGCCCGAACCCGAGCGATCACGCACCTTCGGTACCCGAACCGGCACCGGACCGATGGCCGTGACGACTTCGCGCTCTGGTAGGTAGCCGTTGCGCACCACGGCACGCCGACCGTCGATCGACCTCACGTTGCTGTACTGTTCAAGCATGCTCGCCAGTTCCGCTTCGACTGCCTGCTCGATGATCTGCCGCGCGCCTTGCTGGATCAGTTCATCGAGCGCGCTCTTCGTTTGTGCTTTACTGCCGTTCGTTTCTTTCGTAATCTTCTTCATGGTGGTCGGGGCCGGCTCGCGCCGGCTTTGCTCGGTGTGCCTTCGACAAGCAACATTCTCAGCTAAACCGCCACCGCCTTCTCATATTTCCCAAAGCACCCCGTACACCATGCATGGACGCCCCCGGCTTGCCAAGCTCTCATTTGTAACGGAGGGCAGGTAATGATTGCGGCCATGCATCCGGACTTCGATGTCCCGGCGCGAGGCCGGCGGTCCCTGATGGAATTCGCTGGCCGGACTCTCATCAGATTCGCGTGCTGGTGCGCACGTTGGTGTACTCAGAGTTTCCCGGCCACGGTCTGACCTGTCTCGCCATCACGTCATGATCGCCTGAGCAATCGGAAGTAGGCTACCTGCTGGTAGTTACGGGTTGGGCATGCGGCGGACAGTTAAACAGTCGCTGCAGGCGCGTGGTAATCAGGGTGAAACTCACGGCCGTGGACCAGTAGCGCCCAGACGATCCGCGCGTTCTTGTTCGCGAGTGCGACGGCGGCGACATTTGCGTTTCGCCGCTGCAGCAAGCCATGTAGCCAGCCGCTTTTGCATTCCTTGCGTTTGGCAACCTGCAGAAGGGAACGCGCACCGTGGATCAACAATGTTCGCAAATACACGTCACCTCGCTTGCTGATGCCCAGCAGCACGTTCTTGCCGCCGCTCGAGTTTTGCCGGGGTACCAGACCGAGCCACGCCGCAAGTTGTCGGGCGCTACTGAAGCTCTTTGCGTCGCCGACAGACGCAACGAGCGCGCTCGCGGTAAGGGGCCCGATGCCCGGGACGCGCGCGAGCCGTCGACTCCTTTCGTCACTACGGTGCCAGGCCTGAATCTGCGCCTCGAGCTCCTTGACCTGTCGGTCAAGCTCCTTCAGTTGGTCCATGAGGCGCTGGATGAGCAATCGAAACGAGCCAGTCAGTTCGTTCTCCGCATCTTCGATCAGTTCAGGAACCTGACGCTCGAGATGCCCGATTCCCTTGGGAGCAACGATCCCGAATTCGGCGAGCAGTCCACGGATCTGGTTGGCCTGCGCGGTGCGCGCCCGCACGAAACCCTGGCGTACGCGATGCAGCGACAACACCGATTGCTGCTCAACGGTCTTGACCGGCACGAAACGCATGTTCGGCCGTGCGACTGCCTCGCAAATCGCCTCGGCATCCGCCGCGTCATTCTTGTTTGTCTTGACGTACGGTTTGACGAACTGCGGTGCGATCAGTCGTACCGTATGCCCCATGGCCTGCAGCTTGCGAGCCCAGTAGTGCGCGCTGGCGCATGCCTCCATTCCGATCACGCAGGTGGGGAGGTTGGCGAAGAACTCCGCAACATGATTCCGCTTGAGCACTTTCTTCAGCACCGTTCGGCCATGCTCATTTACACCATGGACGGCAAAAACGTTCTTCGCCAGATCGATGCCAACTGTCGTAATCTTCATGATGGGCGCTCCCCTCGGTCAGGTGGTTGCTTCGACACTTCCACTTTGGCACATTGATGCCGCTTCGGGTGGGGGCGTCCATCCCATTAGATTCGACAATAGCTCCTGTGCACACGGGAAGGAAGTGCAGAGGCGGTGGCCCGAAAGCTGGACGTCGACAGGGTGACGCTGTACAACTGGAAGAACCAGTTACTCGGCCGAGAGGCTCCTGCATCCATGAAACGCGACAAAGGCTCGCCCGCAGAGACAGATCGGGACGAACTGGAACGGCAGGTCGAAGCGCTCCAGCGCAAAATTCGCAATCTGCAGCTTGAACAGGACCTGTTGAAGAAGGCGAATGAACTCCTAAAAAAAGACCTGGGCGTCGACCTGCAACTCCTGAGCAACCGGGAGAAGACGACGCTGGTTGACGCCCTGAGAGAGCAGTACGTTTTGGCTGAGCTGCTTGAGCAGCTGGACTTGGCGCGCAGCTCCTATTTCTACCATCGGTCGCCCATGCGGGTTGCCGACAAATATGCCGAAGTTCGTCGTACCGTTGCGGAAATCTTCGAGGACAATCACCGATCCTACGGCTATCGTCGGGTGCAGGCAGCGCTCAGCAGACAACGCGTGTTTCTATCGGAGAAAGTCGTGCGTCGCCTCATGAAACAAGGCGGCCTCTACGCGGCGAGGCCCAAGCGGCGCCGATATCGTTCTTATGTCGGGGAAATTAGCCCTGCCCCAGATAACATCATCAATCGCGATTTCCACGCTACCGCCCCCAACGAAAAGTGGCTGACGGATATCTCCGAGTTCCAGATCCCGGCCGGGAAGGTATATCTATCGCCGATGATCGACTGCTTCGATGGCATGGTAGTCAGTTGGTCGATTGGCACAAGCCCCGACGCCGAGCTCGTGAATACCATGTTAGATGCGGCTATCGAGACCGTGACCGAGGACGATGAGAAGCCGATCGTACATTCCGATCGGGGTGGCCACTACCGTTGGCCTGGCTGGCTATCGCGAGTTGCAAAGGCTAATCTGATCCGATCCATGTCGCGTAAAGCCTGCTCACCAGACAATGCGGCCTGTGAGGGATTCTTCGGAAGGCTGAAGACCGAAATGTTCTATCCAGGGGACTGGCGTTCGACGACCATCGTGCAATTCGTAGAGGCACTGAACGCCTACATTCGCTGGTACAACGAAAAGCGGATCAAGGGCTCCCTTGGCTATCTCAGCCCCATCGAGTACCGTGAAAGCCTCGGGTTAACGACGTAAAACAGTCCAAGAAAATAGCCGCATCCCCGGTGGGTCAGATTTAAACCGGCGTTGACAGCTAATGGCGTCGGACCATTGACAGTTCACCAGCACACAGTGGTTGGTTGAGTGCGGCGGACGCAAAAGTGATTTGACAGGGGCTTCGGCCCCTTTCTTTTTTGGGCTGTAGATTTCGCTCGTTCCCAATCGGTTGACCCATTGCAAAATTCGGAAGTTAAAAACATACACCTAAGGGCGGAGCACTCGGAATCGGTCCGGCAATACGCTTGGGTTTCGGCCCATATTCGCGGTATCGCGTACCCGCTACAGTCGGTGGATGTACCAACGTGATCCACTTGAATGGGAGCACATGTCAGACACGGAGAAGTCGGCAGCCGCTCGGGAAATTCGCAACTTATATTGGATCATCCGCAACACACGTCGCGGCACTCAGGACGCAAGGCGCCGCCGTGTGTATTACCGGATTGCGGACGAAAAAAACGCCTGCAGCCAGCAGGCGTCAGGAAGGAGCAGATCTTGGCGTTGTTACGCTGTTGCCGGGTGGGGAATTGCCTCGGGCACGGGTGTTTTGACTGTCCGCAGTCGATGCAAAATCATAAGTAGGATTTTACATAATCTATGTTATGCGAATATTGCATGTAAGTCCAAAGTTCAAATGTCGTGTTTGCGCTAAATTGAAATGTCGTGTTTGAAGGTTCAAGCTGGTGGCCGACATTGCTTGAGGAGCGCCGGCCATGAACGCATCTGGGACGATCACCATGTCGATGACCGAGCTGGATCGTCTGAGGACCGTACAGGCAGTCATCGAGGGGCGCTTGAAGGCGGTCGCCGCCGCGCAACGTTTAGAGGTAACGGATCTGCAGATACGCCGGTTATTGGAGCGATATCGACTACACGGGCCGGCGGGCCTGGTTTCGCGTCGGTATGGACGTCCGAGCAACAACCGGCTTCCCGCGTTGCGCGAGGCGGCTGCGTTGGCCATCATTCGTGAGAACTATGCGGACTTTGGGCCGACGCTGGCGTGTGAGAAATTGCGCGAAGTTCACGGTCTGTCGCTGGCCAAAGAGACCGTGCGAAAGCTAATGATCGCCGGTGGGCTCTGGCTGCCACGTGCGCAGCGTCCGCCGAAGATTTATCAGCCCCGCAATCGCCGCGCGTGCTTGGGCGAGCTGATCCAGATTGACGGCAGCGACCACCGGTGGTTCGAGAATCGAGCGCTGGCGTGTACGGCATTGGTCTACGTCGACGACGCGACCAGCCGGATCATGGAAATACGCTTCGTGGCGTCGGAATCGACGTTTAGCCACTTTGAGGCAACCCGCGCTTACCTGGAGCGTCACGGCAAGCCCGTGGCGTTTTACAGCGACAAGGCATCGGTTTTCCGTGTCAACAGGAAAGCCGCCGTAGGCGGCGACGGCCACACGCAGTTCGCGCGGGCGCTATTTGAACTCAACATCGAAGGAATCTGTGCGAACAGCAGTCAGGCCAAGGGACGTGTCGAGCGTACGAACAGGACGTTACAGGACCGACTCGTCAAGGAGATGAGGCTGCGCGGGATCAGCACGATGGAGGCGGCCAACACCTTCATGCCGGACTTCATTGCGGACTACAACGTCCGGTTTCACGCTTCCAGAACTGAAGTGGCGCAAGTTCGTGATTTCTGACTTTCAATACCGCATAGCGGGTATCAACCCGGCGACTGGACTCGCAGAGATCGGTGGAAAATTCCATGAAGGAATGTGGCAGGCCGATCTGTACACGAATGACGTTGCTGAGCGAGATAATCCGACCTCGATCAAACAGGTGGAAGCCGAGGTTGAGAAGCAAAGTAAGCACTCGATGTGTACCGTAGATCGGGTTGTTGACGCGCCGGTAAATGGCGGTTAGCGAATGGGCTCGATCTTGGCGGTGTCAGGCAGTTGCTGCGCCACATTCCATGGCAGCAACTCGTCGATCCGATTGGCCGGATGATCGGCAATGCGCTCGAGCACGTGGGCGAGGTAGGCTTCCGGGTTGATGCCGTTCAAGCGTGCCGTACCGATGAGGCTGTACATCGCCGCAGCACGCTCACCGCCCGAATCAGCGCCAGCAAACAGATAATTGCGGCGGCCAATCGCCACGCCGCGCAGCGCACGCTCGGCAATCAGATTGTCGATCTCCGCTTGCCCGTCCTCGCAGTAATAGGCGAGTGCAGGCCAGCGGTTCAGAGAATACTGAATCGCTTTGGTCGTGTCGGATTTGGCCGAGAGCATGGGCAATACCGACTCGTACCATTGTCGCAGTGCCTCGAGTCGCGGTACCGCCCGAGTTTGGCGCACCTGCCGTCGTTCATCAGGCGGTTTACCCCGGATTTCGGCTTCTATGCGATATAGCTCGCCGATGCGGTGCAGCGCTTCTTCTGTAATGGCGCTGGGGCGTACCGCATGCAGGTCGTAGATCTTGCGTCGCGCGTGCGCCATGCACGCCGCTTCGCGGATGCTGCCGTCCTCAAAGAGCGGCGCGTAACCGGCAAACGCATCGGCTTGCAGCACCCCGCTAAAGCTTGCCAGATGTCGCTGTGGGTGCTCACCACGCCGATCCGACGTGTAGGCAAACCACACCGCGGGCGCCTCATCCGAGCCGCACGGCCGGTCGTCACGCACGTACACCCAGAGCCTGCCGGTCTTGGTGCTGCCTCGCCCGGGCTCTAACACCGGTAATGGTGTGTCATCGCCGTGGACCTTGGTGCCGCCCAGCGCGTAGGCTCGCACGGCGTCTACCAGTGGATCGAGCAACCAGCAAACACGCCCCAGCCAATGCCCCATCTGCCCGGCCTCGAGTTCCACGCCGTCACGGGCATAGATTGCCTGCTGGCGGTACAGCGGTTGGTGGTCGAGGAATTTGCTGGTGATAATGTGTGCGAGCAGATTGGGGCCGGCCACGCCACGCTCAATCGGGCGACTCGGTGCCGGCTGCTGCACAATCGTGTCGCAGCACGCACAAGCGAGCTTGGGGCGGCGGTGGCGAATCACACGGAAGTGCGCTCGCACGTATTCGAGCTGCTCCGAGACGTCTTCGCCCAGCGGCTTGAGGTCGCCACCGCAGGCCGGGCAATCGTCTGCCTCGGGTAGGTAGACGCGCACTTCGCGCTCGAGGTGCTCCGGCAGCGCCTGGCGCTCGACTCGGACTTTTGCCTGGGACTTGATCGGCGTGGCCGCCTCGGTGGCACCTTCGTCGGCCTGCAGATCTTCCAGGCGCAGCTCAAGCTGTTCGATCTGACGCGCCAGTTTCTCCGACTTTCGTCCAAACGTAAGCGTCACTCTAAGGCCGTCTTGACGATCAGAGCTTGACCTCTGAGAGCCGCTGATTCGTCAGCACGAGATCGAAAGCGGCGGGATCGAAGCTGCCGCCACACCTCTCGAGGAAGTGGTCGTGTTCCTCGTGCGTCGGATCGGTGATCGCTTCGAGGAAGTCGGCATATCCTGGAACTCCACCGACGTCTTCCGGTGGACACGCATTCTGCCCGTCCAGGCACAGCGGCCGGCGCATGTCTGGATCAGGCGTCAGCGCCTTCTCGACCTTGATCCGATGCTGCCAGTTGTCCCCGTAATCGTAGACGTAGGTGAATGACTTCAACCCGCCCAGCGCCTTCGCCAGCGTGACCCGTGCTTCATTGAGCATTGGCGGATCGCTCTCGAACCCGAAGTCGTCCGGTTCACCATAGTTGGTTTCGCCGAAGACGAATTCGTGCAGGTGCCCGCCCTCCCAGCCCATGGCCAGCAGTAGCACGACATGCAGCTTGCCCAGCCGGATCGAACCGGGAACGATGATTCGGCGCCAAATCGCAGGCTTGATGTACTTCAGCTCAACGCGCAGTACGTAATCGGGCACTGGCGCCTTGACTCGGCGCACAGCAGGTCTGAGGGGGTGGACCATCGGATTGATTCTCAGGCGGCGTGCTGCTCGACGTGTTCGGCTGACATCAGGCTCCACGGCAGCAACTCGTCGATGCGGTTGATGGGATGATCGGCGATGCGCTCAAACACCGTGCGCAGGTACGCAAACGGATCGAAGCCGTTCAGGCGTGCAGTACCGATCAGGCTGTAGATCACCGCCGCGCTTTCGCCGCCGCCGTCTGAGCCTGCGAACAGATAATTGCGCCTGCCGAGGACCAGCGTAAAGGCTCGAGGAGTACCGTCTTGATGGGAGGCGAGTCTGTGGGTACTTTTGCGTCCACCAAATGAAATGGTGGGCGCAAAAGTGGACAAGGTTTTGAGTGTGGCTGTGGAAGCGGTACCTTACCGACGAGCGAATTTCTCAATGGAGTTCAAGCGCGCAACGGTTGAGGCAACGTTAAGGCCAGGTGCGTCGGTTGCTTTGACGGCGCGCAAGGCAGGCATCAACGCCAACTTGTTATTCAAATGGCGCCGGCATTATCTGGCTGGCGCTTACGGTGATGTCACGCCTGAGCTTGTTACTCGCCAGAGTTCTGCGGCTTCGGTGACCGAGTTTGTTCCCGTGACGATCACGAAGGCTCTCGTTGGTATCCCCACGCCGTCGGCAGACCAAGCAGTCCCGACCTCACGATGTTCATTGCGGCACGAGGGGAAGATCGAGTTGGTGATGCGTGGCGGCACAATGCGCTTCGATGGTCCGCTGAGTTTGGAGTTACTGCGCGAGTTGATCTCGGAGCTACGCACATGATCGGGTTGCCCTCGAACACGCGGGTGTGGATTGCCGCTGGCGTCACGGATATGCGCTGCGGCTTTAATAGCCTGGCAGCCAAGGTCGAGTTGGTGCTGCAAAAGGACCCGTTCTCGGGGCACATCTTTCTGTTTCGTGGCCGGCGCGGTGATCTGCTCAAGGCCCTGTACTGGAGCGATGGCGGGCTGTGCCTGCTGGCCAAGCGGCTGGAGAAGGGGCGATTCGCGTGGCCACGGGCCGATGGTGGTGTCGTGGCACTCACCACTGCGCAGCTCTCACTCTTGCTTGAAGGGTTCGATTGGCGCGAGCCCATCGACGCGGCTCGCCCACGCAGTGCGAGATAACGTATTTTTTGGGAGATATCCGATAGGCAACGGGTGCTCTGGGCGATAGGCTTACGTCATGAGCTTCTCCCGCGCCAATCTGCCTGACGACATCGATGCCCTCAAGGCGTTGGTGTTGGCTAGCCAGCAGGTTTTGCACGAACGCGAAACACAGCTCGCCGAGCTGCAGACGCGCCTCACATCGCGCGAGCAAGAGATTGCGCATTTGAAGCTGCTCATCGACAAACTCAAGCGTATGCAGTTTGGACGAAAGTCGGAGAAACTGGCGCGTCAGATCGAACAGCTTGAGCTGCGCCTGGAAGATCTGCAGGCCGACGAAGGTGCCACCGAGGCGGCCACGCCGATCAAGTCCCAGGCAAAAGTCCGAGTCGAGCGCCAGGCGCTGCCGGAGCACCTCGAGCGCGAAGTGCGCGTCTACCTACCCGAGGCAGACGATTGCCCGGCCTGCGGTGGTAACCTCAAGCCGCTGGGCGAAGACGTCTCGGAGCAGCTCGAATACGTGCGAGCGCACTTCCGTGTGATTCGCCACCGCCGCCCCAAGCTCGCTTGTGCGTGCTGCGACACGATTGTGCAGCAGCCGGCACCGAGTCGCCCGATTGAGCGTGGCGTGGCTGGCCCCAACCTGCTCGCACACATTATCACCAGCAAATTCCTGGACCATTTGCCGCTGTACCGCCAGCAGGCGATCTATGCCCGTGATGGCGTGGAACTCGAGGCCGGGCAGATGGGGCATTGGCTGGGGCGTGTTTGCTGGTTGGTCGATCCACTGGTAGACGCCGTGCGAGCCTACGCGCTGGGCGGCACCAAGGTCCACGGCGATGACACACCATTACCGGTGTTAGAGCCCGGGCGAGGCAGCACCAAGACCGGCAGGCTCTGGGTGTACGTGCGTGACGACCGGCCGTGCGGCTCGGATGAGGCGCCCGCGGTGTGGTTTGCCTACACGCCGGATCGGCGTGGTGAGCACCCACAGCGACATCTGGCAAGCTTTAGCGGGGTGCTGCAAGCCGATGCGTTTGCTGGCTACGCGCCACTTTATGAAAACGACAGCATCCGCGAAGCGGCGTGCATGGCGCACGCGCGACGCAAGATCTACGACCTGCATGCGGTACGCCCCAGCGCCATTGTCACGGATCGGCGTAATGACGCCGGGGATGATCGCCGTAATGGCGCCAGTTTGAAGTGAGGTAAAACGCGGATTCGAACGGACTCAAGAATGCGGTTTTTTTGTTGATTTCGCAAGCCGCGTCTGATCGAGGTCAGGCATTGGCCTAGGCGTTCGAAAGCTGTCACCATCGAGCACGATACGATAGGCGCCGTGTCGCAGGCGATCGAGTGTGGCGGCGCCGAGGATGCGGTTGCCGGCAAACGCATCGCCCCATTCGCTGAAGTCGAGGTTACTGGTCAGGATCGTCGCAGCAGTCTCGTACCTTTCCGCGATCAGGTCGTGGAAGTCTTCATCTTGCGGCGAGCGCAGCGGCTTGAGCGCGAAGTCGTCGACGATGAGAACTGGTACGCTGACAAGCTGTTTCAGTTTGCGCTCATAGGTACCGGTCGCGCGCGCTGCCTGCAGACTGTTCAATAGCCTGGTCTGCGTGGCGAACACGACATCGCGTCCTTGCCGGGCGGCGCAATTGCCCAGTGCCTGGGCCAGGTGTGACTTGCCAGTACCTGTTGGCCCGGCAATGAGAATCGCGACCTTCTCATCGATATAACGGCCGGTAGCAAGGTCGTGAATATGGGTCCGATTCAGGTTTGGCAGCCGGTCGAAGTCGAACGTTTCAAGGGTCTTGCCCATTGCGAAGCCAGCGCGGGCCAAGCGGGTGCGCAGCTTCTTCTGGTCGCGCCGGGCGACTTCGTCATGCAGCAGCATGGCGAGGAACTCCGTATACGCGAGCTGGCCGTCAATGGCCTGCCGGTTGCGCTGCTCAAGAGAATCGAGCACGCCGGACAGGCGCAACTGCTTGAGGGCTGTGTTCAGTTCAGGACTGGGGTTCATGGGTGTTTAGTGGATCAGCAGGGATTGGAGATTGCGACCGAAGCGGCCGCCGTTGACGTAGGTATCGGTGAGCGTTTGCGGGGACGCTGCGATGGGCTCGCTTTCCAGACCTTTGTCCAGAATCGTCTTGACCGTTCGCCATCTGGGACTAGCATGGGCCAACGCCCGTTCGCATGCGGCATCCAGCCGCGCGTCACCCACCTTGCCACGAAGTCGGACAATCCCCTGCGCACCGCGCAGGTTGACAAGCACCTCATCGTTGAAGAGCGTCAGAATCAGCGCGTGGCAGGCAGGACCGATTTCTTTGGCCCGCGCCAGACACCATTGCGGATCGTGTTCGAGCCACGCCTGCGCTGCCGGGGGCTGATGATCGCGGACGGTAGAGCGTGCGCCTGGCTTGCGCAGCCGGGGATGGGTGGCCACGAGTTCGTGCTGATGGAACAGCTGCACGACCGTGTCTGTCGCCTTCACCCACAGCGTCTTGCCGACCAGGGCGAACGGCACCGAGTAAAGCGCCTTGTGATGCTGGATGTGAGCGTCACGATGAACGGTCACCGTGGACCATGCGGCGAGCACGGGCGGTACATCGGGCAGCGCCGTCAATAGCGGCTTCTCGATGGCGAAGCGCGCCAGCGGCTGTTCGCGTGTCGTGCCGTGCTCACGAACGCTGGCTTCCTGCATGATCCATTTGCGCAGTTGCCGATTGGCATCCGGCAGATCACGAAACGCGCGCAGCGGCATGAAGGACTTCTTGACGTATTTGACTCCCGATTCAACGACGCCCTTCTTCTGCGGGTCGTGCGGGGGACAGGCATCGATCCTGAAGCCATATCCTTCAGCGAGGCCCGCGTAGGAACGCTGGACCTCGGGGTCGTACGTGCATGCCCTGATGATCGCGCACTTCGCGTTGTCGATAATGATTCGCCCGGGACAGCCGCCGAACCACTCGAAGGCGCGCCGGTGACAGGCCAGCCACGTCTCGACGGTCTGATCGAACACGAGTTCGACATACTGATGACGCGACCAGCATAGCGTCATGACGAAGAACCACGTCTTGAGCGTGCGACCTGATTCGTGGATGAGCGCGGGACCGGCGCCGAAATCAACCTGCGCGGCATCGGCCGGCGGGAAGTCCAGAATCGTCGTCGCGGTGACACTGCGTTCGGCCTCCAGATGCTTGAGGAAGCGACGCACAGCCGAGTAGCTGCCGGTGTAGCCATGGTTACGTTTGAGTGCACTGTGAATCGTCGTGCCCTGCACGTCAGCTCCGAACCAGTTGCTGATCTGCTCGCGAAAGGGCTCGAGCGTCGACACGCAGGTGCTGGGCAGGTGTGGCGTGCGGCCGAACTGGCCGGCGATCACGCTGTCTTGCGGCAGCGGCCGCGACGGATCGAGCCAGCCGAGCTCTTGCGCGGTGCGCCTTACGGCGGTGAGCTTCTTGCGGCCCATAAGCCCGGCGCGCGCTATGTCGCGGTCGGAATCGCCTTGCCGCATGCGGACAAGGACTTGGCGGTACTCAAACAATTCGAACCTCCGGTTGGCCATGGGCGCTCCGCTCAGAAAAGAGCGAAGCGTACCCAGTTGGGAAAGTTCGAACCGCGTTTCACTGCACGACGCAGGTGGCGCCAATACGCCGATCATTACGTGGCACCATTACGGCGATCCTCGACTGGCGCCTTTACGCCGATCCTGCGCTGGCGCCTATGCGCCGATCATCAATTGGCTCCTATACGGCGATCCGTGACAGCCATTACAGAAGAAGCGCTGCACCGCATCGGCGAGCTATATCGCATAGAAGCCGAAATCCGGGGTAAACCGCCTGATGAACGACGGCAGGTGCGCCAAACTCGGGCGGTACCGCGACTCGAGGCACTGCGACAATGGTACGAGTCGGTATTGCCCATGCTCTCGGCCAAATCCGACACGACCAAAGCGATTCAGTATTCTCTGAACCGCTGGCCTGCACTCGCCTATTACTGCGAGGACGGGCAAGCGGAGATCGACAATCTGATTGCCGAGCGTGCGCTGCGCGGCGTGGCGATTGGCCGCCGCAATTATCTGTTTGCTGGCGCTGATTCGGGCGGTGAGCGTGCTGCGGCGATGTACAGCCTCATCGGTACGGCACGCTTGAACGGCATCAACCCGGAAGCCTACCTCGCCCACGTGCTCGAGCGCATTGCCGATCATCCGGCCAATCGGATCGACGAGTTGCTGCCATGGAATGTGGCGCAGCAACTGCCTGACACCGCCAAGATCGAGCCCATTCGCTAACCGCCATTTACCGGCGCGTCAACAACCCGATCTACGGTACACATCGAGTGCTTACGGACCAGCGGCCTGATCGCACGCTCCGCCGTATTGTTGTCCACCTCGACGCGCCCGTCTTCGCAATAGTGTGTGAGTGCGTGCCAGTGCCCCAGCGAGTATCTGATCGCCTTGGCCAACCCCGACTTCGTCGAGACCTGTGAGAGCGAGTGTTCGAGCCAAGCCTTCAGCTCGGTGAGCAACGGTGCCGAGCGTTGCTGACGCGCAGACAGGCGCACGTCCGGCGTCTGGCCGCGAACCTCGCGTTCAACAACATATAGCGCCCCGATGCGGCGCAGTGCTTCTTCGGCAATCGGTGAGCTGTCCAGCTTGTACAGGTCGTAGAACTTGCGCCGCGCATGCGCCCAGCATCCGGCCTCGATGACCGTGCCGTCACGATACAGGGCGTCATACCCGCTGAAGGCATCTGCCTGCAGGATTCCCGCGTAGCCCGCCAGATGTTCCCGAGGTCGCTCCCCTTTGCGGTCGGGTGAGTACCTGTACCAGACTGCTGGTGGCGCACGGCTTCCTGCCGGGCGGTCATCGCGCACATAGGTCCACAGGCGCGCCGTGCGTGTCTTGCCACGCCCCGGCTCCAGCACAGGCATGGGCGTGTCGTCGGTATGGATCTTGTCTGCATCGCGCACGTAACGACCAAGTGCATCGGACAGCGGTTGCAGCAGCGCAGCTGCTTCACGCACCCACGAAGCCAGTGTTGCCCGATCCAGTTCGATGCCCGCGCGTCGATAGATGCCGGCCTGCCGGTAGAGCGGCGTATGGTCAGCGTACTTCGCGACGACGACCTGTGCGAGCAGCCCCGCACCCGCCATCGAGCGTGCTATCGGCCGCGAAGGTGCCGGCTCCTGCACGACTGCGGCACAGCGCGGGCAGCTCAGCTTCGGACGGACGTGACGCAGTACCTTGAAGTAGCCGGGCACATAGTCGAGCACCTCCGAGACGTCCTCGCCGAGTGCTCGCATCTGTTTGCCGCACTCCGGGCATCCGCAGTTTGACGGCGCATGCACAACCGTTTCGCGAGGAAGATGGGCAGGGAAGTGCCGCGACTTGCGGCGCAGCGGGACAACGTTCGTTGTGGCTGATGTATCAGCAGCCGTATCAGCATCGGGCACCTTCGACGTCGCGGTCATGGCCGATTCAGCAGCGGGCAGTTCACCGAGCGCGAGCTGCAACTGGTCCATCAGTTCGGTCATGCGCTCCGATGACCGCCCATACTGCCAACGCTTGAGTCGCGAGATCTCGGCCAGCAACTGTGCGATGGTCTCGTCGCGCGAAGCAACGATTCGCTTGAGTGCGGGGATGTCATCGGGCAGATGGCTAGCTGGCATGCGTGCCAGTGTAAATGAAGCCCACGGGTTTGTGGACCCTCGCTTCCCCCTTTACGCCGCGTGCGTCGGCTGCCACGTCCGCTCGGGATGCCGCCAATCAATCCCCTCGAGCAGCATCGACAGTTGGGCGGCAGATAGATGGACCGTTCCTGAATCCGCTTGTGGCCACACGAAGCGTCCGCGCTCGAGTCGTTTCGCGTACAGGTTCATGCCGTCGCCGCTCCACCATAAAATCTTGATGAGGTCACCGCGACGCCCGCGAAACAGGAAGATGTGCCCCGAGAAGGGGTCACGTCCGAGTGCTGACTGCACCAGTGCGGCAAGCCCATCCATGCCACGGCGCATATCGGTAATGCCCGCTGCCAGCCAAACGCGGGTACCGCTTGGCGGCGCAATCATGCTGGCATCAGGCAGCGCAGCACGAGGCGCAACTGCACGGGGTCGACCATGCCCGTGACACGTACACGGGCACCGTTTAGTTCAATTTCGATGCCCGATGCTGCCGGCACGCTCTCGCGATGTGGCTCGACAGACTGTAGAGCGGGCGACACCGGTTCTGCTCTCTCGCCGCTCGGTGCATCAGGTAGCGCTACGGGCAGCAACACCGCTGTGCTGTGCCCCGTCCCTTCAAAAAGTCCCGCTCGCAGTTGCCGACGCCACTTGAACACCATATTCGAATTCAGCCCGTGCACCTGCGCGAGCTTGGCCACCGAAATACCCGGCTCGCATGCCGCGACGGCAACTTGCCGTCGGTACTCTGGTGTGTAATTCGGTCTGCCTTTACGGTTCGAAGGCTTTACATTCCGTGTGTCCAAAGTAGTCCCCACCACTTGAAGTAACGGACATCACTTTGGACACCGCAGGAACCTTTGTCCATGCGGCCTTCAAGTCACGCTTACGTCCAAACTGCATACGCTTGAGTTTGTCGATGAGCAGCTTCAAATGCGCAATCTCTTGCTCGCGCGATGTGAGGCGCGTCTGCAGCTCGGCGAGCTGTGTTTCGCGTTCGTGCAAAACCTGCTGGCTTGAATCGCCCCGGCTTTCGAGGAGGCCGGTTGGTTTAAGTTAACGCAGGCGCTTCAGCAGTATTTCTGAGTTGCCTGTAGTAGTTTGCCTCAGCCTCGGCTGGCGGGATATAGCCCAGCGGTTCCATCAGCCGATGATGGTTGTACCAGGCTACCCATTCCAGGGTGGCGAGCTCGACGGATTCCTTCGTTTTCCAAGGCGCTCGCCGGTGAATCAGTTCCGTTTTGTATAGACCGTTGATCGTTTCCGCCAGGGCGTTGTCATAGCTGTCGCCGCGGCTGCCGACCGATGGCTCAATGCCCGCTTGGGCAAGTCGCTCGGTGTACCGAATGGAAACATATTGCGATCCCCTGACGCCCTTCTAAAGGTCAAGAGGTAAATTGGGTCTGCGCGATCTGGCGGTAACGTTGCCGGATGGCGTAGAAGACCTCTCGTGCGATATAGCGCTTGAGGCATCGAATCGCTTCAAGCTTTGAGTGGCCCTCGCTGACGCGTTTGGCGACATAGGCTTTTGTGCGATCGTCGGTTCGCAATCGACCGATGGCGATAATGTGCAGGGCGCTGTTGGCCGCGCGATCTCCACCGCGATTCAGTCGATGTCGTGTCACCTTGCCAGAAGACGCCGGGACGGGACTCACTCCACAGAGGGCGGCGAAGCTGGCCTCTGACTGAAGCCGGTCGCTGTTGTCGCCAGCGGTCAGTAGCAGTTGCGAAGCGGACTCATAGCCAATTGAATACCGGGAGACCAGATCGGGGGCGAGTTCATCGACCAGAGCCGCGATCATGACATCGAGGTCGGCGATCTCGTCGTGCAACTCGAGATACCGACGCCCCAGTGATTTTAATGCAATCCGGTTGGCAGAGATCAGGCTCCGATAGTCAGACAGATCGGGACGCCACGCGGCCAATGTTCGAATAAGCTGCATCCGTGTCATCTTGCGCAGCGATTCGCGTAACTCGTCAGGCGCGCTGATGATGGTACTGTGAATTAGTTGCAATGCAACGCGCCTCGCGGAGATGGCGGTCTTCCGGCAGACTTTCAGAACGCGCAGCGATTCAATCATGCCGTCGCGTGTCTTGGGCGTGACTGTACGCACACCAGCAAAGGCAGCATGCGCCGCGTTGCAAGCGTCCAGCGTGTCGTCCTTGCCGCGTTTGCGCCGGTCGCTCCTGTCGGGTGCCGTGACCTCAAGCACCGTTACGTGGGCCAGTTGAAGGTAGCGAAGCAAGCCCGCTCCGTAGGAGCCGGTGCATTCGACGCCAACCCGGGCAAGCTCTCCGAATGAGCGCATCCAGAGCAGCATCTGTTTGTAGCCATGCCGCGTGGTAGGGAAGCATTCACTGCCGAGCAGACGATCGTGTTCGTCAACGACAGCTGCAACATGCACGTCCTTATGGGTATCCACGCCGCCCACAACGTTGCGATATCCAGAAATAGCCGGTTCTTCTTTCATGAGCCTTGCTCCGGTTGCCGATGAGATTGAGGCGATTTCACCGGCATCGAGTACCTGGACAAGACAGTAAAGCGACAGAGCGTCAGGCCCTTCTTGAGTCACACGTATCGACGAGGCGAAACCTCGCCGCTCGGCGGTTCCGGACGATCGACAGGTCAGGGGAAAGACACTACGTCGATCGGAATGTGGGTCAGGTCGCCCGGAACGCTTTACGGCACCAAAAGTCGCCGGACAGCCCTCATTGAAAGCCGCGAGAAGCCCGGAAACATCTGATACCCGTATTCTTACTGTCGGAGTGATGGATCAGCGTCCCGTCGTCGCCCGGTTGGCGGGCATACAGCGCTTGTTCAAGCGCATCGAGTACGAAGTCGGTGCGCATGGTACGACTCACCCGCCAGCCAACGATGCGTCGTGCAAACACGTCGATGACGAACGCCACGTACAGCCAGCCCTGCCACGTCGAAACGTAGGTGAAATCGGAAACCCAGAGCTGATTCGGCCGGTCGGCTTTGAATTGGCGATTGACCCGGTCCAGCGGGCGAGGTGCCGAGACATCGGGAATCGTTGTGCGAACCCGTTTGCCGCGCACCGCGCCTTGCAATCCCAGCCGCTGCATCAGTCGCTCGACCGTGCAGCGGGCCACCCGAATTTGCTCCCGGTTCATCTGCCTCCAGACCTTGTCTGCGCCGTAGACCCGCATGTTGGCGTGCCAGACACGCTGGATTTCCGGGCACAGCACGTCGTCACGCTTGACTCGGGCGCAGCGCTTGGATGGATCGCGAAGCTGGGCAGCATGGCGCCAGTAACCCGACGGGGCAATCCGCAAAACCTTGCAGATCGACTCGACCCCGAAGGTGTCGCGATGCTGATCGATGAAGGCTTTCAGGACTTGATACGGCGGTCGAGCTCCGCCTGGGCGAAAAACGCGCTGGCCAGTTTGAGAATCTCGTTGGTCTTGCGCAATTCCTTGTTCTCGCGCTCCAGCGCCTTCAGGCGATCACGCTCGCTCGCGCTCAGGCCGGCACGTTCGCCGTTATCGATCTCGTCGCGCTTGACCCAATCGTTCAGCGTTTGCGGCGTGCAGCCGATCATCGGCGCAATCGACTCGACCGCCGCCCACAGCGACGGATGCTCGCTACGCTGCTCGCGCACCAGGCGCACTGCGCGCTCCCGGACTTCCGGGGAAAACTTGCTCGATCTCTTGTTCATGGCTCCATTCTCTCAAGAGTTGGAGCCTTGTATCTTCGTCTTCGTGATGGTTAGCTACCGTCACATGAGGTGAAGTGAGCATGTTTGGAGCCTGAAGGCTTGGACCTTGCTGTGGAGATAATGCCCTTCGCCTCGCCCTCACCAGCACAGACACTGAACGGTAGCCAAGGGCGTGGACCCTGTATGTACAAGGCAAGTGGGTGAGTTGGTATTGCGGAAATTTTCAAGCTAGTTGTCGCCTCCACGAATAAATTTCAGGCGGCCTTTCTCTCCTGACTACGGCGCTGTGCGGCGACGTCCTGGTGGTCGATGCGATCCGGGTTCAGGTGCACAGCATCGACGCGCTGCCAGTTGCGCGTGCGGCCTTTCCAGCGCAGCGGGTGGCGTTGCCGGGCGGCCTCATAAAGCGCTGCTCGTCGATCCAAAATGGTCTGGTCGAGATTGGCATGGCGCTGCGCCGGCGTCACGAACCGGATCGCGCTGTGACGGTGCTCTTCGTTATACCAGCGCACCAGCGCGCCCACCCAGGTGCGTGCGGCGAGCAGGGTGTCAAATGCCCTCAGCGGGTAAGTCGGCCGGTACTTTAGGGTCTTGAACAACGATTCAGAATAAGGGTTGTCGTTGCTCACGCCCGGGCGGCTGAGCGAGTGCATGACGCCCAGCGTCTGGAGGGTGGCGAGCATCGTCGCACCTTTCATCGGGCCGCCGTTGACGCCCTTCTAAAGGTCAAGAGGTAAATTGGGTCTGCGCGATCTGGCGGTAACGTTGCCGGATGGCGTAGAAGACCTCTCGTGCGATATAGCGCTTGAGGCATCGAATCGCTTCAAGCTTTGAGTGGCCCTCGCTGACGCGTTTGGCGACATAGGCTTTTGTGCGATCGTCGGTTCGCAATCGACCGATGGCGATAATGTGCAGGGCGCTGTTGGCCGCGCGATCTCCACCGCGATTCAGTCGATGTCGTGTCACCTTGCCAGAAGACGCCGGGACGGGACTCACTCCACAGAGGGCGGCGAAGCTGGCCTCTGACTGAAGCCGGTCGCTGTTGTCGCCAGCGGTCAGTAGCAGTTGCGAAGCGGACTCATAGCCAATTGAATACCGGGAGACCAGATCGGGGGCGAGTTCATCGACCAGAGCCGCGATCATGACATCGAGGTCGGCGATCTCGTCGTGCAACTCGAGATACCGACGCCCCAGTGATTTTAATGCAATCCGGTTGGCAGAGATCAGGCTCCGATAGTCAGACAGATCGGGACGCCACGCGGCCAATGTTCGAATAAGCTGCATCCGTGTCATCTTGCGCAGCGATTCGCGTAACTCGTCAGGCGCGCTGATGATGGTACTGTGAATTAGTTGCAATGCAACGCGCCTCGCGGAGATGGCGGTCTTCCGGCAGACTTTCAGAACGCGCAGCGATTCAATCATGCCGTCGCGTGTCTTGGGCGTGACTGTACGCACACCAGCAAAGGCAGCATGCGCCGCGTTGCAAGCGTCCAGCGTGTCGTCCTTGCCGCGTTTGCGCCGGTCGCTCCTGTCGGGTGCCGTGACCTCAAGCACCGTTACGTGGGCCAGTTGAAGGTAGCGAAGCAAGCCCGCTCCGTAGGAGCCGGTGCATTCGACGCCAACCCGGGCAAGCTCTCCGAATGAGCGCATCCAGAGCAGCATCTGTTTGTAGCCATGCCGCGTGGTAGGGAAGCATTCACTGCCGAGCAGACGATCGTGTTCGTCAACGACAGCTGCAACATGCACGTCCTTATGGGTATCCACGCCGCCCACAACGTTGCGATATCCAGAAATAGCCGGTTCTTCTTTCATGAGCCTTGCTCCGGTTGCCGATGAGATTGAGGCGATTTCACCGGCATCGAGTACCTGGACAAGACAGTAAAGCGACAGAGCGTCAGGCCCTTCTTGAGTCACACGTATCGACGAGGCGAAACCTCGCCGCTCGGCGGTTCCGGACGATCGACAGGTCAGGGGAAAGACACTACGTCGATCGGAATGTGGGTCAGGTCGCCCGGAACGCTTTACGGCACCAAAAGTCGCCGGACAGCCCTCATTGAAAGCCGCGAGAAGCCCGGAAACATCTG
This sequence comes from Pandoraea oxalativorans, assembly GCF_000972785.3. Taxonomy (NCBI): domain Bacteria; kingdom Pseudomonadati; phylum Pseudomonadota; class Betaproteobacteria; order Burkholderiales; family Burkholderiaceae; genus Pandoraea; species Pandoraea oxalativorans. The sequence continues at coordinate 311,952 of NZ_CP011518.2, forward strand.
ATACCCGTATTCTTACTATCCGAATGCAGAATCACCTGGTCGGGTGGTATCGCTTCGCGCGCACACAGGTCCTTGAGCACTTCACTGGCCAGTGCGCTGCTTTCCTGCGCATAGACCTGCCAACCAACGATCTTTCGGCTGAACACGTCCAGAAACAGGTACAGATAAAAATACTGCCCGCGAACCGTGCTCGGCAGATAGGTGATGTCCCAGCTGTACAACTGGTTCGGCGCACGCGCGCACACCGCACGGGGCTTGCTATGGGCCTGGGCCGGCCGTTCGCTGCGCCGGTGGGCGAGTTGCTTCTCGGCCTTCAGGACCCGGTAGAAAGTCGATTCCGAGGCAATATAGCGTTGCTGATCTGCCAAGCGCGGCACGATCTGGCTGGGCGGCAGATGACCCAATTCGGCCGAGTTCGCCACCGCCAGAAGCTCGGCGCGCTCCTCGGCGCTAAGCTTATGGCGCGGCTCGTGGTGTCGTAATGTGCGCCGGTCCACTGCGTCAGGTTCGCCGCGCTGCCAGCGCTGAACGGTGCGGGCACTGAGCCCCAGAATGACGCACGCGCGTGCTTGGCGAGCCCCGGCCCGAGTCGCCTCGGTGATCAGACCAATCAATACTTTGCGCTGCTCAGACGACGTCATTCGGCCTCGTCCCCGAGCAGCGCACGGTACTTTTTTTGCAGCACCAGTAGCGCCGCAGCCTCAGCCAGCGCCTTCTCCTTGCGCTTCAACTCGCGCTGCAGTTCAACATTGGCCTGCTTCAGAACCCGCACCTCTTGGGCGCTTTCGCGCCGGCTATCACCGTTTCTGCCCGCGGCACAGAACTGCGCTCGCCACTGCGCGAGATGATGCGCAAACAAGCCGCGCTCCCGGCACCAGCCATGCAAGGCTTCGTCGACCAGACCATGGCTCTCCTGCAAGGCCATTAGCCGTTCCTCCAGCGACCAATCTTCCGGTCGTTTTGCGTGTGCAGAGCCCGAGCTCCGATTCGCGGCAGCGGCGCCTCTCATCCATTTCCTCAATGTCAGTACGTTCACGTTCAATTCGTCGGCCACCGCGCCAACCGTGCGGCTCCCACGCCGCAGGACCTTCGACAGCGCTTGCTCCTTGAACTCGACAGAATACGTTTGTTTCACTTTCAACTTACACCTCTGACGCTACTTAATAAGGAAGTTCAGAGGCGACAACTAGTATGACGCCGGGGGATTGATTCCTCGATTAAGGATCAAATTGATGTTCTACCTCGGTATTGATGTTGCCAAAGCCAAGCTGGATTGCTGCCTGCTGGACATGACAAACGGCAAGCGTAGTACGAAGGTTGTTGCCAATAGCCGCGCCGGCCTAACCGATCTGTTGGGCTGGTTGGGCAAGAGACACACCGAGCCGAGCCACGTACATGTCGCGCTCGAAGGTACCGGCTGGAGTTGACCCTGTAAAACCGGACACACCATCACACTAAGGTTGCTGAATCCATCGAGCGCCGGAACTCGCGAGGCGAGCGGTATTTCAGCGCGCTATGGGGGTGCTTCTCGTTGTAATGCTCAAATGCAATGGCCAGATTGTGAGCAGCGGTTGCAGCATCCGGCTTCGGCATGAAGGCGACGTAGTCGCGCTTCATCGTTTTCACGAAGCTCTCGGCCATGCCGTTACTTTGCGGACTGCACACGGGCGTGGTCAATGGCTTTAGTCCGATGTTCATCGCAAACCGGCGCGTATCGTCAGCCGTATAGCCCGAACCATTGTCGCTCAGCCACTCGATTTCGGACGGCGTATGCACCTCGTTGCCGAACCGATTTTCCACTGCGGCCAGCATCACGTCGCGCACAATGTCGCCGCTGTGGCCTGCTGTCGTCGCCGCCCAGCTCATCGCTTCTCGGTCGCAGCAATCCAGCGCAAACGTCACACGCAGCGGCTCGCCGTTGTCGCAGCGGAACTCGAAGCCGTCCGAGCACCATCGCTGATTGCTGCGCGCGACGGCCACTTTGCCATCATGTCGACGGTGGGCTCGCGGCGCAATCGGTCGGCGCTGCGTCAGCAGCCCATGCGTTCGCATGATGCGATAAATGCGCTTGGCATTGAACGGCGCCAGTCCAACTGCAACGCGCTCGTTGCGCAACGTGCCCCAAACCCGCCGGTAGCCATAGCTGGGCAAATCGCCGACGACACGGCGGATTTCCTCGACTACAGTTTCGTCGTCGGTCGGCCTTGATTGCCGGCCATCGCGCCACGTCGCCGGACGCGACAGTCGTGCCGATACGTTCGAGCGCGACACGCCGAGAACTTCACAGACCAGTTTCACTGGCCGTCCTCCGGCAGCAAGGGCGAGTGCGCTATCCATTTTTTTGCTCGGCTGTATTCAACTGCTTCCCGGAGAATCTCGTTCTCCATTGTTTTTTTGCCGAGCATCCGTTGCAGCTCGCGAATCTGCTTGAGCGCATCAGCCAACTCCGATGCCGGAACCACTTCTTCGCCAGCCTTGACCGCTGACAGGCTACCGTCCTGGTACAGCTTGCGCCAGTGGAATAGCTGGTTCGGGTTCACGCCGTAATGGCGCGCGACCATTGAAACCGATTTTCCCGGTTCGAAACTCTCGCGAACCATCGACAGTTTCTGCTCCGCCGTCCAGCGACGCCGGCGCTCTGGGCCCGTCAACACTTCCATCACTTCCTGCTTGGTGTTAGTCAAAAACACAGTCTTATGCCTACCCGTTATTGTAAGTGGGTCGCTGTGTCCGGTGTTTCATGGGGCCGCTCCACCGGCGTCTATCACGAGATGGCCGCGTGTGGCCTGCACGATGCCGGGCTCTCCGTGTCTGTCGTTAATCCTGCGCAGGTGCGTGCTTTTGCGACGGGAATGGGCGTGCGCACGAAGAACGACATGGTAGACAGCCACGTGTTAGCGCGCTTTGCGATGCACGCACAGCCAATGCGCTGGAGTCCTCCAGCGCCCGAGGCTCGCATACTTCAAGCACTGATGGCGCGCCGTGAAGCGCTTGCACAAGATCTTCAGCGTGAGCGCAACCGGCATGAGAAAGCGGAAATCACGGCTCCAACGGCGCTAGTCCTGCATTCGATTCTCGAGACGATCGAGTTTTTGGAGCGCCATTTAGCCAGCCTGCAACGCGAGATCGATGATCACATTGCTGCCCATCCGGGCCTTAGCAGGCTGTTGAAATACCCCTCGCCGATGTGCGGCGGGGCCTTCGGATGTGGCGATGTGTCGGTTCGGTTCTTGACGATTTAATGCTGCGCGTCCCTAATTCGAGTGAACCCAATGCCATCGTCTCGCCAATTTGCGCCCCTATGCCGCCTTCGCAGCGAGCGTACGCATGCGAGTCAGGTTATAGGCCGCCTGCGTCAACACAAAGAGCTGTTCGATTCGCTCGCGGCCGCGATACATCGCTTGCCGAATTCGGCCTACCGTCTTGCCCCAGCCAAAGACCTGCTCGATGCACTTGCGCTTGCGCTGACTGATGGCGTAACCGGGCCAACGCGTTGTGCGCCCGTCGATTGCCGAGCCGCCGGCTCGGCCGTCGTTTTGCGCCACATGCGGCGTGACACGATTTTCGCGGCACGACGCCACAAAGCCTGCCGTGTCGTAGTTCTTGTCAGCGCCAACGGTGATGGGGCTGTCGGCAAGAAACGCCGCATCGGCGAGCATATGGGTCGCAGCGTCGCGCTCGGCCGTGCCGCTCGCCTGCGTGACCTGGGCGTTGACAACCAGGCCATGCCGGTTATCGGTCAGCACATGCCCCAAATAGCAAAGCACCGCGCCGGTGCCGCGACTCTTGCGAAACAAGCGCGCCTCGCTGTCCGTGCTCGATTCATGCGTCTCGTTGCTGCGTTTCTCGCCGTGCCAGTTCTCGCGCTGGCGACTGCCGCCCTCAGGCGGTGTGTCGTCGTCTGATTTGTCTTTGCGCACGAAGCTCTTGTGTCCCGCCCAAGCCTGAATCAGCGTGCCGTCCACGCTGAAATGCTCGCCCGAGAGGTGGCCACGCGCGTGCGCAGTCTCAACCGTTTCGTTAAACAAACTGACGATGACGTCGTGAACCAGCAAGCGCTCGCGGTTCTTACTGAACGTCGAGTGGTCCCACACGGCATCGTCCATCGCCAAGCCGACGAACCAGCGGAACAGCATGTTGTAGGAGATTTGCTCCATCAGCATGCGTTCGCTGCGAATTGAATACAGCACTTGCAGCAACAGCGCACGAATGAGCTTCTCAGGTGCGATGCTTGGCCGGCCGCCTTTCGCGTCGCTCTCGTACATGCGCCTAAACACGGGGTCCATGCGCTTGAGCGCGTCGTTCAGCCAGTTCCGAATCGGCCGCAACGGGTGGTTCGCTGGCACAAAGTTATCCAGCGTCGTCACTGTGAACATCGACTCGGTGTAGCTGTCCGCTCCGCGCATCGTTTCTGTCTCGGTGTTGTTCGGTTCTTCGTTTCAACGTTTACCCCTCCCGGCTGGATGACACGTGCGGGAGGTATTTCAACAGCCTGTTAAAGCAAACTTGATGCTGCTGCAAAGTATCCCGGCAGTTGGCCCTCAGGTAGGCCGCACGCTGCTTGCCATCATGCACGCGCGCCACTTCGATTCTGCAGAACAACTTGCGGCGTATCTCGGCCTGGTGCCGGTGCAGAGGCAGTCGGGATCGTCGATCCAGGGCCCTTCACGTTTATCGAAGGCCGGGCCGCCCAAGGTACGGGCAACTCTCTACATGGCGGCCGTCGTCGCTAAACGCTATAACCCCCACATCAAGGCATTGTGTGAACGCTTGGCAGCGCGTGGCAAATCCACCATGTCTATACTCGGCGCTGCAATGCGTAAGCTTGTGCATCTGTGTTTCGGCGTTCTGAAGACACGACAGCCTTATCGGGCGAACTACGTCGCAATCGCTTGACGGGCAAGACGGTATCTCCACAAAATCCGGGGCGGTTCAGATGTCGATATCTTCGGAAAAGCGAGAGATCAGGCGGTGAGCCTTAGCCAACGACGTACCGCCCTTGAAAAGTAGGCGGTGACCGTCAGTGTTTATGCCGTTGAACAGGGCGTCGAGCGTCCAGCAGACCCAGAAGTCCTTCTCCACATACTGATCGCTCGTGCCGAGCGCGAGGGCGCGGGTCTGAAACAAGTTACGGCGATCTTCGGGCGGTGCGGTAATGATCTGGCTGTAATACGGATTCACGTGGCGCTCGAAGGAGAATGTGGGTTTTCTTGTGGATGCATCTGCCGCTCGCGAAATGACGTCGAGAGGTATGGTGCGAGTAGCTTCTGCATCCAACCGGGAAGGGTGTGAAAGCCATCCACCAGGTCGTGCGCGATTTCTTGGCCGTGCGTCGGATCCGTCAGAATCGAGCGAATGCGGTTGTCGATTCCCCAGGATTCGTGCGGGACGGTATCACGGAGCCAGCGAAGCGCTTGCACGAGCCGCATTGCCGGACGACCAGCCCAGTAGAGTCGGCTCGGCGCGGCTTGCTTGAACTGAATGGTCAGATTGCCGAGCTGGATGTTGCGCCGGCGGACGTCGGTATAGACCACGACCTTGGCCGGCACCACATTGGTGAAGCCAAGGTCATTGGCAGCCGTCAGACCATCGACAAGAATGCGCAGCTGGTCGCGGCGCGCGATCGCATCGACTATCTCCCGATAATCTGGAACGGTCGGCTTTGCGGTCAGAGAGTTCAGGCGGGGCCGGTCATACAGTCCACGATCAATCCGGCGTAGCGTGCCGTCGCTGCTCAAGCGTTGCAACGTCTTGTCGACGGCGTCCCGCTTACCCAGACGAGCGAAGTCGGCCGGGGTCCACACGTGGGACGACGAGGCCAGATTGATCGCGGCGAGGATATTGGATTTCAGATCGGACATTGCATGCTCCTGTCTGATATTTATATACACTTTTCGGACATTTTGCAAATTTGTCCGAGAAATGTCGTAATAATTCGGACAATTTGGCGGGCAACGCGGGAAGATCGGGCGCACTCACGAATAGACTGCATCAGTCCCCGCGCGTCGCCATTTCGTTGAGGCGCATAGCTTTGACTATGAGACGACTGTGCGAGCCCAACATCCGGCATCGGCGGTCATGTGAAAGAGGCGGCTATGCGGATACTTCTCCCGTTGAATCGCCCTAACCTGCTCGACGAAATCCGAAGCTGCTCGCGCGCAAAAGGTAATCGACTCTAGCTCTTCCGGATAGAAGAGGAAATGCTGGAACTCGGTATCGGCGGGCAGTTCGCGCGCCGTAACGACGCGCCATTCTTCCTCATAGGACCACCGAGGTGTTTTCGTGTACCAGACCGCCTCCCTGGCTGCTGTGAGGTGCGCCGGGCTTTGTCCGAAGAGCAAGAAGTCGAGGCCGGAGCCCGAAACATAGGGATGGTTGGTGTACACGACAGGCTTGGCCCCGAGCAGCGGCGTGCCGCGTTCAGGCAGGTGCCTGAAGCCGAGGACGCAACCGGCGTGCTCGCCGGCGTAAGTGCCCCACATGACTTCGTTCGACGGGTCCCCCGTCAGGCATAGCACGAGATGCGTCTTACCCGCCGGAGACTGAAAAAACGCTCGGAGGCCTTTTGCGAGCACACCGTCAGGGTCCGCGGCGCGATCTTGCAATACTAAGGCCTTCGACCAGCTTCTCTTCGTGCCCTGCGCCGCCCGCATCCGACAGACATGCAGCAGCGCTTTCGCACCTTCCGACAGGCTTACCTCCTCAGACGCCTTGATGCCATAAGCGACATCAAGGATCCGATCAACGTATGCTTCGTAGGAGTCGGCGATGCTGGGCTCGAAACACGGCATGCGCTGATACTCACCGATATCGTTGAACGTGTGAGGCGCTGCCCAGCGCAACCTGGAGCTTTCCAGGACAGCAAGCGCTGATTTCGGTGACGTGTATTTGTACAGGATGTCAGGGAGTGTCATGTGGGACGTCGGGTGAATGTTGGTCAGTCCCTATCGTGCGGGGACTGCGTCGCGTAAGTGATGGCGGTGACCGTCCGGCGCGTCACGCTACCGGCTTGCTCGTCGAACGCGACCGGAAACTCGGGCGCCTCGTCCTCATTCAGATACGGCAGCGCCATATCCGGCTCAAACAGCACATAATTCACTCCGCCCTCGTGCCGTGCGGACCAAAAAACGGAATTTTTCAAGCTAGTTGTCGCCTCCCCGAATAAATTTCAGGCGGCCGTTCTCTGCTGGCTACGGCGTTGCGCGGCGACGTCCTGGTGGTCGATGCGATCCGGGTTCAGGTGCACAGCATCGACGCGCTGCCAGTTGCGCGTCGGGCCTTTCCAGCGCAGCGGATGGCGTTGCCGGGCGGCCTCATAAAGCGCCGCACGTCGATCCGGAATGTCCTGATCGAGCTTGGCATGGCGCTGCGCCGGCGTCACGAACCGGGTCGCGCTGTGACGATGCCCGTGGTGGTACCAGCGCACCAGCGCGCCCACCCGGGTGCGTGCTGCGAGCAGGGTGTCAAATGCCCCCAGCGGGTAAGTCGGCCGGTACTTCAGGGTCTTGAACAACGACTCAGAATATGGGTTGTCGTTGCTCACGCCCGGACGGCTGAGCGAGGGCGTGACGCCCAGCGCCTGGAAGGTGGCGAGCGTCGTCGCACCTTTCATCGGGCCGCCGTTATCCGAATGCAGAGTCGCCTGATTGGGCTGTATCGCTTCGCGCGCGCACCAGTCCTTGAGGACTTCGCCAACCAGTACGCCGCTTTCCTGCGCATAGACCTGCCAACCAACGATCTTGCGGCTGAACACGTCCAGAAACAGGTACAGATAGAAATACTGCCCGCGCACCGTCGTGGGCAGGTACGTGATGTCGCAGCTGTACAACTGGTTAGGCGCGTAGGCGCAAACCGCACGCGGTTTGCTGCGGGCCCGGGCCGGCCGTTCGCTGCGCCGGTGGGCGAGTTGCTTCTCGGCCTTCAGAACCCGGTAGAAGGTCGACTCCGAGGCGATATAGCGCTGCTGGTCTGCCAGTCGCGGCCCAATCTGGCTGGGCGGCAGATGACCAAATTCGGCCGAATTCGCCACCGACAGAAGCTCGGCGCGCTCCTCGGCGCCTAGCTTATCGCGCGGCCCGTGGTGTCTTAACGTGCGCCTGTCCACTGCGTCAGGTTTTGCTTGCCGCCGGCGTTCAACGGTGCGCGCGCGTCAGCCCCACAATCTTGCACGCGTGTGCCTGGCGAGCCCCGGCCAGGGTCGCCTCGTGGATGAGCCCAATCAATGCTTGGCGCTGCGCAGGCGTCATTCGGCCTCGTCCCCGAGCAGCGCACGGTACTTTTTTTGCAGCACCAGCGGCGCCGCAGCTTCCGCCGGCGCCTTCTCCTTGCGTTTCAACTCGCGCTGCAGCTCGACATTGGCCTGCTTCAGATCGCGCACTTCTTGCGCGCTCTCGCGCCGGCTGACGGCGGCCCCACCGGCGCAAAAATCCGCACGCCACTGCGCCAGATGATGCGCAAACAAGCCGCGCTCCCGAGACCAGCCATGCAAGGCTTCGTCGACCAGCCCGTGGCTCTCCTGCAAGGCCATCAGCCGTTCCTCCCGCGACCAGTCTTTCGGTCGTCGTGGGTCTGCAGAGCTCGGGCTCCGGTTCGTGGCGCTGGCGCCTCTCGTCCTTTTCCTTAATGTCAGTACGTTGACGTTCAATTCGTCGGCCACCGCTCCAACCGTGCGGCTCCCGCGCTGCAGAACCTTCGACAGCGCCTGCGCCTTGAACTCAACAGAATACGTTTGTTTCACTTTCAACCTGCACCTCTGACTCTACTTGATAAGGAAGTTCAGAGGCGACAACTATTCTGACGCCGGGGGCAGGACACCTTCTACGTCGGCACGCTCAAACGGTAATGCCCCCGTTTTCCACGGTCAGCAGAAGTAGAAACTAAGCGACCATGGCAAGCCGCTGCTTCGGGGTAAAACCGCCCAATGCCATATTCGGGCGCTCGTGATTGTAAATCCACATCCAGTCGGCCGCCGCTTCGCGAACCTGCTCCAGGTCCTCCCACAGGTACTGCGACAGCCATTCGTATCGCGCAGTCCGGTTGAACCGTTCGATATACGCATTCTGCTGCGGCTTGCCCGGCTCGATGTATTCCAGCCGGATGCCTTGCTTCTGCGTCCATGTCACGATGGCCGCACTCAAATATTCCGGGCCGTTGTCGCACCGGATGACCTTCGGCTTGCCTCGCCATTCCATATGCTGCTTCAGCGTGCGAATCACCCGCTCGGATGGCAACGAGAAATCCACCTCGATGCCCAGCGCCTCGCGGTTGAAATCATCAATCACGTTCAGCGTCCGGATACTGCGCCCGTCAACCAGTTGGTCATGCATGAAGTCCATCGACCACACTTCATTGATGGCCTCCGGTACCGATAGCGGCTGCGGCGTTTCGCGCACCAGCCGCTTTTTCGGCTTGATGCGCAGGTTCAGCTCCAGCTCCCGGTAAATTCGGTAAATGCGCTTGTGGTTCCAGCCGAATCCCTTCACATTACGCAGGTAGAAGTAGCACAGCAGAAAACCCCAGTTGCGATGGCAGCCCGTAATACGCAGTAGCCAGTCGGCAATCTCTTCGTTCTCCGTGTTCAACTTCGCCGCGTACCGGTAGCACGACTCGCTGATGCCGAGCACCGCGCACGCCACACGAATTGACACGCGCCGCTGTTGCACAACTTGCTTTGCCATCTCGCGCCGACGAGATGGCTTCAGAACTTTTTTTGCAGGGCCTCCGAGGCAATCTCAGCCTTGAGCTTCTCCTCGATGTACATCTTGCGAAGCCGGGTATTCTCCGCCTCCAGCTCCTTCATGCGCGACATCATCGACGCGTCCATGCCGCCGTACTTCGAGCGCCACTTATAAAACGTTGCCGAACTGATGCCCAGTTCTCGGCACAGCTCCGGCACCGCCAGCCCAGCCTCCGCGCGCTTGAGCGCCTCCAGTATCTGGCTGTCCGTGAATCTCGACTTCTTCATCTGCAGAACTCCCTCTTAACGAGAAAATTCTACTTCTCCTAGCGGTGGATTTCAGGGGGCATTACCAAACGGGTGGGCCGGGTCTACCAGCAGACGTTCGTCGATACCTACTCGAAGGTCGCGTTCGCCAAGCTCTACGATCGCAAGACGCCACTGCCCCCCGGCGTCATACTAGTTGTCGCCTCTGAACTTCCTTATTAAGTAGCGTCAGAGGTGTAAGTTGAAAGTGAAACAAACGTATTCTGTCGAGTTCAAGGAGCAAGCGCTGTCGAAGGTCCTGCGGCGTGGGAGCCGCACGGTTGGCGCGGTGGCCGACGAATTGAACGTGAACGTACTGACATTGAGGAAATGGATGAGAGGCGCCGCTGCCGCGAATCGGAGCTCGGGCTCTGCACACGCAAAACGACCGGAAGATTGGTCGCTGGAGGAACGGCTAATGGCCTTGCAGGAGAGCCATGGTCTGGTCGACGAAGCCTTGCATGGCTGGTGCCGGGAGCGCGGCTTGTTTGCGCATCATCTCGCGCAGTGGCGAGCGCAGTTCTGTGCCGCGGGCAGAAACGGTGATAGCCGGCGCGAAAGCGCCCAAGAGGTGCGGGTTCTGAAGCAGGCCAATGTTGAACTGCAGCGCGAGTTGAAGCGCAAGGAGAAGGCGCTGGCTGAGGCTGCGGCGCTACTGGTGCTGCAAAAAAAGTACCGTGCGCTGCTCGGGGACGAGGCCGAATGACGTCGTCTGAGCAGCGCAAAGTATTGATTGGTCTGATCACCGAGGCGACTCGGGCCGGGGCTCGCCAAGCACGCGCGTGCGTCATTCTGGGGCTCAGTGCCCGCACCGTTCAGCGCTGGCAGCGCGGCGAACCTGACGCAGTGGACCGGCGCACATTACGACACCACGAGCCGCGCCATAAGCTTAGCGCCGAGGAGCGCGCCGAGCTTCTGGCGGTGGCGAACTCGGCCGAATTGGGTCATCTGCCGCCCAGCCAGATCGTGCCGCGCTTGGCAGATCAGCAACGCTATATTGCCTCGGAATCGACTTTCTACCGGGTCCTGAAGGCCGAGAAGCAACTCGCCCACCGGCGCAGCGAACGGCCGGCCCAGGCCCATAGCAAGCCCCGTGCGGTGTGCGCGCGTGCGCCGAACCAGTTGTACAGCTGGGACATCACCTATCTGCCGAGCACGGTTCGCGGGCAGTATTTTTATCTGTACCTGTTTCTGGACGTGTTCAGCCGAAAGATCGTTGGTTGGCAGGTCTATGCGCAGGAAAGCAGCGCACTGGCCAGTGAAGTGCTCAAGGACCTGTGTGCGCGCGAAGCGATACCACCCGACCAGGTGATTCTGCATTCGGATAACGGCGGCCCGATGAAAGGTGCGACGATGCTCGCCACCCTCCAGACGCTGGGCGTCATGCACTCGCTCAGCCGCCCGGGCGTGAGCAACGACAACCCTTATTCTGAATCGTTGTTCAAGACCCTAAAGTACCGGCCGACTTACCCGCTGAGGGCATTTGACACCCTGCTCGCCGCACGCACCTGGGTGGGCGCGCTGGTGCGCTGGTATAACGAAGAGCACCGTCACAGCGCGATCCGGTTCGTGACGCCGGCGCAGCGCCATGCCAATCTCGACCAGACCATTTTGGATCGACGAGCAGCGCTTTATGAGGCCGCCCGGCAACGCCACCCGCTGCGCTGGAAAGGCCGCACGCGCAACTGGCAGCGCGTCGATGCTGTGCACCTGAACCCGGATCGCATCGACCACCAGGACGTCGCCGCACAGCGCCGTAGTCAGGAGAGAAAGGCCGCCTGAAATTTATTCGTGGAGGCGACAACTAGCTTGAAAATTTCCGCCATCGGCCCGTGGCCATGCAAACCGGCCTTTCTCCAGCCGCTTTGCCAGCAGGCACAGCCCGCCGTCGCTCCAGTACAACGCTTTGAGCAAATCACCGCGCCGGCCACGAAACAGAAAGATGTGCCCCGAGAACGGGTCCTTTTGCAGCACCGACTCGACCTTGGCCGCCAGGCTATTAAAGCCGCAGCGCATATCCGTGACGCCGGCCGCAATCCACACGCGCGCGTTCAATGGCACGCCGATCACCGAAGGCTCTCCAGTACCGTGCGTAAAACTTGCGCATCAACTGGGCCATCGATCCTGACGAGCGCTTTGCCAATCTGCACTTCAATCACGCCCAACAATGGCGTTGCGCCCGCAGACGCGGCATGACGGTTTGCCTGGCTTTCCAACGGCATATCGACCACGTCGACCGGCAGCAGCGTTGTGTTGGACACCAAAGATGCTTTTCGCTCATCCGCTGATCTTCTCCGCCACTGGGCAACCATGTTGGCATTCAATCCGTGGGCGAGCGCCACCTCAGCAATTGAGCGGGTCGGATCATTCGCTTGGGCAACCACCGCCGCCCGGAACTCCTTCGTGTAATTCTTCGAGCCTACTCGTCTGCCGCGCCTGGCCTGTTTCATCACTCTGATTCCCATTACTTCTGATGGGAATCAGATTGCCTTCCTTGCAACATCACGAAAAGACGGTATGGATCGAGCGCTTACGTTGCTGCGCCATGTTCCATGGCAGCAACTCGTCGATCCGATAACCGGCTATCACTGCCGCGTCAACGACTCGTACTACGGTACTGATCGAGCGCTTACGCCTTTGTGTTCGTCACCTGGCTGACGGGGGGGGGGCGGTATGCGTTCAAGGCGCGTGTGCCGGTGGCTGCGGCACACGCGAGCACGCCCGAAGACCCTCGTCGACGCCATGCGGCTACGCCGTAGGGTCCGGCTCGGCTTGGTGTGGCTCAGGATCGGAACAGCCGGCTGTACTGTGTCTCGTGCCAGGCACTCATCATGGCAAGTGCCGGCGCGACGTTGCCGATATCGTCGTCGGCAAGCGACATGGCCGTGTGGGCGGCCTGCTCGATGAGGGGCACCGACGCGATGAGAATGCGCTGGCTTGATGTGTGGGCAAGAGGGACGAGCCGTGTCGCCGCGGCGACTTGCGCTTCAATGACACTCCACATCAGTCCGCGCAACGCGTCAGCCGGTGCGATGTGCCAGTGGTCGCAGGCGATGGCAAAGGCGGCGGGATAAGTGAGCCGGACATTGGCGTACGCGCCGGCACGCGGCACATCCAGATCAATGAGCAGACGCACCAATGACTCGCTCATGCGCCGGTCTTCGAGTTCGAACTCCCGACTTTCTCGCGCCGCGGCCAACCACGCATTGGCGTCGCGGAAGCGACTTTCATGGTTTTCGTTGAGCGCGTGGATCATCCGCCAGAACAGTGCGCCGTCCAGCGGCGCATAGCTATGCTCCAGCAGGCCAAGGATCCAGTGGCCCGCGGAGGGTTCATCGTTCACGATGCCGGCATGCACTGCCGATTCCAGTCCTCGGGAATAGGAAAAGCTCCCGACGGGCTGACTGGGGCTGATAAGGCGCACGAGGTGAAGCGCCGGCGCTTGAGGAAATTCGACGCGATCCACGGAGGCTCTTAAGTGGGATCAAACGGGGACACCTTGCCTCGACAGATGCGAGGCAAGCCAAGAGAAGGCGCACGCGACGGGCTTAGATGGCCATGAGCAGCAGCCCGCCGAGTGCAGTTGCACCACCGGCGAGACGAATACTCAGGCGCCCATGGGCGTGGCCCATCCAACGACTCGCACCGCAACCAAGACTGATCCCGGCCGCATGCAACGAGCTCGTGGCGAGCACAAAACCGGCGCCATACGCGAAGAAAACGGCATTGCCCATTTCGCCGCCATGCGCATGGCCGTGGAAAAACGCGAAAAAGCCGGCGATAAGGGCACCGACCGTCGGCGAGACCGGCAGGGCCAGGGCCACCGCCAAACCGAGCACCACGACCGACGCCAGGATGAACGGTTCGACTGTCGGAAGTGGCATGCCGAACAAGGCCGACAAAAATCCGAGGACCATGACCCCCACAAAGGCTGCCGGGACAGTGATCAAGGCGCGCCCGCCAAGCATTGCCGCCCACAAACCGACGGCAACCATAGCCAAAATATGGTCCGCGCCCGTCAGTGGGTGGGTGAAGCCTGCCCAGAAGGAGTTATGGGTAGGCGCGATAGGGCTCGGATGCGCAAAAACGGGGCTCGCGGCGAGCGCCGTGACCGATACGCAAATGCGGGTTATCTTTTTCATCGCCGTGTCCTGTCCTTATTGTCAGAGATTGGATCGGAACGATCCGAAGAGTGAGCCCCAAAAAATGACGCCCAAAGAGATCAACACGCCAACGCTCACCGTCATAAACGTGTCGCAATAGCTTCGTGCATGCGTCTGTTTGCTGATGGGCAGCAACAGCGGAACCGTGCCGTTGTGCGCAAGTGCATCGAGGGTGCCGGTGCCGAGCGCCGTCGGTTGACGCATAAGGGCGGGGTCGCTGCCGTGTGCTGGCGCGAGACGCGTGTACTGAGCGCCCCGGGGGCGATTCAGGCATTAGCCGTGCCCCCCGGAGGCGGTGCCCGTCAGCGCGGCCAAGGCATTCATCGCGACGACCGGCGACACCCAGGGCCCACCGCGTATTCTCAGAGCCGCGTCTCGGATTAAGGCAAACGTCGGCATTGGCGCCACCACGGCGCCGAAACCGACGCGACTCGCAATGGTGATGATCGTCCGGCCGGATGACTTCGCGCCGGCCTTCGGGCTTTCCCGCAAAACGCCGAGGCGCGTGAAATCGCGCACAATCCCCGTCGGGTTGGCTGCCCAGAGCGCGATCGGTACACCGCCGAGCAGAAAGAGCGCAAACCGGCGAATCACAAACCCGCCGGCGCCCACCATGCACGTCGGAGTTCGACGCGCGAGAAACGCTTCGCTCGATAGCGGCGCAGGGAGGGGCGCAGGGAGTGGTGCAGCCGCGGGAAGCCAAGATCAGGACGCTCCACCCTCGATAGGCGCGCCCCATCACCCGGGCCGGCGAGAACAGAATTGCGAGCCGTCCCATACAGTAAGCTCCTTTGCAATCTCCACCCAACCAATGAGATGCGTCGCCAGCTTCCCCAAGACCCCTGCAATTTACCCAAACGCATCACAAGAAACCAATGTAACCCGGCACGGCTGCGGCGTCGGCGTGCCGTATCTGCCGGGGGCAACAGGGCACGCAAGGGGCTCGCAACGGCGGCGGTTATCGAGATCGCACCCGCTCGGCCGAGACGTCTTTCTCAGACGTCGTCGGCGACTCGAGGCCCCCGGAGGACGGCGCGCAATGCGTGTATGCCAACGGATGGGGGAATGTCATGCCGCGATTCTGTCAGAGAAGTATCGCGCGGTGGAGGGCGCTGACGATAAATGATCAAGCCGTGCCCGAACGCGTGGTCCAGGGGAGAACCGTTCGATGGACTCAGTGAACGCTTGCGGGGCCTGCGCCGGCGTGGCGAAGTCGGCCGCAAATTTTTAAAGGATCACGCGCCCTCATGAGCGCTGCGAGCGCGCGTTTGACGCGGCTCGGCTCGGGGGTGACTCGGTCTCTGACGTCGGGCGTTGGGAGCTGCCGAGCTTCGCAAGGGCGCCACCCTTGACCGCGCGTCGCCGGTGCGCCTGCGTCTTGATCGATATTGACAGCCGTGTGGCCGTCTATCGGGCGAAGACCGCGGGGAGGTCAACGCTTCAACCGCTGTCTGAAGGAGACTTTCGTGATACCGCTCGCCGCCACGCTCAAGCGGTCGGCGCTGAAGCGGGATGTTGAAGCCGCCATGCGCGCATCGACCGGTGGCTCGCACACGTCGCCAACATGCGCGCGCACGCAACCACGCGCGCGCGACCGGTCGCAAGGCCAGCGCTCGGGCGGGCAGCGCTGCTGCCGCTGCCCGTGCCGACATCCATGCCGGGGCCGGCGCCTTCGACGCCGCGCCGGGGAGTGCCGCGCGAGCGCCTTCAGCATCCTCTGTCGGTGTACGACGCCCCGCTGGAGGTCGCGGCATGACTCTGCGGCACGAACGCATTGCCGGCCTAGGCAAACCGCTCAAACTCGGGCGCATCTCAAGCGACCGGGCAGCGCGCGCACAGCACACGGCAACGGCCGAGGCGGGCCTTGCCCCGTCGGTTCAACATAGGAAATCGCTCGATTACGGTTGATTGGTGACCGATACGGGGGCCCGCAAGCTGATGTACGTAAGTGGATATGGTGATCCTCGACGAGCCGGGCCACTTGCCATTCAGCCGGACGGGCGGCGCGCTGCTATTTCATCCGCTCTCGAAGCTGGACGAACACACCGGCGTGGCGATAACGACGAACCTGAGCTTTAGCGAATGGGCCGGCGTATTCGGGGATGCAAAGATGACCACTGCGCTGCTCGACCGGGTGACGCATCCCCGCCACATCGTCGAGACGGGCAACGAGTCCTGGCGGTTCAAGACCGGTTCGGCAAAGTCTTGGGTATCGCGGAAAAAGGCCCTCAACGGCACGGAAGCCGACGACTTATTCACACCGAAGGGGAGGTACTACGCTGTTTGGGGTGGGTCAAAATTCGATGAAAACCCCGGGGGGCGAGATTGGGTGAAAATCAACAGTCGTGAGCGTCGAGTCCCTCGATGCCCGATCCGGGTGCACCGCTCCCCGCGTGGACGGACCGGCTCAAGCCACGCCGGTTGACCGGGGCCGGCGTCGCCGGCGGTGCCGGAGCAGGGCTTGCTTGCGCCGCCCCCCCTGACGCTCAGGCGCAGCGGGCCGGCCGTCTACCGCCACGCGCGGCGCGCGCCCTCGCGTGTCACAGGCACTTTCTCGCGGGGACCAATGTCAACGGCCTCGGCCCACTTCCGCGTACCCCGTGCCGGCTTCACGTCCCCCTGTCGATCCCGTCCGAGGGAGACTTCAGGTGTTCACCGGAGTCGCACCACCGGGGGCGCCTCCTACCCTGAAGCGCATGTCGGCAGCCGCCGGCCGCGCGCCTGCGGCCAGCGCCGCGGCGACTCTCAGGAGCTTCCCTATGCGAAAGACTAACGTCAGCGGTGCCGGCAACCTCTTGGGGGCGCAACTCATGCCCATCGAGGACCCCAACGCCGACCCCGTCGCCGACCCCGAGGCTATGCCCGTCATACCCCCCGATCTCGATTTTCAGGAGCATGCGCTGGCCGCGGTGCGTCAGGCGCTGTTGCAAGCGCCCGCGCTGCGGGACTGGTGCAACTTCGCCTTTAACGGCCAGCTTGACGACCTGGTCTGCCACCTCCTGATCAACCTCATGTTCCACAAGCACGCCGACGACAGGCACCTGGCGGGCACGGCGACGGCCACGGCGTTGGCGTTGCGCGAGCTCATGCTGGCGCAGCTCGCGCCCCTGCTGTCCCACCAGGGGCGGACGGCCCTGCAGGCCAGCTTGGACGCCAACGCGGACGCCAACGCGCTCCCCAACGCGTTTGCCCTCCACCTGGCGCCACGGGACCGGTGGTATCTGAATGCTTTGGTGTGCCGCCAAGAGGCGGCGGACTGTCTGGCGCGCGAGGAGTACAAGCAGGCCGCCACCCACTTCGAGAACGCGGCGAACGGCTTCGCGAATGTGCCGGAGACGGCCGTGTTGGTGGCCGAATGCTATCGGCAGGCAGCCCACGCGCACGCGCAGGACCATCATGCCATCACCGCCGCCGCCCTCTTGGTGAAAGTCGGCCTCATCGAGTTCGCCCATGTGAATGTCCTCTATGACCGCGCCCCCGCCCAATTCGAGGACGTGATGGCCTGTCTGGACGCCTTTGCGCGGGGCGCCGGCGACTTGGCGGCGGCCGCCGCCCTCTACCGAAAGATGGGGCTGCACAGCGAGTCTGTCGCCCTCAATAGGAAGGCCGCCGACGCCTACGCGACGTTGAAGTTGTACGCGCATGCCGCGCGGTGCCACGACGAGATCGCCGATACCTGGGCCGCCATCGTCGACACCGCCCTCCAGGCGGGTGACCACACACGGGTCGCCGCCGCCGCTTCGGCGTCCGTGCAGGCGGCCGAAAACGCCGCGCGTTGCTATCTGAAAGTGGACGATTACGTGAGCGCCGGCTACGCCATGGTGAAGGCGGGTGATTACGTGACCGCCGGGCATGCGTTGGCCCAGGGGGGCGCTTACGCGGCGGCTGCCGTGGCCTTCGCGGCGGGGCAGGAGTACGCCCTGGCCGGCGGGTGCTACCAGTGGGTCGCACAGTGCTACGAGATTATCGTCACGCAGCATCAGCAAGCGGGGCGCACGGCGCAGGCCCGCGACGCCACCCAAGAGGCCTTGACGTACTACCTGCGGGCCATCGACCAATTCACGCGGGCCGCACAGGGCGCCGTCGATGGGGCGCAGATCGCCGGCGCGATCGCCACCGCCGAGACGCGCGTCGCCGCCTTGCGGCTCGCGCTGCAAGCGCCGCAGGCGCTGGCGAGCGAGTGACTTTCGCCCGCGCCCTGCGCCCGCGCGTGGGCGCAGGGGGCACCGGGGCATCCATCGCGGGCGTTGTGAATGCGGCGGCGGTCATGCGGCGGCGGCCGGTCGGTGCCGGCCCGACGCCCCGGCGACGGGGCGTCATGCACGTGAGTTGCGGGCCGAACGGGCGGGCGCGCGTCGCGCCAGGCGCATCGAGAGGCTGCTCGCGCAAGCACCCCGCTTACGCTCATGTCGCCCCCCTCGTCGGACGGCGCGCCCGCTTTGCCTCACGGTATCGTCGTCTTGCGTGGCGCTGACATGGCGTCCACAGCGCACGCAGTGGGACGGCCGCGCGCCCCTGCCGTCGCATGGTGGATGACCGCCAGGCCGTGTGGTGTCGCGTGGGCGCACTCGACCGGCCGACGCGCTCGACCGGCACCTGGGCCAAGAGGCTCGTGATGGTGTTACCACCTCTATTCGACGGCGCAGTCCCGCACGTGCGCACGGTGGTCCCAGGAGTATTGTGATAGCCATTCGTCGCGCACCGTCCGGTTGAATCGCTCTAGGTCGGCGGCGGCAAGGGGGCACCTGAGCCGCACCGTGCGCATGACGCGCCAGCATTTCGGCGGGGAGCCGGGATAGGGGCGGGCTGGCGCATGCCCCTATGCGCATTTTTCGCGACGCGGCCGCCGCCAACCGGCTCATGCGCAAGTTGCTCAAGCGCTACGGTTGTCCGCGCGTGATCGTCACGAACAAACTGCGCAGCTACGCGGCGGCCCACCGCGAGCTCGGGCTAAGCGTTGAGCACCGCCAGCATAAAGATTTGAACAGCCGGCCGGAGAATTCGCATCAGCCTACGCGGGTGCGGGAAGAGGGGATGCGCCGCTTTACGTCGGCACGTCAATTGCAGCGCTTCGTTTCAGTGCACGGTCAGGTTTCGAACCTGTTCATGGCGTGCCGCTATCACCGCAATGCCGAGCGCAAACGCACGGTGCGCACCCAGGCCTTTGCGGCCGGGGAATGGGCGTGCTCTGCCCGCTTGCCGGCGTAACGGGCGTCGTCTCCTGCCTTTGTGCCTTGGCCCGTCGACAAACCAACAACCTGACAATACCCTGGGCAGGTATGGGACCGGGTGCAACGCCGTTCGGGAGTTGCTCGCGCTGTGCCAGAACCCGATACACCGTTGATCGATCGATGCCAAACAGCTTGGCAATTTCCTGACGGCTCGCCTTCCCTTCATCAACCGGTTGATAGATATGCTTAAGCTGCGCCGGCTCGAGCTTTGACTTGCGGCCGAACTTCGTGCCGCGAGCCTTCGCAGCGGCTCGGCCGCTGCTGGTGCGCTTAACAATGAGACAGCGTTCGACTTCGGCGATGCTGGCGAACACCGTCGACACCATGCGGCCGGCCGGTGTCGTCGTGTCGGCCCAAGGCTCGGCAAGACTGCGTAGGCCGCGCCGGCATCGCGTATGCGCTCAACGATCTCCAACAGGTCACGAATGCTGCGCGCGAGACGGTCCAAACGCATGACGACAACGACATCGCTCGCGCGCAAGGGGTCGAGCATCCGATTGAGCTGCGGACGTGCGCGTTGGGTGCCTGTGATCTTCTCGGCGAAGATCCGGCCGCACCCGGTCGCGCGTAACTGCGCCTCCTGATTTGTCAGGTCCTGGTCGCGCGTCGAAACGCGCGCATAGCCGATCAGGTGGATGTCCAACTTCTGGGGTCCAGTTCAGGATCAGTGCCGCGTGCGGGTCAACAACGCGGCGCAGACTTTCGCCATTCTGCGCCAGGACAACATTTACAAAACCGGCCTGAAAAACTGCCGCATCCTGGCCTGCGCCAACGACGATTATCTTGCCAGACTCCTTGGCTGGCGCGCTGCCCAGGTCGGTTGATCCTTCGTGCAATAGCCCGCAACAGGCCCGGGGCAGGTCATGACTTCAGGTCTTGACCCGATGCCGATGCTGCCGGGAGACGACGATACTTCACTCAACAGCTGACTCAATGCCGTGAAAGGATCTCGTTGCAGGAATCCTTGCTGGCGAGATGGATCAGAACCACTGTCAGATTGAGAGGAATGACCATGGACAGCATCTTTGATTTTTTCTGAACCCGCCTCGGACAAGCCAGGGACTTCGGTCTCGCGATGATCGACCTCGCGCAACCGGTCGTGGAGATGGGCACCCAGTGTTTCTGGGTCTGAAGGCGCATGACCGGCCGGGCCGAAGGGTGGCGAGCACGTCAAGTCACCCCGCTCGGCCGCTGCGACAGCACGCGATACAGCGTCGATCTGTCGATACCGAACAGGTCGGCAATTTCCTGCCTGCTGGCCTTCCCTTCATCAACCAGTTGATAGATATGCTTTAGCTGCGCTGGCTCAAGCTTCGGCTTGCGGCCGAACTTCGTGCCGCCAGCCATCGCAGCGGCTCGCCCGCTGCTGGTGCGCTCAACGATCAGGCTGCGCTCGAATTCGGCGATGCTGGCGAACACCGTCGACACCATGCGGCCGGCCGGTGTCGTCGTGTCGGCCCAAGGCTCGGCAAGACTGCGTAGGCCGCGCCGGCATCGCGTATGCGCTCAACGATCTCCAACAGGTCACGAATGCTGCGCGCGAGACGGTCCAAACGCATGACGACACCGACATCGCCCGCGCGCAAGGGGTCGAGCATCCGATTGAGCTGCGGACGTGTGCGTTGGGTGCCTGTGATCTTCTCGGCGAAGATCCGGCCGCACCCAGTCGCGCGTAACTGCGCCTCCTGATTTGTCTGGTCCTGGTCGCGCGTCGAAACGCGCGCATAGCCGATCAGGAAAGCACCGCTCTGCACGTCACGCGTGGCACTGTCTGTGGGATCTCGCATCAGTCATTGGCGCCGGGGTGGGTGGCCGCTTCGTGGCGATGCTTCCAAAGGGCGTGCATCGCGGCGAGGCGATCATTGAAGCCGCGTAGTTGCCGGCAATCGCTATCGGTCTGTTCGTTGTAAGGCGTGCTGATACTTGCATGCCACTTGCCATCAAAGCGCAGGTCGTAACCTCCGACGCACTCAGCCGTTTCCGATGTGAGGCGCGAGGCGTGACGCCGGCGCATTAGGAATCCATTGCCGGCGGTCGCCGGATAGTTGATGTTGTGCTGCACGAAGAACTCGCCGTCATCAAGCAGCACCTGGGCGGTGGTATCGATCGACATGTGTTACTCCTGCAAAGGGCGTCTTGATGGCGCTCACCGCTCGGCACGCCCATTACCGGGCGACATGTCGCGAATCATAGTCTCATATGAAATTATTTTTAAGACTATATTTCGCAACATGCTGACACTCGGCCGCACAGTGGCCGGCACGGTGTTGCACCACTTAGGAGTTTTGCGACGCGATGCGCTCGAGCAGAAGCGCCCGTGTGTGCGTCCGTAAAAGGGGGCGTCGCCAATGTCCCTTTTCGACGACCCTGTTGATGACGGAATCGGTAGGTTAACGCTCAATTTCGAAAGAAAAACACATTTTTATAGAGTAAAAGCCATTTATTGTCGTCGGCTTGCATACCTTCCCTAGGACGCATATGTGGTCCAGCGCCTCCTCTTCCTTTCCACGTCCCGGTGCCCGGCGACGAACGTTCGCCACGTGCGCAATGTGGCACGCGCACGAACCGGCCCCGATGTGCTCGCTATCGAGCGCCCCACGTGATGCGTCGCTTTGCGGCGGAAACAATCAGCGCGATCCGTACTATGTCCATAAGAGCCTGCGGGGGAGTCGTCCTGCTGCTTGTGTTCGGCGTGTATTTATCTCAGTTGCGCCTTCGCAAGGCGATGACCATACTCCCTTAGAGACCGTTTCAAAAAGAGCCCAGGGGGGCTGTTAACCTTTTCGGCAAGCTGTTAACCTTGGCCATCTGAACAACAGGAACCGAGGGGATGGGCACGCCAATCATTGACGACGAGCTGTGGGCACTGATCGAACCTTTGCTGTCGCCGCCAAAACCGCGACGCCAGAAATATCCAGGGCGGCCACCGGTTTCAAACCGAGCTGCACTGAACGGCATCCTGTTCGTGTTCAAGACCGGGATACGCTGGTGCGACCTGTCGACCAAGTTGGGATTCGGTTCGGGGCCAACCTGCTGGAGGCGCTTGCGCGACTGGCAGAAAGCCGGCGTATGGATCAGGTTGCACCAGCTACTGCTGGACAAGTTACGCGAGGCGGGCGAGCTCGATTTCTCACGAGCAGCCGTCGATTCATGGTCGGTGCGAGCCGTTGGGGCGGGCGAAAAACGGGCCCCAACCCCACGGATCGCTCGCGACCCGGTTCCAAGCATCACATCCTCGTCGATGCAAATGGCATCCCCGTCAGCGCAATCCTGACCGGCGCGAACCACACCGACCTCACCCAGTTGCTGCCGCTCGTCGCCGCGATCCCACCCATTCGCGGCGTGCGCGGCCGACCGCTTCTGAAGCCCAAAGTCATCTTCGCAGACCGTGGCTATGATTCCGAGCCGCATCGTCAGGGGCTTCGCGAGCGCGGCATCAAATCGGTGTTCGCCAGGCGCCGGACAGAACACGGCAGTGGCTTGGGCAAATTCCGCTGGGTTGTCGAACGTACTCATGCGTGGCTTCACAACTTTCGCCGTCTTCGCATTCGCTTCGAACGTCGGGCTGACATTCACGAGGCATTCCTCAAACTCGGCTGTTCTCTCGTCTGCTGGAACATCTTCCGGCGCGCTGAGCCGCCTTTTTGAAACAGTCTCTTAGACGATCATTTGTTAATCGTAATAAATCAATCTTATTTGATGCTTTTGGAGAAAATATCATGACATCGGTAGTATTTGGTGGGGTGGCTTATAAAACGCATCTTACCGTCAAGCGGGAGGATGACAAAGAGAGCGCGGAATCGTCCGACAAAAATAAAGGTGCGACTGATAATCAAAATACTGATATAAAGCAGGCAGAAATTAATCGAGAACACTGGAAAACGGCTTCGTCAGTGGGCATGAGATTTGTTGAGGTGAATAAAGGCCATGAAGTTAATATGCCAGGCCCGCCATTGAAAGAGGTCCTTAATCTTCACAAGTTAAACGTGAGTCTGTTGGAAACAACGGTGATGGTAAAGCTAGACGAAGGGGTGTCTTTAAAAAAGCAACTTTTCCATGGCTGTGCACTGGGAGGGGTGCGCCAACTATATTTGGGTTTGAAAGAAGTGATATGGAAAAGTGATGATTACAAGCAGCTTGGTAACATATTGGGTCATGATTTACATCTATTGGAAACGCTAGACATCGATATGGATTTGTTCCACCATGCTCGTGAGCTGCCCTCTAATCCGGATTCCAGTGTGAAAGCGGTGTTTCGTGGAATTGGTAATTTAAAAAAATTGGAAAATTTAAATATCAGTTTCAATTATTCAAAAGAGATTGTGGATTACGACAATGTTTTTGGGGATTTCGGCAGTCAACTGGGGAAGTTGGGGCAGTATAATAAAATAGATACATTGAAAATATCGATGCAACAGAATAAGATTGACAATGCAGAAATGTTAAGGTTGTTTAGGGGCATCTCCGAGATGAAAAGTTTGAAGAGTTTGACGATTGATCTGAGGGGTAGTCATGAGTTCGATCAAACCGGATTCGATCCTTTGGTTGGACCCTTGAAAAAGCTAAATAATCTTTCTTCGTTAACCATGAACCTTGATTCGGACATCGATGCGACGGTGCTTCGTGCCGCCCTGTCGGCGAAGGACTCTGAAAAACCTGTGAAGGTCGACATCACCTCGGGTTGATGACCTGGGTTGCGCCGGCCGTATTGACCCAGCCAATATTGCACGGGTTAAGCGGCTAACGCGAATGCCTCCGCCGGTGTCTGACGTCAATTAGTCGGTCCTGAAAAATTGGCGGAGCCTTATGTTGTGGTGCTGAGGTAAACAATAAGCGTTGCTGGATTTGCAAGATGAGGTCATATTTACCGGGGTATGGAGTTGCCCCTGTAACTCAGGACGGCACTGTCACGTTATCGGTAAGTTCGCGTAGGATGAAGCGATGAGAAAACGGAAATCGCTCTATCACGGCCACCGATTCCCGGCGTCGGTCATCAGCCATGCTGTGCGTTAGTACTTCCGATTTCAGCTCAGCCTGCGCGACATCGAAGAGTTGCTATTCGAGCGCGGGGTGAGAGTCAGCTACGAGACGATCCGCCGCTGGTGCGACAAGTTTGGCGCGGGCTTTGCTCACCGGGTCAAAGGGGCACGCCGCAAGCCCGGGAGCACGTGGCACCTCGACGAGAGGTTCGTGAGCCTGCCGGGTGAGCCATACCTGCTGTGGCGCGCCGTCGATGAGCATGGCGCGGAACTCGACATCTGGAGCGGCCCCATGAAACACCGGACACAGCGACCCACTTACAATAACGGGTAGGCATAAGACTGTGTTTTTGACTAACACCAAGCAGGAAGTGATGGAAGTATTGACGGGCCCAGAGCGCCGGCGTCGCTGGACGGCGGAGCAGAAACTGTCGAGGGTTCGCGAGAGTTTCGAACCGGGAAAATCGGTTTCAATGGTCGCGCGCCATTACGGCGTGAACCCGAACCAGCTATTCCACTGGCGCAAGCTGTACCAGGACGGTAGCCTGTCAGCGGTCCAGGCTGGCGAAGAAGTGGTTCCGGCATCGGAGTTGGCTGATGCGCTCAAGCAGATTCGCGAGCTGCAACGGATGCTCGGCAAAAAAACAATGGAGAACGAGATTCTCCGGGAAGCAGTTGAATACAGCCGAGCAAAAAAATGGATAGCGCACTCGCCCTTGCTGCCGGAGGACGGCCAGTGAAACTGGTCTGTGAAGTTCTCGGCGTGTCGCGCTCGAACGTATCGGCACGACTGTCGCGTCCGGCGACGTGGCGCGATGGCCGGCAATCAAGGCCGACCGACGACGAAACTGTAGTCGAGGAAATCCGCCGTGTCGTCGGCGATTTGCCCAGCTATGGCTACCGGCGGGTTTGGGGCACGTTGCGCAACGAGCGCGTTGCAGTTGGACTGGCGCCGTTCAATGCCAAGCGCATTTATCGCGTCATGCGAACGCATGGGCTGCTGACGCAGCGCCGACCGATTGCGCCGCGAGCCCACCGTCGACATGATGGCAAAGTGGCCGTCGCGCGCAGCAATCAGCGATGGTGCTCGGACGGCTTCGAGTTCCGCTGCGACAACGGCGAGCCGCTGCGTGTGACGTTTGCGCTGGATTGCTGCGACCGAGAAGCGATGAGCTGGGCGGCGACGACAGCAGGCCACAGCGGCGACATTGTGCGCAACGTGATGCTGGCCGCAGTGGAAAATCGGTTCGGCAACGAGGTGCATACGCCGTCCGAAATCGAGTGGCTGAGCGACAATGGTTCGGGCTATACGGCTGACGATACGCGCCGGTTTGCGATGAACATCGGACTAAAGCCCTTGACCACGCCCGTGTGCAGTCCGCAAAGTAACGGCATGGCCGAGAGCTTCGTGAAAACGATGAAGCGCGACTACGTCGCCTTCATGCCGAAGCCGAATGCTGCAACCGCTGCTCACAATCTGGCCATTGCATTTGAGCATTACAACGAGAATCACCCCCATAGCGCGCTGAAATACCGCTCGCCTCGCGAGTTCCGGCGCTCGATGGATTCAGCAACCTTAGTGTGATGGTGTGTCCGGTTTTACAGGGTCAACTCCACCTCCCGGCTGCGCCAACTGATGCCGTCGATCGAGGCGAAGCTCGCCGAGGGCGTGCGTGCGGCCGAGATCGTCGAGACGTTGCGCAAGGGGGGGGCTGGAACTAACGATAGCCACCTTCCGAAACTACCTGTACCAATACCGTGCCAGGCATCCGAACCAGAGTACGGAGCGGCCGGAGGTGCCCGGCAGACCACAGCCGGCCGGGGTGCCCGTGTCACGCCGGCCCGAGGCGTGCGTGTCGCAGGAGAGTGCCCCGCCTGCAACAGATGGCGGGCCTCCCCCGCCGCGAGAACCGCTCTCGGTGCAGGAGCTCGATCGTCTGATGAAGCCCGATCCAGCAGAACTGGCCGAACGGATCGCGCGCTATGAGCGACTCGCGATAGAGAAAGAAAGGAGCCGAACATGAAAGTCGCCGTCTTAAATTTCAGCGGGAATCCGGGTAAGACTACGCTGGTTGATCACCTACTCGCGCCGCGCATGAACGCGCCGAGGTTCGAGATCGAGACCCTCAATGCCGGCTCGGCCGACACCGGCGCGCTGCGCCTCAGGGGCCGCGACTACGGCGGGCTGCAGGAGGGCCTGATGACGCTCGACTCGGCCATCGTCGACGTGGGCGCGTCCAACGTCGAGGAATTCATCAAACAGATGGGCCAATTCGAAGGCTCGCACGACGAGTTCGACTACTTCGTGGTGCCTGCGGTGAGCGAGAAAAAGCAACAGACCGACACCGTGAACACGATTGAGACACTGACGGGCCTCGGAGTGCCGGCACAGAAAATCCGCGTGGTGTTCAACAAGGTCGAGCTCGAAGACGCGAGCGACGTGCCGCGCCTGTTTCGCACGATCTTCGGCCTGCATGAAGACACCCGCAGTTTCACGCTGCGAGCAGACGCCGTGGTGTTCAAAAACGAGATTTTCGAGCGGCTGCGGGGACTGAACAAATCCGTCGCCGACGTTATCGCGGACGACACGGACTATCGGGCCATGCTGCGCGAAGCAAGCGACGACGCGACCCGCTCGCGCGCCGTGAGCATGATCAGCGCCCAGCGCCTGGCCAAGTCGGCCCACAAGAACCTCGATAACGTCTACCGGGCGTTGTTCAGGTGATCGGGAGGCAGCATGGGCAATGAGGTTTCCACCGCGCGCGAAGCGCTGATGGCCGAATTGCTGCAAGAGGTTGACGCGCTCGTGCAGCGCTTTGAGCAGGCGGACGCGACGCTGGCCGCCAAGATGGAGCAGGCCACCACGGACGCGGCCGGTAAGGCGTTTCTGGCCGCCCGGCTCAATTTCGAGTCCGTCATCGACCGCAACGCCGCGAAACTAACCGAAGCTGGCCGACACGCGGCGGCGCAGATCGGCAATCAGCTCAATCACGGCGCGGCGCAGCTCGTCGCGGTGAACCTCGCGCTTGAGCGCAAGGCGCGGCGGTTCGTGCTGCTGCTCGTCGGCTTTGCGCTCGTCGCGGGGGCGGTAGGTGGATTCGTCGGGGCCAGACTGGCGGGCCTCTGAGACGTGGACGCTGAGCCACTGGACACTAAAAGACGGACGGCCATCGCGCCATCGCTTCGAACACGGCTTTGCAATTGCGCATTTCTCACATGCGAAAAAAGCGCGGTCTAACTGTATCAGCCGGTACTTGACCTGACGGACAATGTGCGAAGTGTTGCCGTCCGGTGTGGTGCTCGAGTTGTCCTATCCTGACGACTCGGGCCGGTTTTGAACGGCGAGAAACAGTCTGCACGGAAAAGTGGTTAACGAGCCTGAGCGCAGAACTATCGGACACTGTCGGTCAGGTCAAATCCAATCTCTTTCAGGTCTAACAGATGCGCCAGTAGCCCGGCCTACGGCGTAAGCGCGCCCGATGAATCTGTTCAACGACTTGCCGGCCCTCTACCTCGTCGGAAACCACGTCGGGCTTTGCGCCGTGCCGGCGCGAATCCTTGCCGCCCCATCGGCGCACCACGACCCAATCGCCCAACAGGTCTTGTCCGAGCTCGACTTCGTACCATCATCTACTCGTCTCCCAATGCGCACGCAGCATGATATTGTCCACTCCTTAAGGCTCTGTTGACGATCTTCTCGACTTATCGGAATAGCCGAGAATCGAGCGTAAACGGCTCCTGCCGGGAGACCTTCACCTTTCGAAAGTCCGGGTGGAGCGGATTCAGAATGACGTTCCAGTCTGCTGGGCATACGACGGAGCGCACTTTCATCGCGACGGAGTTGGCTTGCGTCAACCACTGCCGGCCGATCTCAATTGTGGACGCCGGTATCGTGAGTTGATTCCAGTCCGGCGGGAGCACCGGCTCGTACCCTTTGTCGATCAACGCATCGGCGACGTCGACCTCCACCAGAAACAGGTTCGCAGCAGGGACAAACCCTGACGCATGCACACGCACCTCAAGCACAGCCGTCGATGCATTAAGGCTCGTGTACAGCGCGGGCATGCCAACTGGATTCCAGCGTCCACCGGCCACTGCGGCTCCGGTTCCACTCAAATCGTCTGCGCGGTACCTGCCCGGCTTGTCTTTTGCCAAACGAAACAGCTTCATACACCCACGCCAAACTCGATCCGTTGAAGGATTCGCTGCACGGCGTCATAGCCGGTCTGCGTATCGAGCATCGCGACCGGACGTTCGCCGCCCAGCTCCGCGTGCGGGGCTTGCATCCATTGCGCGGCAATGTCGCGGCTCTCAAAAACATCGGCCGCGTGAGCATGCACCAGAAGGACGCGCGAGACGCGATCCGACTCGCCGCTACTCAGGCGTTCGCCGGCAGCGAGCTTGCGCGTTGCCGTGCTCGACGGGATCCGCAGATACGTCAGTAATGATTGAACGCTCGTTTTCAACACTTCGGCCGCCACACGACCGAGGATGTTTGATTCGAGCCCTGTGCGGATCTCGCGACTTTGTGCAATGGGGTCGAGTTGCATGAAAAGTGCCAGATCATCCGGTATGGCGCCGATACCGTGTGTGCCGACAAGTGCACTTGGGGCACGGGCACCCGAACGGGCGGGCTTCTTCTCGGGGAGGCGAGGAGTCGGCATGGTCGTTCCTCCATAATGGGCAGTATGGCATAGCCATTATGCCATGCATGCTCGTTTGGCGCAAGCTGTATGCCCAAATAGCAAAGCACCTTAGACGGCATCACTGCGCGGCGCTGGCGCATAGCCGCCTGCTGAAAAGCCCTGCAGGTCAGTGCGCGAAGGCACCTCGGCCGCTCGCCGCGTGAGCGGTATTTTTAAGCTGAGATTGGACCTCCTTCGCGTCGTAGCGTTTGCGCGTTCGTGGCGTGATGGGGTCTCGTCCTCGACGAACTTGCTTGGCGCGTCAGAACCGAGCGCGGCAGACCTGCCGTGCCCGATTCTCCTGACATCATGCCTCAACGCTTTCCCCGGCGACGTCACACTTGTATGGTGGGCGTCCGCCTGCGTGGCAGCGACGCGAGACGTGTCAGCATCGGCGTCTGCGTCGGCCCCGTCTCCCACCTCGGGGAGATGTTCTGGCTCGAGGTGCGGCTCGGTCCGCTGCTGTGTCGCAAACATGGCGGGCATCCAGCCGGTGCCTTCGGCGAGCCGTTCCGCTTCGTCTGCAAGGTCGGCCTTCTTCAACTTTGAAATGCGGGTGACGTGTGCCGGAGCGTATTGCCTGACGGCCGCCAGCGTTGCCGCCTTCGGCACGTGCAGGAAATAGCCCTTGGCGGTGGGCGTCCACCATGCGGCCATGTCCAGCCCCACCGCCTGCGCCAGTGCTGCGCCGGGTTGTTGCACAGTGGGCAGCGCCGCACATGGCGTCACCACATCGACGGTAGACGCCACACACACGGCTATCAGCCGCACCAACTCGTCTTGCGGCTTGGCCAGCAGCACGGCGAACAGTGCCGCGCTGTCCTGCGGTAAGGCGTCCCCAGCAGCTTCCTGTAAGGTGTGCAGCGCCACAGCGGCAGACGATGCCGGTTCTTCGAGCGTCAGCCTTTCGAGCCGGTCTTTCACTGTCAGACTCACGCCTAGCGGCAAGTCGCCGCTGCGGTAGCGGCCTTGCAGCACGGTCTGCACCATGCCGTGCACCAGCGCAGCCAAGGCGACGTGCGGATGGCGTGCCACTTCGATTTGCAGTGCCGCCGTGCGGTGCGCGCTTAACCGCTGCGCCAGCCGCTCGGACAGTCTCTCACCAGTGGGGGCGTCGTGACCGTTGTGGCCTTCCTCGTCGCTCTCGCCGCCCTCACCATTCACGCCGCCTGCGCTCAAATCCTGCCGCAGCTTTTCCAGCGTGCGCAGCGCCTTGGCCTCGGCCTCGCGCAGCAGACCGCGATGAACCACGGCTTTGCCTTCAGGGTCGAGCGTCACAATGGCCCCGGCCACGGCGCGCACGTCCGGGGCATAGTCTTGTAAGCCATCCTCCACAGCTTGCAGTTCCTCGGCCACCTGTTCGCGGCGCGATTCCACGTCGCTGACCTTGTCCTCGTCCTCGGTGTCGTAAGCGCTTTCCAGTTCCCGCTCGATCTTCTCAAGCCGCGCTTGTAACGAGGCAATGCGGCGGGCTTGGCGTGCGCTCGGTTCGCGGCGCTGGCGCGGCGCGTTCTGAAACGTCTGGCGCTCGGCGTGGCTCACGTGCGGCACCGCTTGTACCCACGCCCAATCTTCGGCGCGCACCGCTTCAGCCATCGCGTCCAACTTGTCGCCCGCCAGCGTCTCCAGCAGCGCGACGTCGCTCAGATAGGTGCCGGTATCGCCCTCGGCAAACAGGTCACGGTGGATGCTGCCACCCGCTGCGGTGTAGGCGTCCATGCCGACGAAACGCGCCAGCGGATCCGAGGCGTCGATTTCGCGCTCGGTCAGGCGTGCGCGCAGGGCGGATGCGCCTCGCTGCCACTGCGGCGCACCGTAGAACGCGGCTTCCTGTGCACCGTGCTCATCGGTGATGGTCAGCGCCATCAATTGCTCCAGCGTCGGCGCGTCCGGCGTGTTGCTGCGGTAGTCGGCCAGCAAACGCGGCGAAACGTTCGCGAGCTTCAGGCGTCGCTGTACGACCAGCGGCGACACACCGAAATCAGCGGCGATGTCTTCCACGGGACGGCCTTCCTTGACGAGCGCGGCGAAGGCGACAAACTGGTCGGCCGGGTGCATGGCCTCGCGCTGCACGTTCTCGGCAAGGCTCACGGTACGGGCCGACGCATCGGCGACGAGCAGACACGGCACCTCGTGATCGGAGGGGATGCGCTTTTTCTTCGCCAGCAGTTTCAAGGCGCTCAAGCGGCGATCGCCCGCGACGACTTCATATTGCTCATTCACGTCGTCAGCGCGGGCGGCGGCAATCACGATAAGGTTTTGCAGCAGGCCAACGCGCGAAATACTCGCGGCCAACTCGGGAATCGACAGGCGCGGCGTCGTGCGTACATTGCGCTTGGACCGGCGCGAGCGCAGCCGGGACAGTGGAACCAGCATCAGGTGCTGGGTTGGGTCGGCCGCTTCGAGCGGTGCGGCGGCGTCGATGGTGGGCGCTTCGGCGTCGTGTTGGGTCTGAGTGGTCGCATTCATGGTGATATCTATATGAACGCGTCCCGTTTGCAACAGCTTTCGTGTGTTCAGACTGACAGGATGGGCTGCAGCTCTATATCCGGCCTTCTTGCAGCCGGTATTGCCGCTGCGGGCCCCTATGAAATTCGCTGACTCGCACCTCATTCTCCTTAAGAGCTCGAAGCTCCTACCACCATTCAGGTTTAGCGAGTCCCGGTCCTACCTGATTCGTCATCACACTCGATTGCTGCGCAACCTTTCGACGTTCACCCTGTGTTAAACACGTTGATGTTCTACTTCGCGTATCCGGTCAGGCTGGTTTCACGCTCATGTAGTCCTTCCGGTACGGCCGCTCATGGGCGAGCACCGCCCAGATCGTTCGCGCCATCTTGTTGGCCAATGCGACGATCACCACATTCGGCGGTCGCCGCATCTTCATCTGCTCGACCCACTCTCCGGGCTCTTTCGCGTGCGTGAGCACACTTCGTGCACCGTGGATCAGTAGCGTGCGCAGATACGTGTCGCCCCTCTTGCTGATCCCGTGCAGGTTCACCTTGCCGCCCGAGCCGGTCTGCTTCGGCACTAACCCGGCCCACGCCGCGAACTCCCGCCCCGAACTGAACGCCTTCGGGTCGCCCATCATTGCTACCGCGGCCGTGGCTGTCAGCAAACCTACGCCAGGTATCTCGCTAATCGCCTTCACTGCCTTGTCTTCCTTCTTCCATTCGCGCATCCGGCGTTCGATTTCCGCGATCTGTTCGTCGAGCTTTGCCAACCCGTTCCATTGCTCGCGCAACGTATCGATCAGTGCCGCTGGCAGGCGCTCTGCGATTCGGCCGAGCGCAGCCGGTATTTCCGTGTCCAGCTTCGCTCGTCCCTTGCTCATCACCTCGCCGTATTCGGTCAGCAAGCCACGCAGCCCATTGATCTGCATCGTGCGGAACTTCACCAACTGCTCGCGCATCCGGTGCAGCGCCAGCATCGCCTGCTGCATCTCGGTCTTCACTGCCACCGGCTTGCCCGGCTGCTGTACCGCCAGCCAGATCGCCCGGGCATCCGCCGCGTCGTTCTTGTTCCGGATGTTGAACGCCTTCACGAACTCCGCCGGCATCAGCCTGACCTCATGACCCGTCTGCGTGAGTTGCCGAGCCCAGTGGTGGGCTCCACCACATGCTTCCATCCCGATCAGGCAGGCCGCACGGTTCGCGAAGTGCTCCAAAAATTTCTCACGCTTGATTGCCTTGTTCACGATCTCGCCAGTTCCCCGGTCAACGTAATGCACTTGGAATACTCGCTTGGCGATGTCGACACCTACGGCCATACTGTTCATCGTGGATCCTCCGGTTGCCAGAAAATGCGTGCATTTTCTACCTGGGCACATCGATGCCGTTGGCCCGTGAGGATCCACCCTCATTCTTCGCTCACTCGGTCACGGGGTGGGACGCGTTCATTTCATTCTCCTAGCGGTTCAGTGGGCAGCACCGAGAGACGCGGCAAGGGCGGCTGCCTGCCCCTGCCACATGAAGAACATGGCGAAATCAGGCCTTCAACCGGCGCAGGCCGTCGGCCAGCAGCCACAGGGCACGATTGAGGCGAATACCGTTATCGATCCCCTGCACTGGCCGCGTAGTCTGGCGGCGAGCGTTCGCGGCGCGCCCGGAAAGTCCGCCTTTGATGAGGTTTTCCTGAAGGCGGTTGAATACACTCCACAGATCGCGGTGCTCGTCGCCGTGACGGCGGGGCGTCAGGATTTGCGAGGCCGTGATGGGGGCCGGTGTAGTGTCGTCGTACTTCAACGCGAGCGCGGCACGGGCGAACACTCCGGCCTCGCCGTCGTCGAGCGTGACGGCCAGCATCGCATCGCGCGAGGCTTGCGCCCGCTCGAAACCGTGCAGGATCTCGTAAGCGCCGTCGATGACTTGCGCGGCCGCGTCGCCCTTGTGGGGTACGCGTACGTCCGCCACGGCATCGCCGCAAACGAGGCCATTCTGGCAAACGAAGCGGAACATTCCGGCGAGCATTTGATAGCTGCTCGTGCCGTCATGCGAGTTCAGCAGGATGATTTCGTTGGCTTCGTGGCCGTTGATCTGGCTCACGTGGCGCAGCCGGATCATGCGTTTGGTGGTCTCTCGCCGGTCGTCGTGGCGCACGCGCGTCTGACACACCATGAATGGCTCGAAGCCTTCGCCGCGCAGTTCTTGCAGCAAGATGGCAGTGGGGATGTAGCGGTACCGCTCGGAGCGGCTTTCGTGCGGGGTCGGTGCAAAAATCGATGGCGCAACGGCGCGAATTTGGTCGTCCGACAACGGATATTCGGAGCGCAGCGCCGGTGCATGGGAAGCAAAGTGAGAAGCGAGTTGCATGGTATGTCTCCTGACAAAACGGGGGCCATAGCTTTCTGAGACGGCCCCAGGTAGGAACGCGCCGCCTTGGCGAGCGCCATCGTTTGGGCGTTGGCACTGCTTTGGTGAGGCGGGTTCTGCGCGAGCGCAGGGCTCGCGGCAGGGCGGGTGCGGCCGCAAGCGCGGAGCTGGGTCGGCATATCGAGCGTTCCCGATTAGCACCACACGACGTGACCAAAATCGACGGTGCGGCGGTAGTGATTGCGGCCATCCCAAGGCGTGAGCGTGTATTCCATGTACGCGCAACTCAGCACGACGATCCAGTGATGCAATGAGAGCGGTGGCATATCGACCTCCATCAAAAAGGGGGGGGATTCACCGCTACCGGATTCCAAGATTCGGAGCCCGCTTTTCGGGGTTTCGGTGCGGTCGGCACGAGGAGCCCGGATGGCCTGTTGCCGCCGTCTTTCCTTGTATGGTTCGAAACACCCAGGGGAGCTCGGCATGGTTGACGGTTTGCAGGTCTTCTTCAAAGGCGGTGGGCAACTCGCAAGAGTTGTCCGCGGCCGGCCCCCGGTCGACGTGGATGCCGCAGCGATCACGTCAGCCCCGAGTTCCTCGTTCACGGTTGTTTTGGCAGGGGCGTACAGCCCGTTCTTTCCAAGAGCTGGCGATCACCGTCGCAAGCCCGTAACTCAGCTATTGGCGTACGCCCCTTGCCGCTTGTTGTTAGCCCGAACAGTTGTAGGAAGGCTTCACTTCGCATGTACAAGGAGGGGCAATGACGAGCCTGTCAAAGCAAGCTAGCGGCACGCCGCTGTGCATTGGGGTAGACGTGGCGAAGGCCATGCTGGAGGTGGGCTTTAGCGACCGGGAGACGACGTTCGCGCCGGCTAACGACGCAGTTGGTCATCAGTCTCTGGTGATGCTCCTGCGCGATCTCCAGTCGCAAGGTGCATCGATCGGTTTGATCGTGCTGGAAGCGACGGGCGGCCTCGAAATCGTGGTGGCGACGGAGTTGCAGCTGGCCGGCTATTCAGTTGCTGTGGTCAATCCACGTCAGGCGCGCGACTTCGCGCGCTCGATGGGCTACCTGGCGAAAACAGATCGACTCGATGCCAAGGTGCTGGCCCACATGGGCCAAACACTTCTGCAGCGCAGCGATTTGCACAAGCTAGTGAAGCCGCTCACCGACGAAACGCATCGGATGCTGCAGGCGCTCGTAACCCGCAGACGACAGCTGATCGACATACGCACTGCCGAACAGCAGCGTCTTGCCGCCCCCGATAAGCGCATGCATCGAAGCGTGAGTTTCATGATCGAGACGCTCAACAGTGAACTCGGTCGCGTGGACCAGGATCTGCAGTCCTTCATCGAAGCGCATTACAGCGAACTGGCAGCATTGCTCGACAGCGTAAAAGGCGTCGGGAAAGCCACGATCAGCACGCTTCTGGCCGAGGTTCCGGAACTGGGGAAACTCAGCGGCCGCGAGGTCAGCGCATTGATTGGTGTGGCACCTATCAATCGTGATTCAGGTGCAACGCGCGGCAGGCGATCTATCTTTGGTGGCCGTCGGGATGTGCGCAAGGTGCTCTATATGGCCGCTCTTACCGCGTCGCGCTACAACCCCGTCATCAAGGTCTTCTATCAACGCCTGGTCACCGCTGGCAAGCCGAAGAAGCTCGCCTTGACGGCCTGTGCGCGCAAGCTGTTGGTCATTCTCAATGCCATCGCTCGAGCCGGAAAACCATTCGACATGACGCTTCACAGTGCTTGACTCAAATCACAGTTGCTGAGTTCATCGTCCGCGACGGCCAGGAGTGCGCGACCCGGGGCCGTCAAGGAAACCAGCGCAGGGTGGGTGCGGCCCGCAGGCGCAGCCGAGGACACGGCCCTGCGCGCCTTGAGGGCAGCGGGCCGTGCGCTACAGTCGCGGACAAGGGGATGAAGTCAGGAAAGACGGCTTAGCGGGAAATGGCCGAGCGTGCATGCCGGCCGCGTGCAAGCGAAGCGCGCGGACCCGGATGGATGAATCCGGGCCTTAGGCGTCGTATCAGCCGAACAGAGTGAGGAATGAAGTGGGAATGCCAGGGCCGAGACGCCGCAGCCGGTGCGATGTGCGATCTATCTCGAGACTTGCAAAAATGGAGGTGACCATAGATGTCTTGAGCGCACCCCGTCACCCCGACCGCTTGCCTTCGGTCCGGGGGGCGCAGCGGATGGCACCAGTGCTCGTCTGGCTTACCTCCTATTAACGATGCTCGACATCAGGAAAATATGAAGACAGTTGTAATTCAAGCGAATCTTGATGAGGTTGTGGACCTCGTTCGGAAATTCGCACATGGCGAATTTGCCCGCACGCTTGGCGTCGCGACGCTCTCAGAACAGGACGTTCGCGGCTTCCTTCTCGAGCGATTGCGCTCCATGCAACTTCAAACTGAAGAGCTTGGGGACGAGTCGACGGTGAAGCGCGTGTACGATTGCGTGTATGTCTTGCCAAGATTTGCTCGACTCGAAGGGGTAGCGGCCATCGAAGCGAGGCTGCTGGTCATGCCCGACGCACGTCTCACGCCAAAGTCCTACACCGTGATATCGGCATAACCCCAGCCCTGCCGACGCTGCCTTCTACCGTGATCAAACCGCTCCTCCGTATCAAGTCACGCCATTTGACGCAGTCCCGCGCCGTTGCCGTGAGTTCGCCGCGCGGCGAGCGCCTACGCGCGACCTCGGATATCCGCACCTGGCCAGGGGGTGCGTAAGCAAAGGAAGCGGCAGAGGCAGAGACTCGGCAAATCAAACGAAACAAAAGTCTTGGCGGGGGTAACCTGTCACGACCTTTGTGGATGGGCCAGCGCGAACGGATCTGGACCGTGGCCCCGTGAGGGTGAACGTTGCGTCATCCGGACAGAGTGTGCCGAAAAAAAACCGCCCCCGCAGGAGCGGCAAAGACCCCCACCAAAGAGCGGAATGCGCTCGAAGTGCACGAGCCAAGGATGGGGAGGCTTTAAGGCCGATAATCGAACGACAGACGCTGAATGTACGGCAAAAAAAGCCCGCAGCGATGAGCTGCGGGCAAATCTGCAACACCGATTCAGGGGGCGGTGAGCAGATGACCAAACAACCTGCGCCGGGGGAGCCAAACACCTCGGCGCTATTGCGACGCAAGGATATCAACCCGCAACAGGGGTGTCACCTGAGATAAATCGCAGTGCCATCGCCACTCGATTTCGGCAGTTGCTGCTTTCCATCCCGTTTCGGGAGCAACTATGGCACTACGATTGATCGGTGTGATTCATGGACATCGTTTCAACGAATATGGGACGATGGAGCGCGAAATTTCGATGCGGCTGCGTTGGGTGCACAAGTATTTCGAGACCGGCAATGCCGGTCTTCTATGCACGCGTTGTGGCATCTCCAGGCCAACGCTTCGCAAGTGGCGGCGCCGCTACCACGAGGCCGGAGAAGACGGTCTACGCTCGCAAAGCCGTCGCCCGTTGAGCCACCCGAATCGAAAGGTTTCTGACGCAGATCGGGCAACGATGCTTCGCCTGCAAAGCCGTGGTGGTCGCAGCGCAGAACCGCATCGCGCTGGCGCGCGCCTGGGGCCGCGGCGGCGTGGCTTCGGCCGACGGCATGCGTTTCGTCGTGCCGGTACGCACCATCCACGCTGCGCCCAACCAGAAATACTTCAATCGCGGGCGCGGCGTCACTTGGTACAACCTCCTGTCGGATCCGTGCATCGGGCTGAACGCGATCGCCGTACCGGGCACGTTGCGCGACAGCCTGGTACTGCTGACCGTCGTGCATGAGCAGCAGACCGAGTTGCATCCCACGCGGATCATGACCGACACCGGCGCGTACAGCGACGTGGTGTTCGGCCTGTTCCGGCTGCTGGGCTACCGCTTCAGCCCGCGCTTGGCTGACATCGGCGGCACGCGATTCTGGCGCGTTGATCCTCAGGCGGGCTACGGCGAGCTCAATGCGCTGGCGCGACAGCGCGTGAATCGTGATCGCGCCACGCCGCATTGGGACGATGGGCTGCGCCTGATCGGCTCGCTTAAGCGCGCTCTTATGCCGGCGATGGGCATCATGTGACCTTGCCTCGAAACGACGTACAGCAGAGAAGTTGGATAATCTGTTGAACGGAGGACGAAATGGGCGAAAAAGGCGTACCGAATCGTCGCTACACGGATGAGTTCCGGGTGGAGGCGGCAAGACTGGCAAATTCAGTGGGACACAATGAGGCGGCACGCCGTCTGGGCCTGCCGGTGGCGACCCTCGGCAACTGGGCGCGCAAGCAGCGCGAAGGCGGGGCGGCCACGCCAGGCGCGGCAGCCTCTGTGAGCCGCGCCAAGCCCGGCGTATCGGAGCTGGAGGCGGAAGTCAGCCGGCTTCGCAAGGAATTAGCCAGTGCGAAACTCGATGTGGAAATCCTCTCAAAAGCGACGGCATACTTCGCGAAGGGGTCGCGGTGAAGTATGCATGGATCGACGCTCACCGCGACCAATACAACGTAAGCCGTCTGTGCCGAGTGCTGAGGGTCTCGCGCAGTGGCTACTGCCAATGGCGGGTACGGTGGCCAAGCGAGCGCCGGCAGCGGCAGGCGGCCTTCGATGACGAAGTCGCCCGTCTGCACGCGCAGAGCCGCGGCTGCT
Source organism: Pandoraea oxalativorans (assembly GCF_000972785.3). Classification (NCBI taxonomy): domain Bacteria; kingdom Pseudomonadati; phylum Pseudomonadota; class Betaproteobacteria; order Burkholderiales; family Burkholderiaceae; genus Pandoraea; species Pandoraea oxalativorans. The sequence continues at coordinate 350,437 of NZ_CP011518.2, forward strand.
ACGGCCGTCCAAGACTGGTCAAGGCGCTGGCCGCCCAGGGCATGAAGACGAGTGCGGAGCGCGTGCGCCGCAGCTTGATACGTCAAGGTTTGCGGCCGGTATACCGGCGGGCATGGCAGACGACCACAGACTCGGCGCACCGCTTGCCGGTGGCGCCGAACCTGCTGGCGCGACGCTTCGATGGACGGGGGCCGAATCAGGCGTGGGTGGCCGATATTACGTACCTGCCCACCAGCGAAGGCTGGTTGTATCTGGCGGCCATTCTGGACTTGGGAAGCCGCCGCATCGTCGGGTGGTCGATGTCCGAGCGCATCGATGCCAAGCTCGTGTGTACGGCGCTGCGCTCGGCGTACTGGCAACGTCGGCCGCCTCGGGGCTGGATTGTACATAGCGATCGCGGCGTGCAACTTAGGTTCAAGGAGTCGTCGCAACATCCATCGTTATGTTGCGGATAACAGTGCGTGGAACGCTTCCGCTGGCGTCTTCCATCCGAGCGTTTTACGTGGTCGACAGTTCAGTGTGCTCGCCACCGCGTCGAGTTCACGCTGGGTATATCGACTCATATCTGTGCCTTTCGGAAAGTACTGTCGCAGTAGGCCGTTCGTGTTTTCATTGGTCCCGCGTTGCCATGGACTCTGGGGATCACAGAAGTAGATTTCCAGATCTGTGTCGATTCGTAGCTGTACATGCTGGGCCATCTCTGCGCCTTGATCCCATGTCAGTGATCGCCGCAAATGCTCGGGTAGTAGCACGATCTTTGTCGCGATAGCGTTGCGAACCGCCTCTGCCCCGCGACCTGCCAGCGCCGGCCCGTTCTTGGCACGCACCCCGACGCCATGACCCTCCATTGGTGGAAGATGCAGCAGCATCGTGAACCGGGTGGTGCGCTCAACCAGAGTGCCAATCGCGGAGCGGTTAAGGCCAATGATCAGGTCGCCTTCCCAATGTCCAGGAACAGCTCGATCGGCAATTTCTGCCGGGCGTTCACTGATCATCACCTCCGGAGTGACGAAGTGCTTTCCGCGCTGTTGCGTCCTGGCCCGCGGCACGCGAAGTGCGCGGCCCGAACGCAGGCAAGCAGTAAGCTCTCGTCGCAACGCGCCTCGGCCTTGAATGTAGAGTGCTTGATAGATGGCTTCGTGGGAGATCCGCATAGACTGATCATCGGGATAGTCAATCTGAATTCGCCGACTGATTTGCTCCGGACTCCAGCAAGTGCCCCAACGACGGTCCGCACGACGCCCTTGTCTTCGTCCTTTCCACGGAACGTTAGGTCCGGGAATCGGCTTGCCCCGAAAGTCAGTGATCGTTCCAGCCAGGCGAGCCTGCACATATGCCCTCAACTGGTCGTTCTCTGCCAGTTTCGAGGCCTTCGGACGCTCGGCCGCGCGTTCAGCTTTCCATTGGGCAACCGTTGCCCGATACACCAGAGTACCACTGCGGGTCGCGGCGTTACGGCGTAGCTCGCGTGAAATCGTTGACGGTGACCGCTGCAGCCTGCGCGCAATCTCACGAACACTGCAATCCTGCGCCCACAGCACTGCGATCTCCTCGCGCTCCGAAAATGACAAGTAACGCCCAGAGTGTGGCACCAGGTCGATCGGTGCCATGCCACCCGCTTCACGGAACCATCGCGGCCCCAACGGTTGCGATACGTTACACGCCAGCGCTGCGGCCTCGCTCTCCATCCCTTGTGCGATGCACTTCCAGAATGCTCGCTTCGAATCGAGTTGATTGACGCCCGGTCTGCCAGGTGATCGCATGAGGGGCCTTCCCGTTTGTGCTGAGCTCCATCCCAGTGGTCGTCCCATTCAACACCTCCAATCTGGAGATGTTGCGACGACCAGTTGAATCCGCCCAATACGCGAGTTGGTCGCACCGCGAGCTTGCTCAGGAGTACGGGATGGTCATGTCGATGAGCCGGCGTGCCAATGCTTGGAATAATGCGCCGATGGAGAGCTTCTTCAAGACGCTGAAAGTCGAGCAGACGTCGCGATGCCGCTACGAAACACGAGCCCAAGCAAGACTGGATGTGATGGACTGGATCGAAGGCTTTTACAATCGTCAACGCATCCATTCATCGATCGGGTACCTCACGCCGTGTGATTACGAAACGAGGCTACAAGCGGCGTGAGTTGCTGTACGTGAAAACGAGGCAAGGTCAATGCGCACATTGCAGATCGATGAACGGCCGGCTAGCGTGGCTCAGGCGATGGCCGAAATCGGTCGCATCGACAACACCATTCACACGTTGAACTTCATCGAGGATAAGTCCCGTCGCCGCGCCACGCTGCTGCAACTCAATCTCGGCGAAGGCCGCCACAGTCTGGCGCGCGATGTCTTGCACGGCAAGCGCGGCGAGCGATTTCAGCGCTACCGCAAAGGGCGGGAAGACCGGCTGAGCGCGCTCGGCCTGGTCGTGGACATGATCGTGCTATGGAACACGCTTTACATGGACGCGGTGCTGGCGCAATTGCGCAGCGAGGGCTACCCGGTGCCGCCCCAGGACGAGGCACGGCTGTCGCCGTTCGGCCAAGAGCCCATCAACCGGTTCGGGCGCTATTCGTTCTGCGTACCCGAGTCCGTTACGCGCGGAGCGTTGCGCGCTTTGGCAAGAGGAAGCGATTTATGAAGTGCCTCGGGCGAGCTCGCCGGGCTTAACTGACTTCATTGTTCCGTTGCTCCCCGGGCCCCGACCCCGCGCCGTCGCCCACCTCAGGTGTTCGCCTGAGGACGGCCTTCCTGGATGAAGTCCACAATGGCTGCAGAACATGCGCTGTGGGCCGCCCGCCAAACGTGAACAGCCGATTTTACGCGGCGCCTCGGGAGCATATGGGGTGGCGGCCGTCCACATTGACGCAGCCCCATTGGCTTTGTGGGGGGAGCCGGGTCCCGCGGCCGTTCTGTTTCGCGGCAACTTGCGCCATCCACCTCGAACTTGCAGGAGAACACACATGGAGTTCAACACCGCCGGACGCGTGACCACCGTTGGAATAGGGGACCAGGCGCCCGTGAGGTCACGCAAAGACGTGGTTCTAAAATTCACGGGATCCTCCCGCGCGATCACGGTCGGCGACGTTGAGGATGCCCGCGCGGCCACGTCCTTCGAAGACGTCAATCGCTCGAAAGGCTGTTTCGGCAACCTGTTCTTCTCGATGCCCCACCAGACGGCGTTGACTCGGGAGCTACTGTATTGCTTCTCTCACCCGGGCGACGACGACCTGCCCGACGTACTCAAGCTCTTTGAGCGCGTCAGGAGGGAAATGATTTCTGAAGATCAGAGCAAGTTCGAGTACCAGGAAATTGCTCATGACACTGTGACGATCGCCCTCAGCGGCGTAGACGCCGCCCCGCTCACCATGCAAGTGGAGCCAAGGGACGCCGCCAGGGCCGCCACCGAGAGCTTCCGAAACACGCCCGACCCGGCACCCGACGAAGTCGAGGCGCTGCTGCAGGCCGGCAACTTCACGGAAGCCTCCATTTTCGAGCGCATGAGTCTGGCGCAAAAGAACCTGCTAGCCAAGCTCGCGGCTCCGGCGACGCGCGCGGCGCTAGCCGGAGCGCTCGGAGTGGTCGACCACCCCATGGACCCGGGCCGCAGGGAGCTCGAGGAAAGCAAGCAGCCCGAGCAGAGCCACCGACTCAGGCCGGACCTGGCGTTGCTCGCGCCGAACTGCGTGTTAAGCATGCAGGACAATGGCTTCCTCCGGGTGCTCGGCATGTTTGTGGGCCAGCCCCACATGGAGGTCGAGGCCATCGTCTCGCAGGACCAACTGTGTATCGTCGATGCACGTGCCTTGGACGTTGGGATGGGGATAACGGAGCGGCCTTGGCGAGCGGCCCAGTGAAAGGAGTGACGCGCAGGCTCTTGAAACCGCCTTTGCGGCTCCTTTTCTTTGGGGCTTCGGTGTTCGGCGTAGTTCCCGCCACGCGGTGTGGTGAGCGCGACGCTGACAACTTCTGGGCAGACCGTCGAGACGCTACCCTGGACTCGCTTACGTGCCGCGCGCCTTCGCAGCAGCTCGGCCGCTACCAGTACGCTCAGTATTCAGGCTGCGTTCGAACTCGGCCATGCCCCCGAACACCGTCAACACCATGCGCCCGGCGTTGTCGTGTCGGCCCATGGCTCAGCGAAACTGCGCAGGCCCGCGCCGGCTTCGCTGGCTGCGATGGGATACGCAATGCGCGGAACATCCAGCAGCGTTGCGATTCGCCCGGCCGGCAGTCCTTCCGGGCCGGCTTGGACCTGCGCACGAAACACGGCCAGATGGGATTCATGGGCCAGGGCTGCCAAGGCCACAACAACCGGTTTCGTTTGCATAGTTCGCTATTAATCGAAGTATCGAATAGAAGCAAATTGAGCCTGCCCGGCAGCCAACGATGGCGGGGTCGCTGCAATCGCTGTCTGCTAGCGTACGAAAAAATCCGTTTATCCAGAGCTGAGCTTCCCTCGGTTTTTCGCCTTCCATCGGTCCCGAGTGGTGCAGCGGCATTTTGGCCAGTGGCATCAAACGTTTTCCGACGACGCGACGCGCACCGCGGCACTCCTTGATCGGCTACTGCGCCACGCTCAGGTAGTCCCCATCTCCGGCGACTCCTACCGACTCAGGGAGAAGCGGCAAGCCGGTGTTATCAACCGCATTCCACCGTCGTCCATCGAGGCCGATGACGTCAAACGAAAACGAAATCTCAAGGAGGCAGCGCCCAGCCATTCGATGCATAACCCCCGGCATCGGTGTATCAATTTACGAGTGCGTGTGCGTCTGAAGCTGTACCAGGCTGAGATTGCGTTTGGCACTCGCGCTACCTTCCGCTGCGGCCGGGAATTTACCGCGTGCCTCGGCCTGGTTCCGCGGCAAACCGGAAGTGGCGCTCGCATACGACAGCGTGGCCTGAGCAGACGAGGTAACACCTACCTTCGAACGCTGCTGGTGCACGGTGCGCGATTGGAGGTACTCCGTGGCCGTCGAACACCGTGGCTCGACGACTTGCTGGCGCGGCGCCCCTTCAATGTCGTTGTGCCGCAGCAGCCAACAAATTGGCCGGGACCGTCTTGGCCGTCCTATTCCGCCCAACCCGATATGAGGCGCCTGTCGACGCGTAAAAACTGCCGCGCGGCTGCACATTTCCGGTGGTAGATTCCCTCACCAAGGAGCGCAAGCAAAGCGTTGCCTGATGGCTTGCAGGTCGGACCGGGTCGAGGCGCGTCTGAGAAGAGTCGTGAACTTAGAGTTCGCGTGTTAGCTGAGACCCGCGTCAGCGAATTCCAAATGGGCCAGCCGGGATCAGTAGCTGAAGATATGACCGACCGTGATTGCGCCGTGCATGCCGGTTTCGACGCAGGCGTCGTTGGTGAGCAGGCTCTCGAACTCCGGGGCGAGGAGGCCGAGCAGACCGAGGAACGTGAGGATGACGTAGACGATGGGTGCAAACATGAGGGTTCTTCTTCATCAAGTCAGTGGTCCGGGTTGATCGGGCGGCTTTCGCTGGGTTGCGCTAGTCGTTGAGTGAAGTATCGGCCTTGCCGGATCGGACCGCCTCGGGCGAACACCTGATTTTCACGGCCGGCTGATGCCCGGGCGAGCGCCGGGTGGACTGCTGCCGGGATCGTAAGCACTTCTGGCCTATGATTGGACTGCTGCCGGGATCGTAAGCACTTCTGGCCTATGATTTGAGCATAGGAGGAAGTCCATGAGTGCAGAGCGATTTACACCGGAATTTAAGGAAGAGGCGGTCTGCCAGATCGTCGAACGCGGCCACTCCGTTGCAGAGGTGTCCGCCCGTCTTGGCGTCTCAGCGCACAGTCTTTACAAGTGGGTCAAGGCGGTCACCCCGGACAAGACCGAAAAGCAGCCGAGCGAGCTGGTCGAGGCCAAGAGCGAGATTTTGCGACTTCGGGCGCAACTGCGTCGTACCGAGGAGGAGCGCGACGTCTTAAAAATGTATGGTCTGCCCCGGATTTGCAAGTCACTGGTTTTCCGCTTCGACAGAACAACGTTTGCGTCAATGTATCCGGCCTGTTTGCGCAGTGTGTAACTGCTGGCCATGATGGAATCCGCACACACCAAACCCAATAAAGCGTTCAGTCATCGAAGACTGCTTTTTTAGCCGGGCTCTTGGCATGCCGGTCAACGGTTCTGTGTCATCAGTTAATCAGGACTCGCAAAACAGGACTTCGACACTTCGTTGTTCTCAGGCGACTACGGGGGCGTCTGGAAATGGTCGATATGGCAGTTGGCTCGTCAATACCTTCCAGCAGATTCGGACGATCTTGTTGGCTAGCGCAATGAGCGCGACGTGCGGATGACTTCGCTGCTCGAGTTCACGAAGCCACAAGCCCATTCGAGATTGATCGCGCTTCATGTGGATCATCAAGGCCCGCGTGACCTGCCCCCCGTGAGCGGGTGATTGACCCATTTAGGCGGCGATGGCCCGTCGCTGGCAATCAGCAGCGTCACGGCTTCTTTCTGTCGGTTCATGTCGTATCGGCTTGAGTGAGACAGACGCTGCCAATGCTTGAGGAAGTCCCGGGTGTAATCCGAAGCGCGAGGCAGCTTCGCCCGCTTACTTGCGGCTGGCTTCTTCGAGGGCATTAAGCAACGCGTCAGCGGTGGCAAAGCGAGCGCGGCGGCTCTTGATAAGCTCGTCGGCCTCTGCAAGGGCGGCGCGGGTGGTGGCGTGGGGCGCCTTGAGCGCGAACGGTGGTTCCTGGTCAGCGACAACACGGGGCAGGAACACGCGGATCGCATCCGAAGCGGTCAGGCCCATCGCGGCCAGCGTTTCCGCCGGCTGCACCTTGATGTTCTCGTCCACGCGCACGTGAACCATAGGGGGTTGCCGCCATGATGGGCTCTTGGTTGTCAACGCCGGTTTAAATCTGACCCACCGGGGATGCGGACAAAATCTTGGACTACTTTGAAGGTAGTCCATGTATTCATACCAAGAACGCGTTCGGGCGGTCGAGCTGTACCTGAAACTCGGGAAGCGCAGCAAAGCGACCATTCGCCAGTTGGGTTACCCGACGAAGAATTCTCTCAAGGCGTGGTGTAACGAATTCGAGAAGATTGGCGATCTGCAGAGGGGGTATGTTCGCGTAAAGCCGAAGTACTCAGAAGAACAGAAGAACGTAGCACTCGAGCATTACGTCAACCACGGGCGCTGCTTCGCCTTCACCCTCAGGACATTGGGCTATCCCTGTCGCCAGATACTAACGGAGTGGGTTCGCGAGCGCTATCCGGAAACCAGGAAATGCGTGGTTGGCAAGGCCGGTCGACCAACTGCTTCATTGGTGTCCAAGCAGGCTGCGGTGTACGAACTGTGCACACGGGAAGGAAGTGCAGAGGCGGTGGCCCGAAAGCTGGACGTCGACAGGGTGACGCTGTACAACTGGAAGAACCAGTTACTCGGCCGAGAGGCTCCTGCATCCATGAAACGCGACAAAGGCTCGCCCGCAGAGACAGATCGGGACGAACTGGAACGGCAGGTCGAAGCGCTCCAGCGCAAAATTCGCAATCTGCAGCTTGAACAGGACCTGTTGAAGAAGGCGAATGAACTCCTAAAAAAAGGTTCATTGAGCATTACCGGGGAAGGCGGCGCGGATTTTGAGGAAGAAGTATTCCTGGTCTCGGTAGCCGTAGGCGCGCCGCTTAATGACCTTGATAGTGTTGTTAATGCCCTCAACGATGCTGGTGTTTAGACGATGTCGGCATCTGGCCAGGATGCCATGCAGATAGCCTTTCAGACGCTGAGCGAAGGTGTTCAAGGGGGCTATTCCGCTTTGCTCGGCCTGCTCGCACCAGTGGTGCCAGGCTTGTTTTGCCCAGGCAGGTCTTCGGTAGAACCAGAGCCGCTTGAGTTCGTCCCTCAGGACATAGACCGTCAGCAGCGGCTGGTTGGCTTGCAGCAATTCGTCGAGCCGGACGGCCTGCTGCCGGTCTAGCTTGTCGCGGTTGCGCAATAACAGCCAGCGGCTCGATTTGATGACCCGGCGCGCGGGACGGTCCTGGCGCAGTTGGTTGGCCTGATCCACGCGCACCCGATCAATGACCTCTCGTCCGTACTTGGCCACGACATGGAACAAGTCATAGACGATCTCCGCCCGTGGGCAGTGGGCCTGGATTTCTAACTCGTAGGCCGTAGTCATGTCGATGGCTACGGCCTTGATGCGTTGGGCGACCCCACGCGGCAATTGCTCGAAGAACGCCCGAGCCGTCTCGCGTGAGCGTCCTGGGCCGATCCACAGCACCTGCCTGCTGATCGGATCGACGACTACCGTCGCGTACCGATGCCCTTTATGCAGGGCGAACTCGTCCATCGCTAAATACTCGATCCTGGACCAATCCGGTTCGCGCACTGACGCTCGGAGCCGGGCCTTGTCCAGCGTCTTGACGGTATGCCAACCCAGCTCGAAGAACCTCGCCACCGCCTGCACGTTGCTCGATTGCAGCAATTGGCTGCAGGCCGCCGCAAGCCGATCCGTCACCCGCTGGTAGCGACCCAGCCAAGTAAGCCGCTCCAGGCGCGGGCCACCGCATTGCTCACACAACAAGCGCCGGCGTGGAACATGAAGAACAACCCGGTACTCAAATAACGGCAGATCTCGCACCCGGCGCACCGTGGTCTCATGGACCTGGCGACATCGTGCGCCGCACTGCTCGCACAGCATCACCTTGGCGGTTGGCTTCAAATAGATCGACAGCGTGCGCCCTGTGCCCTCGGGCCACTCCACGCGTTCGACGGCATAGCCCTGCCAGCCTCCCAGCGACTCCAGCAGCTTGCGATCCAGCATCTCCACGCACTCCTGATGGCAAATTCCTGCCATCAAGAGTACGAAAACTTGTCAAATCCCTCCACGCTATTGCGCGATGAACCTAAAAAAAGACCTGGGCGTCGACCTGCAACTCCTGAGCAACCGGGAGAAGACGACGCTGGTTGACGCCCTGAGAGAGCAGTACGTTTTGGCTGAGCTGCTTGAGCAGCTGGACTTGGCGCGCAGCTCCTATTTCTACCATCGGTCGCCCATGCGGGTTGCCGACAAATATGCCGAAGTTCGTCGTACCGTTGCGGAAATCTTCGAGGACAATCACCGATCCTACGGCTATCGTCGGGTGCAGGCAGCGCTCAGCAGACAACGCGTGTTTCTATCGGAGAAAGTCGTGCGTCGCCTCATGAAACAAGGCGGCCTCTACGCGGCGAGGCCCAAGCGGCGCCGATATCGTTCTTATGTCGGGGAAATTAGCCCTGCCCCAGATAACATCATCAATCGCGATTTCCACGCTACCGCCCCCAACGAAAAGTGGCTGACGGATATCTCCGAGTTCCAGATCCCGGCCGGGAAGGTATATCTATCGCCGATGATCGACTGCTTCGATGGCATGGTAGTCAGTTGGTCGATTGGCACAAGCCCCGACGCCGAGCTCGTGAATACCATGTTAGATGCGGCTATCGAGACCGTGACCGAGGACGATGAGAAGCCGATCGTACATTCCGATCGGGGTGGCCACTACCGTTGGCCTGGCTGGCTATCGCGAGTTGCAAAGGCTAATCTGATCCGATCCATGTCGCGTAAAGCCTGCTCACCAGACAATGCGGCCTGTGAGGGATTCTTCGGAAGGCTGAAGACCGAAATGTTCTATCCAGGGGACTGGCGTTCGACGACCATCGTGCAATTCGTAGAGGCACTGAACGCCTACATTCGCTGGTACAACGAAAAGCGGATCAAGGGCTCCCTTGGCTATCTCAGCCCCATCGAGTACCGTGAAAGCCTCGGGTTAACGACGTAAAACAGTCCAAGAAAATAGCCGCATCCCCCTTCGCTCGCCTCCCCCAACTTGATTGACTAGTTTAACTTTAGCTCCAGGCCAATGGCCTTCGTGGGCTCGCACCGGCGGGTTACTCTGTCTGGCATGCTGCGTTTCTCCTGAGAAATTGGTTCGAAAGCCCCGCCCGAGGGCAGTTTTTCAGTTGCCGAGCGCGGTCTTTTTGTAGGTTGTCCTAAGCACGCCGCCCCGCTGGCCGCACGCGTCGCGTGGGAAAAACCGTCGCCTTACGGAGCGCGGGCGCTCAGATCGTGACAACGGTGATGCTGTCATTATTAAGGTTCTCGGCCCGACCGCCCTCCGGCAAACCCCTGAAATCCACGCTGACACAAATGAGATTGCCCCCGTGCGTCACGAAGCGATGTAGGCCGGTAAGGTGCCACACCTCGGCTCGCCGGTGCCTGTTACCACTACGCCCGACGTCTGGCAGCAGGAAGGGTTGTGCGGTAATGCCCCCGTTTTCCACGGTCAGCAGAAGTAGAAACTAAGCGACCATGGCAAGCCGCTGCTTCGGGGTAAAACCGCCCAATGCCATATTCGGGCGCTCGTGATTGTAAATCCACATCCAGTCGGCCGCCGCTTCGCGAACCTGCTCCAGGTCCTCCCACAGGTACTGCGACAGCCATTCGTATCGCGCAGTCCGGTTGAACCGTTCGATATACGCATTCTGCTGCGGCTTGCCCGGCTCGATGTATTCCAGCCGGATGCCTTGCTTCTGCGTCCATGTCACGATGGCCGCACTCAAATATTCCGGGCCGTTGTCGCACCGGATGACCTTCGGCTTGCCTCGCCATTCCATATGCTGCTTCAGCGTGCGAATCACCCGCTCGGATGGCAACGAGAAATCCACCTCGATGCCCAGCGCCTCGCGGTTGAAATCATCAATCACGTTCAGCGTCCGGATACTGCGCCCGTCAACCGGTTGGTCATGCATGAAGTCCATCGACCACACTTCATTGATGGCCTCCGGTACCGATAGCGGCTGCGGCGTTTCGCGCACCAGCCGCTTTTTCGGCTTGATGCGCAGGTTCAGCTCCAGCTCCCGGTAAATTCGGTAAATGCGCTTGTGGTTCCAGCCGAATCCCTTCACATTACGCAGGTAGAAGTAGCACAGCAGAAAACCCCAGTTGCGATGGCAGCCCGTAATACGCAGTAGCCAGTCGGCAATCTCTTCGTTCTCCGTGTTCAACTTCGCCGCGTACCGGTAGCACGACTCGCTGATGCCGAGCACCGCGCACGCCACACGAATTGACACGCGCCGCTGTTGCACAACTTGCTTTGCCATCTCGCGCCGACGAGATGGCTTCAGAACTTTTTTTGCAGGGCCTCCGAGGCAATCTCAGCCTTGAGCTTCTCCTCGATGTACATCTTGCGAAGCCGGGTATTCTCCGCCTCCAGCTCCTTCATGCGCGACATCATCGACGCGTCCATGCCGCCGTACTTCGAGCGCCACTTATAAAACGTTGCCGAACTGATGCCCAGTTCTCGGCACAGCTCCGGCACCGCCAGCCCAGCCTCCGCGCGCTTGAGCGCCTCCAGTATCTGGCTGTCCGTGAATCTCGACTTCTTCATCTGCAGAACTCCCTCTTAACGAGAAAATTCTACTTCTCCTAGCGGTGGATTTCAGGGGGCATTACCGTGCTACCTCGCCCAACGCCCCGTTTTGAACAAATCAGCGGTGCCCCGGGTGCTCTTTTACCTCTCGACACGGGCAATTTCTTTCGAAACCAAGTCGTGATGCCCGATTTATGGAAGGTTATGAGCTGGCTTGGCGCGCCAGCTGCAACGCTTCGCATCGGTCCATGGACAGGTTTCGAATCTGTTCAGGGCAGGCCGCTACAACCGTAACGCGCAGCATAAACGCGAGGTGCGCGCCCAAGCCCTCGCAGCCTGGGACAGGGCTTCGTGCGCCCGCATGGCGACGGAATGCCTGTCCAGCGACAATTAGAAATTCCGGTGGCGACAATTAGATTTGCCGGTTGAAGAGAGCTGGGCCGATTCCGGTCTGGCTCTTGTTTATCGTGCAGCCTCCGCAAGGAGGCCACATGAAGCAAGACGGAGAAATCAGATTGTTGCTGGAAGAACGACGCAAAGGAACGAGCCAGAAGTTAGCGGCAGCCAGGACCGGCATGAGCGAGCGGACGGTACGCAAATACGAACGCGCCGGCAAGCTGCCGAGCCAGATGAAGGCGCCGACAACGCACCGTACCCGAACCAACCCTTTCCTGACGGATTGGCCGTGGGTCCAGGCGCAACTGCAGCGAGATCCGGCGTTGCAGGCCAAGACGGAGCTATTGTCGAATCTGGTGTACGGGGTGCTTTGGGAAATATGAGAAGGCGGTGGCGGTTTAGCTGAGAATGTTGCTTGTCGAAGGCACACCGAGCAAAGCCGGCGCGAGCCGGCCCCGACCACCATGAAGAAGATTATGAAAGAAACGAACGGCAGAAAAGCACAAACGAAGAGCGCGCTCGATGAACTGATCCAGCAAGGCGCGCGGCAGATCATCGAGCAGGCAGTCGAAGCGGAACTGGCGAGCATGCTTGAACAGTACAGCAACGTGAGGTCGATCGACGGTCGGCGTGCCGTGGTGCGCAACGGCTACCTACCAGAGCGCGAAGTCGTCACGGCCATCGGTCCGGTGCCGGTTCGGGTACCGAAGGTGCGTGATCGCTCGGGTTCGGGCATCCGCTTCAATTCGGCGGTCGTGCCGCCGTACGTTCGCAAATCCGCACGCGTGTCGGCCGCACTACCGTGGCTGTACCTGCGAGGCATCTCGACGGGCGACATGAGCGAAGCCATGGGCATCATGCTGGGCGGCCAGGTCAGCGGCCTGTCGCCAAATGTGGTGAGTCGTCTGAAGGCGCAATGGGCCGATGAGCATGCTCAGTGGAATCAGCGTGAGTTGTCGTTGGCGCGCTGGGTGTACTGGTGGGCTGACGGCATTCACACCGGCGTGCGCAGCGACGATTCCGACGGCCAGTGCCTGTTGGTGATCATTGGTGTCAAACCGGACGGAACGAAAGAGCGTGTGGCGATCAGTGACGGGTATCGGGAATCGAAGGCGTCGTGGGCCGAACTGCTGCTCGATCTGAAAAAGCGCGGTCTGCAGTCAGGGCCGCTGCTGGCTTGCGGAGATGGTGCGATGGGATTCTGGGCAGCGATGGAAGAAGTGTTCCCGCAGACCAAGCATCAGCGCTGCTGGTTCCACAAGATGGGCAACGTGCTCAACGCGCTGCCGAAATCGCAGCAGGCCCGCGCCAAAAAGGCGATGCAGGACATTTGGATGGCCGCCACGCGTGCCGAAGCGCTGGTTGCCTTCAATCACTTCGTTGATACCCACTCGGCAAAGTATCCGAAGGTGGTCGAAAAGCTGACGCAAGATCGCGATGAGCTGCTGGCATTTTACGATTTCCCGGCCGAACACTGGCAGCATCTGCGCACGACGAATCCGATTGAATCGACCTTCGCGACGGTGCGTCACCGCACCAAGCGCACGCGTAACTGCGTCTCGCGCGCGACGTTCCTCGGCCTGGCATTCAAGCTGATCGAGTCGGCCGAAGACTCGTGGCGGCGCATCCGCGCCCCCGAAAAGATCGCGACGATGCTTGACGGGATGACGTTCAAGGATGGAGAGCCGGTGACCGACAGCACACCGGCTCAGCAGCCCCTGGCCGCCTAATCTTGCTCACGCCCCGTACACCAGATTTGACTTTAACTCGCCAAGACGCTGTGTGTTCTGCTCTGCGAGGTGTATCCCGGGCGGTATCAGGAAAACCAGTTGCGCACGCTGCAGCGCCATGTGCAGGCGTGGCGTGCGCAAAGCGGTCCGGAGCGGGAGATTATGTTCCCGCAGGAGCATGTTCCGGGGCGGATGGCGCAGTCCGACTTTACTGAGATGAATTCACTCGGAGTGACGATAGCCGGCGCTCCGTTTGAGCATCTTGTGTATCACCGTGTCCTGACGTACTCGAACGTCGAAGCGAACCGCATTTGCTTCCCGGAGAGCTTTGAATCTTTAGCCGAAGGGTTGGAAGCTGGCCTGTGGCAAATCGGAGGTGCTCCGCAATGGCATCGGACCGACAGCCTCACGGCTGCGGTGCGAGATTTGGATCGTGACGGCCGGCACGAGTTCACCGCCAATTACCGAGGCTTGCTGAATCACTACGGCATGCAGCCGTCAGCCAATACCGCAGGTTGCGCCAATCAGAACGGCGATGTCGAGCAGTCGCATTTCCGCTTCAGGACTGCGGTAGACCAGGCGCTGCGTGTACGTGGCAGCCGAGAGTTCGACGATCGTACCGCGTACGAACGGTTTCTGAGCGATTTGGTACGAAGCCGCAACCTAACACGCACACTTCGCTTTGAAGCCGACCGTGCTGCCCTGCGGCCGTTGCCGGCGGCACCGTTGGACTTCACGCGCGAGCTGACAGTCAGGGTGTCGCGTTTTAGCCTGATCCGGGTGCTCAACAACCATTACACCGTGCCGTCGCGCCTGATCGGTGCGAGTGTGAAAGTGCGGGTTCGCTCGGAAACACTGGAACTGCATCATGGTACTGCGCATGTGCTGACGCTGCCCAGGCTGATTGGCCGCAATCAGCGCCGTATCGACTATCGTCACCTGATCCGGTCTTTGCTACGAAAGCCTGGCGCTTTCGCCAATTATTGCTATCGGGAATAGTTGTTCCCGACGACCGTCTTCCGGCGCGCTTATGACGCGCTGCTCGAAGGCAAACCTGCCGGGGCCGACAAGGAGTATCTGCGCCTGCTACATCTGGCAGCGAGCACGAGCGAAGCTGAAGTTGAGTGCGCGATCGGGCTGCTGCTGGACCAGCAGCAATTGCCGACGTTCGATGCGGTGCGCGAGCTCATTGTAAAAACGACTCCGACCCAGGCACCGGCCATCGATAAGGGCGTCATCGATTTGTCGGGGTACGACCGTCTGATTCCGTCGAGGAGCCAACATGGCCAGTGCGCGCGATGAATTGTTGGCGCTGCTGCGCACTTTGAATCTCTCGGCCATGGGCGAGGCCGTCGAGGTGACGGCGTTGCGCGCGGCGAAGGAAGGATTGAGGTCGGTCGGAAAAAGTGGAAGCCAACGTTTCGTACAATGACGAGACGGAGAGCACCATGAATCGAATTCCCAAAGCGAGCTACACGCCGGAATTTCGTGCAGAAGCGGTCAAGCTGGCGCACGAGGTTGGCAGTAGCGAGGCGGCCAGGCGGCTGTCAATATCGATCAAGACGCTGGGGAACTGGCAACGCTCGGACAAGGCCGGAGACCTCGCGAAGATCGGCAGCACACAACGTCCGAAGACAGAGGCCGAGTCAGAGCTGAGCCGCGTCAAGCGCGAGCTCGCAGAGGTCAAGATGGAGCGTGATCAGTTAAAAAAGTTTGCGGCCTACTTCGCCAGGCAGTCGCGATGAAGTACGCCACGATTGAGCAGATGCGACCCCACTATCCCGTGCCGGCACTGTGTCGCCTGCTGCGTGTCTCGGTGAGCGGATACTACGCCTGGCGTGGGCGTCAACCCTCGAGGCGAGAGCAGGCAGAGCCCCGGCTGGAAGCCGAAATCCAGGCCGCTCACCGTCGCACGCGGGAAACCTTCGGTCCCGAGCGACTGCAAAGTGAATTGGCGCAGCGCGGTGTCCGGGTAGGCGTGCATCGCATCAAACGGATCCGGAGCAAACTGGGCCTGCGTTGCCGGCAAAAGCGCAAGTTCAAGGCGACGACAAACTCGCGCCACGTCTTGCCGGTGGCGCCAAACCTGCTGGCGCAATCGTTCGACGTTCAGGCCCCCAGGTGTCAAATGCCCCCAGCGGGTAAGTCGGCCGGTGCTTTAGAGTCGTGAACCACGACTCGGAATAAGGGTTGCCAATGCTCACGCCGGGGCGACTCAACGACGGCATGCCACCCAGCGTCTGAAGGATGGCGAGCATCGTCGCACCTTTCATCGGGCCGCCGGTGTCCGAATGCAGCATCACCTGGTTGGGCTGTATCGCTTCGCGAGCGCACAGTACTTTGAGGCTTCGCTGTTCAGCACGCTCTGCTCGGCATCGACCTGCCAGCCTACGAGCTTTCGGCGCAACACGTCCAGAAATGGGTACAGCATGTAGCCTCGGCCGACCCGGGGATAAGGGTTCGGGCACTCGCTCGCCAACGTGGCGGCCGTGGCCCATGGCAGGCGCACCCGGGGAGGGCCGCCGCCGTCGTTAGGTGCGAGCGTGGGCCGCCGTGCGCCGGGGCCGCGAGGGGTAACCATGACGCACGGCCGCGCGGTGCCGCGCCGCCCGGGCCCGGCGCTCGCGCCAAACGCTAAGGGCCCCGCCTGTCGGCCCCGGCCGGACCGGGACGCGCCGGTCCCGTCAGGCGAATTTGTGTACCGCAAGTATGTCACGAGCGGACTCCTTGAAGTCAGCACTCAGGATGCCCACCAGTTTCTGCGCGTGGAGAGTCGACCGTCCCACGAAGTCCCCAATGTCTTCATCGCTCGCCGTGTGAAAGCCGGCAGCCAGATCCCCCACCGAGCGACCCAGCTCGTCCGCGTAGCGCCCGTCGTCGTCATGCTGATGCAGCCCAAGGCGCTTGAGTGCATCGACAAGCGGGGATTCGCTGCGCAAATAGCGTATCTGAACGTCGATCGACATATCGGTGTGCTTCGGCACGACCTTTGGCATTTGGTGGAACTTGCTGAGCACATGCTGGTTCTCATAGTGGATCAAACACAGCAGGCGAGCCGTCTCGACGACATTGATCGGGTTGGCGAGTGCGGCGTGCTCTGTATAGCACGGGATGGCCAGCTCGCCGACGCGAAAGACTGCCGGCCCCTGGGACGATACCTGCCAGGTCATTGGGGGGGGGTGAAATATAGCGCACATACTGGTACAAATCAGCGAACGCGGCCAGTTGCGCCGCCCCCGTGGGGGCGCAAACCAGACGCGTGAAGGCGCCCTGCGCGGCGTCCTGATGCGCGCTCTGGAAGAGACTGGCAATGTCTTTCCAACCTTGTAGGCGGAGGTAGGGAATCGCGTCCTTGCCCACCGTCATCGTGAGGGACTTCGCGGCAAGCCCAGTGATGACCAAGGTCCCGGTGTCGAGATCCTCTGAGAAGCGCACCTCCGGGAGCTGCTTCTTCAGCAAGGAATAGGCCTGTATCACGTCGTGGTCGCTCCCCCCGCCATCGCCCGGGCTCGCGTTGCCGACTTCGGTTCGGCGCTGCACTACGTCCATCGCCGCGAGCACGGCCGCGCGCTCGGTGCCGCAAAGCCGGTCGACGAAGTTGCCGAAAGCTAGCGTACAGGAGCGCGCACCGGCATCCCCCCAGAGCTATTGTCGAATCTGGTGTACGGAGTGCTTTGGGAAATATGAGAAGGCGGTGGCGGTTTAGCTGAGAATGTTGCTTGTCGAAGGCACACCGAGCAAAGCCGGCGCGAGCCGGCCCCGACCACCATGAAGAAGATTATGAAAGAAACGAACGGCAGAAAAGCACAAACGAAGAGCGCGCTCGATGAACTGATCCAGCAAGGCGCGCGGCAGATCATCGAGCAGGCAGTCGAAGCGGAACTGGCGAGCATGCTTGAACAGTACAGCAACGTGAGGTCGATCGACGGTCGGCGTGCCGTGGTGCGCAACGGCTACCTACCAGAGCGCGAAGTCGTCACGGCCATCGGTCCGGTGCCGGTTCGGGTACCGAAGGTGCGTGATCGCTCGGGTTCGGGCATCCGCTTCAATTCGGCGGTCGTGCCGCCGTACGTTCGCAAATCCGCACGCGTGTCGGCCGCACTACCGTGGCTGTACCTGCGAGGCATCTCGACGGGCGACATGAGCGAAGCCATGGGCATCATGCTGGGCGGCCAGGTCAGCGGCCTGTCGCCAAATGTGGTGAGTCGTCTGAAGGCGCAATGGGCCGATGAGCATGCTCAGTGGAATCAGCGTGAGTTGTCGTTGGCGCGCTGGGTGTACTGGTGGGCTGACGGCATTCACACCGGCGTGCGCAGCGACGATTCCGACGGCCAGTGCCTGTTGGTGATCATTGGTGTCAAACCGGACGGAACGAAAGAGCGTGTGGCGATCAGTGACGGGTATCGGGAATCGAAGGCGTCGTGGGCCGAACTGCTGCTCGATCTGAAAAAGCGCGGTCTGCAGTCAGGGCCGCTGCTGGCTTGCGGAGATGGTGCGATGGGATTCTGGGCAGCGATGGAAGAAGTGTTCCCGCAGACCAAGCATCAGCGCTGCTGGTTCCACAAGATGGGCAACGTGCTCAACGCGCTGCCGAAATCGCAGCAGGCCCGCGCCAAAAAGGCGATGCAGGACATTTGGATGGCCGCCACGCGTGCCGAAGCGCTGGTTGCCTTCAATCACTTCGTTGATACCCACTCGGCAAAGTATCCGAAGGTGGTCGAAAAGCTGACGCAAGATCGCGACGAGCTGCTGGCATTTTACGATTTCCCGGCCGAACACTGGCAGCATCTGCGCACGACGAATCCGATTGAATCGACCTTCGCGACGGTGCGTCACCGCACCAAGCGCACGCGCAACTGCGTCTCGCGCGCGACGTTCCTCGGCCTGGCATTCAAGCTGATCGAGTCGGCCGAAGACTCGTGGCGGCGCATCCGCGCCCCCGAAAAGATCGCGACGATGCTTGACGGGATGACGTTCAAGGATGGAGAGCCGGTGACCGACAGCACACCGGCTCAGCAGCCCCTGGCCGCCTAATCTTGCTCACGCCCCGTACACCAGATTTGACTTTAACTCGTCCCCCCAGGAGACGGTGTTTTGGCGCAAAGCGCTTGCTAGGAAATTGCCGTGAATGCGAACAGCCGGGAGGGCCACGATGAGTTCTCCAGTCCGACCGTCTTGACGAGTCGGCGTGTTGACAAGAAAGCCGCCGAGAAACCCGGCAGCGACGCGCCGCCGCACGCGTGCGCGTCGTCCGACGCACCCCCGCCTGGCGGCCCCAGGCCCCGTCGACGTGGCTGCGTTCGGGCGGTGGCGGCCCGCGCGCAAGGCAGGTCGCTGCGCCCATGATGGGCCGGCTCGCCCCGCCCCTCCCTCAGGTGGACACCTGAATATTCTCCGCCCCCGGCCCCGCCAGCAGGGCCCTCGCACGAAGGAATTACCTTTTGGAATCATGGGATTAAGATTTCGCTTGTAAACTCTGCTGCGAAGTCGTTGACTTTTGTCTTTTGCGCAGCAAAAGATGAACAGTAAAGTTCTCAGTATTGAAGACGCTTTTGGAGATCTGAGCGATCCGCGCAGCAGGACGCCGGTGCACTGTCTGACGGAGATGCTGACCTTGCCGCGAAACGACGTACAGCAGAGAAGTTGGATAATCTGTTGAACGGAGGACGATATGGGCGAAAAAGGCGTACCGAATCGTCGCTACACCGATGAGTTCCGGGTGGAGGCGGCAAGACTGGCAAATTCAGTCGGGGACAATGAGGCGGTACGCCGTCTGGGCGTGCCGGTGGCGACCCTCGGCAACTGGGCGCGCAAGCAGCGCGAAGGCGGGGCGGCCACGCCAGGCGCGGCCGCCTCTGTGAGCCGCGCGAAGCCCGGCGTATCGGAGCTGGAGGCGGAAGTCAGCCGGCTTCGCAAGGAATTAGCCAGTGCCAAACTCGATGTGGAAATCCTCTCAAAAGCGACGGCATACTTCGCGAAGGGGTCGCGGTGAAGTATGCATGGATCGACGCTCACCGCGACCAATACAACGTAAGCCGTCTGTGCCGAGTGCTGAGGGTCTCGCGCAATGGCTACTGCCAATGGCGGGTATGGCGGCCAAGCGAGCGCCGGCAGCGGCAGGCGGCCTTCGATGACGAACTCGCCCGTTTGCACGCGCTCAGCCGCGGCTGCTACGCACGCCCGAGACTGGTCAAGGCGCTGGCCGCCCAGGGCATGAAGGCGAGTGCGGAGCGCGTGCGCCGCAGCCTAATACGTCAAGGGTTACGGCCGGTATACCGGCGGGCATGGCAGACGACCACAGACTCGGCGCACCGCTTGCCGGTGGCGCCGGACCTGGTGGCGCGACGCTTTGATGGCTGGGCACCGAATCAGGCGCGGGTCGCGGATATCACGTACCTAGCGACGGACGAAGGCTGGTTGTATCTGGCGGCCATTCTGGACTTGGGAAGCCGGCGCATCGTCGGGGGGGCGATGTCCGAGCGCATCGATGCCAAGCTCGTGGGTACGGCGCTGCGCTCGGCGTACTGGCAACGTCGGCCGCCGCGGGGCTTGATTGTACATAGCGATCGCGGCGTGCAATACGCGAGTTGGTCGCATCGCGAGCTTGCTCAGGGGTACGGCATGCCCATGTCGATGAGCCGGCGTGCCAATGCGTGAGACAATGCGCCGATGGAGAGCTTTTTTTAAGACCCTAAAGGTCGAGCCAACGTCGCGATGCCACTACGAGACGCGAACGCAGGCGCGACTGGACGTGGTTGATTGGATCGAAGGCTTTTACAATCGCCGTAAGCGCTCGATTCATACCGTCTTGTGAGCGATATGAAGTATTGGGAAAGTAGTTCCCGCTACTTAAGTGACGGGAACTACTATGGAATCAGAAAAGAATCATGGGAATGGACGGCGTGGTCGTCCGAACTACGATGTGGCGTTTCGCCAGCGCCTGGCAGCGGCGGCGTGCGAGCCGGGGGTATCGGTTTCAAAGCTTGCGCGCGAGCATGGCATCAACGCCAATATGCTGTTCAAATGGCGGCGCAAGTATCGGGCGCAGCTTGCCATCGAACCCGCGCCATTGCTGCCAGTGACGCTCGTCAGCGATCGCGCAGCCCTCGAGCATGCAGGGCGCGCGCTCGCCCCCATATCTGCTGAAGTGCAGCGGGATCCAGGCACGATCGAAGTACGGATCGGTAAGGCGGCAGTCAAGGTTTCCGGTTCTGTTGATGCGCAGGTGCTCCGCACGGTGTTGGAGGCATTTCGGTGATCGGCGTGCCATCAAATACGCGGGTGTGGATCGCCGCGGGCGTGACCGACATGCCCTGTGGCTTCAACGGTCTGGCGGCCAAGGTCGAGGTGGTACTGCAAAAGGATCCGTTTTCGGGGCACATTTTTCTGTTTCGTGGCCGGCGCGGTGATTTGCTCAAAGCGTTGTACTGGAGCGATGGCGGGCTGTGCCTGCTGGCAAAGCGGCTGGAGAAAGGCCGGTTTGCATGGCCACGGGCCGAGGGGGGTGTGGTGGCACTCACCACCGCGCAGCTCTCACTCTTGCTTGAAGGGTTCGATTGGCGCGAGCCCATCGACGCGGCTCGCCCACGCAGTGCGAGATAACGTATTTTTTGGGAGATATCCGATAGGCAGCGGGTGCTCTGGGCGATAGGCTTACGTCATGAGCTTCTCCCGCGCCAATCTGCCTGACGACATCGATGCCCTCAAGGCGTTGGTGTTGGCTAGCCAGCAGGTTTTGCACGAGCGCGAAATACAGCTCGCCGCGCTGCAAACGCGCCTCACATCGCGCGAGCAAGAAGTCGCGCATCTGAAACTGCTCATCGACAAGCTCAAGCGCATGCAGTTTGGGCGAAAGTCGGAGAAGCTTGCGCGCCAGATCGAACAGCTCGAGCTGCGCCTGGAGGATCTGCAGGCCGACGAAGGTGCCGCACAAGCTGCGGCGCCGATTCAGCGTGAGTCTAAAGCACGTCCCGCCCGCCCTGCGTTACCGGAGCACCTCGAGCGTGAAGAGCGCCTCTACCTACCCGAGGCCGAAGATTGCCCGGCCTGCGGCGGTAATCTCAAGCCGCTGGGCGAAGACGTCTCGGAGCAACTCGAATACGTACGGGCGCACTTCCGTGTGATCCGCCACCGCCGCCCCAAGCTGGCGTGCGCCTGTTGCGACACGATTGTGCAGCAGCCGGCACCGAGCCGCCCGATTGAGCGTGGCATGGCTGGCCCGAATCTGCTCGCACACATTATCACCAGCAAATTCCTGGACCATTTGCCGCTGTACCGCCAGCAGGCGATCTATGCCCGGGATGGCGTGGAACTCGATGCTGGGCAGATGGGGCATTGGCTGGGGCGCGTGAGCTGGTTGTTAAATCCGCTGGTGGAAGCTCTGCGTGCCTACGCGCTGGGCGGCACCAAGGTCCACGGCGATGACACACCATTGCCGGTGTTAGAGCCCGGGCGAGGTAGCACCAAGACCGGGCGACTCTGGGTGTACGTGCGTGATGACCGGCCGTGCGGCTCCAATGAAGCGCCTGCCGTTTGGTTTGCTTACACGTCTGATCGACGGGGCGAGCACCCACAGCGACATCTGGCAAGCTTTAGCGGGGTGCTGCAAGCCGATGCGTTTGCCGGTTACGCGCCACTTTCAGGTAGTGACCACATAGCTGCCAAAAGTGCCATTTGCGAATGAGGACGTCGCGGCCCGACAGTCTCAGCCTGACTCGGCCGCCTTGGCCGCGGCGAGGATCCGATAGACGGTGGCCTCGCCCAAGTTAAGTTGGCGGGCAATACTGACTTTCGTCGTTCCGAGCGACGCCAACTGCAGGACCGCATCCCGAAGTTCGGGGGCAATCGGCTTGCGCCCCTTGTATCTGCCCGCTGCCTTGGCTTTGGCCACGCCTTCGCGCTGGCGCTCGAGCATCATTTCCCGTTCGAACTGCGCGACTCCACCCAGGACCGTCAGCATCAGCTTGCCGGTCGGGGTATGCGTGTCCATGCCCAGGTTCAGCACGCGCAGGCCCACGTTCTTGCGATCGAGGGTCAGCACTGTTGTCATCAGGTCTGCGACGGATCTGGCCAGCCGGTCGAGCTTCGTGACCACCAGCACGTCACCTTCCCGCACATATTCAAGCGCAGCAGCAAGCTGGATGCGTTCACCGATCGACGAAACCTGCTCCTGAAACAGTTTCTCGCAACCGACGGCGCGAAGCTCTTTCAGTTGAGCCTCAAATCCGGCGTTCTGATCGACGGTAGAGGTACGTGCGTAGCCGACGATCATGTTCCGATCACAAGGATCTGACAGGTTGTGACGGTAAGTCGATCAAAATTGAAAATTGATTTCATTGATTGGCCTTTGTGGGGTAGCTGAAATCGATCACTTGGGCAAGCCCTATTGATAGGATGACGATTTCGCTCAGGCCGCTAACGCCTCGAGCGACAGCCGCTTACCCATGTCCAGATCGAACCGACCGTATGGATTGATGTGGGCATAGATTAACGGCGACAGCGCGCGGAAGTCGGCGGCCTGCATCATTCGCCACCAACGTGGCTCCGACAGTACACGCTGGATCATCAGCGTGTTGACATACACCAGACAGATCTGCAGCAGGTGAAGGGCCAGCACTGACAGTTCCTGGTCTTCCAGCTGGTTCGTCGCGACCTCTCCGCCCTTGCCGAAGAAGATGAAGCTGTTCGCACTGTTCCAGTTTTCTACGACATTGAGCCCTTCATGAATTTCGCGGCGCAACGCTTCCGAATCCAGATAGCGGCACAGGAAAATCGTCTTGATTGCCTTGCCGAGTTCGGCAAGCGCCTGATAGGTTGGATGCTGCCGGTTGCTGCGCTGGAAGCGCCGCAGGATGGCTTCTGCTTCGGCGGTGCCGAGATGCAGCGCCGTCGCGTACTTGATCATCTCGTCGTATTGCTGCCGAATCAGTGTCCAGTTGATCGGGCGCGTCAGCACCGGTTCAAGATTCGCGTAGTCGGCGCCACTGCCGGCCGTCGGGAGATACAGTTTTTGTGATGCGATCGCCTTCAGACGTGGAAGCAGCTCGAAGCCGAGCAGATGGCAAAACGCGAAGCCAACTTCGCTCTGGCCATGGCTATCGGTATAGTGATTCTGTATCTCCATGTTGCTCTCATGCCGCGGCACGCCTTCGATCATGGCTGCGACCTCGGACGACGAACAGCGCTTGAGCTGCGAGTAAATGCAGACTGATTTGTGTTCGACGTGCCAGTAGATCATGACGCCGCGACCGCCGTAGCGGATATGCCACTCGGTCATGAGGTTCTGGTCCCACGCGCCGAATTTCTTGGAGTCGGATGCACAGGTGGTGCTACCGTTTCCCCAGATGGCGGTTTGCCGCACGGCGAATGTGGCATTCACGACACGAGCAATGGCGTCGCGCAGCGCGTCCTTGCGGACAAAACGTTCGCGAACGTAGCGGATTTCCTTGTAGGTGGTTGCGTGTTCGTCGGTCAGCACGCGCTTCAGTCCGGTGTTGGTGCCCAGACCATAAAGGCAGAGCAGCAGTCGGCGTTGCAACGTCGCGCGATCCACGACTTCGCGCGTACTTGCGCTATGAAATGCATCGCTGAATCCGATGCGCAGATCCGCTTCCTTGAACACATCGAGCAGGCCAGTCGACGCCCAGCGTTTGAATATCTCCGCTTTCACACGCTGCAGGTTCGGTGGATCGGGTTGTGCGTCGAGCGGCGTGAGACAGATGCGGTTCTTGCCTGTCGGGCGCAGGGTGACGCGTGAATTTTTTGGCAGCCCCTGATTCAACGCGGTCAATGCCTCGATCATCGTCCGCCGGATACCGGCCATGAACAGTTCGACATCTGCAGGGTGCCCAAGCGCTTCATAGTAAGCCTCGCGTCGCTCCCCGAAATCCGCCGGCAGATCGTCGTCAGGATTGCGGTAGCGTTCAGCACCGATCACCCAGATTTCCTTGCATTGCAGCCGCTCACGCAGCGACTGCAATACGCAGATTTCGTAGTTGATCCGGTTGATGCGCTCCTTGCCGTCCTTGTCTTCGTCGATCACGATCTCCCGCCATTTGTCGCGGATGACGCCCTTGACCGGCACTTCGTCGACGGCGAAATACTGCTGACGGCTATCGCGGTACTGGCGCAAAAGGTTCAGTGCGTTGATTACCGGGCGATGCGCTTCATTGTTGCTGCGAAATTCGAGTGCATCAAGCAGGTGAGGCAACATGCGGCGATAGTGGTTGCTATACGACGCCCGCAGAACAGTATGAACGACACGCCGAAAAGCCGGCCCCGTCGCCTTGTGCTCCTTGACGAGATCCTTTAGGGTCTGCAATCCGACGACCGGGTAGAGTGCCTGTTTGACGGAGTCATCCGGATGATCGACGGCCGCCTCCGCCAGACGAAACAGCACACCGGTCTTGCCGCGCACGCGACGGAAATCTTCCAGCAATTGCTCCTCCACCTTCTTCTCGGCCTTGCTGTCGATCTTGTGGATGATCTGCATCAGCAGATCAATCAGGCCATCGACGATTTCGTGCTGTCGCTGAAAGCAGAACGAGGCCGCCAGGCCATAGCGAATGTGTGGAGGATGTCGCCGCAAATCCCAGATCGATTCAACGCCTGCCCGCTGACGGAATTTCTGCAGCCATTTCGGTGGCACCGTTGCCAGTGTGACTGTCGGCAGCACAAGTCCGCGGATCGCTTTCAGCTTCGCCAGTTCCTGCAATAGGGTTTCGAGACTGACGCGCCCCGCGTCCCGGCGCAAATGCGAAAAGCTGATTTCCCGCTCCGGCGCCGACGTATCGCCACTCTCGTCGCCCCCATCATCTGCGGCACCCAGCAGGCGGTCCAGTGCAGTGCGCGACGTATCGGAAATGTGATCGGCAATATCCGTCAACAGTCTGGATTCGTACGCATGTGCCTCGGCGCGTAACAATCTGTCCAGTCGATGCGTGCCGGGCGATTCGAGACCCTGACTTTGTAACCAGTCGTCCGTTCGTTCTGTCAGTTGCTCAAGAGAATGATCGCCCGGCAGCAACTCGGCACGCAACCACAACGCCAAGGCATCCCAGTCGGCGGCCGTCATCCGCCGGATACCGAGCCACGACAGGATCTCAGTACGCTGACGCTTTGCGGTTCGTCCTTGCCAATCGAAGTCGTCGAGCGCCTTGATGGGAATCGCTAACTGTTCGGCCAGGTGACGCACCACCTCGGCGGGCACCTCACGGCGCGAGTCAGGAAACCGGCCCTCATACTGAAAATATTTGAGCAGTACGGCAAACCCGAACTGGCCATGACCAGTTCGCCCAGGCAGCAGTGCCCGCTCCTCTGCGGTCAGCGTCCAGTGCGCGTCGAGCTCGCCCTCGTCCCATTGTCGCTTCACCGGGTTGCCTCTCTATTTAATCATAGAAGCATATGATAGACAGATTGACTCATTCCAGCCAGAGGTATGGCGACTCAAATGGCACTTTTGGCAGCTATGTGGTCGATATTCCCCAATACCGCGAAAGCTGTTACGCCCGACTGCATCAACGCGACCAACGCCGACTCGGACATCTTTATCAAGGGCAAGAACTATTACCAGAGTGGCGGGGCAGTGATGCGAACGACGCGCCCAACCTGACCAACATGTGAAGGCAACGGCGATGGCCTACAGTGGCGGAAACGCAGACCTTGACGGTACCCCGGACAGCCCGACAATATCGCAATGACTTCAGGCGTTCGCCTGATGCCAGTCTCTGCGCCGAGGCCCAGAATGACAGCAAAACATCGAACGCGCTCGGACCGTCAAAACCCCACAGCCGCTGCGTTTTGTCGAATTTAGCTTGCGAGGCAGCAGAAAAACGCGTGCTGCCGGGCGCCGGGCCTCGCCGCCGGCAAGAACGCCGGCACTGCTATCGCGGGAAAACTGCGGCTGACGGCCCCCGCCTTCGTTAGCAAGCCGTCCTTTATCATAACGATAGTCAGGCGAACATACTATGCGCATCGACTCCACCAACGCCCCACCCCCAGCCATTAACGCCGGCACGACAGCGGACGAACCGTTAGTATTCGAATTCTTCGAAAACGGCACATACAAACAGTTCTTTATTGCCGTTGAAGACATGCAAAAGGCCGACCCCGCGGCCTGGAACCATTGGTTCAAGAAAATCTGGAACTCAATTTGTGACTGTTTCTCCGGCCCCCGAGTCGCCGGCCCCCAAATCAACGAGGCCAACACACTTTTTCATGCCGCGGTGAGCGCGAAGGACGATGTCACCAAGGCGAAGAATTACTTCGCGTTGAAGGCGATGGCTACCCCCGAAACCCAAAGAACAAGATTTAGCGCGGTGTACGACACGACTACAGGCTTGGTTACCCTCGGCATTGAAGCTCGACTTGGCAAGGGCACGGGCGTCGCGATGACAGTGGAAGCATCAGCCCTACCTTCCGAAGCAATAGCGATCCTCGACTTGCCGCAAGACGTCATGACCGCGGCTCTGGAGAGGGAGGCGAAGAGGGATAGTGGGCAGCCTGTGCAAGCGAACTCCGTGGAGGGCGGTGTGGCTGCCGTGTCCACGACGACGCTCCAAATTGACATGACAGCTCACCTGACGGACTGGGCCAACCGGGAGTGCACGTTACCAGATAAGGATATTTTGGATGACCCGGAGCGTAAGAGGGGAGAACCACCGCCGCGTCTTATGTATTGGTTGGCCATCTTCAATGAGGAACCCCCTGTCCACGGCCAATGCGTCTACGAGCTCGAGATGAACGACGGCCTGGGCCCTTACACGTCCGAGAACGTTTGGGCCGAGGGCGCTGACATGGCAGCTAATATTGAAATCGCAGAGCGTCTTCACGAGAACCGGACGCTCCCGTCTGCTCAGGTGAACTCAGCGGGCTTTCTGATGCTGTCCGCCAACGCAGTGCAAGAATTGATGAATGAGGCCGCAGCAAAGGATCCACGCTTCGATCGCAGCGCTAATGGTTGGATGTGCAAAAATAACTTCTCCATTTCGCAGAACGGGGCCCATATGGTGATGTCCATCACCAGTGAGAGCAAACTGTCTGACGAGCAGCTCTACATGGACACAGGGGCGAGGCCGGACGCGCCACTCGTACATCCGGAGGTCACGTACAGGCAGAAGTGGGTTATCAACCCCGACGGGCGGATGCGGTGCCTCTTTGCCACAGCGGCGGCGAAAACAGTAAATCTATTGGGTGCTCTAGACGACGATGTCATTGCCGTGCATGCAGACGTTGACGACCCGCACACTGCCGGGTTAAAGAAGCGGTACGATGCTTTGGGGGACAAGGCCCGCCATTCGCTTGCGTCGTGTACGAGTCTACGAGAGTTTTTGAAGGATGCTAAGGAGTTTTTGTCAGGCGATAACGCTCGCTTTAATGAGCGAGTGGCCCATTATTTGATGGGCGAACTCTCCGTTTTGCCCAAGGGGCTAGCTAAGCCGGAGCCCGATATTCCTGTAGAAGTAAAAAACGAACTCAAGAAGCTGCTGCGCACTCATCGATATGGAATATTTGGGATAACCGAAACGCCTGAAAAAACAATAGCTAAACTCTATGCCTTGGATCTTAAACTGTTGGATGACAGAATCGACCCTGAATATAAACACCTCTCCGCAAAAGATGATCCAAGTGAACAAGTTCCTCAAAATGGGAACGACGTCTCCCCCTGACCTGCCCTGAAAAAAACGAGGATGTCCATAAATTTTTTATGCGTCGTAGGACAACTCGTGACCGCCCGGCTCCTTCTGCTTCTGCGGCTTGCCGCTCGGGGAGCCGTCCTTCGTGTGCGCGTGCCCGGCATGGCTTCGAAGCTGGCTGATTTCAAGCGCGGCCGTCTTCTCGGCCTCGCGCATGACGACAGCCGGCAGGCGCGCGGTATCGTCTGTGAAAATCTCAGCCTCGTAGCGAGCACGCGATACCGGCTCGTAATTTTTGCTGTGCCGTCGCTCGGCCTGCATGGTATCAAGCCGGTCCAGCAGTCGGTGTTTCTTGCCGGTGCCTTTGAAGCCTAGCGCGGCTGTGATTTGTGCCGGTGATGACGAGCGTTTGTGCGCGCTCGGCGGGCGGCAGGGCTGCGTAAGTCTGCACGATCTGGCGACGTCCGCATTCGCAAATGGCACTTTTGGCAGCTATGTGGTCACTACCCCACTTTATGAAAACGACAGCATCCGCGAAGCGGCGTGCATGGCGCACGCGCGCCGCAAGATCTACGAGCTGCATGCGGTACGCCCCAACGCCATTACAGAAGAAGCGCTGCACCGCATCGGCGAGTTATATCGCATAGAAGCCGAAATCCGGGGCAAACCACCGGACGAGCGACGGCAAGTGCGACAGGCACAGGCTGTACCTCGGCTCGAAGCGCTACGGCAGTGGTACGAGTCGGTGCTGCCAACACTCTCTGCGAAGTCCGACACCACCCGCGCGATTCAGTACTCCCTGAACCGCTGGCCCGCGCTCGCCTATTACTGCGAGGATGGGCTGGCGGAGATCGATAATCTGATCGCTGAGCGTGCGCTACGCGGCGTGGCGATCGGACGCCGCAATTATCTGTTTGCCGGCGCCGACTCGGGCGGTGAGCGCGCTGCCGCGATGTACAGCCTGATCGGCACGGCGCGCTTGAACGGCATCAACCCCGAAGCCTACCTCGCCTACGTGCTCGAGCGCATTGCTGATCACCCGGTCAATCGGATCGACGAGTTGCTGCCATGGAACGTGGCGCAGCAACTGCCCGACACCGCAAAGATCGAGCCGATCCGATAACCGGCTATCACTGCCGCGTCAACGACTCGTACTACGGTACTGATCGAACGCTTACTGATCGACGGGGCGAGCACCCACAGCGACATCTGGCAAGCTTTAACGGGGTGCTGCAAGCCGATGCGTTTGCCGGTTACGCGCCGCTCTTTGAGGACGGAAGCATCCGCGAAGCGGCGTGCATGGCGCACGCGCGCCGCAAGATCTACGACCTGCACGCAGTACGCCCCAACGCCATTACAGAAGAAGCGCTGCACCGCATCGGCGAGCTATATCGCATAGAAGCCGAAATCCGGGCCCCCCCCCGGACGAGCGACGGCAAGTGCGACAGGCCCAGGCTGTACCTCGGCTCGAAGCGTTACGGCAGTGGTACGAATCCGTGCTGCCAACACTCTCTGCGAAGTCCGACACCACCCGCGCGATTCAGTACTCCCTGAACCGCCGGCCCGCGCTCGCCTATTTCTGCGAGGATGGGCAGGCGGAGATCGATAACCTAATTGCCGAGCGTGCGCTACGCGGCGTGGCGATCGGACGCCGCAATTATCTGTTTGCCGGCGCCGACTCGGGCGGTGAGCGCGCTGCCGCGATGTACAGCCTGATCGGCACGGCGCGCTTGAACGGCATCATCCCCGAAGCCTACCTCGCCTACGTGCTCGAGCGCATTGCTGATCACCCGGTCAATCGGATCGACGCGTTGCTGCCATGGAACGTGGCCCAGCAACTGCCCGACACCGCCAGGATCGAGCCCATTCGATAACCGCCAAGCACCGGCGCGTCAACTACCGCTTCTACGGTACACATCGAGTGCTTACCAATCGCCAACGCCTTCACTCGTCGATCGGGTACCGCACGCCGTCCGCTTACGAAGCGATGCGGCAAGTGGCGTGAGTTGCTGTACGTGAAAACGAGGCAAGGTCACTGCCGGGAAAACCTAGGGTTCTGCTCGTTCCCGCAAGACTGCAACCGTGATTCATATAGTGATCGACGGCAACCTTCTTTTGCTCGGCAGCATATCTGGGGTGTGAGCGACTGTATCCCTTCGGCAAGTCAGCCGCCTCAATATATTTACGGTACCAGCGCGGCAGGTTTTTGGATGACGGGTAACCCAGCTCGCGAATAACAGGGGCCGTGCGCTTGCCGTACTTAGTGTATAGCTGAACCGCCTTAATACGGTCTTCGTATGAATACATGAACTATCTCCAGGGTAGTCCCAGATTTTGTCCGCACCCCCTCGTGGGTCATTTTCATCCCGTTGCTGACAGCGGCAGCCATTTCACAGCGGGGGCCTTCACCGAGGCGGTGCTGGGCCGAAGCATGCGGCTGTCGCTGGTCGCAACGGCGCTTGGCGTGACAACGTGTTCGTCGAGCGCCTGTGGCGCAACATCAAGTACGAAGCGATGTATTTCAGCGCCCACGACTCCGGCAGCCCCGGCCGGCGCCCCATTCGCCAATCCCTTGAGCGGCACCATCGCAAACGTTCTCGTTCGAGCCGGGTCGATCCGTCGCCCGGTGAGGGATACTTCGCGGCGCCGCCGGCGATTCCCTCGGCAGCATGACCGCCCCGGACGTTCCACTTGAAATCTAGGCGCCCCTGTCCGGACAAGCGGCGCCACCTCTATCTACCCTTCTTCTCGTGCTCGGTTTCAAAACCATCAAAACAGGGAACGGTGGTCTTGGGGGCTCGCACAGAGGTCCGACGATCGTCCAGCTGGTCGAGATAGATGAGGTTGCGTATGGCCTCAAATTTTCTGCACGTCTTTTCAGGCAACTCGGTTTTCCAAGAGAAGAACCAATGTTGGTTAGTGCGCAGCAACTCTTTGAACACGGCTTTAACGTCGTCGGAGATCGGCGGGTCCGGCTCAGACAACTGTGCGGGCAACTCTTTGACTTTGCCCATCAAATAGTGGGCCACGACTACGTTATGGCCGCGGTATTTTGGGGTTAATAAAAAGTCGGTTGCCCGCTCCAGAAAATCCCCGAGCCCCTCACATTGCACAATCAGCGTCTTTTGCTTATCAGGCAAGTTCTGGAGACGTAGCTCAAATTCCATGGTGCCTCGGGCGGAACCGAGAATGTAAGGTAAGGGTAAGCTCGCCTCAACGTCCGGCGCCACCCGTTGTCTCGACCCACAATACAATTGGGCACCCAACTCACGGAGTATTTCGATGGTTTTTTCAGGTGCCTGGCCCCTCCCGGGACGCCGAGGTCGGTCGGTGCGCAGCAAACCCTCAAGGATGTTTTTGACGTCTAGGGCAATCTCCGTTCGCGGCTCATCCAAGTCGTTTGGCAATTCGTCCCGTATGCCCATGAGAAAGTCGGTCACGACTTCGCTACTGTCGCCATTGCCCGAATGCTCGATATATGTGATAGCGCGCGGCAAAAACTCCTTTAGTCCCGCACAGTTCTCAAGCAACGCGGCCTCCTCAAGCGTCAAGGCCCGGAACCACTCCGCCAGTGTCTCGGTAACGGACGCGGTGGAGGCGGTGCCCAGCGTCGAGTCGAGATTGAGAGACGATGGAAAACCCGCTTCAGCGTCTTGAACTGCCCGTTGTCTCCACCAACCATGCAATCGCGCATCCAAGTCACGGAGTATTTCGATCGTTTTTTCGGGTGCTTGGCGTTTCCCGGAGTGTCTAGGTCGATCGGTGCGCAGCAAACCCTCAAGGATGTTTTTGACGTCTGCGGCAATCTCCGTCCGCGGCTCATCCAAGTCGTTTGGCAAATCCTCCCGTATGCCCATCAGAAAGTCGGCTACATCCTCGCTGCTGTCGCCGTTGCCCGACTGCTCTATATAGGTGATGGCGCGCCTTAAAAACTCCTTTAGCCCCGCGCAGTTTTCGAGCGAGGCGGTCTCCCTGAAGTCCAGGGCCCGGAACCGCTCCTCGAACGTCTCGGGGACGGACGGAGTGGAGTAGGGGTATAGGGTATGGCCGAGCGGTCCTAAACGCATGTTTTCTCCAGGCTGGGTGGCTACGGGTTTTTCGCGTTCTCACCAGCGGCCCAAAAGCACAGGCAAGCGAGGCGCAGGCGAGACAGTTGCCCGAACGCATGTCGAAGCGAGTGGCGGCCCGACGAAAATGTTTCAGGCGATGGTAAAAGCACTCCGGGATCTTCGGGATGCGATTCAGCACGCCGCTATAGCGACGTTTGGTCTTTCGGCCCGAGCGCGGCGGGATTTATTTACAATCGCCACCGAATCCATTCTTTGATCGGGCGCCGCCCGCCGTCCGAGGACCAAGCAATATTACCCGCGGCGTGCGTTGCTGTAAGTGTTAACGGGGCAAGGTCAGATGACTCCAGTTCCTCTACACTCTGCGGCCGTAGTACTGAGTCGGCACGCCGATTGCAGCGTTTCGCTCCATCCGCGCTCAGGTGTCGAACCGGTGCATGGGGTGCCTCTATCACCGCCCTGCTGAGCAAAAACGCGCGGTGCGCCCCCAGGCTTCCGCGACCTGGGAACGGGCGTGCTCCGCCCGCATGGTGGCCCAAGGGCATCGTTTCCTACCTTTGCCGATTTGGCTCGTCGTCCCCCGATATCCTAGCGATACCAATACGTCCGCCTGAACGTGGCTAGCATGCTCAGTCTGATCACCTTGGTATCTCCTGCTCATAGGCGGAGCGAGGCGGTGAATCACGTAGGCCAAATTTCGATGAAAACTCCGCCGCTCCACAGGGTCGGTGCTTGGTGCTCCCAACACCGTTATGAGTGACGATCGCGTTCGCCTATGACGCTGTCAGCGCCGTGGGCGCAACGCCGGGTGAGGCTGCCGGTCCTACGCGCCTTCAATCGCCGTCAGTTCGCGGCCCGCTCGTGGCCGGGTCCTGACGCGGCTGGGCTGTCGGCGCGGCGCGGTAACGTCAGCCAGGTGTCGGTGACGTCCGAGATTTTCCTTTCCGAAGCCATATTTCCGACAATATGGGCATAGATATACTCGACCGCATTGATAAGCTGCTGCGGCGCGCAGCCGTGCGAGACCGTTCGGAGCGCAGCGATCTCGACCTCGGTAAAGGCAGCCAACTCTAACAGTCGCTTGGCGATCTTGCGGTGAAGGTGCGATGCCGCCTCGGCGGGGTCCTGGGGGGCATCCTTATCGACCGGCTTCGGTTTTGCAAGAAATCTCAAGACCAGCACGCTGGTGAAGAAACGCTCGTGGAGCGCTTGGGTTCTCACGGCCCCCTCCAGGTCGTTGAGGGGAAGTATTGCCCAGTGCATGATGTTTGCGCACTCTTCCGGCGTGGCCGTCAGACTAACGGCCTGCTTCCGCGCCCGGTCGGCCTTGCCCAGCCGAATCGCGGCATACACGAGCCAAGTCGTCGACAATACCGTGAGGCCGAGCGTCGTGCCCTCCACCAGCGGTCCACCCATTTCCGCTAACGCGAATACGCTGACGGCGCCCGAAAGCGAGGCTGAGGTCAGCCCGTACATCATGCGTATCTTCGCCGTCCTGGATTGATCATTGCACGCTCGGATCGAACCGCTCAAGTTTTCAAGCAAGGCGGTGCGAACCTCGTTCACGACCCTCACCACGGTTTCGAGTTCGTCCCCCTGCGCGTTGCGCAGCAACTGATCGAACCGGGCGCCCTGAGTGCTCGCCCTTGTCCGGCGAACGCTCTGGTCCAGCGCCCGCAAAACGGCTTTCGGTTCGTCTTCCGGCGCGGCCGGCCGGGCGACGGCGCCATCAGCAAACGTTCGCAGGGCCTGCTTTGCCGACTCCGCGCGGTCCCACTCTTGCTTGCCTTGCACGGCATGCAGCCCCCCTGCAATGGTGCTGAGCATGGCGCTGACCGCGCTCGATACAACGGTCGGGAAGAAACCCGTAAGCTTGCCGATTAACGTGGCGGTTTTCGCTGCCCCGCCGCTTAGCTGGACAGGCGTATCACGAACCAACATCGTCCGTGACGGCCCGTCCGACTTTTCAAGGTGGGCCAGTCGAACCGAAGTTTCGACGGATTCGATCACCGCCAACGCGTCGCTACTCGACGGAGGCGCAATTCCCCCCGGGGCCTCCGACTTGCTCTTGGTCCGCCTAGCGGCTTCCACGAATAGCGCCGTCGCGCCTCGTAATTTTCTGAGCGCCGCTTTCAGGCCGCGTTGCTCGTCATGCTGTCGGAGCCGTTTTGTGCACACGGTGATTGCCTCGATGCCCCCCGCGACGATTGACCCCGCAGAGAAGACCGGTGCAGCGCTCGCAACCGTCTTCAGCACTTGGGCCAGACCGTTGCCCATCGACATGCCCGCCCAGAACCAATACAGTTTCGGCCCTCCCAAACGGAGTTCTTGTTGTGGCGCCACGGGCGCTGTGGCTACATTCGAGAGCAACGAAACGTGCGCTTCTCTCCCCGCTCCCCCGAGTCGCGGCAACAACGGTGCGCCAAGCTCTGCGAAGCCATCTTGCCCCGCCTCCAGCCGGTTCACGGGCACGAACCGCTGCGGCGCGCCGGGGCGGTCGGCGACCGGTTGCGAGGGGACATCGTCGCGGGACCCCCTCGGAAGCTGCGATGTATGATCTGGGGGCGCTGACGTCGCCCGCCCGCCCGCAGGAAATCCGAATGAGGACGTCCGTTGCGGCGCGACGCCCTCCGAGACGGTCTGGGGCCGCTCCGCCCACGGGCGCGGCATATCGACACCTAACATTTGCCGCAAGCGTCTCTCGGTCTCGGCGGCTCCCAGTCCCGGCGGGATAAGTTCGTTTTGCCCCCCCACAACGACGACGTGTTGTCCTGGGGCTGGAATAACCACTCGTTCATCTACGATGGTGCCAGAGGGCTGCTCCTGAAGTGGATCGGCTTGGGGGGGAGCGGGGTGGTAAGTCGTTGGTCCTACGCGATTGAGCATGGTGGCTATCCGTGGCAAGCGAAGAAAAACGCGGAGGCAACCGGGTATGAGCCGGGCGCCTATCGCGCTGCGCTGACGATGATGTGGCGCCGCCCCAGAGGGCGCTCACGCGCGCGACACGCATGGCCATCGACGCAGTCCACTTCGGACGACCCTGATAGCACTACATAGGTGCGCCGCCCTCGCGGGCTTCTCGCCGGATTGTCGATGTGGACGGTTCTTTTTTACACGGTGCTGGTGTCGCTGCCTTTCGAAATCAGGTGGCGAAGCACGATTTTTGGCACTCGTTGGCATGCCCCCCGTTCGCATGCGCCACAGGTGCCTAGTCGCCACGGTACTGTCAGGTCGATGAGTCGAAACCGAGCGAAGGCGCCATGGCAGAAAACGACGCTCGTCATGCCACCATGCGGGCGGAGCAAGCCCCGTTCCCGGGTCGCGAAAGCCTGGGGGGGTGCACCGCGCGTTTTTGATCGGCATTGCGGTGATAGGGGCACGCCATGAATAGATTCGACACCGGGGCGTGGCGGGAGGCGAAACGCTGCAACTGGCGTGCCGACTTAGTCGCTCCTGAACCAATCGATCCCCCTCGCGACCCCTTCCGCTCCGCGTCGAACCGCAAGGTCTTGCGGATTGCCCCGTCGGTGTACTGGCGCCCTTGTCAACGGCACTCAGGAATGGATACAACTTCTGTCGGCATCGGCACGTCGGATTTAGTACACCGGGGTGGTGTTATTGCGGTGCCGACCGCATTCCGTTGAAGCGTTCTCCTTGGTTGTGACCGATCTCCTCGCGACCAATTCCGCTGGGCGCTTATAGCGTAGACGATGGCTCTCCCGCTGGATCGCTACACCGTGGGCGTGATGCAACAGCGGGGCGAGCATCGTAGCAGGGAGCGTTGTGTCATTGACGAATGTCTGGTCCCCTTGCCCGAACGGAAGATTGCTGGGCACGATCAGACTGCCACGCTCATATCGTTTGGCGATTACCGGGAGAAACAGGTTCGCTTGCTCACGTCTCATCGGCAAGTAGTCGAGCTCATCGATGTTCAACAGCCTGCACGGGTTGACGAACCGTTTGAGGGCGTCGCCCAGCTGGTTCAGCCGATGTGTCGTGGTCAATATGATCAACAGATCCGCTGCCGTAATGAATCGCTCTGACCTTGCCTCGTTTTCACGTACAGCAACTCACGCCGCTTGTGGCATCGTTTCGCAATCACACGGCGTGCGGTACGCGATCGACGAATGGATGCGTTGACGGTTGTAAAAACCTTCAATCCAATCCGCCCCCTCCAATCGCGCCTGCGCTCGCGTCTCGTAGCGACATCGCGACGTTGGCTCGACTTTTAGCGTTTTAAAAAAAGCTCTCCATCGGCGCATTGTCCCATGCATTGGCACGCCGGCTCATCGACATGGGCATGCCGTACCCCTGGGCAAGCTCGCGGTGCGCCCCACTCACGTATGGCACGCCGCGATCGCCATGCACACTCAAGCCCCGAGGCGGCCGACGTTGCCAGTACGCCGAGCGCAGCGCCGTACCCATGAGCTTGGCATCGATGCGCTCGGACATCGACCACCCGACGATGCGCCGGCTTCCCAAGTCCAGGATGGCCGCCAGATACAACCAGTCTTCGTCCGTCGCTAGGTACGTGATATCCGCGACCCACGCCTGATTCGGCCCCCATCCATCGAAGCGTCGCGCCAGCAGGTTCGGTGCCAGCGGCAAGCGGTGCGCCGAGTGCGTGATTGTCTGCCATGCTCGCCGGTACACCGGCCGTAACCGGTGACGTATTAGGCGGCGGCGCACGCGCTCCGCGCTCTTCTTCATGCCCTGGGCTGCCAGCGCCTTGAGCAGCCGCGGACGACCGTAGGTCGCGCGACTCTGCGCGTGCAGGCGCGCCACTTCGCCATCGAAGGCAGCCTGCCGCTGCCGGCGCTCGCTTGGCCGCCCCGCCTTCGCGCTGCTTGCGCGCCCAGTTGCCGAGGGTCACCATCGGCACGCCCACACGGCGTGCCGCCTCATGGTGTCCCACTAAATTTGCCAGTCTTGCCGCCTCCGACCGGAACGCATCGGTGTAGGGACGATGGGGGCCGCCTTTTTCGCCCATATCGACCTCCGTTCAACGTATGCTGCAACTTCGCTGCTGTACGTCGTTTCGAGCCACGGTCAGGCGAGCTGGCACCCCTGGAGTGGAACGCTTGGGACAACCGTCATCGGCTGATGGAACCGCTGGGCTATATCCCGCCAGCCGAGGCTGAGGCAAACGACTACGGGCAACTTAGAAATACTGCTTGAGCGCCTGCGTTAACTTAAACCAACCGGCCTCCTCGAAAGCCCGGGCGGTTCCTTTTGCGTCACGCTAGCGGCTGGTTACGCGGCGGCGTTGCCGAATCGTTAAGCGCAAATTTTCCGCTGTACCCGGCATTGACCAATGTGTAATCATCGTCATCGGTCACTCGCCAAAACGAAAATGACGACATCCGCGCGACCTTAAACCTGTCCCTTTTAATGGTCGTGCGGCCGAATCGCACCTCGCCGTGCTCGCAGAGCGGGGTCTGGGACGAGTAAAACTTGATAAAAGCGTTACATGGCACCTCCGGCCGCGTTGGGTTGCTGATGAAGATGGAGATTTGGCGCATCTCATAGTGTCCGTTCAAAAACTGAGGACCACCGTCGCCCTGAATGACGACGTGCTGCGACGCTTTCTCTGCGTAGGCGAGCGCTGCGAGCACGCCCCATGCACGCACGAAATCACCGCGAAACGCCTCCATAATCCGCTCGACCACCGCCTCGACCAAGCGTTTTTTCACCTCCGTTATCTGCTCGGCCACACTCAGGCCCGCTAGGTGGGGCGCTGGCGCGCACGTGTCAACCCTCCGCCTTGGTTCCGATAACTCGGCCGCCGACGCTGATCCCTCGGCCGTTTGCGCCCGCTCCTGGCGTCTTAACCTCTGGGCATACTCGAGCCACTCCGCCTTATGCGGGGACAATATATTGGCACCGCCCAGCGTGATGAAATGATGGTTGGTCATGCTGTACCGGAACAGATCGCCTCCTAGCGTGGCCTCTAGGTCCTCGAGCAGCGTCTCCCTCATTTGAGCAGCGAGAACGGCCTGAGTGAGATATTGGGCGGCAAAGCGATAGGTACACGACGCAGGCGCCAAGCGGTCCCCGGCACGAAGATCGTCCCCAGCGGTCAGTTGTCTCTTCTCTAGCAACAGGCTGGCCTGCCGGTCGGCTCTCGCCTCCCCGTTTGCCATGTAGGCTTCGAATTGCAAGTCCTCATCCAATAGATAGTTGTCGCGAAACACATGACCGTCTATGCTTTGATACTCAGCCACCCCGTTGTTCCACCAGCCGTAGTCTTGCCGTACCGACACGAGCAAGGCCGAACGATCGAAATCCTCGTCAAGGTGAGCGAGGTCGAGTTGCGGTGGGCGCTCGACGGCTGTCAAGCTGGCGAGAGCTTCCGCATGGCCCACCACCACCTCAACGCCCCGCTTGCCGAGCAGGCCCGCGAGCCGCGAGAGTACTTGCATAACACATTCCCAGAAACCGCTCGGCGCCCTCGGCACCTTGAAATGCATCCCCGCGCGTTGGACCAACTCGTCGGACGTGAGCAGAACGTCGCTCTCCAGTGAGCCACCCAGGCGCACCGCAGCGTGGGTAACCTGTGCTTCGAGCCGCCAAGTGTCGCCCAACCCCCCGTAACTGCACTTGGTCGAGAACGTCACCCCCAGGTCCACGACCTGCGTCAGCGCGTCACGCCCCTGCGCCTTGTACGTCGTCGTCTTGTGAAGACAAACTTGGGTGCCCCGGATGCTGACGTCCAGAGCTTGCTGATACGCAATTTGCTTGACATCCGGGAGGCTCAACAAGCTGTCCGCATTCAAGAACTCCGCGCAACCCAACTGGCGCGCGATAGCCCACGCCTGTACGTGTGCGATGTTTCCCGGCACGCCCTCGGCCACGAAGGCTGCGCTAATTTTCCTGATCATCTGCTCAAGCAGTTCGCTGCCGGTGCGGGGCGCCGCGTCAACAGCGACGGCGCTCTGCGCCGCGTGCACCCACACCCCATTCACACGCAGCCGGATCGGCACCGCCATACCGCCAAGCGAGGAGAAAAAGTGCCTGTCCATTTCCTCACAAACCGTGGCGTGGCTTTGTTCGCTGAATGAGAATCGATGATCTAGCGCCCGGTCCAAAACTTCCGTGGGCAGCCAAGGGCGGCTCACTCTCATGTTCGATATGCTGCGTTTGTCTGCGTCTCACGGACCGGCGTCATCGCGCCGGGGATGAGCGGCATAATGAGACCCCTCATAACGGCCCCGAAATGCGCTTTTAAAGGGCCTCAAGAATGAGGTTTCTGAACAGATTTTGCAACAATGTTTTCGCTGCTTACGTATTTCCGCGAACGTGATCGCGATCCGCCGAAATACGGGCACGGACGCCCCCGTTGCCGAGCATCTGCAGCGCGTTGCACGGGGAGGGTCAGGGGGTTCGTTGCAACGCGCCAAGGCGCCCGGGCAGACGCGGCGTAGCGAGGACACCCCTACGCCGTCATGGGGGCAGCGCGAGCCCTGCGCCCCGTCGCCAAAGCCGGGGGACGCAGCGCGCGTTTGTGCGCGGCGTTGCGCTCATAGCGGCACGTCGCGAACCGGTTCGCCATCTAAGCGGGGACCGAGGCGAAGCGCTGCTAGTGGCGTGCCGACGTGAAGCGGCGCATCACCTTCTGCCGCATCCGCGCCGGCCGATGCGACTTCTCCGCCCGGTGGCGCGCACCGTTATGCTGCCGGTGCGCAACGCTTAAGCCCGAGCTCGCGGAGGACCGCCGCGTCGCTGCGCAGGTTGTCCGTGACGATCACGCGCGCGTGACTCCAGCGCTTGAGCAGGCGGCGTATAAGCCGCTTCGCGGCGACCGGATCGCGACCGCATTGCCTCCGCACCTCCAGCGCAGCGCGGTGCTCGTTGACCGCCCCCCACCGCCCGTGCTCGTTGCCATGCGTCCTCACGATGCAACGTGGGGCCGCCTCCCCGGCGCGACAGATCGCAGCGCTCGAACACGCCGCGCGATGGGCCAGACCCCACAGCCTCGCCCCGCGCCATAGCACCTCGCGGGTCATCATTACCCCGGGCGGACAACAGCTCCTCGACCCTGCGCAGGGACAGCGGGCAACGGTCATACCGCCACCCCTCAGCCCCACCGCGTCGCGTCTGACGCCCGGCGCCAATCGGTAGCCCGTAAACGAAATCGGCGCGGCGAGCAAGCGCTGGGGCTGCCTGTGGATTTTTTCCT
This sequence comes from Pandoraea oxalativorans, assembly GCF_000972785.3. Taxonomy (NCBI): domain Bacteria; kingdom Pseudomonadati; phylum Pseudomonadota; class Betaproteobacteria; order Burkholderiales; family Burkholderiaceae; genus Pandoraea; species Pandoraea oxalativorans. Next base: position 390,814 of record NZ_CP011518.2, read on the forward strand.
GGCGCATGGGATCCTCCGCCCACCCCACCCCCTGACCCTCTCCGTGCGATCGCTGAACCTGCGCATGCGCCTTAGAAAGCCGCGGCCGCCTTCCGCCCTGATGCTGGCTGCGGGGGCGCTGTGGGCTGTTCTTCGCTAGTGTTGACGGCGCAAAGGCCAAACTCACCGAGCGTGCGCCCCCGACGCGCTACGCCCTCGATTTGTCCAGAGGGGCGTACCCACCCACTAGAATCGGTAGCGCACGCCCAGCCGAGCGCCGATCGCTGAGACACCGTAGTTGTCCAGATTGGTCTGCGCATTGAGCTCGCCATAGACGGCCAATCGTTGCGTGACCTGCCCGTTGGCCCCCACGGCCACACGCACCGCCGCGCCGACGTTACCGAGGTCAAAGGCCGTCCCGGCCAGCACCGGAGTCGCCCCGTCAAGCCACGTGTACGACAGGCCCCACCCCACATACGGCGTCCACGACGAATCCACACCCTCGATCGGGTATGAGAAGCGTACGCCCGCCAGCGTCGTCCAGGCGTGGCTCGTGCCAAGCGCGACCGACACACCGTCCTTATCGGTCATGTCGCGCAAAAACATCGATTGGCTCATGACCTGTGCGCTCGTCTCGACCTGCCAGCCACTCGGCAGACTCACGCGCCGGCCCCCCTCGAGCGAGACGTCGAGGCCCGTGCCGTAGAGCGTGCCCACGTTCTTCGTTTGCCCATTCACGCTCGCGCGGTAGAAGTGGCCCGCCACAATCGCGTCGGCATACCAGCCTGACCGGTTTTCCCAGGTGGCGCTCAGCGCCAGACTTTGTGCCTGCAACGACAGCTTGCTTGGCATCCCCGCCCCGTCCTTAGGCGTCGCCGTGCTCGAGCCCACTGTGCCGGCGATCCCGACGCGCAGGCTGTCGCGCTCACCGATCCGATAACGCGCAACATTGCCACCAAACTGCACCGCTTCGCTGCGCTGGTTGAAATCGACCCCATAATTTTTCCAGGGCACGTTGCTGCCATAATCGCCGGTCTCAGCCATCACCCGTGCGAACCCTTCCGCACGCGCCCCCCCCCCCGCGCCGTCGGCTTGCCTGCGCATGTCGCTTAGCCGCGCGTGCAGGCTGTCCATGATCATCGCGCCATAACGCTGCAACGCCAACGGCGCCAACAGGTAAGCACCGGCCTGCGGCAGCACCATCGGGCGCACATCGGGATCCACCCCTGGCACGATGTTGCCGCTCTGGTCTTCGTAGGCAGTCTGCAAACGGTAGTCCCACAGCGCCGACGGGCTCGGCTCGGCCACGCCGTACTTCGAGCCCGGCCCGTAAGCGAACAAGCGGTACTGGTAAATGCTGCCCGGTGCAGCGACGTAGGAGCGATCGAGTTGGAACGCACTCATGGCCGCATTGCCGCTCACCTGCACCAGCGAAATGCCTTCATCGGCGTGAAACAAATTGTCGAGGCGCATATTGCTGTTGCCGCCGGTGCCTTGCGTATTCAGATGCAGGGTCGTCACCCCACTCACGTTGCCCGCGATGACCAGCCGATCCGTGAAACTGTTGGACGCGCCCCCGGTATTGAGGAAGGTGTTCAGCGTGACGCTGCCTCCCCCCTGGTAGTTGCCGTTCACCGACAGCGTATAATATGGCCCCGCCTTAGAGGCGGCCGGTTGCTGCACAAACGCAACGCTGCCGAGGTTGGACAGATCGTTCACGCTCGCGTTGCCGGTCAGATTCCAGGTGGTGCGCGCATCGGCCAGCGTCAGATTCACTTCGCCCCCATTGGACTGATTTACCCGCCCGCTGAATGTGGTGCCCCCGGCCAGCGTCGCATCGACCACCGTGGTTTTGCCCCCTCCGTCGGCGGTCATCGCCCCGCTCAACGTGGAAGCACTGGCATTGAAAACGCCCCGCCCCCCTGCGACGATCGAATATAGGTCGCCATCGCCCGCGACCACCACGTTCGACAGCGTGACGCGCGTGCCGTCCGCCGCCGTGATGATCGGCGCGCCCGTCGCGTTGGTGATCGTCCCGCCGCCAATCGTAAGTGCGCCCTGCTGCACCGCGAGCCCCCCCGTGAACGTCGCGCTGCCCAGGCTCAGGCTGCCCGCTCCCGCTTTGGCAAACGCCGCGTTGCTGCTGACCCCCACCACACTGCCCAGGCTCGCCGTGACGCCATCGTCAACACTCACGCTGCCGTCGCTGTAGAGCTGCACCATGCGGCGCGACGCAAAGCTCCACGGTTTGCCCGGCATCGCGTTCGAGATCTGCAGCTCACCGCCCATCAATCGGATTTCGCGCGAGATTGTCGTGTCGCCCAAATTCGCATCGCGCGTCACCTGCAGGGTGCCACCTCGAATCTGCGTCGCGCCGACGTACTGATTCTCGCCCGTCAGTTGCGCGGTGCCGGCGCCCTGCTTGATCACATACACGCCCGCCCCCTTCGGGCTGGCACTGCTCCCAATTTGGTACGCGACGCTCTGCCCGCCGATCACCACCAGGTTGTCGTTCACCCCGATCACACCCCCGCCAGCGCGACCATCGAGCACCGTAATGCCCCAGTTCGCTGCGGTCTGCGGTTGGCCCGCATCAAACGGGACGTTATTCGCCGACAGGTCAAGCCAGCCACCATTGATGTGGAATGTCCTGACGAACTGCGTGGTGTCGCCCACCTCGGCTACCGCGAGTACGCCGCCGTTAAGATAGACGTCGCCCCCGAATCCCCACGCACTCGCGCCCGATAACACCTGCGTGTTGGTGCCGCTTTTCGTCAGAGTGCCCGTGCCGTTAATCGCGCCGCTAAAGGTGTAGGCCCCCGCCATCGGCTGACTGCCGCCCAGGTTCAGCGAGCCCGCTCCGAGCTTGACGGTGCCCCCGCCCTCCAGATAGCCGAGGGTGAGCGGCCCCGGATGCGCCGTGGCGTCCAGCATGCCCGCGGCGGCCCCCCCCGCTGCCGCGTCAAGTCTTACCACGGCGTCGGGCGCCGACGCCGTGCCGCGAAACTGCACGGTGCCGCCGGCGGTGGCCCACAGCCCGTTGCCGTTCGTCGATACATCGTCGGCCAACGTAATCGTGCCGCCGCTGCCGGCCTTCGCGCCCCACGTCAGCGGGTCCGCACCGGTGCCCGCCAGGCGCGCGCCCGCAGGACTGGCAAATACCGCACCGCTTCGCAGCGTCAGGCGCCCACCGTCGTGCGCCTCGAGCAGTGCGCCACTCGCGACGCTGAGATTGGCCAGCGACAGCCCGTTACCATCGAGCGTGTAGCTACCGGCACCGCGCACCGAGAAGGCGTCGGCATGTTGGCCTTGGGTGGTAATCGACGTGCTGGGGTCCAGAGTGAGCGTCACCGCCCCTGCCGTGTCGGGCTCGAGCATCACGCCGGCCGTCGCGTCGGCCTGCGTCGTGACTGACAGGCCCGCCTGGCCGCGCAGCGTCCCCGCGCGCAGGTGCAAACCATAGGCGCTCGCCCCCGTGGTGGTGATCTGCGTTTGCCCCGGGTCTACCCTCCCGCCCGTCAACTCGATACCGTGCGCACCCGCGCCATGCGTGGTGATGGCACTCTTTGCCATGGCACTGCTGGCGCCGAGCGTGGCGATCCCCGCGCTGACGTTTAGGCCCTTGCCGCCGGTCGCGTCCACCAGGAGGTCCGTGCCGGTCAGCGTCGAGCCCGCACCGCTGAGCACGATGCCATCCCCCTTCAGCGACTGCACCGTGACGCCCTTAAGTGTCACGCTCGCATCAGCGGCCGCCGCAATGCCCACACCGCCGACGATGCGGCTGGTGGCGTCGGTGCCCATCACCGTGAGCGTCCCGAAGTTCACGTCGGCCCCGCGGCTCACGCTCGCGACCTCGACGTCCACGTGCCCCCGGAGATCCACCACCGAACGCGGCGCGACCGCAACGCCGACAATCCCCTCGGGGCTCGTTCCATTTAGCGCACGCACCGTGATGGAGTTGTCCGAGACCAGCGTGCCCCCATTTCTGGCGTTCAAAACACCATTGGATGCGCCCGCCGTCCCGTAGCCGGACGCGGTGATCGCAGTGACCCCATGAAACGCGACCGACGCGCCCGCCCCCCACGCCGTGATCGCCTGCGAATCAAATCCGGCGATTGAGCCCGCGAAATTCGAGTTCACATTCACCGTGGCGGTGTGTGCCGGATCCTGGGCAAACGCATATAGCAGAGACGCGCCCCCAATTCCCGCCGCCGTCGACCTCACCAGGGTCGGACCATTGAGCGTCACACTGATGGAATCGCTAGGGCCCGTCACCGTGTCGACAAAAATGGCGTTCTGCGTATTGACGGTGAGGGTGTTATTTCCGGCGGCCACATAATTGCCCACAAAATTCAACACCCACGCCCCGGTGCTGCCAGAGCTCACGTCGACACAGGCCCCGGCCCCCAGATTGGCGTTGGTCTGCGTCGTCGTGGCGCACTGCGCGAGCGCCGTCTCCGGGCCCGCGGCCATGCAACCGATCCCCGCCAATGCCCGCACTAATTGCTTAATCCGCCAGGGACGACAGGCCCGCGCTTGCTGCGTTTGCTGCGTTTGCTGCGTTTGCTGCGTTTGCTGCGTTTGCATTAGGATTATCCACTCTCAAAAAATAGAAAACAGCCTGTGAACGCCCAGCCGTGCAATGACGACGGGCAGCCCAGGCTGCCGATCCGATCGGCGGGAGTCTGCGCGGCCCGATCCGGCGCGCGGGCTCCCGGCCCCACATCAGAGCGTCTCGCAGTATGCTAACGAACGGCGCTGCCAGCGTGCGTGCCCCACTGACGTCGCTCACTGCGTTCCGTTTTTCTTCGGCCAGCGCCGATCCTGCGAGGCGGCCGACGCTTGCTCGCCGCAGCGCTGCCTCGGCGAATGTGCGCTCACCGCGCGTGGCGCTTGCGCTGTACGCGTCGCCCCGGGGGGGCTCTTGCCGTGAGCTAACGAAGCCATCGCCGAGACCGCGATGCCGACGCCTTCGGCTCGCGAAGCGCTCACCAGACGCCTACCCCCCGGCCCGCCCCTGCGCGACGCGACACGACACGCGCGCGGGTACCCCACAGGGGACACGGCCCGGGCGACACCACGACGCGCGCGTCGCCGCGGGAAAAACGCCCTGCATGGCCGGTGCGCACCGTGGCGGCGAGACCACCGCGCGATGCGCCTGGTCGCGGCCGGGAAATGCAACTCCAGGAGAGACGTGTGTTGCAGGACTGTCCCGGGCCGCGCTCCGGCGTGCGAAAGCCGGTTGCGCCCAAGCAGCCGCGACCGCGATCTTCTGCTTGACCATGCTCGCCCGCAGACGCTTGCTCTCCCCTGTGCGCCAGGATAGCGACGCTGCCCTACCCTGTCACCCAGGACAAATCACCGTGCCACGTGCCCGGTCCCGCGCATCCTTTCCCTAGCGCGCCTCATCCGCCATGGGACGCACGCTTAGTGCTACTAATAAAACGGCTTTGTCGGCGTGCGCCCGCAAATATCGCAGCTAGCCCAGCGCACTGCGCTGCGGCACCGCCTCGCGATAAGGAGGCAATCAGCTCCCTGCGTGTCCATGGCAGGGCGCGCGCGACGTCACAGAAGGCCAAGTGCCGGACAAGCCGGCGGCGTTCGCAGCGCGCCGGATGACGCAGCGATCCTCGCCCCTTAACGGCGACGCTGGCGGGCTTACGGTGATACCGTCTGCACTCAGCGCCCGTGAAACAGGGTGGCCAGCTCAAGCGGCCGGCCAACGTGGAAGCCCTGCACAAACGGAGCCCCGATATGACGGGCCATGAGCAACGCCTGCTCGTCCTCGACGTGCTCAACGATGAACAGCCGGGCGTGCTTTTGCGCCGCAGCGATGACCTCCATCAACGCGGCCCTTCCCTGAGCGCTGTGCTTAGCACCGGTGACCAGCGGCCCGGCGATCTTCACAAAATCACTGCCGCCCAGCGCGGCCAGCGTGTCATCGCTATGGCTGGCACCGAAGTCGTCGACCCCGACTCGGCATCCCAGTTGCCGAAGTTTCGTCGAAAACCGACGGCAATGGCCCGGCATAGGACGCGCCGTTTCGGTAATTTCGACGATCAGGCGCCGTGCGACCAGCGGCGACGCCGCGAGCTGTGCGAACGTGGAGTGCCACCACGCGTCCTCCACGGCGCTGCCCGCCGAGATATTCACGCCCAGCACCAGCTGCGCGTCCTGCGCCAGAAGCCTGATCGCACGCTGTGTCATATCGCGATCGAAGGCCCGCATCAACCCCAGCTTCTCGAGGCTGCCGATGCGCATCTGATGCGCCACCGACGCGCCCGAATCACGCGCACTTATCCGGGCCAGACACTCATAGTAAAAAACCTTGTCTGGGGCCCCGGCTTCGCAAATCGGTTGCAACACGGCCCGCACCCTTCCTTCGCGCATCGCGTCGTGGACGCTCGACGCCTGATCAATATCCCGCTGGCACGCGAGCTCAGGGCCCGTCGGCATGCAGGACGGCTCGCCGTTACGCGGCGCGTGCGCCTGCGCATCCCCGCCCCCGTGAGGATCGACCCAACGGGCGCTGAGCGCCGCGAGCGAGTGCACACCGCGAGCGGCGGCGTGCGCGCCGCTGAGCTCCATGACTAGCGCCTCGAGCAGCCCGGCCCGACCGCGAGCGCCCTCGATGCTCGCCTGCGTCAGACCGTGACGCCATTCCACCGAAATTCGGCTCGTCCCTCGCCACGCAATTTGCGCGCCGGCCAAACGCTGGCGCACGCGCGCAAACACCGCCTGGCCAATGTGCGCCCACGCCGTAGGGCCGAACGCCGCGAGAATCTGTGCGCGATTGACCAGGTCGATTTGCGCAACGTACCTCCCCGACGCTGGCGGGTGCTCAGTATTAGGCATGCTTTGCGTTCTCCCCTAGGAGTCGCGACGGCGAACGGGGCGCCAGCAACGACTCGCCCGTTGCGCCGGCCCTTGCTTGCCTGCACGACGGGTACACTCGATCCGCGAATGACGTGTGTGAGTCGGCACGAGACGAGACGGACAGTCTCGGAGGCGCTGCCGGGTGGGCTCTGCCGCGAAAGCCTCGCTCTTGGTCTTCGCGCGCCCTTGTCGAAAGACAAGCCCAGTCGACCAGGAAAATAGGGGGCAAGGCAACGTGAAAAATCATCGGCCACGGTCGGTCAGGACAAATCCCGTGTTTCGCACATGACGCGTCAAACGTCATGCCCGTGCCCGCCCGGACGAACGCATGGAGCCCGAAACGAGCCGGCACGCCTGGTGCACCTTCCCTGCGAGCCTTCGTTGCCCCTAATCCTCACGACGCTGCCCGGGTGCCACGTGCCATCTTGGCACACGTGGCACCGCGCTCCGCTTCCTGAGCGCCTGAGCGTATCTGCAGGCGCGCGTCGCGCTCACGCGCCAATATACCGAAAGTACGCGTGCCGTACTGCACTCAATGCAGAAATTCTTCGTCTCAGCGTTCCTGTCTCATCGCCTACACGCAGTGGGCCCGCACGCGTCGCTCACCGCTGGCGCCCGGGCCACCATCAACACCCCGCGCATTGAAGCGGTGTCACACCCCATGGCCGCTGCGTCCTGCATCGTTATGGACGGCTCAACCCCGGCCGCAACCGGCTGCCTGCGCTCACCAGGCTTGCCGCCCTTGCCCCGGCCCACCGGTTGCGCGGGGCGAACGGTGCGAAGCTCCCCTCAGTGACCCGCCCCCGGTGCGGGCGCGCCGCCGTTCGCGGGGGTGCCGCGAGTGGGCGCTGAACGCGTCCCCGCGCCGTCCACCGTCTTTTGCGGCGCGATGCGAACCACCGCGCCAGACCGACGTCGCTCCAAGGCGAGCCTGCCGGGGTTGCCGGCATACCGGCCGGCGGCGCCGCGACGAGATCCTGCCCGCCTTGCCTGCCGGCCAGCGCGAACCACGCTGCAGGCGACACTCGCCTGACCGACATGCGTTGCCCGAGTGCCACCCGGCCGGTCCCGCCCTTCGCCCGGCTGCCCCCGTACACGCTGCTCGCGCGCTCTCGTGCAGGCCCGGCGTCGGCCGCCGCGTCCGACCGACGCCGGCGACGCTCACCAGCACAGTGCGCCGCCCCGCGCGGAGCGACACGCCGCGTTTATCGCGCGTCGGTCCGCGCGTCGGTCGCGTTATCCTACGCGGGAGGCTCGCCCCGCGCGTTCGAAAAGCGGCGGTTCCTTCCCGATTTTGCGCGCCGCTCGGGGGCCCGACGATTCCGGTCAGCTGAATAGGGCTCAAGCAGCGCGATCACGGCATTTTCCGCACAGCATTCCGTGACCGTGAAAGATACCTATGTCCGCGAATGCCGGTTTTTGCCGATCGCTCTTGCCAGCTCGAAGATGGGCTCGCGCGAAATTCTGCCGTCAGGCCCTGGTCCGTGGGCATCCGCCAGGCGGTCTGTGCCGCCGGTGCCGGCCCCGTCCCCCTACATGGATGCCACTGTCCCGGGGTGGCTGCGCTGTGCTTCGGTCGTGCCCCTGCCGCCGGCGCTTGACTGCGGTTGGCGCGGGCACGCATTGCGGGCGGCGACCCCGGGCCAATTTACCGCTGCGGCGGGCGCCCCGCAGCCAAACTCGCGCACTTCGGTCTGACGGCGACGCCCCTTCTTTGTTGACGAACCGCTGCGTCAACTGGGCGCGGCGATGGAACTGGCATGGCGCTTGAGCCCCTCATGGGCGATGCGACTCGGGCCGGCGGCGGGCAACGCCTGGGGCTCGCTCACCCCCCGCGGTTCGAGCTGCGGATCGCCGCGATTCTTGTGCGGCGGGCGCCGCCTGTGTCGTACCATTCGTTGCCTAGGTAAAAGCGCTCGCGCGCCCAGCCCATCACGTGTCCGGCCTGACTGACATTACTGAGCGGGCAGGCTAACTCGAGCCTCCCGACGTTGGCGTGGAGGACTTTCCGGCCTTGCGTCAGGCCGAACTTCTTGCGGTTCGGGGGCCGCAACGTCGCCGCAACTGTTGCGACGAGCAACGCCGCCCCGCGGAGCGAGACGGACGACGGTCAGATTTAGCTGAGGCTATTCCACCTGACACCGGCAGAATATCGCCGCGCTACCGAATGTTGTGCGGCCACCGGGGCCGAGAGTCGCCCGACACCAGGGCTGCGAAAAAACCGGTCAGCTCCCCTCTCTTGGATGACGTCTGAGCGAGGTATTTCAACCGGCGGCTAGACGTTCACCGTCCAACTTCCGGGGCCCACTTGATGAAGTCGCAGCGATCACTCTGGACACCGCAGACACCTTTGTCCATGCGGCGTTCAAATCACACTTACCGCTCTCGCGCCGCTGGCGGCAGCCTCGCCGGCGCAAAAAACCACTCGCCACTGCGCCCCATGATGCGCAAACCAGGCCCGCTCCCACCTCCCGCCATTCCATGCTGCGTCGTTCAGCCCGTGAATCGCCTGCAAGGCCATTAGCCATCCCTGCTGCGCTCCGTCTCCCGATCGTCCTGCGTGCGCAGCGCCCGAGCCCCGGTACCTGGCGACGGCGCCGCTCATCCATGGCCGGAATGTCAGCACGCTTAGCTTCGGTTCGTCCGCCACCGCTGCAACCCTGCGGCTTGCGCGCTGCAGGGCCTTCGACAGCGCCTACTCAGTGTACTCAACAGCATGCTGTGGCGATGTGGCGGACGTCGTGGGCCAAAATCGGACTCGGTGAGCTCGGTCAGCTCGTGGGGCGATTTAACCCCATGCATCGCGCGGCCGCTGAGCGCGAGCCACCTTGGCGCAGGCGACCGCGCTTGCCGGGCCTGCCGGACCACGTGCCCGCCGCGCCCGACGCTTCCCACCGTCAGGGAGTACAGCGGCCTCAATCCGGTCGCGGTGGCGCGCGCCCGCTTGCCGCGTCTGGCGGCCGCTGCGCTCACCGCCGCCATGACGTGCGGCCCTCCGATGCATTGCCCCGCTTGCCGCGTGGGGCGATAATGCGGCTAGCTTCCCCTTCCCAGGAGTCCAGATGGCGAAATCGTTTCAGCGCTTTACCCTACACGTTCAGCTTGAGCATATCGAGCCACCGATCTGGCGCCGCATCGAGGTGGAAGGCACCGAGTCGCTGCGCAAACTGCACCACATTCTGCAAGCGGCCTTTGGCTGGGAAGATGCCCACCCGTACAGCTTCGTGGTGGACGGCACGACGTATGCGAGGCCCGACGTTGATGACATGCCGCACTCTGCAGATCCCCCCACCCTGGCCGATGACCGCAAAGTGCGACTGCACAAGATCCTCAAACCCGGCGCGCAGCTGCGCTATTGGTACGACTTCGGAGACGGCTGGGAGCACGCCATCTTCGTTGAGACAATGGCAACCATCGAGAGCGAGCCATGGGGCGCGGCCCAGATCGTGGAGGGGGCGCGCGCCTGCCCGCCGGAGGATGTCGGCGGCCCGCCAGGTTACGAAGCGTTCCTGCGCGCGCTACGCCACGATCCGCAGGGCGACGAGGCAGCCCAATACCGCAGCTGGGTGGGTCCCGGCTTCGACGCCGAACAGTTCGATCTGCGTGCCGCCAATGCCACATTGCGCCGCATGGCGGCCAACCGTTGGGGCAAACAGTAACGCCCTTCGCTAGCTTCTTTCTTGCGGTGCCTCCGCTCAAGCGCGGGTCTCGCAAAACGCCGCCCTAATGGATCGGCGCAGGGGGCGATCCCCCTAACGCACGAGCGCACCCGCGCGCTTGTGCCGATGAACGCGAGCACCCGCAACGGCCCAACCCGCCGCGCCGGAAAGCCGCCCCCCGGGCCAGCGCCATCGCGCTGGGCGGCAGCGACCCTGGGAGCGCGACACGCGAACGCCGCCGCGTGACGTGCTCGCCACCGGCGGTGGCGTCTCGCCTGCCCCCCGTCCCCGGGCTCGCGCAAGTGTCGCAGGCCGTGTGCCGGGCGACTGGACGCGCTGCGTCAGCCGGGCCGGTTTGCCGGCGGGGTCGCCAGGGCCCGCCTGCCATTTCCCCTTCGCGCGTATTTTGGCCGAAATGCGACTGCACCGCACGGCTGTCGGTGGTATCCCTTAACCTCACCACGACTCGCCCGAGAAACGCCCCGATGAAGCGCATCGATCCCGCACACCCCTACCCTCCCCTGCTCCTCGCGCCCGGCGGCGAGGGGCTCGCCATCACCGTTGCAGCCGCGGCGGCAATTGACGTCACGGACAGCCGGGCCGCCGAAAATGCCCATTGGATCCTCAGCGAAACGCAGGAACTTATCGACTTCTGCAACGAGGCCTTTGACGGCAGGCAGCCGGACAATGTCCGGGACGCCGTCGCCACCCTAATCCTCTGCCGGCACGCTGATGTTCAGCAGCAGAGTACTAACGCGATCCCTGGCGCGCGCGAGCCCGCGTGGAATCTGCTGGCGGAGCATCTCTCGCCCGCCGGACGGGCCGCGCTGCTGCGAACGCTTCACGGCCACGCCGCAGACGACAAGTTCGCCACTTATTTCGCTGGTGCCGACTGGTTGCGTCTGGCCGGCCGTGCTTGGCGCCTACAGGGTGAGTCCCTCATGAACGCAAAGCGTTACGAACGGGCCGCCGAGGACTATAAAACGGCCGCCGAAGCCTTTCGGCAGGTGCCAGGCTGGGCCGACCGGGCGGCCCACGCCTATTTCCAGGCGGCCGAGGCTCAGCGTCGGAACCATCAGCCGGAGCTGGCCGCCGAGAGCTACGAGATGGCGGCGGGCACCTACGCGCAGACGGACAAGCTCGAGTTGGCCGCGCACGCTTACAGCAGCGCCGGGCTGGCGCATCAGCGCGCGGGCAGGCCCTGGCTGGCTGCGGCCGCCTGTAACATGTCCGCCGAGCTCTACATGATGCACGCCGAAGCACTCGCGTTGGCCGGTGACGCCACGCCGGCCCGCGACGCTTACGAACTGGCCTTACGGGGTTTCGAGGCGGCCGCAGCACTTTTGCGCGACGACCCGGAGCGCGCGCTGCAGACTCTGGACGCCGAAAAGCGAGCCGCAAATGCCCTGACGCGGCTCGGACGGCACAAGGAGGCCATCGAACGTTACCGCGGGATTGCGTCCCAGTATGACGCGCGGCACCTGGATACGCTGACCGAACAAGTCCACGGGTTGACCGCACAAGCCTACTGGCGGGCCGCTCAGGCCGAGCCGGCAGACCAGCACGAAGTGGCCGCCACACTCGCTTGGCAGGCTGCAAGGTTATATCGGAAAGCACGTCATTACGCACTCTCCCATGCCGCCTACGAGTGGGCCGCACGCAACTACGTGACGGCGGCCGAAACCCTCCTGAGGCCCGCGTCCGTCACGCTGACGCACGCGCAGGTCGACCGTATCCGTGCACTGGCGAGCACTGCCGACGAGCAGGCCGCACAGATCTACACCGAGGCAGGTGCGCACTCGAAAGCTGCTGAAGCCTACCTGCGCGTCGCCCATCTTCAGTCGCAAGCGGGTTCCGCCGTTGCGGCCGCCGACGCGCTCCTGCGCGCGGAAGGCGCCCGCTTCAGAGGCGCCGATGCCTATGCCGCGGTCGGTTTGCACACGGAGGCGGAACAGGCCTACCAGAGCGCGGCCAGCGCCTACGAGACGGCCGCACAAGCCTTGCTAAAGCTCGCGCGAACCGACCCCGAGGGGGAGGGGCTGCGGCAGGCGGCAGACGCCTGGTGCAGCGCGGCAAAACTGTACTCGGAGGCGAGTCTGCACAGCCCGGCCGCGCAAGCGTGCCGCAAGGCCGCTGAAGTGTTCGAGGCGGCGGGTCTATCCGAGTTGGCCGAGCGCGCCAATGCCGGGGCGACCCAGCATGACATCCGTGCCACGGCCCCCCCGTTGAGCCGGGCGGGGATGGTCAAAGCCATCACTAAAGAAATCGCATTGCGCCTGGAAGGCCTGAAGAAGGGCCTTCGCATCGCGCAATCTGGCATGACGCTTAATCTGCCAAAGGGAGAAGATGTCTTGTCGTTCGAAGACTTCGCCCCAGAGGCGACCGTGGAATGGCTCGCGTTCGACGCATCTGACGCGAAGGGGGTCTTCCACTTAGTCACCGCGAAGACGGTGTCGACCGTGATCAAAGGCCACCACCCGTACCTGCGGCGCCCCGTCGAGGAAAAGGAATGGCTCAGAGGATACGACTTGCTGGAGCGTCTGCAGGAAGCGCCTCTGGATCAGGCGTAAGCGACGAGACCCAGCAACTGCTGTCGCTGTCGGGACGCAACTCTCCCATCTACCCGGCGCCTGTTTCCTTGACGGCGCCGGGCCGCGCCCGCTTCGCCGTCACGGGCAATCAACTCAGCAACTGTGATTTGCGTCGTAAGCCTCCGGTAAACCCATCCCCAATGGAGAGTCCGGGCAATCAGGTGTTTGCCGGCTTCCAATGATGCGGTAGCAGTTGCGCGATGTCTCTGGCTTTGTGCGTCGGCAATCGAGTCAGCACGTCCTTCAGATAGACGTACGGATCGTGCCCATTGAGTTGTGCCGAGCGGATCAAGCTCATGATCGCCGCACCGCGCTTACCCGCACGCAATGAGCCAGCAAACAACCAATTGCCGCGTCCCGTTGCCCATGGGCGGATCTGGTTTTCCACCCAATTGTTATCGATAGGCAGCAGCCCATCGGCCAGATAACGTGTCAGTGGGTAATGCCCCCTGAAATCCACCGCTAGGAGAAGTAGAATTTTCTCGTTAAGAGGGAGTTCTGCAGATGAAGAAGTCGAGATTCACGGACAGCCAGATACTGGAGGCGCTCAAGCGCGCGGAGGCTGGGCTGGCGGTGCCGGAGCTGTGCCGAGAACTGGGCATCAGTTCGGCAACGTTTTATAAGTGGCGCTCGAAGTACGGCGGCATGGACGCGTCGATGATGTCGCGCATGAAGGAGCTGGAGGCGGAGAATACCCGGCTTCGCAAGATGTACATCGAGGAGAAGCTCAAGGCTGAGATTGCCTCGGAGGCCCTGCAAAAAAAGTTCTGAAGCCATCTCGTCGGCGCGAGATGGCAAAGCAAGTTGTGCAACAGCGGCGCGTGTCAATTCGTGTGGCGTGCGCGGTGCTCGGCATCAGCGAGTCGTGCTACCGGTACGCGGCGAAGTTGAACACGGAGAACGAAGAGATTGCCGACTGGCTACTGCGTATTACGGGCTGCCATCGCAACTGGGGTTTTCTGCTGTGCTACTTCTACCTGCGTAATGTGAAGGGATTCGGCTGGAACCACAAGCGCATTTACCGAATTTACCGGGAGCTGGAGCTGAACCTGCGCATCAAGCCGAAAAAGCGGCTGGTGCGCGAAACGCCGCAGCCGCTATCGGTACCGGAGGCCATCAATGAAGTGTGGTCGATGGACTTCATGCATGACCAACTGGTTGACGGGCGCAGTATCCGGACGCTGAACGTGATTGATGATTTCAACCGCGAGGCGCTGGGCATCGAGGTGGATTTCTCGTTGCCATCCGAGCGGGTGATTCGCACGCTGAAGCAGCATATGGAATGGCGAGGCAAGCCGAAGGTCATCCGGTGCGACAACGGCCCGGAATATTTGAGTGCGGCCATCGTGACATGGACGCAGAAGCAAGGCATCCGGCTGGAATACATCGAGCCGGGCAAGCCGCAGCAGAATGCGTATATCGAACGGTTCAACCGGACTGCGCGATACGAATGGCTGTCGCAGTACCTGTGGGAGGACCTGGAGCAGGTTCGCGAAGCGGCGGCCGACTGGATGTGGATTTACAATCACGAGCGCCCGAATATGGCATTGGGCGGTTTTACCCCGAAGCAGCGGCTTGCCATGGTCGCTTAGTTTCTACTTCTGCTGACCGTGGAAAACGGGGGCATTACCAGTGCTGCCCAGCGCTTGAGGCTGTAGTCCAGCGCTTTGGCGATGGCCGATCCCGGCGGGGGGTGTCAGAAATTCCGTGTTCAAGGCGGGGTTGAGGTTTACACGGATGGCCGGACGAAACGATCCTCGTAAAGGATAGCGAATTGGTTCATAGCTGTCTTCCAATCTTGAGCGGCGCGGCCCCAATCTGCGGTGATGTTACGCAGCGCCAGCCAGATCAGCTTTGTTGCCGCATCATCGGTTGGGAAATGGCCTCGGGTCTTGATGATCTTGCGAAGCTGCGAGTTGATGTTCTCAATAGCGTTCGTTGTGTAGATCACCCGGCGCACAGCGGGCGGGAACGCGAAGAACGGAATGACACGATCCCAGGCATTGCGCCACGCGGCACTGACCGGCGGGAATTTCTGGCCCCACGGCCCTTGGGAAAATGCGTCCAATTCGGCCAGAGCCGCCTCGGCGCTTGGTGCCGTATAGATCGGCTTGATTGCGGCGGCCAGCCCCTTACGATCCTTCCAGCTCGCGTAATCCAAACTGTTGCGGATCAGGTGGACGATGCACGTTTGCAACGTCGTCGCTGGAAACACCGCGGCTAACGCCTCGGGCATGCCTTTGAGGCCGTCAGTCACAGCAATCAGGATGTCGCCCACGCCGCGCGTTTTCAGATCGTTGAACACTTTCATCCAGAACTTGGCCCCCTCGGTGTTCTCGATCCACAGGCCCAGGATGTCGCGCGTGCCGTCGGGCAGAATGCCCAGCGCGAGATAAATGGCCTTGTTACGCACGACGGCATCCTCGCGGATCTTCACGCGCAGCGCGTCGAAGAACACGACCGGATACATCGGCTCAAGTGGCCGAGCCTGCCACGCCGTGACTTCAGCCATCACTTCGTCAGTGACTGAGCTGATGAACTCGGGCGAGACCTCGGTGCCGTACTGCTCCAGAACAAAGCCCTGAATCTCGCGCACGGTCATACCCCGGGCGTACATGGCGACTATCTTGTCGTCGAAGCCTGTAAAGCGTCGTTCGTGTTTGGGGATCAACAGTGGTTCGAAGCTGCCATCACGGTCGCGGGGCACCCCGATGCGAATCGGGCCGCCTTCAGTCAGAACCGTCTTGGCGCCTTTGCCATTGCGCTGATTGGTCACGCTGGCCGGTTTGGCCGCGCCAGGCGCGTAGCCGAGATGGTGATTGAGCTCGCCCCCCAGCGCGCGTTCTATGAGCGCCTTCTTGAGCGCAAGCGTCGCGGCGTGGATGGCTTCGGCCGTCATCGGGCCGTTACCGAATTGTTCAAGCAATTCAGCGGGAATTGCCGGTAGCTCTACCGGCGGGGTCTTCGGTTTGCGAGGCATAGTCACTCCTTGGCGACATGTTATGCCTCAAACACGAAATTAATGACAGGCCCATCCCGGCGAGACTCGCCCACGCTGCTCGATCATCCACGCGTGTAACCCCTGCGCAATCGGCCGGCCTCGCGCTTCGCGTAGTTCCCTTCGCTCGCCTGCGCTAAGCTGCGCGAGCTCGCGCTCCACGTCGTAGAGCGCACCGAAGTACGTCAGCGCCTGGGCCGCGAGCTCACTTTTGTGTTGCACATGCAGATCAAAGAATTTGCGTCGCGCGTGCGCCATGCAACCCACTTCGGTCAGCCCTTGTTTGAATCCTTCTTTGTAGCCGCTAAAGTCATCGCACACCAGCTTGCCTTGCCATGCCTCTAAGAATCGACGCGCGTTTTCGCCAGCACGGCTTTCGGCAAAGTCATAAACCACTGCGCGAATGTCAGCGAATTGCGTGCTCGCATACGCCCACACGTAAGCGCGCTGGGTTTTGCCCTTGCCCGGTGCCAACATCTGCACCGGCGTCTCGTCGGCATGCAATACCGCTTGGGCAAGCAGGGCCTCACGCAACGCGTCGACCAGCGGTTGCAACTGCACCCCACACGCGCCTACCCAGGCACCCAGGGTCGATTGCGGGATCGCCAGGCCCGCGCGGACAAAAATACGTTCCTGCCGGTACAGCGGTAGGTGATCGCCAAACTTCGCGACCAGCACCTGCGCGAGCAGGCCCGTCGTCGGAATCCCCTTATCGATCACGTGCGCCGGCACGGGTGCCTGAATCAGCGTCTCGCAAGCCTTGCAGGCCCACTTGCCTCGGATGTGGCGCTCCACCGTAAAGACGCCGGGCGTGTAGTCGAGTTTCTCGCTGATGTCCTCGCCCACGCGTACCCGCTCACATCCGCAGGTGCAAACGATACTCTCCGGCTCGTGGTGAATCTCTGTTCGTGGCAAGCGCTCCGGCAATGGCAAGCGTTTGGGTTTCCGGCGCGTGTCGTGCGGGGCCGGCACCGATTTCAACTGCGCCAGCTCGAGCTCAATGGCCGCCAGATCCGCGTCCATCGTCTCTTCGAGTAGATTCATCTGCTCGGTATTGAGCTTTTCGCTGCGCTTGCCGAAGTGCATGCGCTTGAGCACGGCAATTTCATGCGTGAGCTGATCGATGCGCGTCTGACGGTAATGCAGCTCCCGGTCCTTCTCACCGACCTGTGCCATCAACCGCGCAGCCAGCGCGCGCAGTTCGTCGGGGTTCAGGCTATCGAGTTCGGTGGCAGAGGTCATGACAGCCAGTCTGCCACAACCTGCCTCGCAGCCCTCGCAAGCCAGTTTACGGCCGTGGGGGTATTACACGACGGTAATCGCGTGATCCGCCGCGAGCGTTTGCCAGGGGAGTCCGCACACGAGCGCGTGCAGCTGTTCCGCGTTTAGCGCGTTGACGAGGTCATACTCGCCGTTGCCCCACACGAAGCGCCCTTTGTTCAAGCGGCGCGCGGCGAGCCAGAACCCCAGGCCGTCGTAGACCAACACCTTCATACGTGTCGAGTGTCGGTTAGCAAACAGGTAGGCGTGGTGTGGCCTGGCCGCGCCGAACACGGTGACCACGCGGGCGAGGATGGTGTGTAAGCGTCACTCTAAGGCCGTCTTGACGATCAGAGCTTGACCTCTGAGAGCCGCTGATTCGTCAGCACGAGATCGAAAGCGGCGGGATCGAAGCTGCCGCCACACCTCTCGAGGAAGTGGTCGTGTTCCTCGTGCGTCGGATCGGTGATCGCTTCGAGGAAGTCGGCATATCCTGGAACTCCACCGACGTCTTCCGGTGGACACGCATTCTGCCCGTCCAGGCACAGCGGCCGGCGCATGTCTGGATCAGGCGTCAGCGCCTTCTCGACCTTGATCCGATGCTGCCAGTTGTCCCCGTAATCGTAGACGTAGGTGAATGACTTCAACCCGCCCAGCGCCTTCGCCAGCGTGACCCGTGCTTCATTGAGCATTGGCGGATCGCTCTCGAACCCGAAGTCATCCGGTTCACCATAGTTGGTTTCGCCGAAGACGAATTCGTGCAGGTGCCCGCCCTCCCAGCCCATGGCCAGCAGTAGCACGACATGCAGCTTGCCCAGCCGGATCGAACCGGGAACGATGATTCGGCGCCAAATCGCAGGCTTGATGTACTTCAGCTCAACGCGCAGTACGTAATCGGGCACTGGCGCCTTGACTCGGCGCACAGCAGGTCTGAGGGGGTGGACCATCGGATTGATTCTCAGGCGGCGTGCTGCTCGACGTGTTCGGCTGACATCAGGCTCCACGGCAGCAACTCGTCGATGCGGTTGATGGGATGATCGGCGATGCGCTCAAACACCGTGCGCAGGTACGCAAACGGATCGAAGCCGTTCAGGCGTGCAGTACCGATCAGGCTGTAGATCACCGCCGCGCTTTCGCCGCCGCCGTCTGAGCCTGCGAACAGATAATTGCGCCTGCCGAGGACCAGCGGCCTGATCGCACGCTCCGCCGTATTGTTGTCCACCTCGACGCGCCCGTCTTCGCAATAGTGTGTGAGTGCGTGCCAGTGCCCCAGCGAGTATCTGATCGCCTTGGCCAACCCCGACTTCGTCGAGACCTGTGAGAGCGAGTGTTCGAGCCAAGCCTTCAGCTCGGTGAGCAACGGTGCCGAGCGTTGCTGACGCGCAGACAGGCGCACGTCCGGCGTCTGGCCGCGAACCTCGCGTTCAACAACATATAGCGCCCCGATGCGGCGCAGTGCTTCTTCGGCAATCGGTGAGCTGTCCAGCTTGTACAGGTCGTAGAACTTGCGCCGCGCATGCGCCCAGCATCCGGCCTCGATGACCGTGCCGTCACGATACAGGGCGTCATACCCGCTGAAGGCATCTGCCTGCAGGATTCCCGTGTAGCCCGCCAGATGTTCCCGAGGTCGCTCCCCTTTGCGGTCGGGTGAGTACCTGTACCAGACTGCTGGTGGCGCACGGCTTCCTGCCGGGCGGTCATCGCGCACATAGGTCCACAGGCGCGCCGTGCGTGTCTTGCCACGCCCCGGCTCCAGCACAGGCATGGGCGTGTCGTCGGTATGGATCTTGTCTGCATCGCGCACGTAACGACCAAGTGCATCGGACAGCGGTTGCAGCAGCGCAGCTGCTTCACGCACCCACGAAGCCAGTGTTGCCCGATCCAGTTCGATGCCCGCGCGTCGATAGATGCCGGCCTGCCGGTAGAGCGGCGTATGGTCAGCGTACTTCGCGACGACGACCTGTGCGAGCAGCCCCGCACCCGCCATCGAGCGTGCTATCGGCCGCGAAGGTGCCGGCTCCTGCACGACTGCGGCACAGCGCGGGCAGCTCAGCTTCGGACGGACGTGACGCAGTACCTTGAAGTAGCCGGGCACATAGTCGAGCACCTCCGAGACGTCCTCGCCGAGTGCTCGCATCTGTTTGCCGCACTCCGGGCATCCGCAGTTTGACGGCGCATGCACAACCGTTTCGCGAGGAAGATGGGCAGGGAAGTGCCGCGACTTGCGGCGCAGCGGGACAACGTTCGTTGTGGCTGATGTATCAGCAGCCGTATCAGCATCGGGCACCTTCGACGTCGCGGTCATGGCCGATTCAGCAGCGGGCAGTTCACCGAGCGCGAGCTGCAACTGGTCCATCAGTTCGGTCATGCGCTCCGATGACCGCCCATACTGCCAACGCTTGAGTCGCGAGATCTCGGCCAGCAACTGTGCGATGGTCTCGTCGCGCGAAGCAACGATTCGCTTGAGTGCGGGGATGTCATCGGGCAGATGGCTAGCTGGCATGCGTGCCAGTGTAAATGAAGCCCACGGGTTTGTGGACCCTCGCTTCCCCCTTTACGCCGCGTGCGTCGGCTGCCACGTCCGCTCGGGATGCCGCCAATCAATCCCCTCGAGCAGCATCGACAGTTGGGCGGCAGATAGATGGACCGTTCCTGAATCCGCTTGTGGCCACACGAAGCGTCCGCGCTCGAGTCGTTTCGCGTACAGGTTCATGCCGTCGCCGCTCCACCATAAAATCTTGATGAGGTCACCGCGACGCCCGCGAAACAGGAAGATGTGCCCCGAGAAGGGGTCACGTCCGAGTGCTGACTGCACCAGTGCGGCAAGCCCATCCATGCCACGGCGCATATCGGTAATGCCCGCTGCCAGCCAAACGCGGGTACCGCTTGGCGGCGCAATCATGCTGGCATCAGGCAGCGCAGCACGAGGCGCAACTGCACGGGGTCGACCATGCCCGTGACACGTACACGGGCACCGTTTAGTTCAATTTCGATGCCCGATGCTGCCGGCACGCTCTCGCGATGTGGCTCGACAGACTGTAGAGCGGGCGACACCGGTTCTGCTCTCTCGCCGCTCGGTGCATCAGGTAGCGCTACGGGCAGCAACACCGCTGTGCTGTGCCCCGTCCCTTCAAAAAGTCCCGCTCGCAGTTGCCGACGCCACTTGAACACCATATTCGAATTCAGCCCGTGCACCTGCGCGAGCTTGGCCACCGAAATACCCGGCTCGCATGCCGCGACGGCAACTTGCCGTCGGTACTCTGGTGTGTAATTCGGTCTGCCTTTACGGTTCGAAGGCTTTACATTCCGTGTGTCCAAAGTAGTCCCCACCACTTGAAGTGAACTGAACCCCGAAGGTTGGACTCCGATCTGAATAGATTATGGGAAAATACACGGATCAAGCCAAGTTGGCGGCCGTTAGAGATTACTGCAGCGGCGAGGCCGGCCTAAAAGCGGTTGCCCAACGGCATAGCGTCAATGTTTCATCGTTGCGTCAATGGATTGCCGGCTATCGGGCTCATGGTGAAGAAGGCGTGCGAACGAAGAAGCGGATTCCCACGAATTTCAGTGCTGAATTCAAACTTTCGGTGCTGAAGCGGATGCGCGAAGAAGGCTTGTCGCAGCGTCAAACTGCAGCACTGTTCAACATCCGCCGCTTCAACGTGATTGGCGAGTGGGAAGATAAATTCAATCAAGGCGGTCCGAAAGCTCTCGGGCGAGTGCCCAGAGAGCGCCGCAAGACGATGTCAAAAGCCTCCTCTGACCAAGCAAAGCAACCGAATTCCGACCATGACCGCAGTCGACAGGATCTGATCGACGAGCTCAAGAGTCTCCGAATGGAGAATGCATATCTAAAAAAGCTCGAGGCCTTGGTTCGGGCGAATGCTCGGCAACCGCAAAAGAGCGGACGCTGATCGTGCTTGAGCTGAGGCAACATTACCCGCTTGCCGGTCTGCTGCAGCTAGCCGGCCTTGCCCGCAGCACGTTCTACTATCAGCAAAGGACGTTGCAGCGAAATGACAAATATGCCGACTTGAAGTTGAAGATTCGGGAGTTGTTTGACCGGCACAAAGGGCGTTATGGCTATCGTCGTATCACGGCTGCTGTCCGCCGTGGTGGTGACCTCGTGAATCACAAGACGGTTCGCCGACTGATGGTGCAGCTTCAGTTGCGATGCCGGGTACGAGTGAAGAAATACCGTTCCTACAAAGGTCAACTCGGACACGTTGCCCCAAACGACCTGGCGCGTCAGTTTTATGCCAATCGGCCAAATGAAAAGTGGGTGACAGATGTGACCGAGTTCAACGTGGGCGGTCGGAAACTGTACCTGTCTCCCGTGCTAGATCTCTTCAATGGCGAAATCGTTTCGTACGAGATGTCCTCTCGACCACTTTTCGGCATGGTTGGCGGGATGCTCAAGAAAGCCTTTAGCAGGTTGAAAGTTGATGACCGGCCGATGCTGCATTCGGACCAGGGCTGGCAATACAAAATGCCCGAATATCGGCGGCTGCTTGACGCACACGCGGCGAAGCAAAGCATGTCGCGAAAAGGTAATTGCCTTGATAATGCCGCGATGGAAAGCTTCTTCGGCACGTTAAAGTCGGAGCTTTATTACCTGGAGACATTCCGCAGCGTAGAGGAGCTGCAAGCAGGCATTGATCACTACATCCGGTACTACAATCACGATCGGATCAAGCTGAAGCTCAAAGGCCTAAGCCCCGTCGAATACCGGATTCGCTTCGCGTGAAATTCGTTCAACCACCGTCCAACTTCTGGGGTTCAGTTCATGAAGTAACGGACATCACTTTGGACACCGCAGGAACCTTTGTCCATGCGGCCTTCAAGTCACGCTTACGCTTCATCGACTGAGTTCCCGGTGCTTGAAACTGTAGAATCTACCTGACTATCCATATTGCGACGGAACCAGATTTTTTCATGTCGCTTTCTATCCTCCCACCTCGCCCATCCGAACAACCTGACAATAACAGCCAATTCGCTATGCCGCTTGATTAAAGTTCATGTGTTTCTAATCAATAATGTCTTTTGTTTTCCCAGTGAATTTTTCAATATGGATTTTCATATGTTCACTTCAATGAATGTAGGTGGATACAAATCAATATACCAAAAACAAGATCCGAATGACGAGGCTTCTTCTATTGGGTGCACCAATACGGCTCACTTATATTTTCATGATGGAGATTCTTCAACGGAAGAAAAAATTCAGAAGGCCGACTCGTGCAAAATCAATCCAGGATTTTATTCTTTGAATGTGGACTCTGACGTTGCCACTGCAAAAATAGCCGAAACAATAGAGGGCAATATTAAGAGTTTTTTGAAAAAAAATCCTGAATGCAAGTGTGTGAATGTCAAATTTCACAGTTTTGATAACGACTCACCAGCAAGGGTGAGTGCGATCAAAGAAATTGTAATTAAAAAATTTGCCGATACCGATATAGAAATAAAGCCAGCAGACAAAAAAATTAGCTATAAATCATTGAACAATAGTCGATTCAGAAATAGAATGATTCGCTATGTTGGCGAGTTAAATAAAAAAAACAACCTTAGATACGAGGACGAATTTCTTACCTCGAATGGCGCCAATAGAAAAGCAGGAAACTTTAAAAATCTTTGCGAAGAAAATAGAAAAATATATAAAATATATCAGGACGTCTTAAGTAAAGAAATTGAGGGGATGAGGCAGAGAATAGAAGAAGATGGAAGCATCGCGTATATCTACGAGGGTAAGGATTTATCTGGGGCTTTGAATAAGTTGATTGCTCACGATCCTTTTGTGTTGGATTGCACGTTGTTTGTTAATCTGTGCATGACTTTATCTTTGAGGGATGAGCTTGGCGATGAGCGTTTAAACGAATTGTTATCCAGCAAGCTTGGCGGAAAATTTTCTTTAGACGCATCGGACGTCAATAAGTTATTGGAAGAAATTGGCCTAAAAATTGCCGTGAAATCCGTTAATCAAATGAATAAAGGTGACATCCTTTATATTGAAGCCGTAAATGCTCGCGTGTTTCACCCTACGGCCACAATGAATTCTCATAATTTAGTTTGCATCGGCAAAAACCCAGCGGCAGATCATCAGCTTATGTTTCAAGGTTTTGAGAGGATGGAGCCGTCAACTTTGGCTGACCTCAAGGAGTTTATTGTGACTTTGGCTAAGTGTAATTTAACTTATGCCGATCTACTAACAATGCACTCCAATTCGAAATTTGACGATGTTCTTGAAGGGGAAGAATTTAGCTGCAAACAAGCTTGGGAAGAAATTGTAAATAAGAACGGCAGGGAAGTAGTGAGTAACGAGCTTGATTTTATTAAGGATAGAGATATGCGAGGCATATACGACGATTCACGTATTGAAATGCCTGACGTCTTGATCTTCCCCGACATGAATGTCGTCGGTGTGATGGAGATATAGGGCATTCCATTACACACTCGGGCACCTCAAAAAACCACCCAGACGCTGGCATGAGCAGATGGTGCGAGGGTTCCGTCGCAATATGGATAGTCAGGTAGATTCTACAGTTTCAAGCATCGGGAACTCAGTCGATGAAGCGCGCAGCCAAACCGCCGAAAAAGCCCTTGCCCGCAGGCATCGTCAAGGTCCTGAAGCGGTTGCACTACCCGTTGGAGGTTATGTTGCAGTGCGTGCGCTGGTACGCAGCCTATTCGCTGAGCTTGGTAAGCGCTCGATCCATACCGTCTTTTCGTGATGTTGCAAGGAAGGCACTCTGATTCCCGAACACGCGTTTCGGAGCGCCGAACACCGATTCCGGAATTCACCGAAACCGTTCGACTTCAACCGAAACGGCTGTTCACCTTCCTCCGGAAACCCTGTTCGACTTCAACCGAAATCGGTGTTCGGCTTCGCCGAAATACGCACCTATTGCGACGGAACCGCCAAACTTGTCGCACCAGCGGCGGATCGTCTCGTAGCTGACTATCACCCCACGCTCGAACAGCAACGCTTCGATGTCGCGCAGGCTGAGCTGAAATCGGAAGTCCCAACGCACGGTATGGCCGATGACCGACGCCGGGAATCGGTGGCCGTGATAAAGTGATTTCGGTTTTCTCATAGCTTCATCGTACGCCAACTCACCGCCAACGTGACAGTGCCCGCGACACTCTACCGCAAACAACTGGCGGTGTGCTTTGCTCAATGGCGTGAATTCACCAACGTTACCCAAAATCCGTCCAATGCTTTTTGAGACGCTGGGGACTCATACATCGGCTTCGGTCAAACCTCACTAAGTTGTCAACGCCGGAAAAACAAACAATGTTCGACGAAGTTTCCGCTATTTCGATTAGTCCCGCATCGCAGGTGACGGCGACAAATGAAAATATCAATCGAGTTACGTTAGGCAATGACGAGGCGTATTTTCTAGCCATGAATTTTAAAAGTCTGGCAAGCCGGCTTTACCCACCATTCGAAGCACTACCCACGGGGTCAGACAGATATTTCGACGATATTGTCGACCTACCAGAATCGATCAAGAACATACGAGTCGGCTACCGATACATTTATATCGTGGATCCGATGCTTGCCTATAAGGATTCATACAAACCGTCTAGGCTCTTTGGCGAGAAAATGTTTGACGACTGGCGGGGCACAAAGAACACCGAAAGCTTTTGCGCGGGAATGAATTACGCCAGCTCACAGCGATTTGATGTGGGAAATTTTGACTGTATTAAAGAAATTTACCGGCGTGTAGGTTACAATGCGAAACTGTGCGTCCCCGCGCAGACTCGTGATTTTCTAGTTGTTCCTGTTTCGGCCGAAAGTTGCGGGGCCAAGTACAGCGTGATGAAACGCTACAAAGAGGGTAGCATTTGCTTCAATATGGCCGATAGAACCCTCAACATCAAGCAACCAGGGGATGTCTTTAGGGGTTATCAATTCAAAGCCGGGATTGGTGAAATCGAAAAAAAGGAATTTATTGATTCCCTCAAAACAACGGATAGGTTGGTAGCTCCAGAAAAGTTGGCATATCTGTTTGAATATATCAAGTACTCGCTGCCGGACGGCGAACGTAACAATTATGTTTCAGCTAGTTACGGCCCAGGTTATGCGCAAATGTATTTCCCCAAACAGGAATATCCATCGGGTTTCCCTCTCGGCAGCAGGCCAACCATAGAAGAAATGGAATTCATGCACAGTTTCCTAGGTAAAAACGACGCCGGATATTTTCGCTCTTATCAAACTAACTACCAAAATGAAGCGCAAATCACGAAATTATATGAAGCTGCTTTCAAGAAATATCTGATCGCCAACCTAAAAAATATAGCCGACCCGGATGAACAGATAGCCTTGATCTCAGGCTTTGCATCCACCATGGTACATTTGCACTTTTTTAACGATAAAAACAACCGGATATGGACGCAAATTCTTTTAAACCACCTGCTGAGGTCGTGCGGGTTAAGCGATTCTATTCTTGCCGTGCCTAACGGCTTTGCCCATGCAATAAGGTACTGCTGGATCAAAGGAGGTGCGCCGGCACCGGGAACCCCTGAATATATAGAGGTTATGCGACCCGCTATCAGTGCCATTCGCGATGGCATGGCGTATTATCGATCCGTGTGCGCCTAAGAACTTATCCGTAAATAAAGGTATGCTTCATTCGGAGCCGCAAGCGAGTGCGGCGTTGGAGCGAAGGCTTGACTAAGAAGCGAGTCGAATCGTGGGAGGTGACCGATGAGTTCTGGCAGGGGGTGGAGTCACTGATTCCGCAACGTGCGCCTTCACCAGAGAAAAAGTACCTGCGCAGGCCGGGCGCGGGACGACCGCTGAAGCCGGCTCGCCAGGTGTTTGAAGGGCACTGTCACGTTGGCGGTGAGTTGGCGTACGATGAAGCGATGAGAAAACCGAAATCGCTCTATCACGGCCACCGATTCCCGGCGTCGGTCATCGGCCATGCCGTGCGTTGGGACTTCCGATTTCAGCTCAGCCTGCGCGACATCGAAGCGTTGCTGTTCGAGCGTGGGGTGATAGTCAGCTACGAGACGATCCGCCGCTGGTGCGACAAGTTTGGCGCGGGCTTTGCTCACCGGGTCAAAGCGGCACGCCGCAAGCCCGGTAGCGCGTGGCACCTCGACGAGATGTTTGACCCTGCCTCGTTTTCACGTACAGCAAGTCATGCAGCAGCCAACGTGGCCTCGTACTCGACAGGGGTGAGAAAGTCGATTGAGGTGTGTAAGCGTTGTCGATTGTAATAGCCTTCGATCCAGTCGACGATATCCAGGCGAGCCTGTGCTCGCGTGTCGTAGCGAACCTGATAGATTCTCTCGACTTTCAGGGTTTTGAAGAAGCTCTCCATCGGCGCGTTGTCCCATGCATTGGCACGGCGGCTCATCGAGATGGTGGCTTTGAATCCGACAGCCAGCTTCCTGTACGCCCGGCTTGCGTATTGCGCCCCTCTGACGCCCTTCTAAAGGTCAAGAGGTAAATTGGGTCTGCGCGATCTGGCGGTAACGTTGCCGGATGGCGTAGAAGACCTCTCGTGCGATATAGCGCTTGAGGCATCGAATCGCTTCAAGCTTTGAGTGGCCCTCGCTGACGCGTTTGGCGACATAGGCTTTTGTGCGATCGTCGGTTCGCAATCGACCGATGGCGATAATGTGCAGGGCGCTGTTGGCCGCGCGATCTCCACCGCGATTCAGTCGATGTCGTGTCACCTTGCCAGAAGACGCCGGGACGGGACTCACTCCACAGAGGGCGGCGAAGCTGGCCTCTGACTGAAGCCGGTCGCTGTTGTCGCCAGCGGTCAGTAGCAGTTGCGAAGCGGACTCATAGCCAATTGAATACCGGGAGACCAGATCGGGGGCGAGTTCATCGACCAGAGCCGCGATCATGACATCGAGGTCGGCGATCTCGTCGTGCAACTCGAGATACCGACGCCCCAGTGATTTTAATGCAATCCGGTTGGCAGAGATCAGGCTCCGATAGTCAGACAGATCGGGACGCCACGCGGCCAATGTTCGAATAAGCTGCATCCGTGTCATCTTGCGCAGCGATTCGCGTAACTCGTCAGGCGCGCTGATGATGGTACTGTGAATTAGTTGCAATGCAACGCGCCTCGCGGAGATGGCGGTCTTCCGGCAGACTTTCAGAACGCGCAGCGATTCAATCATGCCGTCGCGTGTCTTGGGCGTGACTGTACGCACACCAGCAAAGGCAGCATGCGCCGCGTTGCAAGCGTCCAGCGTGTCGTCCTTGCCGCGTTTGCGCCGGTCGCTCCTGTCGGGTGCCGTGACCTCAAGCACCGTTACGTGGGCCAGTTGAAGGTAGCGAAGCAAGCCCGCTCCGTAGGAGCCGGTGCATTCGACGCCAACCCGGGCAAGCTCTCCGAATGAGCGCATCCAGAGCAGCATCTGTTTGTAGCCATGCCGCGTGGTAGGGAAGCATTCACTGCCGAGCAGACGATCGTGTTCGTCAACGACAGCTGCAACATGCACGTCCTTATGGGTATCCACGCCGCCCACAACGTTGCGATATCCAGAAATAGCCGGTTCTTCTTTCATGAGCCTTGCTCCGGTTGCCGATGAGATTGAGGCGATTTCACCGGCATCGAGTACCTGGACAAGACAGTAAAGCGACAGAGCGTCAGGCCCTTCTTGAGTCACACGTATCGACGAGGCGAAACCTCGCCGCTCGGCGGTTCCGGACGATCGACAGGTCAGGGGAAAGACACTACGTCGATCGGAATGTGGGTCAGGTCGCCCGGAACGCTTTACGGCACCAAAAGTCGCCGGACAGCCCTCATTGAAAGCCGCGAGAAGCCCGGAAACATCTGATACCCGTATTCTTACTATCCGAATGCAGAATCACCTGGTCGGGTGGTATCGCTTCGCGCGCACACAGGTCCTTGAGCACTTCACTGGCCAGTGCGCTGCTTTCCTGCGCATAGACCTGCCAACCAACGATCTTTCGGCTGAACACGTCCAGAAACAGGTACAGATAAAAATACTGCCCGCGAACCGTGCTCGGCAGATAGGTGATGTCCCAGCTGTACAACTGGTTCGGCGCACGCGCGCACACCGCACGGGGCTTGCTATGGGCCTGGGCCGGCCGTTCGCTGCGCCGGTGGGCGAGTTGCTTCTCGGCCTTCAGGACCCGGTAGAAAGTCGATTCCGAGGCAATATAGCGTTGCTGATCTGCCAAGCGCGGCACGATCTGGCTGGGCGGCAGATGACCCAATTCGGCCGAGTTCGCCACCGCCAGAAGCTCGGCGCGCTCCTCGGCGCTAAGCTTATGGCGCGGCTCGTGGTGTCGTAATGTGCGCCGGTCCACTGCGTCAGGTTCGCCGCGCTGCCAGCGCTGAACGGTGCGGGCACTGAGCCCCAGAATGACGCACGCGCGTGCTTGGCGAGCCCCGGCCCGAGTCGCCTCGGTGATCAGACCAATCAATACTTTGCGCTGCTCAGACGACGTCATTCGGCCTCGTCCCCGAGCAGCGCACGGTACTTTTTTTGCAGCACCAGTAGCGCCGCAGCCTCAGCCAGCGCCTTCTCCTTGCGCTTCAACTCGCGCTGCAGTTCAACATTGGCCTGCTTCAGAACCCGCACCTCTTGGGCGCTTTCGCGCCGGCTATCACCGTTTCTGCCCGCGGCACAGAACTGCGCTCGCCACTGCGCGAGATGATGCGCAAACAAGCCGCGCTCCCGGCACCAGCCATGCAAGGCTTCGTCGACCAGACCATGGCTCTCCTGCAAGGCCATTAGCCGTTCCTCCAGCGACCAATCTTCCGGTCGTTTTGCGTGTGCAGAGCCCGAGCTCCGATTCGCGGCAGCGGCGCCTCTCATCCATTTCCTCAATGTCAGTACGTTCACGTTCAATTCGTCGGCCACCGCGCCAACCGTGCGGCTCCCACGCCGCAGGACCTTCGACAGCGCTTGCTCCTTGAACTCGACAGAATACGTTTGTTTCACTTTCAACTTACACCTCTGACGCTACTTAATAAGGAAGTTCAGAGGCGACAACTAGTATGACGCCGGGGGCACTTGAAGCTGCTCATCGACAAACTCAAGCGCATGCAGTTTGGACGCAAGTCCGAGAAGCTCGCACGCCAGATCGAGCAACTCGAGCTGCGCCTGGAAGACCTGCAGGCCGACGAAGGTGCCACCGAGGCGGCCACGCCGATCAAGTCCCAAGTAAAAGTCCGATCCGAGCGGCAGGCGCTGCCGGAGCACCTCGAGCGTGAAGAGCGCGTCTACCTACCCGAGGCCGAAGATTGCCCGGCCTGTGGCGGTAATCTCAAGCCGCTGGGAGAAGACGTCTCGGAGCAGCTCGAATACGTGCGAGCGCACTTCCGTGTGATTCGCCACCGCCGCCCCAAGCTCGCTTGTGCGTGCTGCGACACGATTGTGCAGCAGCTGGCACCGAGTCGCCCGATTGAGCGTGGCGTGGCTGGCCCCCATCTGCTCGCGCACATCATTACCAGCAAATTCCTCGATCACCAACCGCTGTACCGCCAGCAGGCGATCTACGCACGCGACGGCGTAGAGCTCGACGCTGGCCAAATGGGGCATTGGCTGGGGCGCGTGAGCTGGTTGTTAAATCCGCTGGTGGACGCTGTGCATGCCTACGCGCTGGGCGGCACCAAAGTGCACGGCGACGACACACCATTGCCGGTGTTAGAGCCCGGGCGAGGTAGCACCAAGACTGGACGGCTCTGGGTGTACGTGCGTGATGACCGGCCCAGCGGCTCGACTGAAGCGCCGGCGGTATGGTTTGCTTACACGCCTGATCGACGGGGCGAGCACCCACAGCGACATCTCGAAAATTTTGGTGGCGTACTGCAAGCCGATGCGTTTGCCGGCTACGCGCCACTTTATGAAAACGGCAGCATCCGCGAAGCGGCGTGCATGGCGCACGCGCGACGCAAGATCTACGACCTGCACGCGGTACGCCCCAACGCCATTACAGAAGAAGCTCTGCACCGCATCGGCGAGCTATATCGCATAGAAGCCGAAATCCGGGGCAAACCACCGGACGAGCGACGGCAAGTGCGACAGGCACAGGCTGTACCTCGACTCGAAGCGTTACGGCAGTGGTATGAATCCGTGCTGCCAACACTCTCTGCGAAGTCCGACACCACCCGCGCGATTCAGTACTCCCTGAACCGCTGGCCCGCGCTCGCCTATTACTGCGAGGACGGGCAGGCGGAGATCGATAACCTGATTGCCGAGCGTGCGCTGCGCGGCGTGGCGATCGGCCGCCGCAATGATCTGTTTGCCGGCGCCGACTCGGGCGGTGAGCGTGCTGCAGCGATGTACAGCCTGATCGGTACGGCGCGCTTGAACGGCATCAACCCCGAAGCCTATCTCGCCTACGTGCTCGAGCGCATTGCTGATCACCCGGTCAATCGGATCGACGAGTTGCTGCCATGGAACGTGGCCCAGCAACTGCCCGACACCGCCAGGATCGAGCCCATTCGATAACCGCCAAGCACCGGCGCGTCAACTACCGCTTCTACGGTACACATCGAGTGCTTACGCAGCAACTTCCTGACACCGCCAGGATCGAACCCATTCGATAACCGCCAAGCACCGGCGCGTCAACAACCCGATCTACGGTACACATCGAGTGCTTACGAAGCAGGTCGGGATCGTTCGCGTTCTCCATCGTGCCGCGATGGAAGAGCGCGGTATTCACGGGGTCGGCCTCCAGTCGGAAGGTCCCCGGGCGCGGCACTTGCACGCACGCGATCGGCTTGGCGTGACCGGGGGCATGGATGGACGACTCCACCCTGTCGTCGTCGAGGATCGCGCATTTGAAGTGGGCTTGGTCTTGCTCGGAGACCAGGTCGCGCAACAGCACGAAGCTGTGCACCAGGGTGTGCGCGTCCGCGCCGTGCATCAGGCGGTGCAGCGCCCGCTTGGCCTCCAGCCTTTGCGCGCCATAGAACCAGTCCACCACACGAGCGTCGACGAAAAATGCACCGAAACCCGCGTGGTTACTAGAGCCCCCCCAAAAAAACTGCCGTTTTTGGCGACGAAGTGTCGAACTCGGGAGGCCAGCCTGATGCGCGCATTGGACCTCAAGAAACCGACCGAAACCGACCGAAACCGAGCAGCTGACCCTGCCGTAGTGGCAAACGCAAAGTCTCTGGCCATAAAAATCAACCGCTTACGATGTTAACTGTCGAACTCGGGAACTCCCCGCGAACGTAACAGTGCCCTGCGAACGGCTCCCCAGGACGTTCATCGATTGGATGCCCGCCCCTCGAAACCGGAGAGCCTACCTGACGACCACTATTGCGGCGAAACGATTTTTCGAGGGGCTTATTTACAGTTAAGTCAATTTTTGAACGCCCCCGCTCTCAATGGAAAGTGTCTATTTTTAAAAATTTAAACTAGGCTTAATATAAATATCACTTGAAGATAAAATACTGACCATCTCTTTAATTTTCTTTTCCCCCAATTTAGCAACAGTTTTGTCTGTTTTGCCGTTGTGATAAAACACCTTGCTCGCACAATAAGCGAGTGTATTATCAAAAAATAAATTTTTATTATTTTTAATGGAATTCAAATCAAAAAGCACCCTGTATTCTTTTTTGCCCCCCAGCAATCGCATTTCGTATGTATTGTCTTCCGCAATTTTGATAATTCCTTGCACTTTATATTTTCCTTTTAAGAACGTCTTCAACTGGATATTCTCCATAAGAGAATTATACTCTGAGTCTGAGAGCTCCTTAGATAAGTCATCAAGAATCTCTTGTGGGAAAAGTATATAAGCGTTTGCCTGAATTGAGCTTGAGTAACTAATAATCGGGTTTCGTCTATCTTCCGTTTTCCATAAGCGACCTATCGCTGCATCCCCCTTCTCCAGGTACAATCCCCCGCCGGAATATGTTAGTTTTTTCAAATCATCCCTGTAGGCGTCAGGGTGCATCATTTGCGCTGCATCTTTGACTTTTATTTTATGTTTTTTAGACGATAAATTTTCAACTTTTATAATATTCGCACCCTTTATTTTTTGCTTTGAGGAACCTGTGGATGGCGCCGACAAAACAGCGTCGTAATCGTGAGATTTTTTCTCCAAAGAAGAACCGGAAATGGTGGCATGACCCATATTTTCCGCCATTGATTTGCTTTCTTCTTTTGGAATGGATTCCGCGTTTTCGGAGGCAAGTTGAGATGTTAAAATTTCCCCATCATCTAATAATGCCTTATCGGCCAAATGACTATCATTAATTTGGTCCAATAGCTTATACATCAACTTCGATACTGTCATCTCCAATGAATAAATATGTTCAGGCAAAATAAAATCAATGTTCACAATGGTACGATTCTCCCGAGAGGCTACGTTCTCTTGATCATCATTTACATCTTCCGAACCATTATTTTCGCTTGCCAAAGCATTATTTTGGCTCAACAAAAATTCCTCCCATGCGACAACTGCATTTTCATGAATTTTTCCGTTTATTAAGGAAAGAAAAGAATCCTCATCAATTTTAAGATCTGGATTTACCGCACCGTTGATTGATTGATTTTTTACATCAAACATTATTGATATATTTTTTTCTAAAAATTCCTTTAGACGGAATAAATACGCCTTATTAGCCCGGTTTAATAAAATTTCATCTTTTTGATGCCAATAAGTTTCTTCAAAATAATAATCGCAATACTTGATCATAATTTCTATGGCGAGTTTCAGGTTCTTTGTTATTGATTCAGCTGAATCCCCCTGCTGCAAGCAGTGCGAAAAAACATAAATCCAGACCATGATTTCTTTATTAATGGTTATTTTATTTTTTTCAAAGTATGCCTGAAGTTTATGCTCATCAAACGCCAGCGGCAGAATTTTATATTCAAATCTTTTCACGCGAATTTCGTCGGTTACACTATCCTCTTTATCTGCAGGGGAGGAGAAAAGATCACCATACGCACGCAGTCGAGAATATATTTTTTCCGGGGCGCTTCCGGTGGGGTACTGACGAACCATTTCCGAAAAATAGTGGTCAATCTCAAATTTGAACGCCGTTTTTAAAAATGATGCTGTAGCTGTTTTTATCTTTTTCGAATGAGGCTCCATTCTTTTGCGTATACTATCGTCTATATATTGCTCGTCCATCCGTTTGCCAAGAATTGCTACCATATCGGATGATTTGTCTAAAGGATATTTGCCGCTTATGTTTCCCAACTCAAATAGGCTTTTAACAAAAACAAACAAATCGACAACATCAATGGAAAATAAAAATTCATCAGGGGCCTCAAGAATTAGGTGGGTTATGCCGCCAAATTCTGTAAGTAAATCGCATCTTCTTTTCGTTTTTTCTGCATAAGCCTCCATTATTTCCATTGCATGCCCATATGTTTCAATGCATGCAGATATGTTTGTTTTTTCTTGCTCGGTCAAGCCTTCTTTGTTGCTGAGCTTGTTGATTATTATTTTTTTTAATTCTTGACAAGCTTTCATTCCGGATTCATATGCTGCCTGCTTGTCTGGATCAATAATACAATCAAAATCTTTTGCGGATAACTTGCTATTTTTAACCAGATTTAGACCATCGTAATTATTGTAATTAGGGTAAAGAATTTCACTGCCGGATATTGTTTTTCTCATACAATTCTCTTTTTGAGAAATATAGATTTCGTTGAAAAAATTCGCTGTGATAAAAATATTTGATTTGCACTTATTTCATATTGACCCATTAAAAAATCATGTTTTAAAATCAATTGGTAAGGCGATTCGGTTAACTTCCCTAAGATGACGAATGGGCAAGTTGCCATCAGATGCAGAGTGGCGCGGGTTCTCTCACATCGGCTGCATACGTGAGAGGCAACGTAAGCGCTCGATCAGTACCGTAGTACGAGTCGTTGACGCGGCAGTGATAGCCGGTTATCGGATCGGCTCGATCTTTGCGGTGTCGGGCAGTTGCTGCGCCACGTTCCATGGCAGCAACTCGGCGATCCGATTGACCGGGTGATCAGCAATGCGCTCGAGCACGTAGGCGAGATAGGCTTCGGGGTTGATGCCGTTCAAGCGCGCCGTACCGATCAGGCTGTGCATCGCTGCAGCACGCTCACCGCCCGAGTCGGCGCCGGCAAACAGGTAATTGCGGCGGCCGATCGCCACGCCGCGCAGCGCACGCTCGGCAATCAGGTTATCGATCTCCGCCTGCCCGTCCTCGCAGTAATAGGCGAGCGCGGGCCGGCGGTTCAGGGAGTACTGAATCGCGCGGGTGGTGTCGGACTTCGCAGAGCGTGTTGGCAGCACGGATTCGTACCACCGCCCTAACGCTTCGAGCCGAGGTACGGCCTGTGCCTGTCGCACTTGTCGTCGCTCGTCCGGTGGTTTGCCCCGGATTTCGGCTTCTCTGCGATATAGCTCGCCGATGCGGTGCAGCGCTTCTTCTGTAATGGCGTTGGGGCGTACCGCATGCAGGTCGTCGATCTTGCGTCGCGCGTGCGCCATGCACGCCGCTTCGCGGATGCTGTCGTTTTCATAAAGTGGCGCGTAGCCGGCAAACGCATCGGCTTGCAGCACCCCGCTAAAGCTTGCCAGATGTCGCTGTGGGTGCTCGCCCCGTCGATCCGGCGTGTAGGCAAACCAAACGGCAGGTGCCTCATGGGAGCCGAACGGCCGGTCATCACGCACGTACACCCAGAGCCAGCCAGTCTTGGTGCCACCTCGCCCGGCCTCTAACACCGGCAGCGGCGTATCGCCGCCGTGCACTTTAGTGCCGCCCAGCGCGTAGGCACGCACAGCTTCCACCAGCGGATTTAACAACCCACTCACGCACCCCGGCCAATGCCCCATTTGGCTGGCGTCGAGCGCTACGCCGTCGCGTGCGTAGATCGCCTGCTGGCGGTACAGCGGCTGGTGATCGAGGAATTTGCCGGTAATGATGTGCGCGAGCAGATGGGGGCCAGCCACGCCACGCTCAATCGGGCGACTCGGTGCCGGCTGCTGCACAATCGTGTCGCAGCACGCACAAGCGAGCTTGGGGCGGCGGTGGCGAATCACACGGAAGTGCGCTCGCACGTATTCGAGCTGCTCCGAGACGTCTTCTCCCAGCGGCTTGAGATTACCGCCGCAGGCCGGGCAATCTTCGGCCTCGGGTAGGTAGACGCGCTCTTCACGCGCAAGGTGCTCCGGCAGCGCCTGGCGCTCGGATCGGACTTTTACTTGGGACTTAATCGGCGTGGCCGCCTCGGTGGCACCTTCGTCGGTCTGCAGGTCTTCCAGGCGCAGCTCGAGTTGCTCGAACTGGCGTGCGAGCTTCTCGGACTTGCGTCCAAACTGCATGCGCTTGAGTTTGTCGATGAGCAGCTTCAAGTGCGCAATTTCTTGCTCGCGCGATGTGAGGCGCTCCTGCAGCGCGGCCGGTTGCGCTTGCTGCCGATGCAAAACCTCGTCACGTGCAAACACCAATGCCTTGAGGGCATCGATGTCGTCGGGCAGATTGGCGTGCGAGGAGGTCATCGCACAAAGGTAGCCGCTCGCACGCTGAGAATCTATCGGAAACCGCCCAAAATGCGTTATCTCGCACTACGCGGCCTGGCCGCATCGACGGGCTCACGCCAGTCAAAGCCTTCGAGAAGAAGCGAGAGTTGGGCCGTGGTGAGCGCCACGACACCACCCTGGGCGCGCGGCCACGCGAATCGCCCCTTCTCGAGCCGCTTGGCCAGCAGGCAAAGTCCGCCGTCGCTCCAGTACAACGCTTTGAGCAAATCACCGCGCCGGCCACGAAACAGAAAGACGTGCCCCGAGAACGGGTCCTTTTGCAGCACCGACTCGACCTTGGCCGCCAGACCGTTGAAGCCACAGCGCCTGTCGGTCACACCCGCGGCGATCCACACACGCGTATTTGATGGCACGCCGATCACCGAAATGCCTCCAACACCGTGCGGAGCACCTGCGCATCAACAGGACCGGAAATCTTGACCGTCGCCTGACCGATCCGTACTCCGATCGTGCCCGGATCCCGCCGCACTTCAGCAGCGATGGGGGCGAATATGGGGGCGAGCGCGCGCCCTGCATGCTCGAGAGCGGCGCGATCGCTGACGAGCGTGACCGGCAGCAATGGTGCGGGTTCGATGGCAAGCTGCGCCCGCTACTTGCGCCGCCATTTGAACAGCATATTGGCGTTGATGCCGTGCTCGCGCGCAAGCTTTGAAATCGATACCCCGGGCTCGCACGCCGCCGCTGCCAGGCGCCGGCGAAACGCCACATCGTAGTTCGGACGACCACGCCGTCCATTCCCATGATTCTTTTCTGATTCCAAAGTAGTTCCCGTCACTTAAGTGGCGGGAGCTACTTTCCCAATACTTCATATCGCTCACAAGACGGTATGAATCGAGCGCTTACACAAAGGCGCACGTCAGCACCGGCATGCCGATCCGCTGAAAAAACGGCCATGGACGCCCACGAAGCAGACCACCATCGGCTTTGAGGAGCATGGCAGTCGCGGTGCCGGCGCGCAGCCCAAGCACGCAGTCACGCAGCTCCCGACCGGCATGACAAGGCGGGAGCGTGCCTGAAGGGCGTCAATGCCACGGCGAACCGGTACCGCCCTCGAATTCAAGGGATGCCTGCGCCGCAGACGAAGCGTGTCGAAAACGTCTAGAACAGGAAATATCGCTGCGCCATGGGCAACGACTCCGCGGGCTCGCACGTAATGAGCTTGCCGTCGACGCGAACCTGATAGGTCTGCGGGTCCACTTCAATTTTCGGTGTCAGCCCATTGTGGATCATGTCCTTCTTTCGCAGCGATCGAATGCCCTTCGCGGCAACCAACGTCTTGGTGAGCTTGAGCTTCTCGCCAATGCCATCGTCAAGCGCGGCCCGCGAGACGAAGGTCACGCCTGTGGCGCTAAGCGCGCGTCCCATCACGCCATACATGGGACGGTAATGCACGGGCTGCGGCGTGGATATGGAGGCATTGGGATCGCCCATGGGGGCCATCGCAATCATGCCGCCAATCATCACCAGCTTGGGTTTGACGCCGAAGAAGGCCGGCTTCCACAGGACCAGATCCGCGCGCTTGCCAACCTCAATCGAGCCGATTTCATGCGCGAGTCCATGCGTGAGCGCGGGATTGATGGTGCATTTGGCCAAGTAGCGCTTGACGCGAAAGTTGTCGTTTCGTTCGCTGTCCTCGGGTAGCGGGCCTCGCTGCACTTTCATTTTGTGCGCGGTCTGCCAACAACGTAACGTCGTCTCTCCGATACGACCCATGGCCTGCGAATCCGAAGACATCATGGAAAAAATGCCCATATCGTGAAGCACGTCCTCGGCGGCGATGGTGTCGCGTCGAATCCTCGATTCAGCAAAGGCGACATCCTCCGGAATCCGCGGGCTGAGGTGGTGACACACCATGAGCATATCGAGATGCTCGTCCACCGTATTGACGGTGTAGGGGCGCGTCGGGTTGGTCGATGACGGCAGGATGTTCTCCTCGCCGGCAGCCGTGATGATGTCCGGCGCGTGCCCGCCGCCCGCGCCTTCCGTATGAAAGCTGTGAATCGTACGGCCCTTCATGGCCGTGAAGGTGTCCCCGACAAACCCGCTTTCATTAAGCGTGTCGGTATGGATCGCGACCTGGATGTCTTCCTGCTCGGCCACCGCCAGGCAATTATCGATCGCCGCCGGGGTCGTGCCCCAGTCCTCATGAAGCTTCAAGCCGATCACACCGGCACGAATTTGCTCGCGCAAGGGCTCCGGCCGGCTCGCGTTGCCCTTGCCCAGCAAGCCGATGTTGACCGGCATCACATCGGCCACTTCCAGCATCCGGTGGATGGCCCAGGGCCCGGCTGTCACGGTCGTCGCAAGGGTGCCCACCGTGGGCCCCGTGCCCCCTCCCACCAGCGTCGTGGTGCCCGTCGCCAGCGCTTCATCCGCTTGTTGGGGCGCGATGAAATGGATGTGCGTGTCAATGGTGCCCGGCGTGAGAATCGCGCCTTCCCCGGCAATAACGTCCGTCCCCGGCCCGATGACAATCGTCACGCCTGGCTGAATATCCGGGTTGCCGGCTTTGCCGATGCCGATGATGCGCCCGTCCTTGATGCCCACGTCGGCCTTGATAATGCCCCAGTAGTCCAAAACAATCGCGTTGGTAATGACAACGTCGGCGACATCCTTGGCCATTCGTTGGCTTTGCCCCATCCCGTCCCGGATGACCTTGCCACCGCCGAAGGTCACCTCTTCGCCATAAATGGTGTGGTCGTTTTCGATCTTGATAATCAGTTCGGTATCGGCCAGCCGCACTCGATCGCCGGTGGTCGGGCCATAAAGACTTGCGTAATTCTCGCGCGTGATGGTTGCCATGTGACCCTCTACACTTTGCCCATGATCCTGGCGTTAAAGCCATAGACTTCGCGTGCGCCGTCCAGCGCGACAAGCTCCACATTGCGATCCTGGCCCGGCTCGAAGCGCACGGCGGTACCCGCCGGGATGTTCAGCCGAAATCCTCTTGCACGCTCGCGATCAAACACGAGCGCCGAATTGACCTCGTAGAAGTGAAAGTGCGAGCCGACCTGAATGGGTCGATCGCCCGAATTCTCGACCTGCAGGGTGACGGTTTGTCGCCCCGCATTGAGCTCAATCGTGCCCTCTTCGAGCAAGTATTCCCCTGGGATCACGACGACCTCCGTGCGGCTTACGGAATAGGATTGTGGACGGTGACGAGCTTGGTGCCATCCGCAAAGGTGGCTTCGACCTGGATGTCATGAATCATTTCGGCAACGCCGTCCATGACATCTTCCCGGGTGAGCAGCGTCGCGCCGTAGCACATCAGCTCGGCAACCGTTCGACCCTCGCGCGCGCCCTCCACGACCGCAGATGAAATAAAGGCGATGGCTTCCGGGTAGTTAAGCTTTAAACCGCGAGCGCGGCGCC
This sequence comes from Pandoraea oxalativorans, assembly GCF_000972785.3. Lineage (NCBI taxonomy): Bacteria > Pseudomonadati > Pseudomonadota > Betaproteobacteria > Burkholderiales > Burkholderiaceae > Pandoraea > Pandoraea oxalativorans. The sequence continues at coordinate 430,030 of NZ_CP011518.2, forward strand.
GCTCCGCAAGCAAGGCGGCGGTAAAGAGAAGCAACTTGTCTTTTTCACGCGGCAACAGGTCCATGAGTCCGCTCTCGTTAAAAAATCAGGTTGACCAAATACGCGGCGCCACGCCGCGCTTTCCCATCGCGCACTCGCGTAAGACTTCCCATGCACGACGAAACAGTGATTTGCCCTCGGACATTCGCGCCCCAAGATAACGGCACACGATGATGCGCTCGAGCTGGCTCACGCTGAAGACGGCGCACGCCCCCTCGCCCAGCGCGCCGCGCACGCGCTCGGCGGCATTTTCAATGGCGGGGCCCGCATACACCATCGTGCCCATGATGGGACGCTCGGCGAGGACAAAAGGTTGCGCCGTGAGCATTCGTGTGCCCGACAGGTTAAGACGTTCGAACCAAATCGGTACATCTTCGCGAACAATTTCCACGCTCTGGCGAAAATTGCCTGTATGAAAGCGCTCGCCCGCAGCGGGGCGGCCCAGACTAACGAGATCCCAGCCAATATAAATTGAATCGGCCGCCAGCGAAACTTTTGTTTTCATGGAGGCATGCGCGCCGCTAAAAACTATCGTCTCCTGCGGTAAATACTCACAGATCGCGCCGGCCCCCACGTCGATGTGCACGTGCTGCTCACTCAAGTTTTCGTCGCTGCGATAAAACTTGGCGGCGCCGGGGGTCGTGAGCAGCGTCCGAGCCGTTGAAGCCAAATGACAATGGATGGACAACCGATCACCGCCCGCAATGCCCCCGGGCGGGTGTAGCAGATAGACATGCGCCGCCCCGTCGGCTTCCGGATAGAACGGCTGCTGAATGGCCAGCGGGCCCGTATGCCGGCGCCGTATGAGTCGTGTCTTGCTTCGATCATTCTCAAACCACAAGTCCAGCTTTGCGCACCAACGGTTCGCCACCACGCATGCCCCCTTCGCCAAAGGACCGACAGCTCGCCCGGGTTTTGGTATAACCTACAGGCGCCGCATCCATCCAAAAGAGATTAAGTCGCTTGGCGCCAGCATACAGGGAATGTGGCACTTCTAACGAAACTTCCGCCTCGAAACCCTGCAGGTCGAGTGCCTGCGTCGCCGTACGATGTCGAACCCACTTACGAAATCGGAGTGATGCATGCTGAGGGTGATTGCTGTCAAGCGTAATCGCAGTGCGGGCGATCAAGGAGGCGCCGCATCGCGCGGCACCTTATTCATGGCACATGATGAGCGCCACCTGCGCCGACGTGTCCTGAGGCTCGCCGATGGCACTAAAATCCTCTTCGATCAACCCGCGTCGATCGTGCTCGCCTGCGGTGACCAATTGCTGCTCGACGACGATACGTGCGTCGCTATCCGGGCGCTCGACGAGGCGCTCTACAGCGTCACCCCGCGAGATACGCTGCATCTTGTCGAGCTGGCCTGGCACATCGGCAATCGTCACTTGGCCGCGGCGATCCAAGCTGAGCGAATTCTGATACTCCGCGACCACGTCATCAAGGCCATGCTCGAAGGGCTGGGCGCGACGGTCGCCGATATCATGGCGCCCTTCCATCCGGTTCAAGGGGCCTACAGCGAGCGTGGCGGCGGCGAGAGCGGGGACGGCCACGGGCATACCCGTCGCCACGCGCATTCGCACGCGCATGGCCACAGCCCCGATGACGCGAGCACCGCGCACGGGCACGACGCTCACGGGCACGATCATGCCTAAGCGTCTCGGCCTGCAAATTTCACCCTGAAAAGCGAGGAGAATTGCCGTGTCTCAGAACGGGCCATTACGCGTGGGCATTGGCGGCCCGGTGGGGTCGGGCAAGACCACGTTGACAGAGAAGCTTTGCCGCGCCTTGCGCGATCGCTACTCCGTGGCGGTGATCACCAACGATATTTATACGAAAGAAGACGCGATGATTCTCGCGCGTCGGCAGGCACTTTCCGAAGACCGGATCATGGCGGTTGAAACCGGCGGCTGTCCGCATACCGCGATTCGCGAGGACGCCTCCATCAATCTCCAGGCCATCGCGGAGATGCGCCGGAAATTCCCGGATCTCGACATCGTCTTTGTCGAATCGGGGGGCGACAACCTCGCGGCGACATTCTCGCCCGCCCTGGCCGACCTCACCCTCTACGTAATCGCCGTTTGCCAAGGCGAAGAGATTCCACGAAAAGGGGGGCCCGGCATTACCAAGTCGGATTTCCTCGTGATTAACAAGCGTGACCTCGCCCCCTACGTCGATGTGAACCTGGACGTCATGGAAAAAGACGCGGCGAGAATGCGAGGCGACCGACCGTTTGGCTTTACCGATTTGCCCCGGGGAAAGGGGCTGGATGTGATCGTCAACTTTATTGTGGAAAATGGCGGACTCGATGCTCGATGACCTCTTGCCGGATACCACCCTGTCGGTCGCCGAGGCCTTTGGCTTTGAGACCGAGATGGTCGTGCCGGCCTATTCGGAGGCCAACGCCGGCGTGCCCGACATTGATCCGGACTATCTCTTTGACCGGCAGACCACCCTGGCGATTCTGGCCGGTTTTGTCTACGACCGCCGGGTGTTGGTGTCCGGCTCTCACGGGACCGGCAAGTCAACGCACATCGAGCAGATCGCCGCGCGGCTCAAATGGCCGTGCACACGCGTCAATCTCGACAGTCAAGTGAGTCGCGCCGATCTTATCGGCAAGGACGCCATCGTGATTCAGGACGGCTTGCAGGTCACAGAATTTCGCGACGGCATCCTTCCCTGGGCGTATCAACGCAACGTCGCTCTGGTCTTTGATGAGTACGACGCCGCGCGGCCCGACGTGATGTTCGTCATTCAACGTGTGCTGGAGGCTTGCGGACGTCTCACGCTGCTCGACCAGCGACGTATCCTGGCGCCGCATCCGGCGTTTCGCCTATTCGGCACCGCCAACACGATCGGTCTCGGTGACACCGCAGGCATCTATCACGGGACCCAACAGATCAATCACGCGCAGATGGACCGATGGTCTATCGTCACCACCTTGGATTACCTGCCCCATGAGCGTGAGGTGGATATCGTGCGCGCCAAGGCAAAGCACTATCACGACCCGGTGGACGCCCCCACCGTTGGACGCATGGTACGCGTGGCAGACCTGACGCGCGCCGCCTTCAAGAACGGCGACATCTCCACGGTCATGAGTCCGCGCACCGTGATCATGTGGGCGGAGAATGCCGGCATATTCGGCGACGTCGGGTTTGCGTTCCGCGTCACGTTTCTGAACAAATGCGACGAGCCGGAGCGCGGCGTGGTGGCGGAGTTTTTTCAGCGCGTCTTCGGTGAAGAGTTGCCGGAATCCGCCGTCCATGCGGTGCTGAGCTAGGCGGGCACCATGGCCGGCGAAGCGCCGATCGATCGGCTCAAGCGCGTCACTGCCGCGTGCACACGGGCCATCGCGGGCGACAGCGCGCTTGACGTCGTGTTCTCAAACCTCCCCTCCGAGTTGACCGACACGCGCGCGCGCCTGCCGGCATGCCCCCCGAGCGCTCCCGTCGCCTGCATCGGTGTCGTGCGCGGCGCCGGCGACGCGGCCGCCCTGCAACACGCCTGGCATGACCCGCGCCTTCATCAAAAAAAGTCCCCCCCGGGACCGCGGGCCCGCGCCATCTTCGACGCCGTGGAGCGGGCACGTTTCGAGGCCATCGGCGCGCGCAGTATGCGCGGGGTGGGCGAGAACCTCACCGCCCGGCTGGCGCATCGGCTCGATCGAGCACACCCGGGGGGCGTGCGAGATATTCATGATGCGCCGCTCGACGAGGCTGTGGCACTGTTGGTGCGCGGCAGGCTCACCGGACTTGCGCCCCCGAAAAGTGGCGAGCGCATCGTCGAACTGTGGCGCGACCGGGTGGAGGCACGCGGCGGGCGCCACCTCGATTGCCTGCCGCCGCACATTCACGACCAAGAGGCCTTCGCCGACGGGGTCCTGCAGTTTTTGGCGGCCATCGGGGATGACCCGCGTTCGCGCGACACACCGCAGTCAACCGACGCTTGCGCGGACGACGACAGCGACGACGACCACGACGTCGCACGACCTGAGGACGATGTGACACGGACGGAGCCGGGCGAAACCCCCGGGCATGAGCGCGATAAAAACAACGGCGCGCGGCCGACCTGCCGTGCGAGTCCGCCTACGCGCAACGATCTCAGCCTCGCCGCCCCCCCTGCGACAAACGTCGCCGGCGTTCGCGCCGGTGCCGCGAGAAGGGAGACCGACTACCGGATTTTCAGCACGCAGTACGACACCGTCCTGCGCGCCGAGGATTTTTGTGCCCCCGACGAACTCGAGCGGCTGCGTGCCGTTCTCGACAAGCGCCTGGGCGCGACACAGCGCGTCGCGGGCCGGCTCGCGCATCGCTTGCAGCGCCAGCTGATGGCCTTACAAAATAATGGTTGGGACGTTGCGCAGGATGAGGGCGTGCTCGATACCGCCCGCCTTTCCGAGCTCATCGTCAATCCCCTGCGGTCACCGCCCTTTAAGCAAGCGCGCATCAGCCGCTTTCGCGATACGGTCGTGACGCTGCTCATCGATAATTCGGGCTCCATGCATGGCAGGCCCATCGCCATTGCCGCCATCTGCGCCGATGTCCTGTCACGCACACTTGAGCGATGTGGCGTGCGCGTCGAGATCCTTGGCTTTACCTCGCGCGATTGGGGCGGCGGGCAAGCGCGTCAAGCATGGTTAAAGGCCGGCAGTCCCGCGCAGCCGGGCCGACTGAACGACGTGTGCCACATCATTTACAAGTCCGCCGAGCAGCCGTGGCGCAAAGCCAGACGCAATCTCGGCGTCATGATGTCCGAGACGTTACTGAAGGAAAACATCGATGGCGAAGCGCTCTTATGGGCGCACCAACGCCTGATGCTCAGGCCCGAACAGCGCAAGATTCTCATGATGGTGTCCGATGGTGCGCCCGCCGATGATTCCACACAAAGCGTAAATTCCGACGGCTATCTGGAACGCCATTTGCAAGACGTCATTGGCGCTATCCAGGCGCACTCGCCGGTTGAACTGCTGGCCATCGGTATCGGCCACGACGTGACACGTCACTACCGTCGCGCGGTCTGCCTCTCGGACGCCGACGATTTGGCGCACGCCATGACGGATCAACTGGCCAAGCTGTTTAGCGCGGACGAGCGCACCCGACGGCCCGCCTCTGCGCTCATGTGTGGGCCCGCGAAGGCTAACCCCTGAACAGGTTTTCAGTGCGTGCGTCCAGAGGCGGCTGCGTTGGCCGTCCTTCGGGAGAACTATTCGGACTTTGGGCCGACGCCGGCGTGTGAGAAGCGGCGCGAGATGCACGCTCTGCCGCTCACCCAAGGGACGGTCCGTCAGTTGATGATCGCCGGTGGACTCCGGCCGCCACGAGCGCAGCGCCCGCCGAAGTTTTATCAACCCCGCAAGCGCCGCGCGGGCGTGGGCGAGCCCGTCCGGATCGATGGCCGTGACCCTCGGCGGTGTGAGGATCGAGCGCCGGCGGGTGCGGCATGGGTCGGCGTCGACCACGCGACCCGTCGGAACATGGCGCCGCGCCCGGGGCCGTCCGAATCGACCACTCGTTCCTTGAGTCGCACGCGCAGGATGTGCGCAGCATCGTTATTTCGTTCTCGGACACCTCGCCTGGCCGCGGGGGCGTGACAATGGCGACCGTCGGCGCGATGGCATACCGCGTCACACCGGCGACGGGTCAAGCGGTGGCGTTACCGGAACGTTAAGCTCGAAGGTTGCGTAGTACCAGGCATTGACCAAGGTGGGCTCCTCGTTATCCTCCACGCGCCAAAACGAAACGGAGGCCATCTTCGCTTCATGAAACCGGTCCTTTGCTAAGGTGCTGCGGCCGAATCGAATTTCGCCGCGCTCACCGAGCGTATTGACCGACGAGCAAAACTTGATAAAAGCTTGACCTGCAACATTCGGCCGTGCGGGGTTTCTGATGAAGATGGAGATTTGGCGCGTCTCATCGTGTCCGTTCAAAAACTGAGGACCGCCGTCGCCCTGAATGACGACGTGCTGCGATGCTTTCTCTGCGTAGGCGAGCGTTGTGAGCACTTGAAAGGCCCCCCCCGGATCATCCCGAAACGCCTCCTCAATCCGCTTGATGACCGCCTTGACCAAGCGTTTTTTCACCTGCATTATCTGCTCGGGCTCACTCAGCCCCGATAGGTCGTGCGCACGCGCCAACGCGTCAACGCGCCGCCTTAGTTCCGGCAGCTCGGCCGCCGGCGCCAATCCCTCGGCCGTTTGCGCCCGCTCCAGGCGGCATAACAACTGGGCATACTCGAGCAACGCCGCGTCATGTCGCGCCAGGATGTTCTCGGCGCCCAGCGTGATGAAATCATGGTTCGTCATGCTGTACCGAAACAGATCGCCCCCGAGCGCGTCCTCGAGGTCTTTTAACAGCGTCGCCTGCGCTTCGGCAGCGAGAGCCGCCCGCGTGAGGTACTCGCCGGCATAGCGATTGGTATGCGACGCAAGCGCAAAGCGACCCCCGCCACGAAGATCATCCCCCACGGTCAGTTTTTTCGCCGCTAGCAAAAGGCTCGCATGCCGATCGGCTTTCGCGTTCCCGTTCGCTATATAGGCTTTAAATTGTAACTCGTCATCGAGGAGATAATCGCCGCGCATGACCTGATCGTCAACGCTTCGATATTCCGCCACGCCGTTGTTCCACCAGCCGTAGTCTTGCGCTGCGCACACGAGTAAGGCCGATCGATCGAAATCCTCATCCAAGTACGTCAGTTCGAGCTGCCCCGGGCGCGTCACGGCTTTCACATCGGCGAGATTTTCCGCATTGCCCACGACCACCTCAATGCCCCGCTTGCCAAGCAGGCCGGCGAGCCGCGAAAATACCTGTGTCAGACATCCCCAGAAACCATTCGGCGCCCTCGGCACCTTGAAATGCCGAGCCGCGGAGGTGACCCTCTCGTCGGAGCCGAGCAGAACGTCGCGCTCAAGTGCGCCGCTCAGACGCACCGCCGCATTGGTCACCTGGGCGTGGAGCCGCCACGTATCGCCATAACCCAGGTAACTGCGCTCGGTCCATATCTTCGTCCCCAGGTCCACGACCTGCGTCAGGGTCTCACCGCCCTTGGCCTTGTAGGTCGTGGTCTTGTGAAAGCAAACCTCGGTGCCCCGGACGCTGACGTCAAGCACTTGCTGATACACAATTTGCTCGACATTGGGGACGCTCAATAGGCGGTCCACATTCAAGAACTCCTCGCATGCCAACTGGCTCGCGATCACAAAAGCCTGTACGTGGGCGATGTTTCCCGGCACGCCCGCGTCCACGAAGGCCGCGCTGATGGTCGCGGTGACCTGCTCAAGAAGTTCGCTGCCGGTGCGAGGCGGCGTGTTAAGCGCGCCGGCGCCGTGCGCCGCGTCCGTCCACACCTCATTCACGCGCAGCCGGATCGGGGCGGCCGTAGCGCCGAGCGAGGAAAAAAAATGGCGGTCTATTCCCTCACAAACGCCGGCGTGGCTTAATTCGTTAAATGAGACTTGATGATTTAGTGCCCGGTCCAAAGCTCCCGTGGGCAGCCAAGGGCGGCTCACTCTCATGATCGATTGCGGCGTGTGACTGCGTCTCTCGGAGCGGCGTGAGGGAGCCGCGGATGATTGGCATCATGCGTCCTCTCATCATGCCGCCGAAATGCGCTTTTTAAAGGGCCTCAAGAATGCGGTTTTTGGACAGATTTTGCAACCCTGATTTCGCCGATGTCGCTGATTACGTCGTTCGGCGAACGTGAGCACAATCCGCCGGACTCCGAACATGCACGCCCTCCGTTGGCGCAGCGCTCAATTCACGAGGGCGCGAACGTCATGATTGCCCCGATTCGCGAGCTTGCGCGCACGCTGGCCTGCCGGTCACGCGTCGGGCCAAGCCGACAGCACTTCGCACGCCAACGCCAACGCCATGCGCGGCGCGCAGGCGCTTATCGTCGGCCGCTCGCGGTGCGCTTTGCTGCATGGCGTGCATGCGCCAACGTGACGCCAATGCCCTCTCCGGCTTTTCGCGCTCCGACGAACGCATGCAGGGGCGTCGCCGCATCGCGGCAAGTTGCCCCCTCAGCCGACGATCGTTGGCCCAGTCCCCCCATTCCAAGGTTGCCCGTTCGACCGGCCCGCCGATGACGCCCCGGGCCAATGGGACGGATCCCTTCCGCCGTGGACACGCCGTGGTTCGTTTCAGCCACGGCGTCATCGCAGGCGTGGCCGCGGCTGCTCAGTGACGGCTGCCCACTGACGGCTGTCTACTGACGGCTGTCCACTGACGGCGCCCCACCCGCCTGGTCCCGCCAAGCCGTTGAACGGCCGGGGTCGACGCATGCACAGGCACCGAATCGGGGACGGCCTCGGACGCTACCCCACAGCGCGTCCCCGCTCAGACGGCCGTGCTCCCCGCCCCGTGGCGACAGACAGACCATCGCGCGTCAGCGACGCCCGGGCGGCGATTGCGCCAGGCGTTTGCGATGCGTTCCCGATCGAGGGGGCGCCACACCACGCGCGCCGCCTTCGCCCGATGGAGACCACGGGCCCGCTCGCGCGACTGTGCGCGACTGTGCGCGATGATCTGCGCCCGGTGGGGTTTCGCCGTTCGCGCCCACGCGTGTTCCTTGCCGCGCCGCGCGCGTGTGCCATTGCCCCGCGCGTCGCGGGGACGCACGCCGTGCGGTTCGGGCGGGGACACCCGCGGCACGCGCCGTGTCGGACACCGAGATTCAGGTGTTTACCGGACGTCGGCCCGGGCGAGAACCGCCACAATGAACGCAAGACCTTGAGCGCAAGCGATTCGGCGCGGCCTCGCCGTGCACAGTGAAGCCGCTTTTTTTCAGGCGGAGCGCGCGTGAACGCGCCGCCCGAGGGCGGCCCCGGTATGCGCCGCACAAAGCGCGCCGCGCTTGCGCGACGCAAACGGCGCCATGTCGTCATCGGGCGAGATGCGCGGTGATTGCGCGCGGTGTCACCCGTCACCTTTGTTTGGATAACCAGGAGTCCCCGCCATGGCCGATGGACCGCACTTCGCCACCCTACGTAGCAACCGCCCGTTACTTCCCTTCGAGCGCCACATCACGGCGAAGGATTACGCTGCGATCCGAAACAACGACGCAAAAACGATCGCGTCCCTCACGAGCACGCTGTCGATCATCGGCGACTGGGTCTGCGGCACCGACAAGGTGAAGGCCGTGCGACTCGCGGTCATGATCGCGAATGAGGAGAACGATCCCCTCGTCAGGCTGGAGAGCGCGGCGGCACTCGAGCGCTTGGCGACCCCTGCCTACAAGCAGAATTTCGCATTCGAGAGGCGCCCGGACGGGCAAGTGGCCGTCCGTATCACCGGCCCGGACAAGAAGGTGTGGGCATTTGAAGCACCGGTCCCAAGCCGCCTCGACACGCTGACGACGACCATCTTCGGCACGGAGCCCACGCAGCCCGTGCGGCCCGACGCATGGCGGGCGCGCGCGAAAGACGATCCGGCTCTGACGGAAGCGCTGGCTCATGAAGGGCTGCCGGAAGCGCTCAAGCTCCGGTCGCAGCCGTTCCTACCGCCCACGATTGAATTCGAGCTTCTCGGGGGCCAGCCCCCTCATATGAAGACTTGCTACGCCGAGATGCTGCACACGTTGGGCCGGTACGAGACGTTCTGCGCCCTCCGAGAACCCCTCGACGAGCAGCGTCGACAGCAGGTGGAGGACGGCGTGCAGCACTTGAGCGAGACCGGTTTGTTGCCCTTCGAGGGCGGCACCGGCTCGCCCCCGCCGACTATCGACGACCGCATCTTTGCGCCCTACCTGTCGGTGCGGGAGATGGGTCCCAACGCTTGGCTGGTCGACCTTAAGTTCGAGGCGACGAACCACAACTCACCCTATAGCCGCTACGAGGCAACGGTGCTCCTCTCCGGCGACAAGATGGCCTTTCTTTTCACGGGTTGAGGCGCGTCGTGCGGGCCGTGTGTTCGAGGTTCTTTCGAGGCTCTTTCGAGTTTCTTTCGCGGTCCATGCCGCGCGTGCCCGAGCGCGGCTCAGCCTCCCCGTTACCCGGTTCGGTGGCGATAACGACGTGGCGCCCAAGCGAGGCCCGGGGCCCGTCGGTTATGACGCGACCTGTCCCCGACATGGCTTGGCCGGGCACGCCGGGCGGCCCTTGGGAGCCAGCCGTTGGCGCGCGCGAATCATGGGGTTGGGCTCGAGGCCGCGCACGACGAGGCGGGCACAACGGCAACGCTGCACCCTGCGTCCTCTGTCATCGGCCCGGGTCACCGGCGACAGATCGTCGCGTGGCCCGCCACCACGCGTCGCTCGGCCATCGGCGTCTTCCGATCTCGCAAGCTCCGCGAATGGGCGACGTACCCGAGCACGCACTGCCACCTAAGCCCCAACGGGCAGTGCAACCGCTTCAGGACCTTGGCGCTGCCGACCGAGAAGGGCTTGCTCGGCGGCGTGGCCACGCGCTTCACCGACGGGGTTCCCGGTGCCCGGGACCGTGGCGTCGACCTGCCTGCCCCTATGGCGACGGCTCGCTTAAACGCACCGGCGTCCACGATTGCCGGGGCGGTGCAGTGCGTGTGCACTGGGGGAAAACGAACAACGTGGTTGGGTCATCAGACACGTCTTCTTGGCGAGTATTCTCGCCTAAATGGGGGGCCGGGGAGATGAGACCAGGACGGCGTCCCCCAATGCCGGCTTAAGGAGCTATCTCATGGTTGACAGTCCCGCTCGCTTATTTCGCCGCTACGCCCAATGGCTCCCCTGCGTGTCTGAGCCACGTCGCCGGTACACCGAAGGGGCGCTAAACGCCGTTGACTTCAGTCGTCCGGCATCGATTCAGGCTGCCCTTCGCGATATCACCCAAATGGGACGGGTGGATCGCTTCTTCGACCGTGCGCTTCATGGCAAAAGTAAAGCCGCGAGTTTGCTCGCCTTCGGCATCTTGGCGCTTTACAAGCATGCCGACGCACAGGGCGAAGACGCGGTGAAGCATCTGACGGACTTTATTCATGAGAATTTTAAGCTACGCCCGCAGCACGGTAGTCCGATAAGCCGTGAAGACACTCAGATAAGCCGCGAAAGGGTCGTGATGATGCTGAGGGAATGTCTCACGGAGACGGCGAAAGCCGACCTGCTACAAACCACGGAATACGGCACCGGCCTTAACGAGTTTTCAATCTTCCTTGCCGCTCAAGACCGGTGTTCCATGGCCGCGCAGGTGGCCTTCGCACAAGGGGAGGTGTACCACTATCGCGGTGAGGCCCAGCGCGCCATCACCGCCTACCGGCAGGCCGCACAAGCCTTCGACGCGGCCGCCAAAGCCTATGAGGACGCCGGTGTTGATCAGAGCGAACTGGCCGCACAAGCTTACAAGCAGGCCGGGGACGCCTATCTGAAGGTCGCGCAAGCCTACACGCAAGAGGGGCGGCACGACCTGGCGGCACAAATCCTCATGAGTGCCGCGCAAGCTTACGTGACGGGTGGCCACGCCCTTAAAGCGGAACAAGCCTACAAGCAGGCCGGGGACGCCTACTTGAAGGTCGCGCAAAGCCACACCCAAGAGGGGCGGCACGATCTGGCGGCACACGCCTGTCGTGATGCCGCGACCGCCTATGTGAAGGGGCATCGGCGCGATCTCGCCAAACACGCTTACGGGCAGGCCGGGGTGGCCTACGCGAAGGTCGCGGCAGCCGCCCAGGCCGACGCGAAAGCTTACCAGGACGTTCGCCGGCGCGCGCAGGCCAAAATCGCCTGCGAGACGGCGGCAAAAGCCTTCTGGGAGGCCGCACTCGCCTTCAGCGAGGACGGACAGTATGATCTGGCGATCGTCAACTTCAGCCAGGCGGCAGAACTTTATACGACGCTCGATCAGCAGACGCCGGCCGCAGACGCTTATGCGATGCTCGCGGACGCCCTCACGCTCACGGCTGAACGGCAACCTCGCAAGGCGGCCGCGGAATTCCACAAGCAGGCCGTAAAAGCCCTCGAACAGGCCGTGAAAGCCTATACGGCGGCTACGTTGCATAAGCTGGCCGGAGACGCTTATGGGCGGATCGCCAACGCCCTCAGACACACGAGTGATCCGCCGCCATACGCGCAGATCGCAGAAGCTTACAAGCAGGCCGCGAAAGCCTATACGGCGGCTCAGCGGTACGATCTGGCTGCCGAAGCCTATGAGGAGGCCGCGGAAGCCTTTGCGCAGATTGCACAGCGCGAACTTGCCGCAAAAGCCTACTGGAAGGCCGCACGCGCCTACCTGGAGGCCGCAAAAACCGACGCGCCGGCGCGCTATAAAGAGATGGCCGCTTTCGCCTATCGGTTGGCCGCAAAATACTACACGCCAGCAAGGCTTGATCTGGCTGCACGCGCCTATTGGGAGGCCGCGGAAATTTTCACGGAGCTGCGGATGTGGCTCCGTGCAGCACAAGCCTACGCGCAGGTCGGTGAGCATGACAAGGCCGCTCACGCCTACCTGCGGGCGGGCCTACCCCAGGAGGCCGAAGGCGCCTACGCGATGCTCGCACACGCCCTCATGAATGCGGGTCGGTACACGGAAGCCGTCGGCGCCTTTATGAAGGCCGGGCTGAATGAGCACGCCGAAGAAGCCCAGACGCTGGCAGAGCGTGAGCGCGGATTTGTCAGCAGGGGCTGATTATCGAGACTCCACCCGTCTATTCCGTGGGCGGGTACGTCGGACACGGCTGCGGCGCGGGCCGAACCGCTCGCGTCGGCCGGCGTGTGCGGCCAGGCCGCGTCGCTCTTGTCGAAAGGGCTCGGACGGGGGCAGACCTTGGTTGCGCGCCGCCCGGACATGAGGCCGATCGCGACCCGACGCGGGAGAAACCGACGACCGTCGGATTTAGGTCAGATTTAGTCCGAGCGATCACCGTTGATGTTCTGCGATGCGCGCGACGCGATACCGCTGCCGCGCGCCGGGGCGAACCGCGCCGCGCGGCAAGCGCGACGATAGCGCAACGCCCGGCCCGAAACACCCACCGACCTCCTCCCGCCCCCCTCCCTGACGCGCCTCGGCGCGCCGCACCGCCGCGCGATCCATTGGCGCGTCAGACCGATGTTGGATTGCCGGCTTTAGCGTTGTGCCCGCATCGTCCCGGGCGGCATGAAGACCCGGCCCCGGCGTTGCAAAGGGCATGGGCTCGCCCCCAAGGGACGCCCGGCGTCCCCGGCTAAGCCATGCTGCGCACGGGCCGCGTATCCACCCGCGTGCCCCCGGGCTTCGCTTCGGCGTCACTTCGTTAACGCCTGCGTCCCGCGCTTGAGTGGCTCGCCTTCTTCACAGTTGAACCCGGGTTCAGCGCCTTGGCACTCTCGCTCGTCAGCGCAAGCTCCCCCTCGAAACCGCAGTGCTCCATTACCATCTGACCGCCCTGGATGCGAATGTGCGCGACGCCCTGCACACTCGCGTGACTCAGGTGCCGTAGGGAGAAGACCGCGGCCGCGGCCTCGTCGCCGAATCGTACCGTGCCCTTCGGGCCGAGCGGCAGGCACACCCCTTGGACCCGGAGCACGACGTGGTCTTCGGGGACCATCACCTTTGAGGGCATTGCCTTTTGGACCGGCACGGTCAACTCGTCGTTGGGACGGGTGCAGATGAGGATGCTTCGTTGCTCGCGGTCCGGGTCGGACCAGTCGAGGCCGCCCTTCTCTCGAACGACGCGGTGCATCGCATCGGCTCCATTCACAACCGCCGCGATCACAAGCTCGCGCGTGCGCTCGTCAGGAAATGCTTGCTCGAGCGCGTTCATCACCTCGATGACCAGGAGCCTCTGAACCTCCACGGTCATCTGGGTCATTGGCAAATCCGTCAGTGACGGCTTCTTATCCTTCGACCTAAAGCTTTTCGCCAATTCGTAGGTCGCGTGATCGTCGATCGTATTCCGGTCTCGCGGCACCTGCGCGTAGTGTTTGGACAGGCACTTCTTGCGCTCAGCCAGTATGTCGACGTCGTTCACCCGGAGGAACGGTTGATTACGCATGCAGCCCAGGAGCAACTGCCTGCCCAGCGCGCGCAGTGATTGCGTTCGCCGCTCCTTCTCCGAAGTATCCATGGTGCCTGCGACCTTTAGAAACAGGGTGCCCAAGCGAAGGCCGTCTGCATCAACGCCGAGATACTCCTCCCAGCTCACCTCCTGGTCCTGCAGCAACGCCTCATACTTCGCGTGGGCCGTCGGGTTCCCCTTATCGCGCAGCGCCTCCCGGGCCTCATAATCCAGGCCGTTTGTTGACTTGGCCCGCCAGAGCTCGTCACGATCCACGTCTTTGTTCGGCAGCGGCGGCCAGTCTCGAAAAGACAACATCGCAGGCCCCGCACAGTGCATGTGGGACTCAAGATGCGTGAGTTCCGTTTCTTGCTTCGAGACGCGCCAAGCCGCCAGGGACGTGTGTGTTGCCACCGTCTGCGCATCCAGCTCCCCATTGCCGATAAGGACCGGGGCGTCCCCGGGCTGCCGCTCGTCTTGCGAGTAAAACTTGATCGTGGCGTGAGCCGCTGCGCCCGCCTGGGCGTCGGGCGAGGTGTCGATGGTGATACGGTCCGGCCGTGCATGCGTCGCCCCGAACCGGGGCCCGCCATTGCCCTGAATCACTTTACCCGCCGCATACCGCCCGTGACAGAGCACCTCGACGATGCGCTGTTGCACGTCTTCATCGGGAAACGCGCGGCGAATATACGCGGCCAGCTTTTCGTACAGATGCGCTTTCACCGTCTCGATCTGTGCGTCCAGAGGTTGGCCCCGCATCTGGTAAATGTCGGCGCAATGGTCGACGGTTTGTCGCGCGGCTTCGACTTGTTCTGCGTTCTCTTCCGTGGCTTTGGTTGGTTCTGCGTTCTCTTGCGTGGCGTTCGATTCCTGCGGCTCCGGCCCCTTTGTTTCCCCCTTCGTCGCCTGCACTCGCGCCAGGGTGTCCAAGGCGCGGGCATACTGGCGCAACGTCCTTGTTTGATTGTCGTTGCCGGCCAAGGGGTTCTCGCCGTTCAACAGGATGAAGGCGTCCGGCTCGGGCCGCAGACACCGCTCCCACACGGTATCAGCCAACACAGCCGCTTCGGCGCCGAGGGCCAGGCCCGTGGTGCCGGTGCGCTTCTCGGTGTCGCGGGCCTGCTCGACAAACATGGCACCAAAGGGATACACGAACGAAGCCACCTCGTCCTCCTTAAGCGCGGCGTATCCATCGGTTTTTATCCGTTCCACCAGAGCGCCGCGATTCTCGTCGCCGCGCTCGCCGCCGCCCCGTTCAAACGCTTTAAGCAGCGCGTCGCGCTCCGACCTCTTGAGGATATTGGAGGCGGCCGCGTTCGTCCGACAGACCCTGCTCTGTGCCTCACTGACGCTCTGGGGCCTACGTTTAAACCGCTCGTTGTAGTGCACATTGTCCAGTTGCAAGCCCTCGGAGGTGACGCGCCAGTCCGCCTCGAAACTTCTCGAGGGGTCCGGACGCGCTTTCGCATCGGACGCTTTACCGCCGGGCTTCACCGTTGCGCGCTCACCCGGTGTCGTGCCGGCGGAGTCCATCGTGAGCGCAACCTCACCGGCATTGACACGGATACCCGGGAATTTGTCACTCTCCGTGGTGAAAATTTTGAAGACAAGCTGCGCGGTGTCCCGCTCCGGCAAGCGGGCGTGGTCGTTGCTATCAATGAGTTCGTGCGTCGCGTCCGCCCCGTAAAGCAGCAGCGCGCTGACTTGCTCCCACGCGGCGTCGGTCGCGCCGAAGCCGACGGCGGCCGCGCTCAGCGTATGACGAATCCGACCAAACAGCACATCGAGCAGGCGCTCTTTCACCCGCGCGCTCTGTTGGGCGGGCGACACGTCCTGTGCGATGTCAAGCGCACGCAAACACGCCTTGACCTTGGCTTGACATGTGTCGAGCGCAGCCTTCTCGGCCTGGTACGCGCGCACCACGTCGTCTCCCGAGTCCACCCCCGGGATCACACTGAAGACATTGCGCCACCCCGCCCAGTCGGTCTTGCCGAGCGCCTCCTCGGTTCGCAGGGTCTGATGCTGCAGGGCGCGGAGCGCATCAATGTATGCGCGCACCTTCAGTGCGTCATCGCCTGCCGCATCCGCCAATGCGTCCCCGCCGTTGAGCTCGACGACAGGGAGCCCTTGCTCGAACCTGTCGTACACATACGCCGCCAAGTCTGCGCGCGCTTGATCTTCGGTCTTGACGTTTGCCTGAGCAGCGGCGCGCAGCTCCGCGACGAACCGAGGGCCGACGCCAAGCTCGTGCGGCGGCAGCGTCTTGCTGCGCGGATCGCGCCGCTTAAGCGCGGCCGGCGGCGCGGCCAACTCCGAGGGCACGGTGGTCCGGGAGACGGCCGCGTTTTCAACGCCCACTGCGCGCTGTGCCGTGCTCACGTTTGCCGTGCTCACGTTTGCCTTACTCTTTTTTTGCGGCCTCAGCGCGAACTTCGCGTCGTACTTTACGAGGTCCAGTTTCGCGCCGGCTTTGGGGGAGACAAGCCAGTACGCCTCGAATTTTGTCGAAGCGTCGACCGTGTTCGCCTCGAGCTTTTCAGGACCGAACGCCACCGTATCGTCCGGCTTGAGCGCCGCACAGCCCGAGGCGATCGTGACCGCGACCGTGCCGGGCTCGACACTGATATCGGGAAAATTCTCACTCGCCCGGGTGCAAATGTGGAGCGTGAGTTGCTCGGTGTCGCGCTCCGGAAAGCGCGGGCCGTCGTGCGCAATGAGCGTGCGCGTCACGTCGGGTCCGTGCTTCATTAGCCGCAGGAGCCGCTCGTACAAGCCGGGGGTGTGGCCGACCTTCAACTCGATCTGCGCAAGCAACGCGTCGAGCAGCTTCGCTTTCACCGAGGCGAGCTGCTCTTCCCGCGACAAGCCCTCCTTGAGCTCAAGCGCTGTCGCGCACGCCAACAGCGCGCTTTCGCAGTCGGCGAGCAAGGCGTCCGCAGCCTCAGAGTTCTCTCTACGCCGTCTCTGTGTACCGAAACCACCGAAAAACGGCGCAGGCTTTTGGAGCGCCTCGCGCGCCTCGAACGCGACCTCAGTCTGTTCCTCGACACGGCGCAGCGCATCCAGGAAATTGAGCGCATTGCGCACGACCTCCGACCCATACGGCATGGCATCCTCACCGTCCAGCAGGACGAAAGGTTGCTTCTTCTTGAGCGCGTCACACAGGCGCTCCTCCAGCACAACGCGCGCTTTGAGTGCGGCCGCCTGTTTTCTCGTCGCCTCGACGACGGCCGCCGAGAAGAGCAGCGACGCGTCGCGATAAGTGTTCTCGTCGAGGGCCCTGCCCTCATACGTTACGGTACGGTCTTTCGCCAAGCTTTGCGTCAGCTCGCGGTAATGCGCGCCGGCGGCGATGACGCCCCTCGCCTCAAAGCGCTTAAGTCGCGCCTGGGCATCGTCGTCCCGAAGCGCCGACAGTGACGGCGTGTTTGACAATTTATTGTTGCGCGCCACCTGCCTCTCGGAGAAGAGGTGGTACCGTGTGGGTTCACGCACCCCATCGCCGCGCGGGTGCGCGGAAAAGCACGTGGTGTTGCGCTCGAAATTCGTAAGATCCTCCGAGTCCAAGTGCGCCGCTTGGGGGGCGGCGTCCGGGGCCGACGTCGGTGCTTTAGGACTAAACGCAAACGCAATGCCCTTGAGCCGAAAGTAGTTGGCTATGCCCTCGAGGAATTTTTCCAGCCACTTCGGAATCCAAACACTACCTGGCGCGCCCATGCGCACCGTTTGCTCATGCACGAGCTTGGTGGCCAGACGCTTGTCGAGAAGCACCCGGACGTTGTCACACCCTGCGGTGAGCGTCCCGACGCCCGCGTCGCGATCGTACTTGGACGTAATCCACACCGCCCGCCGGACGTCCAGCATCGTCTGGTCGCCGCCTGCGCTCGCGTCCGGTGCACGCCGGGCAGGCTCGTTCGGATCGATGAACGAGGTCTCGGCCGTCTCATCCAACGCATTGCTGCGCACCTCGCTGAGCTTGGCAGGCTTGGCCGTCGGGTCCGGCTCGCTCGGGTCCGCGACCATCCTCCCCTTGGCGTTGCCTGCGCTCGCCTCCGGCGCGCGCGGGGCAGGCTCGTTCAGATCAATGAACGAGGTCGCGGTCGTCTCATCCAACGAATTGCTGCGCGCATCGCCGCGCCTGACAGGCTTGGCTGCCGCATCGGTCGTAGGATCGCTCGAGCGGAAGGTCGTCTTCATCTCAAACACCACGCGCTCGCCTGAGGTGACAACATTAATGAACTGCTCATGGAGCGTGCTATTCGCGGGCCGCAACTTATCTGGCACGTCCAAGACATCTCGGTTTGCCAACATGCACGCGATGTCCACGGCCATCGCTTGCACAATACGCTTTGGCGTATCGGTTTTAAGCAACGGTTCGGTGATCGCGTCGGCCAGGCGGATCAGCAGAGCGGTGCCGGCATCGCGCTCGAGAAGACCGGGCTCACGCTTAAGCATCTTGGCGGCAATCGGCACGCCATCCAAGCATAGCGTAATCGGGGCGGCGGCCCCCGATCGGGCATCGCCGATCGGCGGAAAATAAAGCGCCTGCATGGTGTTGCCCACCGGGGCGAAGTCCTCCACGCCGATGCTGACATCTTCGGTGATCATGCTCCCGATCACCGGTTGCGGGGACGGGCCCCTGAGCGGATTGATTGGCATACGGCGTCACTCCGTGGAAATAGGTGCCGGAACCCGGTGAGACGGGTGAGCGCTGACGGGGTTGATAAACCAAGCACGGGCTTGCTGGGCGCTCCGGGTGTGTGGGCGCGCCAGGCCGCGCCGCGGGGCGCGAGCACCGCGTCCCGCGCGAAAACGCGCCGCGTCCGGCCGACAATAGCTCGATGGTCTCAATGGCTTGAGTGTGAGTCTGCGCGTTTAACGGCAACGCGAGTCTCAGGTGAACGCCTGAACTTCGCCCCCGTGACGCCGGTCTCGCCTCGTTAAGCGAGGCTTCGGCCCGCCGGACCCGACATGATCCCCGCGCCGGGCGTAACCCCGGTGAGCACCGGGTGAAGACACCCCCCGGGGCACATTGCCGTCACTCAAGCGGCGACGGGTGCCCAACAATGCGGCGGAAGTGCGGCGATGTCGTCGGCGCGGTGGCTCGGCAAGCGATTGAGCACGTCTTTCAGACAGACGGAGGGATCAGGGTCGTTGAGCTGCGCCGATCGAATCAAGCGCATGATCGCGGCGGCCCGCTTCCCGGCGCGCAGCGATCCGGCGAACAACCGGTTCGCCCTTCCGGTTGCCCACGGACGAATCTGGTTTTCCCACCAATTATTGTCGAGGGGCACGTACCCATCGTTCAGATGACGCGTGAGCGCCTCTCGGCGCTTGCGGCGGTAGTCGAGCGCCTTGGCGATCGCCGATCCTTCGGAGACCCGGCCGCGCCGGGCAAGCAGCCACTCGTGTAACGCGTCGGCGGTCGGACGAGCGCGCTCCTGGCGAACTTCGCGTCTATGCTCGGGCTTCGGCTCCATGATGTCGCGCCCGACGTCGTAAAGCATGCCGAAGGTCCTCAGCGCCTGCTCGGCAATCCGGCGCTTGCGGTTGATGTGTAGCTCGAAGAACTTCCGTCTCGCATGCGCCATGCATCCAATTTCAGTGATGCCCGGCTCGAACCCTGCTTTGTAGGCGCTGTCATCGTCGCATACCGGCTTGCCACGCCACTGGCCACGGAACGTGCGAGCATGTTCGCCGGCACGGCTGTCGGCGAAGTCATGGACCGCCGCGCGTATGGCCGCGAACTGCGTCGTGGCGTACGCCCGGACGTTCGTGCGCTGCGTCTTTCCTTGGCCGGGAACCACCGTCTGCACCGGCGTTTCGTCGGCGTGCGGCGCCGCGCTGCAGGCGCGACGATAGCGCAACGCCCGGCGCGAGACACCCGCCGACCTCCGCCCGACCCACTCCCTGACGCGCCTCGGCGCGCCGCACCACCGCGCGATCCATTGGCGCGTCAGAGCGATGTTGGATTGCCCGCATTAGCGTTGTGCCCGCATCGTCC
Source organism: Pandoraea oxalativorans (assembly GCF_000972785.3). Lineage (NCBI taxonomy): Bacteria > Pseudomonadati > Pseudomonadota > Betaproteobacteria > Burkholderiales > Burkholderiaceae > Pandoraea > Pandoraea oxalativorans. The sequence continues at coordinate 450,010 of NZ_CP011518.2, forward strand.
CGGGCGGCATCAGGACCCGGCACATGCCTTGCACAGGGCAAAGGCTCGCCCCAGGGGGCGCCCGGCGTCCCCTGTTGAGCCATGCTATGCACCGGCGCGTACCACCCAACGTGCCCCTGGCTTCGCTTCGGCGTCACTTCTTAAATACCAATGCGCTCGCCTGCTCCAACGTCAGGGGCGGGGCCAACTTGTCCGCACTCGCGCGCGTCAGCTCAAGCTTCCCAAGGAAACGGCCGTGGCCCACTGCCATTTGATCGTCTTGGATGTGAATGTGCACGGTACTCATCAGTTTCACCGTCTTCAGGTGCTGTTTGGCGAAGACCGCGGCCGCGCCCTTGCCGCCGACTCGTACCGTGCCCGTCGGGCCGAGCGGCAGGGACGCCTCCTTGATCTCGACCACGACGTGGCCCTCGGGGACCTCGACGCCAACCTTTTCGGGCTGCGCCCCCAGGACCGGCTTCACCAAGTCGTCGTTGGGACGGGTGCAGATGCGGATGCTTCGATGCTCACTGTGCGGGTCTGACCAGTCGAGGCTGCCCGCCTCTCGAATGATGCAGTGCATCGCATCCGACCCATTCACCACCGCCGCGATCACAAGCTCGCACGTGCGCTTGTCGGGAAATGCTTGCCTGATCGCTGCGAGCGCCTCGTCGACCAGGCGCGTCTCGACCTCCGCTACCAGGTCGTTCATTGGCAACTCCCACAGGTCCGGCTTCTTATGCAACTCAAAGCTTTTCGCCAAAAACTTGACCGCGTTGTACTCGGTCGCATTCCGGCCTGGCTGCCGCTTGGCGTGGTAAGCGGCCAGGTACTTCTTGCGCCCCGCCAATAAATCGACGTCGTTCAACCGGAGAAAGGGTTCATTACGCGCGCAGCTCAGGAGCAACTGCCTGCCTAGCGTGCGCCGTAATTTTGTTCGCCGCTTTTCATCCAAAGCATCCAAAGGGCCTGCGACCTGCAGATACTTGGTGCCTCGCTCAAGGAATTCCGCATCAAGCCCCCATCGCTCATCCCAGCGCACCGTCTCGCCCCGCAGCAACGCCTCGTACTTCGCCTTGGCTATCGGCCTCCCCCGCTTGCTCAACGCCGCCCGGGCCTTAAGATCCAGGGCGTTGACCGGCCGCTCCCGCCAGTTGCGAAGATCCAACACCTCACCACCCATACACTGCAAGCGGGACTCAAGGTGCACGAGTTCCGTTTCTTGCTTCGAGACGCGCCACGTCGACAGGGACGTGTGCGTTGCAGCCGTCCGCGAATCCAGCTTCCCATTGCCGATGATGACCGGGGCGTCCCCGTGTTGCCGCTCGTCGTGCGCGTGAAACTTTATCGTGACGTTATCCGCTGCGCCCGCCTGGGCGTCGGGCGAGGTGTCGATGGTGATACGGTCCGGCCGTGCATGCGTCGGCTCGAACAGAGGCCCGCCATTGCCCTGAATGACTTTACCCATCGCATAGCGCCCATGACAGAGCACCTGAACGATTCGCTGTTGCACGTCTGTATCCGGAAACTCGTCGCGGATGTACGCGACCAGCTTTTCGTATAGATGCGCTTTCACCGTTTCGATCTGTTTGTCCAGAGACTGGCCCTGCACCTGGTAAATGGCGGCGCACTCGAGGCGGGTTTTTTCCGCGGCTTTGGCTTGTTCCGCTTTCTCTTTCGTGGCTTTCGATTCCGGCGGCTTCGCCCCCTTCGCCGCCCCCTTTGTCGCCCGCTCTCGCGCCAGGGTGTCCAAGGCTTGGGCATACTTGAGCAACGTCTTCGTTCGGTCGTCGTTGCCGGCCAAGGGGTTCTTGCCGTTCAACAGGAGGAAGGCGTCCGACTCCGGCTGCAGACACTGCAGCCACAGGGTCTTAGCCAACACAGCCGCTTCGGCGCCGAGTGCCACGCCCTTGGTGCCGCTTTGCTTCGCGGTGGCGCCGGCCTCCTCGACAAACATGGGGCCATAGACGTACGTGGACGGACTGACCTGGTCATCGTTAAGCGCTGCGTATCCATCGGTTTCTATCCGGGCCATCAGCGCGCGGTGGTCCTCGTCGCCGCTCACGCCGCCGAGCGATTCAAAATCCTTAAGCCGCTTGATGCGCTCCTCCCTCGTGCTTTTCTCGGCGACGGCCGCACTCGCCTGATGGACCCTGCTCTGAGCCTCACTTTCGCTGCGCGGACTACGTTTAAACCGCTCGTCGTAGTGCACATTGGCCAGTTCCAAGCCGTCCGTGGAGGAGACGAGCCAGTCCGCCGTGAAACTTCTCGAGGGGTCCGGGCGCGCTTTCTCACCGGACGCTTCACCGTCGGGTTTCCCCGTGCCGCGCTCCGCCGGTGTCATACCGGCGGAGTCCAGCGTGACCACAACCTTACCGGGATTGACACGGATGCCCGGGAATTTGTCATTCTCTTTGGTGAAAATGTTGAAGACAATCTGCCCGGTGGACGGATCCGGCAAGCGGGAGTCGTCGTTGCCATAGATGAGTTCGTGCGTCGCGCCCGCCCCGTAGAGCAGCAGCGCGCTGATTTGCGCCCGCGCGCCGTCGGTCGCGCCCAAGCCTTCGGTCATGCGCAACTCCCGATCAATCCGCTCAAGCAGCGCGTTGAGCAGGCGCTCTTTCACCTGAGCGCTCTGTTGCTTGTGCGACAAATCAAGCGGCAGGTTAAGCGCTTCCAAGCACCGGTTGAACTCGGCTTGACATTTATCGAGCTCGACCTTCTCAGCCAAGTACTCGCGCACCACGTCGTCTCCCGAGTCCACCGCCTCGACAAAAAAGTGCCCGACATCGCGCAACCACGTCCAGCCGGTCTTGCCGAGCGCCTCCTTGGTTCGCAGGATCTGATGCTGCAGGGCGCGGAGCGCATCAATGTAATCGCGCACTCTCGTTACGTCATCGCCTGCCTCATCCGCCAATGCGTCCCCGCCGTTGAGCTCGACGACAGGGAGCCCTTGCTCAAACCTGTCGTACACATACGCCGCCAAGTCTGCGCGCGCTTGATCTTCGGTCTTGACGTTTGCCTGAGCAGCGGCGCGCAGCTCCGCGACGAACCGAGGGCCGACGCCAAGCTCGTGCGGCGGCAGCGTCTTGCTGCGCGGATCGCGCCGCTTAAGCGCGGCCGGCGGCGCGGCCAACTCCGAGGGCACAGTGGTCTGGGAGACGGCGGCCTTTTCAACGCTCCCTGCGCGCTGTGCCTTGCTCACGTTTGCCGTGCTCTTTTCTTGCTGCCTCAACGCGAACGTCGCGTCGTACTTTACGAGGTCCAGTTTCGCGCCGGCTTTGGGGGAGACAAGCCAGTACGCCTCGAATTTTGTCGAAGCGTCGACCGTGCTCGCTTCGAGCTTTTGGGAACCGAACGCCACCGTCTCGCCCGGCTTCAGCGCCGCGCAGCCCGACGCGATCGTGACCGCGACCGTGCCGGGCTCGACACTGATATCGGGAAAATTTTCACTCGCCCGGGTGTCAATGTGGATGGTGAGTTGCTCGGTGTCGCGCTCCGGAAAGCGCGGGCCGTCGTGCGCAATGAGCGTGCGCGTCACGTCGGGCCCGTGCTGCATTAGCCGCAGGAGCCGCTCGTACAAGCCGTCGGTGTGGCCGACCTTCAACCGGATCTGCTCAAGCAACGCGTCGAGCAGCTTCGATTTCACCAGGGCGAGCCGCTCTTCCTCCGTTGAGCCCGCCGGGATTTTAAGTGCTCTCTCGAAGCCCAACAGCGCGGTTTCGCAGTCGTCGAGCAAGGCTTGCTCGTGCGCGGCCGCGTCCCATAGCGTATCTAATGATGTACCGAACAAAATGAACGACTTTTCAGCCGCGTGAAACGTCTCGCGCGCCAGCTCCGCGACCTTGGTCTGATGCTTGATACGGCGCAACATAGCAAGGTAGTCGCCCGCATTGCGCACGTCGTCTGCCTCATACGGCATAGCGTCCTTACCGTCCACCCAGACGAACGGCCGCTCCTGCTCTATGAATGCGTGGAACACCCGATTCTCCAGCGCAGCGCGCGCTTCGCGTGCGGCTTGCACGTCCCTCTTGGCCTGAACGCCGGCCCACCCGAGCAGCCAAGGTCCGTCGGGATAAACGTGCTTCGCGAGGGTGCTGCCCTGATACGTTACGGTACGGTCTTTCGCCAAGCTTTGCGTCAGCCCGCGGTAATGTGCGCCGACGGCGGCGAGGCCGCTCGCCTCAAAGCGCTTAAGTCGCGCCTGGGCATCGCCGTCCCGAAGCGCCGACAGTGACGGCGTGTTTGGCAGAGTCGCGTTGCGCGCCACCTCCGTGTCGGAGCGGAGGTCGTAGTGTGTGGGTTGATGCACCCAATCGCCGCGTTGGTGCGCGGAAAAGCATGTCGCGTTGCGCGCGAACTCCGTAAGATCCGCCGAGTGCATGTGCGCCGCTGGGGGGGCGGCGTCCGGAGCCCACGTCGGTGCGTCAGGAGTAAACGCAAACGCAATGCGCTTGACCCGAAAATAGTCGGCTATGCCCTCGAGGAATTTTCCCAGCCACTCCGGAATCCATGCGTTGCCTGGCGCGCCCAGGCGCACCGTTTCCTCATGCACGAGCTTGGCACCCAGACGCTTGTCGAGAAGCACCCGGACGTCGCCACACCCTGCTGAGACTTTTCCGAGGTGCCTCTCGCGATCGTACTCAAGCGCAAACGACACCGTGCGCCGCACGAGCATCATCACCTTGACGCCGCCTGCGCTCGCCTCCGGCGCGCACTGGGCAGGCTCGTTCGGATCAATGAACGAGGTCGCGGCCGTCTCATCCAACGAATTGCTGCGCGTATCGCTGAGCTCGGTAAGCTTGGCCGTCGGGTCCGGCTCGCTCGCGTCGACGACCATCTTCCCCGTGGCGCCGCCTGCGCTCGCCTCTGGCGAGCGCGGGGCAGGCTCGTTCGGATCAATGAACGAGGTCGCGGCCGTCTCATCCGACGAATTGCTGCGCGTATCGCTGAACTCGATAAGCTTGGCCGTCGGGTCCGGCTCGCTCGGGTCGACGACCATCATCCCCGTGGCGCCGCCTGCGCCCGCCTCCGGCGCGCGCCGGGCAGGCTCGTTCGGATCAATGAACGAGGTCGCGGCCGCCCCATCCAACGAATTGCTGCGCGTATCGCCGAGCGTGACAGGCTTGGCCGTCGGGTCCGGCTCGCGCGGGTCGGCGACCGCCGCATCGGTCGTAGGAGCGCTTGAGCGGAAGGCCGTCGTCATCTCAAACGTCACACGCTCGTCTGAGGTGACAACATTAATGAACTGCTCATGGGGCCGGCTATTCGCGGGGCGCACCCTGTCGGGCACGTCCAAGACATCTCGGCTTGCCAACATGCACGCCGCGTCCAGGGCCATCGCTTGCGCAACACGCTTTGGCATACCGGTTCCAAGCAGAGGTCGGGCGATCGCGTCGGCCAGGCGGATCAGCAGAGCGGTGCCGGCATCGCGCTCGAGAAGAGCGGGCTCGCTCTCAAGCATCTTGTCGACAATCGGCACTCCATTCACGCATAGCGTAAACGGGGCGGCGGCCCCCGACCGGGCATCGCCGATCGGCGGAAAATAAAGCGCCCGCATTGTCTTGCCAACCGGGGCTAAGTCCTCCACACCAATGCTGAAATCTTGGGTGATCATGCTCCCGATCGCCGTTTGCGGGGACAGGCCCCTGAGCGGATTGATTGGCATGCGGCGTCACTCCCTGGAAATAGGTGCCAGAACCCGGTGAGACGGGTGAGCGCTGACGGGGTTGATAAGCCAAGCACGGGCTTGCGTGGCGCTCCGAGTGTGTGGGCGCGCCAGGCCGCGCCGCGGGGCGCGAGCACCGCGTTGCACTCGAAAACGCGCCGCGCCCGGCTGCCAATAGCTCAATGGCCTCAATGGCTTGGGCGTGAGTGTGCGTGTTTATCGGCACCGCGTATCTCAGGTGAAGGCCTGAACTTCGCCCCCGCGACGTTGTTCTCGCCTCGTTAAGCGAGGCGTTAGCCCGCCGGACCCGACCGGATTCCCGCGTCAGGCGTCACCGTGGACGCGCAGGGGGTGGTCACCGCGGCGGGTGGGGAACGCGTGGGGAGCGGGTGGGGTGCGGGCGGGGTGCGGTCGCGAATGGGGTTGGGCTGCGGATTTTCCCTGTGCCGTTCGTCACGTGAATGGCGAGACTTGTCGCCGCGGTGTTGGCAGGCCCATGCGTCATGTTTCGTCATATTTCGTCACCATTCGTCATGTGAGCAAACGGCATACGGGTCCAAAGTTCAGAGGTCGTGTTTGCGCTAAATTGAATGTCGTGTTTGCGGGTTCAGGCTCGTGTCCGGCATTGCGTAAGGAGCGCCGGCCATGCACGCATCCGGCACGATCAGCTTGTCGATGACCGAGCTTGACCGGTTGACGGTGGGACAGGTCCCGTGTGAGCGGTGTCTGAAGTCCGCCCAGGCGGCGGACCGGCTCAGTTTGAGCGGGCGTCGACAGAGCGCCGCGCGTTTCGCGCTGGGTAGTGCGACGCGTGGCAACACGTGGCAACGCGTGCGGTGCGCGCGGCACCCCGAGAACCGGAGCGCAACCCGGGCCGTCGACGCAGACGGCGCGCTTGCCCATGTGCCGGCCTCACACAGGCTGCGGCGGATGCCCCTGGGAGGTTCACACCCTGCCGCGTCCGGTGTTCGACGCTCAGCCCCCGCGTCGGTGGGGGCTCGGTGGGGGCTCGGCGGGGGGGCGGCGCCGCCCCGCATGCCATCAAGTCGGGTTGCGGCGCGTCCCGCAGTGCACCCCACACGCGCCCCCCCGCTCGCGGCCCACGCGTGACCGGTTTGGGGGTGCGCGCGTGGATAACGGGGCTGCCGGCCGCCCGCAGGCGAATAGCCGCGGTGGGCGGCCGTCGCCGACAGCCGCCCCCACCCCGGTTCGCCCGTCGCAAAAATCAGGTGTTCGCCTGAAGTCGGTCGGCCCGACGACGTCGAGAATGGACGGCATTCCATTCACCGCGCGGGGCTGTCGCCGCGGGGCACGCCGCGATCCGCGCCGCCCTCGCGCGCCGAGCGCCCGCTTGGCCTCCCGGCGTTGGGCCATTCCCGGCCCGACGACGCGCGACCCTCCGCCCCGTGCCATCCCAAAGGGTTGTATCCATGAAACCAGCCGCCCCGGCTCCAGCAAACGCGCTGGGCACCCTCCCAACGCGCGCCGTCCCGAGCGATGAGATCGCGGCCCAAGGAACCGTCGCGCAAGAGCGCCGCCGCGCCCAACAGGAAAGACTGAGTGAATCGGTGACGCAGTATCGAGCGCGAAAACTTGCCTATGCCCATGCAGAAAAAAAGGTTCATCGCGCAATAGCGTGGAGGGATTTGACAAGTTTTCGTACTCTTGATGGCAGGAATTTGCCATCAGGAGTGCGTGGAGATGCTGGATCGCAAGCTGCTGGAGTCGCTGGGAGGCTGGCAGGGCTATGCCGTCGAACGCGTGGAGTGGCCCGAGGGCACAGGGCGCACGCTGTCGATCTATTTGAAGCCAACCGCCAAGGTGATGCTGTGCGAGCAGTGCGGCGCACGATGTCGCCAGGTCCATGAGACCACGGTGCGCCGGGTGCGAGATCTGCCGTTATTTGAGTACCGGGTTGTTCTTCATGTTCCACGCCGGCGCTTGTTGTGTGAGCAATGCGGTGGCCCGCGCCTGGAGCGGCTTACTTGGCTGGGTCGCTACCAGCGGGTGACGGATCGGCTTGCGGCGGCCTGCAGCCAATTGCTGCAATCGAGCAACGTGCAGGCGGTGGCGAGGTTCTTCGAGCTGGGTTGGCATACCGTCAAGACGCTGGACAAGGCCCGGCTCCGAGCGTCAGTGCGCGAACCGGATTGGTCCAGGATCGAGTATTTAGCGATGGACGAGTTCGCCCTGCATAAAGGGCATCGGTACGCGACGGTAGTCGTCGATCCGATCAGCAGGCAGGTGCTGTGGATCGGCCCAGGACGCTCACGCGAGACGGCTCGGGCGTTCTTCGAGCAATTGCCGCGTGGGGTCGCCCAACGCATCAAGGCCGTAGCCATCGACATGACTACGGCCTACGAGTTAGAAATCCAGGCCCACTGCCCACGGGCGGAGATCGTCTATGACTTGTTCCATGTCGTGGCCAAGTACGGACGAGAGGTCATTGATCGGGTGCGCGTGGATCAGGCCAACCAACTGCGCCAGGACCGTCCCGCGCGCCGGGTCATCAAATCGAGCCGCTGGCTGTTATTGCGCAACCGCGACAAGCTAGACCGGCAGCAGGCCGTCCGGCTCGACGAATTGCTGCAAGCCAACCAGCCGCTGCTGACGGTCTATGTCCTGAGGGACGAACTCAAGCGGCTCTGGTTCTACCGAAGACCTGCCTGGGCAAAACAAGCCTGGCACCACTGGTGCGAGCAGGCCGAGCAAAGCGGAATAGCCCCCTTGAACACCTTCGCTCAGCGTCTGAAAGGCTATCTGCATGGCATCCTGGCCAGATGCCGACATCGTCTAAACACCAGCATCGTTGAGGGCATTAACAACACTATCAAGGTCATTAAGCGGCGCGCCTACGGCTACCGAGACCAGGAATACTTCTTCCTCAAAATCCGCGCCGCCTTCCCCGGTAATGCTCAATGAACCGAAAAAAAGCCGTTGCGCTGTACGCCGGCGCTGCCGGCAGCTACGCTTGCGCCTCGAAGAAAAAAAACGCAGCCGTTATTCTCGGGAATTTGAAAAACAAATTTGAAGACCTGAAACAAGCGTATGAGAGCTTTCTGGCCAACCACAGGATTTGCGAAGCATTGGGTGTCGTGAATGAACTCACCGGACACTCGATCGACACGTGTCGGAATGAATTTGAATATTATCTCAATAAAATAAAAGAATCATTTGAAAAAAATTCAATCGAATTAATCCAACACACCAAATGCCTTTCTCCAAATAGAGAAATTCTCAAAAAAGAAAAAATCGAATACAACAATAGAAAAAACGAACTGGAGGCGGCCATAAAACAACACGCCCACTCATACCACAATACCAATGTGATACACATCACAGAAATAGAAGACGCCATGTCTGATATTAAAAATAAAATATCAGACATGGCATACGCTCATAAACACTTGAACGCAATATACACACTGAGCGGCGGATTGAACGACAGAGACATGGATGTCCTTGAGAAAAATCACCACCAACTACTCTCCATTTCAAATCAATATTTAATTAGACTTGAAAATATAATTTTCTTTGCCAAAACATAAAATGCACCGGCTTACGTATTAACCGCCGGAATTAATAAAGCGTTCATTCTGGCGTCCGATCACGCGTCAAATCGCGTGCGCGCAAAAATTGGTGGCGCCGGAATTTACGAAGGCAAATTGAAAAATGGGCTACCGGAAGGTCACGGATTTTTTAAATATCGGAATGGATGTCGTTATAACGGGATGTTGCACGCCGGCCTTCCGCACGGATCGGGCATCCTGCATTACGCCAGCGGGTCTACCTATGACGGACAATTCGCGGCAGGCGTTCCCCATGGGAGGGGCGTCGCACATTACGCAGATGGATCCACATATGAGGGAGAATGGAACTCAGGTGTGCCACATGGGTCGGGCGTACGGGTGTGGGCCGACGGCATTCGTTACGCGGGCGACTGGGTCGCAGGCGTGCCGGAGGGCGCAGGCGTTTATCACAACGTCGATGGTATAAAAATTGACTTGTTAATGAAGAACAACTATTGCAGCGACATACAACAAGACAAAGAAAATTTAGACTGCTACCATCAATTACTGCTTGGCGCCACCGGACAAACTTATCGCGGCTATGCGGAAGCGGCCATGCTTCGCTGCGCAAAGACAATGGAAAACGCGTCTTTCGATACCGACATCCGACGCGACGAATACATCAACTATCGAAATAACATGTTCGAGCTCGTCGAGCAGTCCCACCAATGGTCGTTACTCAAAAAACATGACCGTCTGCCCGTGTGGCGTGAAAAAATGAAAGTCGGTGGCAAAGGCATACTCTTTGAACCGAATTTGGACGGTCATGCGGTAAAAGTTGAGATGCTACCGCCAAAATTAGCAGGTGGTCGCTATATCGTTTCAATTTACAACTCCGGATATGGCATTCATTTTCATCGCAGACTTGATAAAACCAACAAATTTGAAACGCGTCTAAGCGTTTATTTTGACGCCGTCAAAATTGATTACCTTCAGAAGATATTCGTAGAATGCTCCCCGTTCTTTGTTGACGGCTTCTATGAGTTCATCCTTAACAATCGAAGTCTTGCCTCCTCCCACGTCGGCGATGCTGAGAATCATTACAGAACCACACACCAGGAGATGCAATCAAAGGCTGGAAATTGCACGACAGAAAGCTGGATGGCCGTGTTCAAAAACAAGGCCTTTCAAATGCATGAAAAATCAGGCTTACTCCATTACAACCGGTTTCGCAACGAAATGTTGAAACAGGTTTTGGACGCCGAATTGGAAAAGACAGGCACGCCGACTCTGAGTTATGGCCAACATAGAAGAATTATGACAACCCTGTCCACAGTTCAGCAAACCACCATAGAAAGACTTGAAGCCATAAAACGCAAGGTCGATGACTTACGCCCCAAAAAGTCGATCGAAGAAGTTTTCAGGCAGAGCGCCGAGCGACTGTATCCCGGCGAACCGCACAAGCAAGACACGCTCACCGCTTGCGTCCAGCCAGAAAAACTGCAAAGCAATTTGGAGGCTATCCACTCTGATAAAAGATGGTCATTCAATGCGGTACTGATGGCGTCCGCTTTCTCAAAAATTGTCAAAAGAGAGCTTGAAATCCTGGAAGTCAAATCGCTCAAAACAATCCGGCAGCGCATTGATTGATCCCCTTTGAAATGCGACGGACGCTCCCGTGCGACATCCCAAACCCGGGCGCGCCGCAGCCGTGCGCAGGGTCGCCGCGAAGCGAGGCGCACCGCGCGGCCAACGACCCGACCCCGCGCGCACGTCACGGCGTTATCACGCATGGACGCGCCCGGTTGCCGGGTTGTTTCCAGGTCGCGATGGGGTCAAGCTCGAGACGGCCGCCCTGCCTGCGGATGCGGGTGCCCGGCGCCGGCCGGCTGAGCCGTCACCGTGGCCCCGAAGAGAATCGGCTGACGCGGCCCCGATCCACCGGGCGAGCGCGGGGCGCTGTGAGCGCGCTGGGTTGGCGCTCGCCACGGTCTGAGCGGTTTTGCCATCCCCTGCTGACGGCCCGGGCAATCGGTGCCCGTGTCCGCCTGTTAGCTACACGCTTGATGCGGTTGCGCCTTGGCGGTTGCCCCTTGGCGGATACCCCTTGACGCGTGCGCAACGCGCGCGGGTGCTGAAGGGATACGACGGGCGCGAGCCCGTCGATGCGGCTCGCCCGCGCCGTGGAAGATTACGCGTTTCCGAAGGCACGGGCGCGTTTGCGCTCGCGTGACCACGAAACCGCGCACCTCAAGCGGCGCATCGACAAGCGCCGGCACATGCCGGCCGGGCGCAAGTCCGAGGAGCTCACGCGCCGGCTCGAACCCACGGGCACTGCGCCCGGCGGGTCCGCCCGCCCACCAAGATACCGCCCAGGCCCCCGCACCGATGCCGCGCGAGTCCGGAGCGCGCGTCGATCCGCCCGCGGCAGACGTTTGCCGCCGGTGCGGTGGCGGCCGCAAACCCTTGGGCGAGGCCGTCGCAAAACCCCTCGAGTCCGTGCGAGCGCACCGGCGTGTGAATCGCCACCGCCGGCCCAAGCCGCCGTGTGCGGGTTGCGATGCCGCCGTGCCGCACCCGGCGCCGCGTCAACGCCCCACACCCGACGCCCGACACCCAACATTACGGGACGGATCGCGCGCTTACCCCGCCGACTACTGAAAAAGACAACCGGTACGGCACGCACGCTGAGACCGACGTGAAGTGCGCCGACCCCTTCCTGAGCACGGAACGGGCGCTGTGCTCACGCAACGCCACCGCCGGGCGGCGCCAACAGGCGTCGAGAATGTGCAACAGCTTGACCCGGCTGACTCACTCGACCCACTCGACCGGCTCGACGCGGTGGCGCGCAACGCGGCAGACATCGTGCGCTCGTGGCGGTGGCCCGCCGATCCGCGCGCCCCGGTGCTCAGGTCTCACGCGCGCGGCGGCAGGCTGTCGAGGGACCCTGGCCGGGCGCCACGGGCGCGGCCCCCGGTGGGGACAAAATGGCGCCGTGGCCCCGGGGCCCCACGCCTGCGGTCGTGACGCTCAGGCGGTCAGGGTCGGCCCGCTCGGCCCGTCGCCTGAGGGCCCGCCCCCGGACTCGCGCGTCACCCGTCGGGCGGGGCACGCGCGATGGCGGGGCGAGCGGCTTGCAGGGCCCGGGAGCGCCGCCGGACGGAGGTCAAGGGCGGCGGGCGGCCCGCGCGCGGCGGTCGACGTGCGTGTCACCGCGACGGTTTGAGGGAACGCCGGAGGGAATGCCTGAGGGGACACCACGCCGCCGCAGTGCGCGGCGGCACCGCGCCGTTGCACTGAGGGCACAAGTCACCCACCTGACCGCGCGCGCCAGGCGCATCGTCGCGCCGCACGCCAAGCAACGACAACCCGGCGCTGCGTCGATGCCAAGCGGTTGGGCGCTCGGGCCACCGCCCAGGCATGCGCAGGCTGACCGGCCACAGTCAGGTCTTTACCCGAGGTGCGCCGCCGACGGCACCGACTACTGTCAGGTGCCGCCGCTTCACCCTCCCATCACTCACACTTTTGCCAAGGACTTGCCATGCATTTCGATACGGCTATCGCCAAGATCAATAACAACGCCACAATCGCTTTCCCAACCAAAGAACTTGATAAAAACCTCAAGAAGCGGCTGGAAACCCTGAATTTCAATGACCCGCTCGCCGTCAAGGAGCTCCATGAGATCGTCGCCAAAACCACCCTTGTCGAGAAAATCTGCGACGTCTTCTTCTACGGGGGAGAACTCCGAGCGTGTCATAAGGCCTGTACCACCCTCTTCTTTTTCAAGATCGCCGAACGACGGGGACAGCCCATGGACCACATTCCGGGCACCCGCGAGGAGGCACTCAAGACCGTGGCCACATGGATGTCACCCGTCGCACAAACCGAACTGCTGGCCGCGGTGAAAGATCAGTCAATCAGCAACGCGTTTTCCATGTACTTCTCCGTCCATGACCGGTATTTTTTGGCTGCCAAGGTACTCCTCATCCAAGAGGCCGCCATGCCCGACAAGGACGCGAAAGACGGCCCCGGGAAGATGACGCACAGTCACGTGAAGCTCCAGGCGGCCGCGGACCACTTCCGGACCGCGGGCTTGTACTACGCCAATCAAGCAAAGAACCCCGCGCTTGCCATCGCAAGCTTTCAGTTGGCGCAAAATGCCTACCGGGATGTGCGGTGGCTGAGCCAGGTCGCGGAATGCAAACAGGCGGTCGGCGCCGTCCTCGGGAAAAAGGGATTGAACGGCGAGGCCGCAGAAGCCTTTATCGATTCCGCCAAGACTTTCGAGGAGACCGCAGCCGACTACGAGAAGCAGGGAGACAAACATTTCGTTCGGGTGTTCACGCAATCCGCGGCAATCATGTATAAGACCGGCGCCAAATTCTTCGAGAAGGACAAAAAGCCAGTGGACGCCGGTGATCACTTCATGAAGTGCGCCGACCTCTACCGGGCGATTGGCGATCACGCGCGCGCGAAAAAGAACTATCAGAAGGCGGTCGACTGTTACAACAAGGGGGGCCCGTCCGAGAAGCTGACCCTGGCCAAGGAGCAGGTGCAAGAGCGCAGCCAGCCGGCGGCCTGAACCCGCCGACAGCGGTCCTTGCCGAGCGCGGGCCCCGCGCGTCGACCCGCGGGTGGCGCGCCCCGAACGGACAAGCGTCGCCCGAGTGACGGCGCAGCGCCCCCCGGGCGCTCCCGGGGCGGGCGGCACGGCCGAGCGCTCGGGCGGTCGCCCTCGGGATACCGGCGCACCGCAGCCCGCCCCCGGGGGAGAGCGGCCCCGCGGCCAGCGCCGGGCACGGCGGCCACCGTCCGGGCAGGATCCGCTTGCCGCCGGGGGGTCAGGCGGGGCGCGCGCGGGTGTGCGCAGACTTATCGGCCACGCTCAGGTCTTTACCTGAGGTGCGCCACCGGCGGCACCGAGTACTGTCAGGTGCGCGCCGGCAGCGGCGTGCCGCCGCGCCCCCCTCACCTCACTCCCGCTCGTGCATCGAACCGGCCATGCATCTCGGTACGGCTAACCCCAGGGTCAATCACCGGGGGCGCCGGCCGGGGGATTGAACGGGATCACCGGCGCCTGTGCTTGGAATTTCGTTATGCTCGATAATCGCCTTGTCGTCTTTCGCAGCTTCGGCCGTGTCCTGCCCCTCGTGTCCGAGACACGTCGCAAGGCCATTGAGGGGGCGCTGAAGACGCTTAACTTCAATGATCGGCGGACGGTGGACGCGGCTTATCGGGCGCTCACCCAAACGGGGTATCTGGACCAACTCTGCGACTTTTTCTTTGCCGGCCGTAATAAAGCCAAATCCTTGCAGGCCTTGGCCGCTCTGGTCTTGTACCAGCTCGCCGAAGACCCGAAGCATAATCCTCACGCAGTGAATCCTGAGCCATTGCTGAGGAACCGCCAAGACGCCTGCAGGACGCTGGCGGGCGGTCTCACGGCGAGCGCGAAAACGATGCTGCTGGAGCTGGAAAGGAACGACATCCACACCGTGGCGAACGCGATTACGGACTTCCTGAGCGAAGCGGACTGGCGTTGTCTGGCCGCCGAGATGCACCTGAACGACGGTAAGGAAGCGCCGTGCCGAGCGTCCTCGGAGAAGGCGGCGCTCGCCTTCACGGCGTGCGCGGTTGCGCACGCGAACAGGCAGCGGTGGGCGCAGGAGGCCGCCATGCGGCAGGCGGCGGCGGCGGCCTTCACGGCGGCCTATACGGCGGCCAGGCAGGCCGGGGCGGCCTTCGTGGGCGATCTGCTCGCGAAAGCCGCGGACGCCCAGTGGCTGGCCGTGGGCGCCTGCGAGAAAACCCGTCCGAGCGGGTGGTCGCGCCCTGATCGCGAGCTCCGCGAGATCTGCGACGACGCCGCGCGCGCCGCTCGGCAAGCCGGTGAAGCGGCTCTGCGTGATGAAGATAGAGACAAATACTTCGGCCTCGCCGTGCACGCCTACACCCTTGTGGGTCAGTACACCGACGTCGCCAAGATCCATCGGCAACGGGCGAACGAGCATTTGTCGCAGTTCCGGTTCTCAAAGGCCGCGGAAGCCTTCCAGGCGGCCGCCATGGCTGAGCTTGAGGGAAAACGCCCCAGTCAGGCGGCACTCGTTCAGGCGGCAATCGACTTGCGCGCCGGCGCCGGCGCCCTCCTCAAGATATCCAAGCCGCCCAAGCGCTTCTCTGATGCAGCCCGCCTGTACGAGGCGGCCGCGCGCGCATACCGCGACGCCAAACAATACCGGGAGGCTGCGTCAGCCGCCCTGGACGCCGCGGCCGCTTACGAGCGCGATCACAAGCCCTTTAGCAGGGCACAAGCGCTCGAGTTGGCCGCCCGTGCGCTCGCTCAAGTGCCTGACCCCCTGGGCGCTGCAGCGCTCTGGATGCAGGTCGCAGACATCCACCCCTACATCGGTCTCGGGCGCTATCGCCGGGCGCTGGCCCTTACGGCGGCCGGCAGCGAATTTAAGAAAGGCGGCAAGCTCGACCTGGCCGAAGCGGCCCATCTCCAGGCCGAGACACTCTACATGGCGACGGGCGAGGTCGAACGGGCACAGGCAGCACGGGCGGCGGCAGACGCATGCCGACCAAAGAAGCTTAACATGGCCGCCTTCGAGAA
This sequence comes from Pandoraea oxalativorans, assembly GCF_000972785.3. Classification (NCBI taxonomy): domain Bacteria; kingdom Pseudomonadati; phylum Pseudomonadota; class Betaproteobacteria; order Burkholderiales; family Burkholderiaceae; genus Pandoraea; species Pandoraea oxalativorans. The sequence goes on from NZ_CP011518.2 coordinate 465,776, forward strand.
GATGGCGCCCGCCAACGACCAGGTGATCGTCGAGATCAACGCTCTCATCGACGCGCATCAGGTCGCCCTGCAGTCTGTTGACGGCCTCCAACTCGCCGACGGGCGCAGGCTTTACTTTGAGGAGCTCTGCTGCTACATCGAACAGGTCAAATTCGTTCCGGGCACGCGCGTTGAGTTTGTTCTGCTGTTCTGCCAGCACGTGGGGAACTTCGTGATCATGCCGGCTGCCCAGCAGCTGGTCAGCATGGGGCGCCACCACATCGAGCGCCGCGAGTTGCAAATCGGGGACGTGTTTCGGGGAGAGGCGCTCCTGGCGCTTCTGTCGCAGGTGAACTGACAGGTTTTTTTCGCACCGCTCGCGTCCGGAGAGTCACGGCGCCGGTGGTCGAACGACCTTCGCCGGCCCGATGAAACTCCGCTGGCGTCAAATCCTGCCAACGCGAATGCGGACGCACTTCGTTGTAGTGAATCGCGCCGCGTCGCCGGCCGGCGTGGTCGTGTCGGCCCCCGGCTCGGCGAGACCGCGCAGGCCCCCGTCGGCTTGCCCGATACGCTCAAACATCGCCCCGTAGACCGCGGATGCTCCGCGTGGGCCGGGGCAGGCCTGTCATAACGCGCACATCAGCGGCGCACCACCACTGGAGCATGCGCCCGAGTTGCGCCCGCGTTGGGCTCGCGTGCGCCGGGTCCCCGTCGCTTTCTCGGCAAGTCTGCGGGCGCCCCCGGCCCCGCACATCGAGCCTCGGCACCTCAGCCACTCAGCGCCTGCTGACGTGTCCGGTCCCGCTCGCGCGTCGAGACACGCGCATCGCCGATCAGGGACGCACCTGCCGCAAGCTCCCCGCTCAGGGCCACAGCGGGCTCGAGCATCGCAAGGTTCACGGGTCGCGCCACGCGCCGTACGCGCCCCTGCTCGCACCGGTGCACGGGCGCACGGGCGACGCGCCAGGGATGACAACCGCTGCTCCCCGCGTGCGCGCCGGCGCGCGACCGTTTCCCGTTTCCTTTACGTGACGATCAAGCGGCCTGCGGCCAAGGACACCGCGCCGGCCCACCCGGCGCGGGCGATCATCTCGGGCGGCCCCCCCGGCGCTCGCCAAAACGGCCCGCTCAAAGCCGCAAGGCTTTGCAGATTCGTCACGTCGTCACGATCACCGGCGACGCACCGGGCGCCTCCCCTGCGCAATCCCTGGCAATCGAGAAGGCCGTCGCGCGACGGTTTGCCGAGCCAAGCGAGCCGCACGCGCAGCCAGGGACGAAACCGCCGCCCGAACGCGCCGTCAAGACGCACCGCAACGTCGAGCTAGAAAGCACGGGGCACGCGGCCGGTACCCCTCGCCGCGACGAGGTCCGCGCGAATTGATCGGCCCCCCGGCGTTGGGCGGCGCGTCAGCGCCAACGGTGCCCACCGAAAGCCCTGTGCACACAACCAGGACCGCGCTCAACTGCGACCTCCCCCCGGGCTTCGCCTGGAGCCCCCGCGTCGGGCGCAACGGCAAACGGCGCGATGATGCGCCGTCGACGCCGCGCCTCATCCACGCCGGCCCGCCACGCGGCGCATCGCCGGCGGGGCCGGCACGGGGCCGGCACCGGGCCGGTACTCAAGGACAAGGGCGGCGTGAATGCGAACCCGTTGCGGCGACAGCTGCGGCGGTATCAGGGCCGTGGCGAGCGGGTCGCGCTGTCAGGCCCGAGAAGGCCGAGATGACATCGGAACGAGCCGCGCCCGGCGTGGCCGACGCCTAAGCGGCCGTGCCTGAGCGGCCGTCGGCGCGCGACTCCCATTGACAACGGCGGTGTCGCGATAACGTCGTGATCGCGACAAAAGGGGGTGGGTCACCCAACGAACGACCCACCGTACCGGCTGCCCTTCTCACCGCTGGCGCATGCGGCCCCCGAGGGTCGCCGAAAAGCTTGCCACAAACGCGCCACTCAGCAGTGCCACAAACGCCCAGATCGAGAAAAGCATCAGCGCTTTTCGCGCCGCCTCGGCCGCCTCCTTGGCCTTTTGCTCCGCCTGCGCCGCGGCCTCACGCAACTGCGTCTGGATTTGCGTGAGCCGTTGCTGTGCGGCGGCTTCATCGACGCCCGCGCGCTTGGCAACGAGCTTGACCAGATAAGCGCGATCGGTGTCCGTCAGCTGCCCATTGAGCAGACTGCGCGCCATGATTCTCGACACCTGCGCACGCTCATCGCCCGCGGGCGGCGTGACAGCGGGATCGCTCGGGCGTAGCAACGCATCGGTGAAATCATCGAGCAGCCCGGCGCGATTGCCGAGCGGCGCGCCTTGAGAGACGGCGGCGGTGGCCGAGCCGGCGAGCGAGGCCGCCGCCCGGGTGCCCCCCGAGAGCAACGACGTTGTCGTCGCACCGAGGAGCACCAGACCGATGATCACGCTCACGGCCCACATCAAAAAGCCGTGCGCCGTATCGCGAAAATAAACCTCGTCAGGGGCCGCGTCGCTCCATTTGGTGCGCAGCCGGCCGGTGATAAACCCGCCGACGCCGTACGCGATGAGCTGACTGACGAGCAGCCACACGATCGATCCGACGGCGAGCGCCGTGGCCGGCGGCGCGGCGTTGCGCCATGGAGAAATCGACGCAAAGCCCAGCCCGGTGCCGCCCGTGAGCAGCATGGCGGAGACGGCCGCCGCGATGACCGCCCCCGCAAGGACGGCCCCCCAGGAAACCGCGGAGTCAGTGGACTCGGCATGGGCCGCGGGAAGAGGAGTGTTGGCAACCAGTTGCGCATCTTGCATGACGGTTCCTTGTGCAGGTGGAGATCGGTGACAAGCCAGGATCAATGGGCAAACAACGCGATCAAAATGACGATGGGGATCGGCACCCCCAGCAACAGCAAAATAATGGATCTCACGGTACCTCCTTGTTGAGCGGCCGCGTGCCCGGCGCTTGCACTCGCGTGCTCGCGCCGAGGCACGGCCAGCGGCCGTTATGATTGAGGTAGAACAAAATCAGGGAGAACGCCCTGTAGCCGCGCGAGGCGGGGACGCTGCCCTCCCCCTCGGACGTGGCCAAGCCGCCGCGCTTACCAGAGCTTGTGCCGCTCATTCCACGCATCGACGTCGCGTTCGACGTCGGCTTTCGACTTGGCCTGCCCGTAGCGCTCCTGAATCACACCGACGAACTTGTCACGATTGCCTTCGACCCTGAGCAGGTCGTCGTCGGTCAGATCCGCCCACCGCTTCTTGACTTCGCCTTTGAGTTGGCTCCACTTGCCCTTGATCGTCTCTGAGTTCATAACACCTCCCGAGTGTTGGCTTGAGTTCGCACCCTGCCGCGCACCGGCGGGCGACGGGACACGCGCCGCGCCCGCTCGCCCGTGCGCCCGCATGCGCACCCGCCACGGCTGTGACAGTGCCTCCAGCATAGGCGGTGCGCCGCGAGTACGCTGTCAGGCGCGGCGACGCCGTCGCGTCAGCGCAAGCCGGAAGTGCTGTAGGCGCATTCCGCCTCGTGGCGCGAGAAATGAGGGGTAGCAGTGGAGGCGGCGGCGGCAGAGGCGGCAAGGGCGGAAAAGCGTCCCCGAGCGAACGGCGTGCGTGTCACGGCGCTCGATGACATCCGCAGATACCCGAGCGGCGACCGAACGCTCGTCTTTGCATCGGCACTGCAAGCCACGCGTCAAGCGCGCCAAGCGCGTCGACCGCCCGCCACAGCCGGTGCTTCTTGCGGTGGCGCGTCACGCCCCCTGCGTCAACCGGCCCCTGTCCACCACGCCCCGCGCAGCTCGGACGAATTCGCCCGGCGACGGCCGGATCGCACCTCATCGCCCGGGCTCGTGCCGTCTCATCAGTGAGCGCCATGCCCCGGCGGTCCGCCTGTCCTCGTCGATGCGCAGGCGCCGTGGAAACCGCGCCGACAGCCCCACCGAATCGCGAAGCTTGTGCGGCGCAAATCGGTCGCCGTTGAACGAGATCGCGACGTCGCGCGAGCGCGCGGAATAAGCGGGATGAGGGGGATAAGCGACGTTTGTGCAGGCCGCGCATCCGAGCCGTCCCCGCCTCGGCCCACCGGACACTCCCCGGCTCGCCGCTTGGTGCCGCCCGAGCGCTGCGGCCGGCCGCACGGTCTCACGCGGGAATGGGTCCGCGCCGTGTCGCGTCGCCCTGCCTTTTGCGGCATCGGCCCCCCGCGGCCCCGGCGGAGACTGACAACAACTAACAAAAACTAATAAGTTGTCGCAGCGGGGCACCTGCGGGCAGCGTGGCCCAAGCGCGGCGCCGTTTCCCGGTCGGGGGCGGCGCGCGTGCACGCTCGCGAAAGCGCCAAGTGCGGGCCGCGGGCATACGCCGTCGTGTGGCACTGACGCGTTGGAGGCGGTACGATAGCCCCACCTCTGCGCGGCTTCCCAGCGGCCTTGCCGCCGACACCCGGTCACGACGATGTCGCGCGCACCCACCCCCAAGGAGAAGTGCATGGCCGATATCAAATCCGTCCTGACCGACGCCGAAGACCTTCTCACGCAAGCCGCCAACGCGAGCGGCGAGCGTGCTTCCGAGCTGAGCGCCAAGGCCCTGGCGCTGCTTGAGCAAGCCAGAGTCAAGGCCTCGGACGTGCAAGTGGTGGTCGTCGAAAAGAGCAAGCAGGCCGCGCGCGCCACCGATGATTATGTGCATGGCCATCCATGGCAGGCCGCCGGCGTCGGCATCGGGCTCGGTGTGCTGGTCGGCCTGCTGCTCCACCGCAAGTAAGCCGCGCCGACGCCGGTCCTTTCTCACCGACTCCGCCCACCACCGTGCCTGTCTGACTCGCCATGCGAAACAGGCGCACCGCCCACCACAGCCCATGGCCGAAAATGATCATACGACGGCGCCGCCCTCGCTGCGGCGCCTCGCCGGTGCGTTGCTCGAGACGGTTCAGTCGCGCCTCGAACTCGTCGGAATCGAACTGACCGAAGAAAAAGAACGGTGGGTGGGCGTCGCCTTCCTCGGCCTTGCCGCGATGCTCTTCGGTGCCCTCGCCCTCGTGTCCCTCACCGTGCTGCTGATCGTGGTTTCCTGGAACGCCTGCCGCCTGCCGGCCATCACCGGCATTTTCATCGTGTATTTCCTGCTCGCGGGCTGGTGTGCCGCCCGTGCCCGCGCCATCTTGCGCACGGCGCCGATGCCGTTCGAGGCCACTCTCGCCGAATTCGCGAAAGACCGCGACGCGCTGCGAGCGGACTGACGGAGATCCGAGCGTGCCACCGCAACCCCCTTGCCCACCCCGGGCCGCATCACCACGACAGCCCCGCCCTTCGCGTCTCACGCCTCTCACGCGTCATGAGCCGCTCGCGATGCGCAAGGCCATGGTGCTCAGGCGCATCGCGCGCGAGCGGGCCGAACTGGTTCAGGCCACCCACGTTGCGCGCGCGCGGCTGCGCAATGTTGGCCGCGTTCCCGGTTTACTCCTTGGCGGTTTCGCCACGCTTTCGAGCTTCGGCACTTTGGGCACCCTCGCCACCCTCACCGGCGCGCTGCCGCGCGAGCCCCTGCGCTCGGTGGCGTCGTCGGCCCTCGGCGGCTTGGCCCACACGCGAGTCGGACGCATCGTGCATCGCATTCTCCCTTGGTGCGGCCTCGGCATGCTCGTTTGGCGAAGCATCCGGCGCCCGCGGGACATGACGAAATTGTCAGGTTCGCAAAGCGCTGGCGCGGCAACGCCCGACGCGGCGGTGTCATCGTCCCCCCCGGCCCGCGCAGCCGACTATCCTGGCGCGCTGCCGTTGATGTAGGGCACGGGGCGGCCGTGCGCGGGCTCAAGGCGACAGCGCGATGAGCGCCCCCTCTTTTGGCGTCCAACGCCTTGGCGCCCGTGCCTCAGCGCGCCCGCCGGCCCGGCCCCGACGAATCCGGCGGCAGGCTTGCCGTGTCTGCGATGCGGGTGGCCTTCAGCGCGCTTCGCGCCGGTGTTATCGGTGCCCGACTTGAAATCTCAGAAGACCGTCCGACCAAGCGAGACCCTCACCCACCGTTGCTCCTGCGGTAAGGCGCAGCCCACGGCTGCCGCTTCACGGCGTCACGGGGCGACGCTTCCTGAAATTGCCGGATCACGTCGCCCAAGCGTCGCGCGATATATAACGTATAACGGGCGCGCGCGGGCGGAGGATACGGAGGATATCAAGCCGCAGGGTTTCAGCACGCACACCGGCCACCCAAAAAAACAGGGACCTTTCGGTCCTTGTTTCCGGTCCTGTTCCCGGTCCTGTTCCGGTGCGCGACGACTATTCCTCATGGCACCGGTTTTCCCGCTGACTCGAATGGCGACGCGCGAGCACTTCGGTAAACCGGAAAGCACCTCCCACGCCTGCCACCCAAGAGGCCGCACACCATCCAACAGGTGCCGGTTCCTTCAAACTTTGTCGTCCTGCTTGTCGACCTCCTTGTTGGCGTCCTGGTCGGCGTCCTCCAAGCGCTTCGAGAGCGATCCCCACGACTGCATTCGGGCTTGTGCAAACGACGGCTATCTTGCCAGACTCCTTGACTGGCGTGCCTCTCAGGTCGAGTGATCCTTCGTGCGGTTGCCCTGCAGAGGGGATAGCACTTCACCGCACTTCGGGCATTGACCTGATGTCGTCCTGCGGGGCGCCGCCGATAATAACCGCATGGGCCTTGCTGCGGCCGGACTGTCAATCCCGACGTACGCCGCGGCTTTCAGGGAGCGGACGGTGTCAGGCGGAAGTTGCGCCGTCTCGCGGGACCCGGCGGTGAGCCCGTCAGGCTGGCGGGACTCGCCTGACGGGCCTTTGCATTTTCCACAGTCCGACTCGCCCAGGCGCGGCGCCAAGAGAATTTTTCACGTCAGAACTATCCGTTAAGATCCGGACCAACTTGATTGGCAGCATGACCGGCCTGAACACCGTCCGCACGACGGGCGAAAACAAAGGTCGGTGGCGCACCCGACTGGACCCGCTCCTGAACTGGGTCTGTAACGCTGATCGAACCGGTGCGATCGAGTTGCTCAATGAACTGAAGTCCGCGAAAAACGCCGGGGCCCAAAGCGAGGACGGTACCACCGTCCTCGGCGACCGCGCGACGCTGGAAGCCTATCTCAAACTGAAAGGCCTGGTGACCGACAATTACCAGCCCAACCTCTGGGAGGAACTGTCCTGCGGACACCTCAAGTTCACCATCGCGGGACTCGACGAAGACGGACCGGTCAGCTTTGCGGTGCCCGCGGAGGACGTCCGGGACCTGGTGTGGGACCAGATTGCCAAAAAGGTTGATCCGTCCAATAAGTAACTCGCCCGCCAGGCACTCGGGCGCTTGTTGAGCGCCGACACGTTGACACGACAGGGGCGCGCGTACGCTGACCTTCTCAAATATGCGCCGCCGTCGCGAGACAGCACCTTGACCTGGCGAATTCCGGCCAACGGAGATCCGGTCTTCCGCCTGGGCACGCTTGACATCCCGTACTGTAAGCCGACCACCGGTGGCGCCGAGTATCTGGACCTCGATTGCGAGGACACCGCCCGCATGCTTTGCTCGATGTACTATGACGAAGCGTGTGTGGTCACCCGGTTCCCCGACTTCGCGGCGCAAGGCTCCCGTCATCCGACCACCGATGCGATCATCGCGGCACAAATTAGTTTTCTGCAGCAGGCCCCCCGGCTCGTCGACGCGCCCAAGCTCCTCAGGCTGCACGAACATGGCAACGGCACGGGCGACTACGAGTTGCGCCTGAGTCGCGCGGTCGAGCCGATCGCCGCCGGGTTACATGGCGGCATTGGCGACTGGGAGTTGTTCGCAATACGTTGCGGGGGGAACGCGGCGACGCTGATGGACTGCATTAAGAAGCTCGACGAGCTCGCTCAGAAACCCCCGCCGCCCATTGCCCCCTCGAGGTTCGCTTAGACCGGGGGTGAGCTTGCCCCGTTCTCACGTACAACCACTCACGCCGCGATGCGCGGGGCGGCACGAAGACCGGGCGACGCCGGGTGTACGTGAGAAATGACCGACCCGGCGGCTCGCCCGAGAAGCGCCGGCGGTAGGGTTTGCCTACTCACCGGAGCGGCGTGGCGAACTCCCGCAACGCCATCCGGCGAACGTTAGCGGCGTACTTTAGCGGCGTGCCGCAGGCCGACGCGTTTGCCGGTTACGCACGCTCCACCCCGATGGCCACCTTCGCAAAGCGGCGTGTAGGGCGCGCGCAGAACACAAGGTCTACGCAAGATCCACGACTTGCACGCGGTACGCCCGAACGCGGCGACTGAAGAAGCGCTCCGCCAAATGGGCGAGCTCTTTCAGACAGAAGCGCACATCCGGGGTAAGCCGCCGGATGAACGACGGCGGCAGCGCCAAGCTCGAGCGGCGCCACGGCTTGAGGCGCTGCGGCAAGGGTACGCGTCGGTACTGCCCACGCGCTGCGCCAAGGCCGACACGACCCACGCGATTCAGTCCTCGCCGAACCACCGGCCCGCGCTCGCCTATTACTGCGAGGAGGGGCGGGCGGAGATCGATAATCCGATCGCTGAGCGTGCGCTACGCGGTGTGGCGATCCGCCGCCGCAATTCTCTGTTTGCCGGCGCCGACCCGGGCGGTGAGCGCGCCGCGGCCATATACCGCCTGAACGGCACCAACCCCGCAGCGGACCTCGCCTACGTGCTTGGGCGCATTGCCAATCACACGGCCAATCGCATCGACGGGATGAGGCCCCGGAATGTGGCTCGGTCCCTGCCCGACACCGCAAAAATCGCCCCCGTCCGACAACCGGCGATCACCGCCGCGTCAACGACCGGCACGACGGTACCGTTCGAGCGCTCACTTTTGTCGGGCCGGCGAACGGAGTTCCACCACCGGGGCCGTGATTCTCCAGACGCCAGTGGGACGAAAACGTCACGCCCCCTTTTGCCCTTGCCCCGCCCCTTAACACCCAGCCCGCATTGAACCCGCCAATGCCATGGGGGCGTGCGAGCGCCTTCCCGCCGCCCGCGTTTGGCCGGCTGTTCGCTTTTCGGCGACGCCAACCGCCCGACAGAGCGATCGCCTCGGCGCCAGGGCCAACGGAGGCGCCCCCGATTCAAGAGCGGGCCCGGCGTCCCTTGCATGTGAGCGCGGCGCGCCGCCGGCATGCGCTCGGGCAATGTCGTATGCCGGTTCCGGCGTCGGCCGCGGGCGCGCGCGGCAACACGCTTGCCACGGTGCACGACCTCGCCGCTGTAACGTGCTATGCGGGCGTAGACCTTAGGCGGGCCTAGACCCTAGGCGGGCGTAACTCTCTCGGCGCACGAGCTTGTGCGCGACGCCGGAATAGCGGTGATCGACTTCGACGTGTGAGTCGACGATCACGCGGCACGTTACGAAAGTCGCGCGCTCGTATCGGCGCGCCGGTAACGGGCGCGGCGCCGGCCGGTCGAGTCGCTCGAACCCTTCGCGGCGGTTGCCGTCGGGCTTCTTGAATGGCCGTTGGGCCGGATGTCATAGCCCGGACTCACGCCGACCGTCGTCGGTTTCTCCCGGGGCGCAGCGTTGTGCGTCGGATCCAGTGACGGCAACGTTGCGCTCCCTGAACCGCAAGGCGTCCGGCATGACTCACGATCGGAAAGTCATTTGTGCCAACGTCGGCATTCTCGCGCCGGCCCGCCGGCTCGGGAATGTCAGTCAAGCCTGGCGCGTGACGGGCTGTTCACGCCACAGTTTTTACCGGTTCAAAGCGCTGTACGAGACGGGCGGCGAAGCCGCCCCGCAGGCAATCTCTCGGCGGCGCCCGCCGCCCAAGCATCGCGTGGAGCCGCGGGTCGGAGCCGCAGTGGTCGCGCCGGCCCCGGCGTTGCCCGCCTGCGGCCCGATTCGCTTCGCCCATCAGGTGCTCAAGCGTCATGCGTTGCGCGTCTCGCCTCAGGGCGTGCGCGGCATCCGGCGACCCCACGACTTCACGACCTCACGACTTCACGACCATGAACCAACGCCTGACGGCGTGGGAGGCCCAATCCCCGCGGCAAGGGCCGGTGCTCGCCCCGACTCGCCTCGCCTCACCTCGCACGCGCGGGCCAAGCGTGAGAAAACAACGCACGGCGCATGCGAGTCAGCGTGTCGCCGCGACCGCGGCGCTCGGGACACCTTCTGCGTCGGCACGCGCCAAGGGGTGGGCCGGGTCTGACGGCAGACGTTCGTCGAGACCGACGCGCAGGTCGCGTTCGCCAAGCGCTCCGATCGCAAGCCGCCACGGCCGGCCGCTGATGCGTATGCTCACCGATCGTGGCACCGACTGTTACAGTCACCCCGGCCTCACACGTAAGAGCGGCGGCCGGCGGTGAAAAACATCGACCCCACCCGCACTCGTGCCCGGTCGCCCGGAGCAACGGCGTCGTCGAGCGGTTGCACCAGACGGTGCGCGACGCGTGCTCTCGCAGCGCCTTTCGCAAGCAAATCTACGCCGGACACGACGGCGCCGCCGCACTGCGGTGCCGACCTCGACCACCGGGTTGACGCGTTTGCCGAGTCCCCGAGTCCAACACGCGGCGCGAGCATCAAGGTCGACGGTGCTTATGGCAAGACGCCCATGCAGACGGTCCTCGACGCTGTCTCGCGCGCCCGGCGCAAACGCATTGCTCATTCAGTCGCCGTCGCCGCCTAAGCCCTGCGAGCCCGCCGAGCCCTCCGATCCCCTATGTCCTCCGAGCCCCTGTGCGGTCACGTCCAAGCCCATCCCCCTGAGGACATCCGCCCGGCCGCCGCCGGGCAGGACTTCCCCTTTTTCCGGCCGACCTCACTCAGGCGTTTTCACGGCGACGAATTTCTTTAGCGTGGCGTCAAGCCACTCGCGGTCGGAGATCGGCCGGACAAGCAGGTCGGGCGAGCTTAGCAGCCGCTTCGCCATCTCCGCCCCCTGAGTCAAATTCGCGAGCGTGTCCACCTCGGCGGCATTTTTAAGGGCTTGTTCGGCCTGCGGGCGCCGACCTGCCATGAAGTGCGCTTTTACGATCCCCCAGAACGCGGTTGAGGACTGCAGATACGCGGATTGCGCTTCCTCGCTCAGACCCGAGAGGTCGAAAGCTTTGCCGGCATTCAGAAGGGCGAGGGCTTCATGATCGCCCGTCGCGTCCTTGAGGGATTGCGCATACGCCAAGAAAGCATGTGCCGCTTGCCCATAGGCGTGTTTGGACGGCCCGGACAGACCCGCGAGCGCGTAAGTTTTTCCGGCGTCCATGAAGGCTTGCGAGGCCCAATGGTGTCGCCCCGCCCGCCCCCCCTTTAAGTGCCAATTTGCGAACGCCTCGAAGGTTTTTGCGGCATCCCGATAGGCCTCTTCGGCACCGGGCAACCCCTCGCGCTCGAGCGCTTTTGCGGATTCCCAAAACCCTTGTGCGGCCAGATCCAGCCGGTCCTCACACTTCAACCACTGCTCGGCGGACGCGCGAAAGGCTTGTGCGGCTTTCATCGTGACCTCTAAGGCCTGCGTGTCCTTACCGATGCGCTTCAAAGCTTGCACGACGCGCAAATAGTCTTCGCCGGCTTCCCAGTGACGACCCCTTTGCATCTTCACGTCTGCCATCACCCGACGGGCTTCCGCAGCCCACAAGTAGGCGTCTTGGGCGAGTTGGAGCTCGCCTGACGACTCGTGAATTGCGGCAGCGCGCAGACCGGCCTCTTCGACGGTTTTATAGACCTTTAAGATGCCCTCGGGGGCTTTATCCGTTGGGCCCACGTTGACTGCCGCGTACAACCAGAAGGCCTTTACCGCCTCCTGGTAGGCCTTGAGCGCCGCATCGCGCTGCCCCGTGCCCTCACAGGCTTGGGCGATCTTCAGGTAGAGGGATGCCGCCTGGTCGAGTTTTCCCCACCGCGCGATGATTCCCGCGGCCTGCAGAGCGGCCTCTGCGCTCTGCGCGTGCATACCGGCGAGCGTATAGAGTGCCGCGGCCGCCTGCAAATCCTTGACGGCCCGCGCATAGTTTGACAGATGGACGGTGTCGTCCACTTGGTTGAGGTGCGTCCGGGCAGCCAAACAATACCTCTGCTTAAGCGAGAATAATTCTGAAAACTCGCTGTCTCCCGCCCCACCGCCAATGCTTTGCAGCAGCGCCTCTTTCCCGTTAGGCGAGAGATGTTTCGCCACCGTCTGTTCTGCCGCTTCGAGCTCCATCATGGGCTCTGCCTGACTCGCTCCCACCGCATCACCGTTTCGGTAAGCGCTCAGGGCGTCCACGGCGGCGCAAATGTCGGCGTCATCGCCATCGAGGAACAGGGCGCAGAAGCGCTTCACCGCCTCCTCTTGTCCGAGTGCCGCCGTATTCGAGACGCCAGGATTGTGGAGCACGGTATTTGCGCTATTGGCACCGTCCAACGCGTATAGGTTGAAGCCTTGAGTGAATGAAGTACCCGTGGTTTTCATCAGTGAACCCTTAAAGTAAGCGCGAATGACGTTGATTTGTACCCGGTTCAGCCGCCGGCCACATTCATATTTCGTCAAAAAACCCGGAAGAATGAGAAATTCTCGCTTCCGACTCCGCTGCTCTGACCTGTGGGATGGCCATAGCCCGCCCATGGCGTTGTCTTGTGCCGCCGCACTTCTCCGTGGGGCCGACGGGTTGCTTTTCCCCCAAGGACGACCCGGGGGGACGCGGCTTTTTTTCGGACTGTTTTACGCTGTTGTACCGAGGTTTGCCGCAAGCAATGCGTACCGATAACGACAAGGAATTTTGCGCTCGTGCAATGCTGTGCCGGGCTGAGCCGGGCGCGGCGTCAACCTGGTCCTGACCGGCCGGGAACCCAAACAGAATGCCTGCACCGAATCGTTCAACGGGCGCCTTCGTGATGAACGCCTGAACCCACCCGGGTTCACCCGCCTGCATCGTGCCAAGGTGGTCATCGAGGCTTGGCGACGGAAATACCACGAGGCGCGACCGAAGAAATCACTTGGCGGATTAACGCCGGCCACTTACGCGCAAAACCGGCGGAAAACCGGCAGAAATGCAATGACCTTAACCCGCGGACTCCAAAGCCGGGGCGAGTGGAAAAGGGGATACTGAAAACGGGGAGACGGCGGGCGCCGCCCGAACCCTGGTGCACACGCCCGGTGAACACCACCGCCTCGCGCCTCAGGCATCCCGGGCGCTTACAGGCGTTGACTGGCGGGATTTGCCGGTTCTGAGCGGGCTTGAATGGGTGCATTTGCCCGGTCTGTCGGCGGCGCCATGCCGACACCCACTGTCAGGCGTGATTTTACAGACCTGCCCGGGTGAGCCACGCGGCAGACGGCGCCGCTGCGCGCCACTGCCGAGCCGCCGCTCACACGTCGGCGTGACGGCGAAGGCCAACGGCTACCGATCGCCGCGGCCCTGCACCCGGCCGCCCCGTTTGTCGCCTTCGCCGCGCCCGTCAAGGAAGACCGTCCCGTGCAAGCCATTGCCGCTGACGCCGGCGTGTCCGCGCCGGTCGTGCAGCCGCGCTTGCCCCCGGATCCTCGACGAGCTCGACGAGGACTTCGCCGGCACGCACCCCGACGAATCCGACGGTGGCTCGCGTCACCGCGCAGGCGGGAAAGCGCACCGCCCCGTGGCGCACGCGAGGCACGCGCTGCGACAGGCTCCCTTGCCTTCCACGCAGGTTAACGGCGAGTAACGAAGGTTCATGCCGGTTCATGCCGGTTCATGCCGGTTCATGCCGGTGCGCCGCTCGGCGGGGTTGCCGATGTCGAATTCGACAGGTTCGCGCTGAATCTAGAAAGTCCCGCGCCGGCGGTTTAGGTAAAAGTCAGTGAGTGTCGGTGACTTTAACCGTAAAAGAGAATGCCCTTTTTCATCCCTCGGCCGCCGGCCAACCACCGGCGCACCCCGCTTCCGCAGACCGACCGGATTTGCGTGTTCCGCGACATCCTGAACGCTCCCCTGACGTTGGGCGCGATCGAGGACCTCCCGGCGGTCTGTGTGTGTCTGGCCGATCGCTTTCTCGGCACCGACGCGTGCGCAGCCGAGTGCTTGACGATTTCCATCGCCGGTGAAGCGCCTGACGGCCCCCTGGACTTCACGGACATTGCGAACGACGCGTCGCTGGCGCACGAGGCGGGCGGAAAGGCGGTGCTCAAGCGTATCGCCGAGCACATCGTGCCGCCGCTGCTGCTCGGTTGCCTTGACACGGAAATCGCCTACGCGGCAGCGCTTCAGATTGCGACGCAATTGGGCGACGCCGAGTTCGCGGCGCTGGGGCCGAGTGCCGTGCGGCGCGCGGTGGACGATCGCCTGACGGGTGGGCCGCTCGGCACCACGCACATCGCCCTTGAGGGCGACGGCACAGTGCTCGTGCATCAGCGCTCGCAATGGGCCGCCTATGTGGACGGGCAAGGACAAACCGTCGCCTCCGAGCACGCGGGCACACCGGTGCTCGAAGTCGGTTGGCTCGCCGCTTTCCGGGTGGTCCCCCTCGTGAGCGATTCGCCCCGGGCGAATGCCAACGCAACAAAGCGGTTCGCCTTGCACGGCCACATGCGGCACTGTTATCTGGACACGCTTGACGCGGGTCTGAAAACAATGCTCACGCGCTACCCGTCGAGCCTTGACGATGACATCGCCCACCGGCTGGCGAGCGTCTTCGAGAAGGCGCGGATTCGCCTCGAGCCGCGCACGCACGACGTCCGCCGCTCGCGAACGCCCTTACCGATTCCGCATGACACCGCGCGACGAATGGCGGCGAGCGCGACGAGCGCAACGGGCACGTGCGCCCGCCCTCGCGCGGTGCAGATTACGACCCCCTCACAAGCGTCGGGCGTCAGGGGCGTGGGCGTCCCCGCGCTCATCCACGAACAATTGGCCGTTTCCGACTTTTGTGATCTTTGCGTGACGAGGGTTCGCCAATTGATTTTAAAATCAGCGACAGAAGAAGACTTCGATTCAGGGGGCATGCAGCATCAAATGGCGACGCCGCGGTTTCGATTTTATAACGAGGCCATCGTTGCCTATCGGAAGGACATTCCCGAATCGCTCCCGCCGCCGAGAAAATACCTGGCTTTCGTGTTGGCGGCCTTGAAATATTCGACGGGCAACTGCGTGGAGATGGCATTGACGGCCGCCGCGTTTGCGCAGTTAAAGACGCAGGATTTTTTTTCGATGCGAGGCCATCATTCTGACGGCGTGAAAGCGGAAATTTATGGCCCCGCGTTTTATGACCCGCAGCTCGGCGGCAGCGCGGATCATTTCTTTTGCGTGTTAAATCTGGTGGTGAACGGGCACCCCTATAAGATGGCGGTCGATCCGTGGATGTGGAATTCCATGCCATGTGACGCCTATCTCAGGGCGTTGAAAGACCATCCGATGCCACCCATTACCCAACCGGACACGCTATTTGTGACGGAGAAAGACATGACTGATGCGATAAATCATCCGGATTTCACCGAGCCGGTCCGCAGCGTTTTCAACCGCTACGCGATTTGAGGCGAGCACGCCTTGCGTTGGCGCTCACGGGCTCGCGACCCCATGTACACGCCGCGCCTGCCCGGGCCGTCATCGGGCGCGCGGGGTGGGTGAAGCGGCACTGTCCGCCCCCATTGACACGGCCGCGCGCGTGCGTTTCTCACATTTCCCTTGCCCGGCCCGCGTGCCGGCGCTCGATGCCTCACACATAAGTCAGCACTCGCCAAGGGGTGGGCGCGGATGTGGCGTCAGCAGGAGCGTCGTCCCTGTCGAGCCCCCATGCCTTAAACGCTTGCCGGCCACGCCCCGACGAATCCGCCGACCGCCCTCGCGGCGAGCGCGACGACCACGAGCAGTCGCACGAACCGCCGCACCGCGCCATGATTGGGTTGGTTGCCGATCTGCGATGCCGGTGAACTTCAGCGCGCTTCTCGCCGGTCGTATCGGTGTTTAACGTGAAACGTCCGCGCTTAATTTCGGAAGGGGGCCGCGGACAAAAAATCGGGCGACCCGGCGGTGGTTCATGTACACATACGAAGCGCGCATGCGCGCCGTCAGGCGCTGCATCAAACCAGGAAAGCGCGTTGCCGCGACCCTTCGGCAACTCGGTCAGTCCTATTTATCGCTCAGAATGATGGCTGCCACCGCTAACGTTCGACAGCGCGCGTCTCTCCTGCCCGCGCATTCCACTCCGACTGCATCCCCCGTTTCGGTTTGCTCCGCTCACTGCCGGTCGCTACCGAAATCGACGGGCGCTTGCTCAAAGTTGCGCCCCGCCCTGCTTGCGGGACCGCCATCCCGCAAAACTCGCTTTTTTTGCGCTCATGCTCACCACGCCGCTTTTGAAAATGTTCACGGTTTCCGAAATGGATGCGCATCGCGTCAAAATAACACCCTGCCAAGCAACGCCGTCCCGAAGCCGAAACGCGCCGGCTGTGGCGGTTCGCGGTGCCACCGCAGTGAACGCGTTCTGCCATGATGCGAGTCAGCGACGGCGTCCACCACAGGGAGGTCTGTGAGCTCACGACGTTCAGGCGCGGACCGCTTCAAGGCTTGCCCGCGCCTGCAAAGGGCCAGGATGGCGAGGACGGACAGGTCATCGTTTTTTTCCCCGCCGCGAAAGACCGTATCGGTGACGCGGTCCCCGATTCCCCGGTGGATAATTGCGTGATAAGCGGCGCACACTGCCCGCTCATCGGTGACGTCAACCGCATTCGCGGCGTCGAGGGCGTCCGGACGTATTGCGCACAGGTCGACAGGGGCGCGGCGGTCAATGGAGAAGGGGTTCCCGCCAAGGCAGTTACTCGGACACGCATGCGTGAAACCGATCGATACCGCAGTCAGCCCCGCGCACCATTCCCATTTCGGCCAAAACATGCGTGAAAACCCCTGTCGGGCAGCAGAGATCGCCGGCAACCCGAGGAAGGACGGTTTGCGTCGGAAATTTCGGCAGTGGCGACGTACCTCCCCGACAATGGGGGTGACCGGAGTTTTTTGGGACGCCCCGAACCGGAACGCGAAGCCTTGGCCCGCACCCCGTCGTTTGGGCGTGGGCACCGCTTGGGCGGCGCAGGTTCCGCGCGAGCGCGAGGCGCGCGGCAGATCGCATGCGCCCGATCAGCACTACGCGACGTGTGTCCGGCGACAATCACTTCCGCCGGTGGCGACAACTCGACTGGCCGGTTTTTACGGCCGACCCGCCGAGGTTGCAGTCGTCACTATCATGCGGCTCGCTTCCCGAGCCGGCATGAAAAACGACGGAGAAATCAAATGGTCGCGGGAAGCACGGCGAAAAGGAGCGAGCCGGAAGCCAGCGGCCGCGCGAACCGGTATGAGCGGGCGCACGGTGCGTAAGTTCGAGCGCGCTTGCACGTTGCCAAGTCAAATGGAGACAGACGCCGCGCACGCATCGCACGCGGGAGAATCCATTTCGTCTCGATCGGCCACGGGCAGAGGCCCATTTCAAACGGGATGCGGCGCTGCAGGCGCAGCCACTGTTCGCGTTGCCGTGTCAGGCGTTTGCGCGGCGCTATCAGGATAGGATAACTGCAGACCTTGCAGCGGCACATTCAAGCGCGGCGAGTGCGTCACAGTGCGGAGCAGGACGTCACGGTTGCGCAGCGGCCCGGGCCCGGGCGCATGGCGCAGTCCGATGTCACTTCCATGAAAACCCCGGGTCAACATTGGGTGAAAATCAACCGCGATAGAGGCAGGTGAGCATGATGAGAGATCACGCCCCGTATGCGGCAGAGTTCCGGGCACAGAGGGCGGGGTTGGTGATGAAGGCCGGGCGCGGCGTTGACAGTTCAGGTGTTCGCCTGAGCGCGGCCGCGGCGAGCCTGCTGAGACTATCCTATTAAGAAAGGCGTTTGCGCCGATACCCTGTTTCCCCGGGGAACAGAGAACGCCTCGTGTCGCCCATCGATCCGCCCGGGGGTGACGGCCGGTAGTTGCTCTTCATAGTCCAAGAAAGAAGCCAACCATGCCGTTAAATATCTCCTTTTCTCCTTCTTCTTACAGCCAGATTGAGGCAATCGAGCAGCGCTTCGTTGCTTTGAAGCCCGAGGTCAGCGATACGCTCAAGGCGTGTGCTGAACTGAAACTGCTTTTGCCGCAATTCATTAAATTTTTAAAAGATGGCGACAATGCTCGCCACAGCGAGGATGTTGCCCATTTTTTGATGGGAAAAATAGACGCTCGCCAATTACCACCGGCACTGCGAGCGCTCGGCAAGACGTTCAATCACCATGAGTATCAGCCCGTGAAAACCGAATTGTACGAGTTGGTGGCCACGCATCGACATGATAGGGGCATCATGGGCTATTTTTTGGGACGAGATGAACCCCGCGAAAAAACCATTGCAAAACTCGAATGGTTGAACGCGCGTTTAAACGACATTAATGAAAGTAAGCGTATCGCCAAGGCACGACAAGCAGACAACATTGAACTGCTTGTTAGCAAGACCGATGTCAACGGAAAGAAAGTTTTAGATGTTGGATCAGGCTTGTGTTTTAATAGCGCAGCAATGTCAAACCTTGGCGGCGACGTCTATTCAGTAGACCCTGACAACGACGCGACGACATCGGCACTTGCGCTCGGGAACACGACACTCGAGAAATTGCGTCCCACCCTAGTGGAGGACGTCGTGGAAGAATTTCGCGACAGCGTCGATCTGGCAACCGTCTTTTATTTCTTGATCCCGTTCGATGTCCGCGACTCCGCATTCAAGGCCCTGTGCGCGGTGATGAAACAAGACGGGAAAGTTGTGATCACAACGGAAGACGATGATCTCAAAAACAGTATCGTCGAGCATGGTACAAACTATTTTTCCAGCGTAGCGGCATTTCCACGAGGAAGTAAAGATCCTATCCGATTGTGGAACGATCCCGTCTTCGGGGTTTTTGGCGGCCTTTGGCAAATCACATTGGAGCGACCCATCAAGCCATCCTCCATTTAGGATAGGCTCCCTGGTAAAAGTGAGGTCGCCTGATCGAGACGGGCACGATGATTCGTCGCCGGAGGGCCTCCTACGCGACTTCGGTCGGGCGTTGCGACAGCACGCGCCAGCGCGTCGATCAGTCGATGCTGACCAGGTTGGCGTCTCCCGTCTGCCGGTGTTTCCTTCGGCCACGGGCCGATCGATATGCTTGAGCTGCGCCGCGCTCAAGCTTCGGCTTGCGGCCTCACTTCGTGCCGCGAGCCTTCGCGGCCCCTCGGCCGCTGCCGGTACGCTTAACGATCGGGCTACGCTCGAATTCGGCGATGCCGCCGAACACCGTTAACGCCATGCGGCCCGCGTGGTCGTGTCGAGCCAAGGCTCGGCAAGACTGCGCAGGCCCCGCCCCGGCATCGCGTACGCGCTGAACAATCTCCAATGGGTCACGAATGCTGCGCGCGAGACGATTGAGATGCGTGACGACGACGTCGCCCGCTCGTAAATGGTCGAGCAGCCGATCGAGCTGCGGACGTGCGCGCCGAATACCCGTGATCTTCTCGGCGAACATCCGGCCGCACCCGGCCGCGCCTCCTGATTCGTCAGGTCCCGGTCGCGCGTGGAAACGCGCGCATAACCGATCAGGAATGCACCGGTCTGCACGTCACCCGTGGCATTGTCTGTAGGATCTCGCATGACCGGCCCGCTGAATTTCGGACCCGTTGAAACTTGAGAGAATGGCTTCCAACGAAGAGAGGAAGTCATGAAGAAGCGCCGGTTCACGCAAGAGCAAATGGTCACGATCCTGCGCGAGACGGACAAGGCGCCGGTCGCCGAGATCCCGAAGACGCTGCGAGACCGCCCGACAAGCCGGCACGCGCGGCGCTCGGAGATGTTGACCTTCTCCCGAACCGCCGCCACTGTTTCGCGCTTGACTTGCGGGCTCAGGGCTTTCCCTTGGCGACGACCTTCAACGCTTCCGTGTCGAGCATTGCTTCGGCCGGCAGTTTCTTCAGCCGGCCATTCTCCACCTCAAGATCCTTGAGCCGGCGGGCTTCCAAGACTTGCATGCCGCCGAACTTCGCGCGCCAGGTGTGGAACGACGCGTCACCGAACCCGCGCTTCCTGCACAGTTTCTGGACCGGCATACCGGCCTCAGCTTCCTTCAGAAACCCGAGGATTTGCTGTTCCGTGAAGCGCTTGTTCATGTTCGTCTTCCGCTGCGAAAACGAACTTTGCCAGACTCCCGATGGCGCTGTTTGCAGGGAGCAGGTCATGATGTCGAGGGTTGGCTTGGTGATGTGCGGCCAATAACGAGGTATGTGGTCTGGCCTCCAACATTGCATGACCCGCCAATAAGGCGCGGTGTTCGTAGTTGCGGATTTGGTGCGCCCAAGCATGGTTGTCGAGAACGCGTCTGTGAGCGCGCTCGGGGACGCCGGAGGCGTTCCCGCCGACCGATACCACGCCTTCGTGGCTGACGCGCGGCTCCAGGCGAATCGCGGCACTGAATACAGGCGCCGGTAGTGCCTGCAGCGTGCGACGCTGCTCGACGAAGCGCTGACTGACGAGACGACGAGTCGTGCCATGCACTCGTGCGTTGGCGACGGTGTCATTCTCGGCCACCGAGGATAAGCGCGAAGGCAGCTCCCTTAGCTCCCTCTCAGAACGATCTTCCTCGATGCTGTCGCATTCGTCGCGCTCGACGTCCCCGTCCAGCGAGCGTAAGCGGGAATTTAGCTCGCTTAGCTGACTCCCAAAACGATCTTTCTCGATGCCTTCGTATAGCGGATGGACGTTTCTGTTGATGACTCCCGCGAGGCGGAGCAACTCGCTGCGGCCGCAGCTCTCCTGGCGTCGGAAACGGCTTTTGTATTCTTCCAAAGCCATTTCCTGCATTTTTGTGAGGCAGTATCGCTTTGTGTAGACGCAAGTGGTTCCGCTCAGGAAGTCTTTCAAGTACTCCCGGGCGTGCCGCGCTTGACCTGTGGGGAACCACTTTTCGATTTCGGCCCAGGCCTCGCTTTCCTGCGCCCGCTGTTCCGCAAGGTGCAGCGCCAGGGTGGTCGTCGCATCCTTCGGATCGAACCCCGTCGTCGCCCCCACTGTCTTAAGGTGCGCCGCCAGCGTTAGGCGGCAGTACGCCGGATCGAACTGTAGTGGTCTAATCTCCCCGGACACCAATTTAGGCGAGAATACTCGCCATGAAGAGGTGTCTGATGAGCAAGCAACGTCGTACGTTTTCCCCTGAGTTCAAACGCAGTGCTGCGTCGCTGGTCCTCGACCAGAGCTATAGTCACGTCGATGCCAGCCGGTCGGTCGGCGTTGCGGAGTCGGTTCTGCGCCGGTGGGTTCAACAACTGCACCAGGAACGCCACGGCATCACGCCTCAGAGTCCTGCAATGACGCCAGAGCAGCAGCGCATCCAAGAACTGGAAGCGCGGGTCGAACGCCTCGAGAGGGAGAAGACCATTTTAAAAAAAGCTACTGCGCTGCTGATGTCGGAAGGGATAGAACGTACGAAATAATCGACCAGTTCGGCGACGGCGTGTCGGTGGCAATGCTATGTGAGTTGTTCGATATACCCCGGTCGTGCTTCTACGCATACAGACATCGTCGAGAGCGAGTCGACGTGGCACGTATGGCACTACGCAGTCGCGTGCACGAGTTGTTTGTCGAGAGCCGAAGCTCGGCAGGCAGCCGCAGCATCATGGGCATGCTGCGCGAGCAAGGCGCGACGATTGGGCGTTTTAAGGTCAGTCGCCTGATGGACGAGCTCGGCTTGATTTGCAAGCAACCTGGCCGCCACGCATACAAGCGCGCTACGGTGGAGCGCATCGACATTCCGAACGTCTTGAATCGGGAGTTCGATGTAGCGGCACCGAATCAAGTCTGGTGCGGCGACATCACGTATTTATGGGCGCAGGGCCGCTGGCATTATTTGGCCGTGGTGCTGGACCTGTTCACGCGCCGCGTTGTCGGCTGGTCATTCTCGACGAGCCCCGACGCCGACCTGGTGGTCAAGGCGCTGGACATGGCGTTCGAGCAACGCGGTCGGCCTACGTGCTTGATGTTCCACAGCGACCAGGGCGGTCAATATGCCAGCCGGAAATTCCGTCAGCGATTGTGGCGTTATCGAATCAGGCAGAGCATGAGTCGGCGTGGAAATTGTTGGGATACTCAGTCTAAGATCGGCTTTGAACGTCGGTCCGATCTGACCCTTGCTGGGATTGGCGAAGCTGCCTTTGAGTTGACCTGTCGATCGATCTCCGACGTTCCCCGAGCGTTGCCGGGCCCAGCGTTTGTGACCTAATAGGAGCTTTGTTCTGCACCATGAGTGTCCTGTCCAGCGAATGGGGTTGGCGATGCGTCCACTTCTTGGGAAACAAATATGGACGATCGAGCGATTGAAGGCGAAGTCATTCTGGGCGTCGATACGCATCTCGATACCCATGTCGGTGCATTAATTAGTGAAACAGGGAAACTCGTTGGAACCCTGTCAGTCGCGGCCGAAACTACGGGGTATCTCAAGCTTCTGACTTGGGCGAACTCATTGGGGCATGTTCGGCGCGCCGGAGTTGAAGGGACCGGCACATATGGCGCAGGTCTTGCCCGAGTGTTGCGAGATCATGATATCGATGTACTGGAGGTCAATCGCCCTGATCGTGCAGCGCGTCGATCACGAGGAAAATCTGATCCGACTGATGCGGAAAATGCTGCGAGAGCGGTCCTCGCTGGACGAGCCACTGCGATTCCCAAAGAGCAGTCGGGCGCGGCTGAGGCAATGCGAACTGTATCAGTTGCACGTCGCAGTGCCGTCAAGGCGAAGACACAGGCGATAAACCAATTGCGAGCCTTGCTGGTGAGTGCGCCGCAAGACATCCGCGAACGGCTTCTGAGGACGAAGACTTCGGAATGCGTTGCTAACTGCGCGAAGCTGCGTTCGTTGGGAGGTGCACCAATGTTGCAGGCATTGGCGACTACGTTGCGCCTGCTAGCAAAGCGCTACCTCGCGCTCGCGGAGGAACTCTCAACGCTCGATGCGATGCTCGAACACTTAACACAAAGACATGCCAGAAGGCTTCGAGAGCGATTCGGCGTTGGACCTCAAACGGCAGCAGTGCTTGTCGCCGTTGCTGGCGACAACCCGGAGCGCTTGAAAAGCGATGCGGCGCTCGCTGCACTTTGTGGCACGAGTCCGTTGCAAGCCTCCTCTGGCAAGACAGTCCGACATCGCTTGAACCGTGGGGGTGATCGAGCAGCGAACAATGCCCTGTGGACCATAGCGATGGTGCGCATGCGCAGTGATCCGAGAACTCGAGCATACGTCGAGCGCCGAACCAAAGAAGGTATGTCGAACAAGGAAATTCACCGCTGTCTGAAGCGCTATATCGTCAGAGAATTGTACCCACTCATTCTTGCCGATCTAGCCGATTCAGCGAGTGCTTCTTGACATAGGAGCGTCAACAGCCCGATGGAACGCCTGTTCCGAAGCTTGAAAACGGAATGGGTGCCGAGCATTGGATATACGAGTGCTGGAGAAGCCCATCGGGACATCAGCCACTACCTGATGCAGCGATACAACTGGACTCGACCACATCAATTCAATAACGGTGTGGCGCCGGCAGTCGCAGAAGAAAAACTTAACCCGGTGTCCGGCGTGAGTTGACCACTACAAACTGCGTTTGTTCGAGCAGCACCTTTCGCGGCACCCTTATCGAGATAGGGGTTTGATCGATGCTGATGATCGCGTAATCGTGATGGTCGGGGTCACAGTGGGCTTGGAATCGACTCAGTTGCGCGTTCGACGCCATCCCAAACAGACTGAGTAAGCTCTCGATTCGATTTTCGTCGCTCTTGTCCGGCGCCATCATGGCGTTAAGGTAGCCCGTGGCTTCCGCCCTGCGGGTCGTGCAGAACATGTTTTTCAGGTCGTCCCAAAATTTTTCGAGGCGGCCTCTATCGATCGGCTTGGCGCCTTTTGTGCGTTCGGCGTGATCGACCTCGGCCGCGCTGATCTGGCCATCGACGAGCCAGTTGCCGCGGAGCGAGATCGGAACGGTCTTGATGGGCGATGTATCCGAGGGTGGCATGATGTAAGTAGTCCTATTTATCGCTCAGAATGACGGTAGCCGCAGCTAACGTTCGACAGCACGAGTCTCTCCTGCGGGGCCGGGCGGACATGGCGCGCCGCCTCGCCAAGTGCGGTTCGGCCATCGGACCATCCCATCGCTCGACTCTCGCGCAGCACACGCGCGATGCCGAGCCCAGGGAATGCCTGAACACGCCCGGTGACGAAAGCCACGAACGGATCCATGACACATGGCCGCGGCCGACGCGGGCCATATCGAGGCGCCTGCACGCCGTTCTTACTCCGTTTGCGCACGGTCTTACGATCGATCTCGAGGCAAGCGGCGACGGCCCGGATGCGCGGTCCTGGCGGGGCGATTCCGGAATCGTCCTCACTTCTCCCGGTTCGATCACCGGTGCGCTGCGGAAAAAGCCCAAGCGCGACAGGGTTTGGGGGGTCGGGGGTCGGGGTGCGGGGTGCGGGGTGCGGGGTTTAGAGACCGGGCGCCGCTGACACGGGGTCCGGGAACAGCAAACCGGAGAAAATGACGTCGACGAAAAATGCGGAGTATCCGCCCGACAGTGACAACGAACCACCGGCTCGTTGGCCGGTCGAGGCGCAGAACTTGCCCGTCACGCCCGTCACGCGCGGCATCGGCAGCACGGCGGCTGCCGCGCAAACCCGCTTCACCGGACATTGAGGGCGGGGTGATCGCGCCCCCCCTCAACCTGTGGAGCGCCTTTGCGCCGACGCGTTTGCGCAAAAAAAGGAGCGCGGCGTGCGCCACACGCAAACGCTTCCCCCTTCCGCACCAAGCCCTTCAGACCCAGAAGCATTGGGAGCCCATCTCCGCCACCGGTTGCGCCACGTCGATCATCACGAGACTGAAATCCCGGGCCAGCCCAAGCGGGTGGGTCTCCACAAATTCGATGAACTTCAGGTATGTCTCATAGATTCCCCAGATTTCCATGGTGCGTTCCTCTCAATTTGACATTGGTTTCGGTCAGTCTCGCCAGCGTGGATTTCGCCCCACAGACCCGTTCGCGGCAACGTGTTAGCCGTTGAGTGAAGTATCGTCCTCACCGGTGGCGCGCAGCCTCAGGTATAGACCTGAAGTTATGACCCGCCCCGCCCCCATCGCCCAGGGCCGTCGCACGAAGGCATTCCCCGTTGAAATCACGGGATTGGGATTTCGCTTGCAAGCGCCGCGGAGAGGTCGCTGACTTTTGTCTTTTGCGCGGCAAAAGATACACGGTGACGTGCCCGGTACTGAAGACGCTGCGGGTGATCCGACCGATGCGCGCAGCCGCACGCCGGGGCACGGCCCGAGGCCGAGGCTGCGGGGCGCGCGGTGCACGCCGGCGCGCACCGCCGGGCCGGGACCCGGCCAGGGGGCGGGCAAAGCGGGAGTGGCTGCGCCGCCATGGGCCGCGCAAGAACGCCATCGCGTCGCACGATACCGTCGGCCGGTTGACCGCAGCGCTCGACCGTGAGCAATTTAAAGGTTCATCGCGCAATAGCGTGGAGGGATTTGACAAGTTTTCGTACTCTTGATGGCAGGAATTTGCCATCAGGAGTGCGTGGAGATGCTGGATCGCAAGCTGCTGGAGTCGCTGGGAGGCTGGCAGGGCTATGCCGTCGAACGCGTGGAGTGGCCCGAGGGCACAGGGCGCACGCTGTCGATCTATTTGAAGCCAACCGCCAAGGTGATGCTGTGCGAGCAGTGCGGCGCACGATGTCGCCAGGTCCATGAGACCACGGTGCGCCGGGTGCGAGATCTGCCGTTATTTGAGTACCGGGTTGTTCTTCATGTTCCACGCCGGCGCTTGTTGTGTGAGCAATGCGGTGGCCCGCGCCTGGAGCGGCTTACTTGGCTGGGTCGCTACCAGCGGGTGACGGATCGGCTTGCGGCGGCCTGCAGCCAATTGCTGCAATCGAGCAACGTGCAGGCGGTGGCGAGGTTCTTCGAGCTGGGTTGGCATACCGTCAAGACGCTGGACAAGGCCCGGCTCCGAGCGTCAGTGCGCGAACCGGATTGGTCCAGGATCGAGTATTTAGCGATGGACGAGTTCGCCCTGCATAAAGGGCATCGGTACGCGACGGTAGTCGTCGATCCGATCAGCAGGCAGGTGCTGTGGATCGGCCCAGGACGCTCACGCGAGACGGCTCGGGCGTTCTTCGAGCAATTGCCGCGTGGGGTCGCCCAACGCATCAAGGCCGTAGCCATCGACATGACTACGGCCTACGAGTTAGAAATCCAGGCCCACTGCCCACGGGCGGAGATCGTCTATGACTTGTTCCATGTCGTGGCCAAGTACGGACGAGAGGTCATTGATCGGGTGCGCGTGGATCAGGCCAACCAACTGCGCCAGGACCGTCCCGCGCGCCGGGTCATCAAATCGAGCCGCTGGCTGTTATTGCGCAACCGCGACAAGCTAGACCGGCAGCAGGCCGTCCGGCTCGACGAATTGCTGCAAGCCAACCAGCCGCTGCTGACGGTCTATGTCCTGAGGGACGAACTCAAGCGGCTCTGGTTCTACCGAAGACCTGCCTGGGCAAAACAAGCCTGGCACCACTGGTGCGAGCAGGCCGAGCAAAGCGGAATAGCCCCCTTGAACACCTTCGCTCAGCGTCTGAAAGGCTATCTGCATGGCATCCTGGCCAGATGCCGACATCGTCTAAACACCAGCATCGTTGAGGGCATTAACAACACTATCAAGGTCATTAAGCGGCGCGCCTACGGCTACCGAGACCAGGAATACTTCTTCCTCAAAATCCGCGCCGCCTTCCCCGGTAATGCTCAATGAACCAATTTAAAGCCCGCCTGAAGCCTGCTTGAAGCCTGCTTGGAGCCTGCTTGAAACCTGCTTCATGCCGTGGAGGGGCGGTGGAGGGGCGGTCGGCGCCCGGCACCGGCAGGCCCGGGGGCTCGCCATCGACGGCAAGACCGTACGTGGCTCACATCAGCGCGGCGAGCGCGCCATCCCTCGGGGGGCGGCCTACGGCGGCGGCCCGGGGGTGGCGCCCGGGCAGGTGCACCCGGCCCGAAAGAGCAACGGGATTGCCGCCCTCCCGGAGCCGCTTGACGCGTTGCAGCCAACAGGCGCGATCATCCGCCTGGACGCCCGGGGCCGCCGGCGCCATATTGCCACCCAGATCGGGGCCGCCGGCGCGCCGGTGCCATGCCTTCGACGCGCTCGGGCGCTTCCCGGACATCTTCCGCGACCTCACGAGCGAGCATGGCGACATCGAGAAACACCACGGTCGCATCGAGACACGCCGTGGCACCGCGCCGCGCTTTGAGAATCCGAACTTCGGTCCCGAGGGATGGCCAGGCATGCCATCGATCGTCACGATCGAGTCCACCCGTGCAGTGGGCGACCCCGTCTGCACAGAATGTCGCTATGGCGTCTGCCGCCTGCCGGCGCGACGCGCAGCGCCCGGCCCATGCCGTGCGCGCCCACCGGGGCCTTGAGAACGGCATCCACCGGCGCCCGGAGATGGCCTTTGGCGAGGGTCAGTGCCGCGCGCGTGCCGTCACCGCCCGAACGCAGTAACGTCGACAGGGCCTTGGACCGGAAGGCGGTTGTGCGTCGGTCGACGCGAAGGCGTGAGGCGGCGCGTCGCCCAGCGGGTTTCTCGAAGGCTTTATTGTCAACACGCCGGCGCGTCAAGACGGGCGGACCGGAGAACTCATCGTGGTCCTACCGGCCGTTCGCATTCACGGCCATTTCCTAGCAAGCGCTTTCCGCCAAAACACCGCCTCCTGTCTGACTATCGCGTGTCCGGCGTGTCACGCAGTCATTCGCGAACTTTGGGAAGCCGTTCAGGAAGGTGAAGCGCAGGGGATGTTATGCCCCGAATGCGCGACAAACTTCACGGTGCTTTTGCGTGAAAGTCCCAAGCGCGCGAGTGACGACGTGGCAGCCTCGATGACCGGAGGAAATTTCCCGGCTTTCGCATGCGCCGCGTGCGGGTTCACCGGTTCTGGCGCGACAACAAATTAGGCGGAAGCGAGGCCGGGGGCATGTTGGCTCTTACGCGGTCAGTGCATAGAATTGCTCGGCAGGGGACCCATGGGGTCCCTTGGGGGCAAGCGTCCGCCCCTTGCGAATCATGTGCATGGCCTCGATGCCGCCCAGGACGACGCGGGCACAACGGAAATTCCGCAAACCCAGCATCGGTCCGACGCGCCGTTGGATCGCGCGGTGGTCCCGCTCGATGCGGTTGTTTAGGTACTTGCGCCCGCGGCTTTCAATGGGTGTCTCGCGCCGGGCGCCCAGCGCTTGCAGCGCGGCGCAGTTCGCCCCGCCGCGTTTGTCTTCGCTCAACGGCGACGGCCTTGGGCGTGCCCCGCCCGGCGATGGCTTCTTCGAAGAACCGGCGCGCGGCGGCGGTATCGCGGCGCGCGCATAGCCGAAAGCCAATGGCGTGGCCGGCCTTATCCACCGCCCGGCAGAGGTATGTCCACCGGCTTCTGACCCGAATATAGATCTCGACCATGCGCCGGCGGCCGCGCATCGCTTTCTCGAAAACCGGCAGCCACTTGATCACCCGGCGATGGATCGTCGAGTGGTCCGCCGCCACGCCTCGCTCGGCCGTCATTTCCTCCCGTTCTCGCGAGCTCAGCGAAAAGGCTGGGTAATAGCGCACGCACGGCAACATAACCTCCAACGGATAGTGCAACCGCTTCAGCACCTTGGCGATGCCTGCGGGCAGGGCTTTCTCGGCGGTTTGGCTGCGCGCTTCATCGACTGCGGTCCCGGCGCTCGAAACCACAGAGCCTACCTGACTACCGCTATCGCGACGGAACCGTTATCTGCGCCCGGCGGGTGGGTCGGTTTTGTCAGCCGCGCTTCCAAACTTGCCAACGTTGGCACGGTTTTTCGAGATGCCCGGCGGTCGTTCCAGCCTCCGGGGCGGCGCGCTACGTGAGTCCGCGTTTCACCTTGTCGGGCGTTGGGGCGGCCATTTTCAATGTAAAAGCTCTTCGGACAAACTGGCGGTGGGCGTGATGTGCAACGCAGCAGAAGATAAACGTTCCGCCAGTTTTGAAACTTTGTGGTCACTTAACTGGGCAGTAATTTTGTTAGTTTTTCCGTGATGAAAAAACACGTCGGTCATCATATAAATACGCGTTTCATTTATAAACAAATTGTTCTTATTATGAGCGGCAAACAATTTAAAAACCAATCTGTATGATTTATCACCGCCGACGATGCGCATTTGGTACCGGTCTTTGTCTTTTTCGTTGTCTTTGATTTTTATAATTCCCTGCACTTTATACCGGCTTCTTAGGCAGCTGTTCGCCTGAATATCCAGCATTAGGACTTTATATTCTGATTCTGTAATTTTTTTTGATAGCTCGGAAAGAATCTCCTGGGGAAAAAATGCGTAATCTTTTGGGTGCTCTGTTTTGGTGTAACTAATGACAGATTTGAGGCGATCCTCGGTCTGCCATAAGCGACCGATGGAGAAATTTTCTTTTGTCAGATGTAGCACCCCCCCAGGAAAAGAAATTTTTCTTAAATCGCCGGCAAAAGCGTTGGGGTGCAATAGTTTTTTTGCATCCTTGGCGCTTATCATCCCATCTGACTGGTGCAATGTACTATTTTTTTTACTTTTCGGCTGCTTGATATTGTCCTTCTCAATTTTTTCAGGCTTTTCTGGCACTTCTTTGAAAACCTCAATGTCGGTGCGAGACGTTTCTTTTGCCAGAGCAGTGATGAAAGGGATGGTCTCAACAGGTTCCGGCGTTCGCGACCGACGAGGTTCTTCCCATTTAGCAGCCGCCATTTCGGAACTTTCTTGAGATATATCATCGCCCTCATCACTCAATGATTCGTACTCAATCGAAGGTGTCAGGTCTATGTTTTTCTGAACGGCTTGCTCGATAAGATTATTGGTGAATGCTAATACCAAAATTTCCAACGAATAAAGATTTTGCGGTGAAATCAACTCGATGGGGACAAATGTCGACACCGCTGTCAAGGTGGGATCCGGCAAGTCGTTCTTTTTTGACAGCATATACTCTTCCCAAATATCGTTCACTTCACGACGGGAATTCCCTTCCAGCATGGCGAGCAAAGAATCCTTATTAATTCCACAATCCATCGGCTCACTTTCTTCAATCGGTTCGTTATTGATTCTGGCTAAAATCCGTCTGTTCTGAGCGGCAAATTCTTTTAGATTTTTCAGGTAAGCGGCGCCTGCCTTGGCGACCAAGACATCACTTCCATTAAACCATTTCATTTTTTCAAAGTAATAATCGCAGTAGTCGGCCATAATATAGATGACGTCTTTCATGTCGTCGGCCAGCTTTTCAGATAATTCCCCTCCGCGAAAACGACGGGAAAGTGCATGAGTCCAGATTCTGCAGGAGGTATTGAAGCTTCCTCGAGTCATCTCAAAACACTCAGCACGCTGCACACTATCTTTCGCCAGCGGGATAACTGTTTCCTGAAAAAGATCTTCAATTATTTCATCGGATCGCTTAACGTCATCGCTCTCAACAACTTCTTTTTTTACAACCTTTGAAAAATACGCGACATCGTCTGCAGCCGTGGTTTTTCCGGAAATCCTAGGAATCGAAAAATTTTTCAAAACGTCAGCATCTGACATCTCCGCGTCAGAATATTGACGATACACTGCCGTTTCGTATTTTTTTGAATTTTTGTGTACCGAATTTATGAATTTTTCTATAGTTTCTATTTCGGTCATTTCATATAATTTGTTTTGAACATATATCAACTCTTTCAGATCATTTTTTAGATCTTTTTTGCCAACTTTATCGAGTAAAATATCTACAATATCGATAATTTTTTTTAATTCGTAATTATAATTTTTGCCGCCAAATTCAAATATGCAATCCACAACTACTTTTAAACATGTCGCTTCCATTGATGACCGAACTGTTTCAGGTGCATCGAGCACCAGCTTGATAATTCCACCAAATTCAGTAAGTAGCTTACCCCTTAACGCCATCGCCTTAGGGTTCATTTCCCCACAATTGAGAGCTTGCAAGTAAGTGGTAAAGGTATTCATATAACCCGATAGGCGATTATTTTCCTCTCCGTCAAAAAAATCGTCACTCCTTACTTTAACCTCTATTAACTTCTTTATTTCCTGACAAGCAGCGATGCCGGCATCGTAGTGCCTCTCTTCGTCTGAGCGCAACACCCCCTGGCCTGAGCAAGATGCCTTGCCTTCAAGTGGGTCCGTGCACGGCACCGGTTTCGGGCGTGTTTGGTAGTTCGGGTAAAGTTGTCTGTCTACAAATACGCGATTTCGCATAAAACCAACCTATTAAAAAAATAAAAATGGTTATCCTGTAACGCCCTGCTAAGGCCATGCGCATGATTCGCAAGGGGCAGATGCTTGCCCCCGTGGGACGCCGTGCCTCCCCGCTGAGCAGTTCTATGCGTTGGGCGCGTAAAAAACAATGCGCCCCCGGCTGCGCTTCGGCGTCACTTCGTTATCGCGCCAGCAGCCGTTTTTTCAATGGACAACCGGCAACGGGCGTCACAACCAGCAGTCCGGCGCGATGTTGGCCAGTTGGCAGGGGGACTGCGCGCACAGGGACGCGTAGTAGCGCTGGCCGTCCCGGATCATCTGCACGGCGTGCCGCATGGCGTCGAGGTAGGCTTCAGTGCCGGGCGGAGGATGATTGGCGGCACCCAGATCGTATCGGACCCTGGCGGCAAATCCGTTGGGTACCGCCAGGATCGTGTCGGACTGGCCGCAGCGTCTTAACAGTTGATTCAGGAGGATCTGAATCCAGACGCGGTTGTTCGCATCGGTAAACACATGGGCGGTGACCATGTCCGACACAAACCCGGCGATCAGGGCGATCTGCTCGTCGGCGGACCTGCCGGTATCCAGGCCGTGAATCAGGAATTTTTCCAGCTTGCCCCGATACAGATCCCGGATCTGGGCTTCGTCCTGATAGACGGTATGAAAATAAAGCTCCCTGCCGGCGCTGAAGGTGCGCACTTCGGAATAGAAGGGCGGCACCTCGTCCGCGCGGGGCTTTGAGCACTCGACAAAATCATTCGGGTATCGACGCCCAGGGAAGTAGGCTTCCGTCCAGCCGGGCCCGTGCATGGAACACTGTAAAACGCGGTGCGGCGCGAACAGCGTCTGCAGGCGTTCGCTCACCTCCTCAAACAGGCCCACCAATGTTTCCTCCGACACCGGGAGGCGGGCCAATTTTCCGTCCGGCCGTACGAACCCGCGCAGGTCCTCCCCGAATTTGGCCTTGGTGGCCGTATCGACGCCGGTCCTGAAAACGTGCGCGCTCAGTTTGCCGTGCGCCCTGATAAACAGCTGCTCGGTCGCGCGCTCGAAGTAGACGCCAACCCGCGCGTACCGTCCCATCGGCGTTGGCTGCTCCGCCGGCTTCATTAGGTCAGTCGGCATCACCGCGAAGGCCGGCGCGGCGACGCACAGCCTGACCCCGGGCCGGGCAATTCCATAAAGGCGGACAATGTCGTCAAATCGCTCGATATCAAATGCGGGGGAAGCGACATACATCACGCTACGGATAAATCGTTCCAGATAACCCGGTTCGTTGCTGTCAAACATATCCGCGGTGTACATCCGGCCACAGGTGTCGAAATGGCCGCCGCAGTACGCCGCGTCGAAGCAATAAGGTCCCCATTTCCCCCCCAAGGCGACAAGCCACGCCGGTAGCTCCAGCCCCCCGGACACCACAAACGCCAGCGACGCCAGCGGCGGCAACTCCATCAACGCGCTCGGCGGCGGGTAAAACTCGCACGCCGGACCCGCCAGTCCGGCACGCTGCCAATAGGGTGGGGTATCGGTGCTCTCGAGCGGGTCCGGCTTTTTGGGGGGCACGGGGCTGCGGCTGAGCGCGGTATTGGTGTACTGGAGCAGGTCCGGCTTTTTGGAGGGCACGGGGCCGCGGCTGAACGCGGTGGCCAGTCCCGTCGTCGCGGTACGGGTCAGGATGGCGGAAATGCCGGGGGGCCGATGAATCGTTGCCATGGGGGCGTCTTATAAAAAATAACGGGGCTGTCGCGATAACGCGCTTGCGTCGAAGCGACGCCCGGGCGCGCC
This sequence comes from Pandoraea oxalativorans, assembly GCF_000972785.3. Lineage (NCBI taxonomy): Bacteria > Pseudomonadati > Pseudomonadota > Betaproteobacteria > Burkholderiales > Burkholderiaceae > Pandoraea > Pandoraea oxalativorans. Next base: position 498,703 of record NZ_CP011518.2, read on the forward strand.
GGTTTTGACGCGGCCGGCGCATCGCATGGCTCGGCAGCAGACGCACGGCGTCCCTTTAGGGGGCGAGTCTCGGCCCCTTAAGCCGGCGCAGGCGGAACGTTTCACGCCATTCGGGGTTGACAGGCCGCTGACGGCACCGCCGGCGAGGGTGCGCCGCGCCGCGTCGCCGGACATCGGTTCGTCCGAGATGCCTGCCGCAACGAGGCCCGACATCCAGTGGCAGCAAAGGTGCCGCAGCCCCCCCCCCTCGCAGGGGCCTGCGCAAAAGCGCGGTGTGCGGTCACCCCTTATACCTCGTGCCACGGCGCATGCCTTTCGAAAACCTGTCGCGATGGCCGATTTATGAAAGGGCGATGATCGAAGGCACGGTCAGCATCATCGTGGCGGTGCTCGGTTCCCTCGGTTCCGTATCGCGCCTGTCTGCGGGCAAAGCCCATCGCTCGTGATCTCGCCATTCTCCGTTGATGCGAAGACTGCGTGCAGAGAAGCCTTCCCTCCTGAATCCGAGGAGCCAATGTCAAATGCGGTGTACGGCGCTCAAGCGGCATGCTCCGGCGGCAAGCGCTTGCGCAGGCGCCGGCGTGCTCTCGGTCGTCGGTGTGCTGTCCTTGAAGGACACGCCTTTCAAGCGCGGTTCGATTTTGTCGACACCGCGAATGCGACGCCACCACTCCTGAACCGCTTCGATGAGCTTGAAGGCCATGCCAAGGAATGGCGCGAAGGTCGACTCGGTCGGATTGTCGTGCGCACGTGCTGCCAGTGCTCGGCCGGCAAGTCGTAGAACGCGAGAACGCGTCTGCCGGCATCACCGGGCGCTCTAAGACGCGATCTTCGCCGATGCAATGCGCTGACTCTGCAGAGCGGCCTTGGTGACTTTACGGTGCCGGGTACGTTCGGCCTCGGCCAAGCGAGTGCGTTGCCTGAACGGTTCCTGTTCGAGCACCGCCCCGTGGATGATTTCAAAGCCGCGAATCGACGCGCGCAGTTCCGTCAACGCCGCATCCGTTGCGCGCGCAAACGCCGCGTCGACGGCCTTAGGCACCTGGTTCTTTGCACCGGCCGCACGGCGCGGTGTACAGGTCGAAAAACGCGGGCGGGTCGACGTGTAGCCCGAACGCGCGCTCGTACCGGCGAAAACCGGCCTCAATCCGCGCCGAATAACACATCGAATCCTCCTCATTGTCCCCTCATTGTCCCCTCATGGCGCCCTCAGGGTCCGGCGCGCCGTCACTGCCGAGCCCGCCGGCGTCACGGTTGAAAGCCTCATCGTGGCTTATCTATAATACTGTACAAATAAACAGTATTTCGCTCTATGCTTGTCGACGTCATCCCGCTTCGCCGCGCCGGCGAAAAACTCTCCGAGGCGGACTTTCTTGTCCGCCCGCCCCTGCGGGGGCACCTGTGCAGCTGGTCCTACGCCGGCGGCTATCGCGCCGGCAGGCCCCTACGGGTGCAGGCAGTAACGCTGACCGCGTGCGGACGGGCCTCCGGCACCGCGCTGTTACCCCCACTGCACAACTTCCGTGTGGTTTGCTTCAACGGCGGCGGGCTCATCCTTGCCGGAGACGAGGAAGTGGAGGTCCGCCGGCGGCATATCGACGTTTACCGCCAGGCGTGGTTTTGCAAACCGGTGTTCGCGGATGTCTTCCAATGACATGGGGTGCTTGTGGGGAGCCATTGCGTGCCGCGAATCCCAATGGGCCCGAGGCGTTTTTTCCTGTGCATGCGCGGCAGAATACGACAGGGCCGGTTTGCGGCTTTGATCGGTACGCCCACCGGCCAGGCGTTACAAGTGCCTTTTCTTCGCGGCCGCCAACACGTACCGGCGCTTCGGATGAAAGTGCCCGGTTTGAAGCGGCCAACCAGACGCCGCCCGTTGGCCGCCGGTCCAATAGCAGGCTTCTGATCTTGCCGTCGTTTGCATTCTGCAGACTGACGCGAAGGGCGTTGACTTCCTCAGTCGTTGCTCCCAGGGCGCCTTCAGCAAAGATAAAAGAGGCGGGGCCTAACGATGCCGCCCCGAAGCCGTTATCGACCCGCGTGACGAGCAAACCAATGGCTTGAGCCGCAACGCGGCCGGGCAGAAACTCCTGCTTTTCCGGCGCACCGAGCGGCGGTACCAGGCGTCCCCCGGGCTTTAAGCGGTCGATCCAAGAGCGGGCAGGTCGCGCGACGCCGAAGTTGACGTAAATGCCGTCGACGGGCTCCACCGGATAGGCGGCGCCATCGGCGTGCACGACTTGAACATTGGTTCTGTGTGCAAGATTCTTGACAGCCCTGGTACACAGATCCTCATCGTATTCGAGGGCGATGACGCGGCCGGTACTCCCGACCAGCTCGGCGAGGATCGCAGTGTAGTAACCCGCTCCGGCGCCGAGGTGCGCGACCACCTCGCCCCTGTGCGGGGCCATCGCATTTAGCCATCGGGCGTGCAGCGCGGGACTGCCATTATTCACACCACGCTGCGTGGCCAGTCCGACCACGACATCCTGATAGATCAGGACGGGATCGTTCTCAGGTAACGGCGTGTAGCCGGCGAGCGAGGTCGGAATCCGCCATCGGTCTTCGCCAAGAAAAGTCTCGCGTGGCACCGCCGCGAATGCCCGTTCAAGCCGATGATTTTCCGACGCATTGGCAAGCGCCAGGATCTGTCGCGCGTAGGTTGCGCGCACGCGCGCCATTGAGGGTCCTGCGGAGACTCCCATCGAGGCTCCTGTCGTTGGCGTTCGGAGGGCGACCGGACGGTTTGGATGACGCCGCGCTCACGCCGCCTTTTTGCGCCGTTTAGGTTCTGCTGTAAGCCCAACCCGCCAGTGCGAGCCGGCTTGCTGTGACAAAGGGCGGCACGTACAGCACGGCGTGCGCCCGCGGAACGCGGAAAATCAGCATGGTATTGATTCGTGGCGGGATGCAGACGGCCGCGGAGGCCCCTTCCGACCACCGGCAGGTATGTGCGCCCCCATCATCACGCCAACCCTGCGTCAGATACAGAACAAAAGCCACTTCGCGCCGGCCCACGGATCCTTCCGGCTGTCGATCCGTATGCGACAGGATGAAGTGCCCCGCGTCGAGTCGTGAAGCCATGCCGGTCACGTCGGTCAGGCCATCGATACCGGTCATGTTGCCGATGAGCCCGAGAAAGGCACCGCTCACCAGGAGGCGCGCGAGGCGCATCATCGGGATGTCGCCATCTTCGCCCGTCCTGAATTTTTCGATCAGCGGGTACCGCTTGAAATACATCTCGAACGAAGCGGCCGCCCGTCCATGAAGATCGTCAATAATCGTGCGTTTTTGTCGGGCCGCCATGCGCTCCCATTCGGCTACCCGCCATTCGGTGCAATCACGCCCCGATACTCGGGCAGGTTCTTTTATGGTGATAAACCACTCCTGATGCGAGGCAAGCCGCTGATGCGCGTCGCGCGCCCCCGCCTCATCAAGCACCTCCTCGACGCGCACCGCGCCTGATTGCCGGAAAGCCTGGTGCAACCGCGCTATTTCTACGGCGGTTTTGGGTCGCATTTCCCTTCGCTGTTTCCCACGAAAGCTACCGCCCGGCCGAAGCTACGCGGCGACGGCTGCGTCCGAGTAGCCGCCGCGCTTGTGACCCTTGCGCATAGGCGCAGGACTGACGCGGGCGGAGCCGGCCCCCGCCCCTGACGATTCCTGTTTCAGCGATCAGCCTAGCGCCGCAAGTTTTGCGGTCAATGGGCCGTCACTACGCTCGCGGCTCGCGGCTCGCGGCCGGCCAGTCTGAGAGCCATTCACAATGCTGTGGATATTTCACCGCCGGGTATTGCTCAGCCGACGTCCCATCACCGTCGCCGAGCCACTTCCGCACCTTTCCCAGATCGGCATAGGGAATCGGCAACGCCATGTGCAGTTCGACGGCAGTATCCTTCTCGGGCGTGGCGTCATCGCAGTTGACGCTTAAATTCGGAACACTGGAACCCATCATCGCACGCCTAAAAAATGGGGAGATGCGCCCGCGACACTGTCAGCGGACGCCGGTTACCGGTTAATGACGTGCACCGGCGAAGATCAAGTCAAACTGAGATCGTTTCAGATTGACGTGCGCCGGGCCGTCCGCTTCAAACGGCGGGGCGGCGTCTCGACTTGGGCCCTTCTCCATCGTCCCTCACTGAATTGGGCTGACCTGGCCCCTTCGGCCCGGGTTCATTCCCCCGGCCCTGCGCGCTTCGCTTGCACACGGTCGGCATGCAGCACTGCCCTTTCCCGTTAAGCCATCTTTCCTGCATTCGTCCCCTTGTCCGCGACTGTAGCGCACGGCCCCCCCGGAAAGCGGGCTCCGAATCTTGGAATCCGGTCGCGATGAATGCCACCCCTTTTTGATGGAGGCCGATATGCCATCGCTGTCACTGCATCACTGAATTGTGGTCCTGGGTTGCGCGTACATGGAATACACGTTCACGCCTTGGGATGGCCGCGATCACTACCGCCGCACCGTCGATTGTGGCCACGTCGTGTGGTGCTGACAGGCGGCGTGCGACATGCGACCAAGCGCGGAGCCTGCGAAAGAGCGGCGGCACCCGCGCCCAAATGAGGGCGCCGGCCCAGGCGTCGCCTTCCTGCTTGGGGTCGTCTCGGATCGATGGCCCCCCCCTCTTTGTCAGGAGACACACCCCGCAACTCACTTCCCATTTTGCTTCCCATTCACCGGTGCTGCGCGCCGAATCTCCCTTGTCGGACGACCCGATCCGTGCCGTTGCACCGTCCATTTTCGCACCGACCCCGCATGAAAGCCGCGCCGAGCGATACCGCCACATCCCCACCGCGACCGTGCTGCCCGCACTACGCGGCGAAGGCTTCGCGCCCTTCACGGTGTGTCAGACCCGCGGGCGCCACGACGACCGGCGAGACGCGACCAACCACGTGATCCGGCTGCGCCACGTGAGCCGGATCAACGGCCGCGAAGCCGACGAAATCATTTTGCCAAACTCGCATGGAGGGACTCGTAGCTATCAAAGTAAGCGCTCGATTCATACCGTCTTGTGCGCGATATGAAGGATTGCGAAAGTGGCTCCCGCTACGTAAGTGACGGGAACTACTGTGGAATCGGAAAAGAATCATGGGATGGGTCGGCGGGGTCGTGCGAACCACGATGTCGCGTTTCGCCGGCGCCTGGCAGCCGCGGCGTGCGAGCCCGGGGTGTCGGTTTCCAAGCTTGCGCGTGCGCATGACATCAACGCCAATAGGCTGTTCAAACGGCAGCGAGAGTATCGGGCGCCGCTTGCCATCGAACCCGCGCCATTGCTGCCGGTGACGCTCGTATCGGCTGACTGGCGGCATTTCGGACGAGGCGGCAGTCGTTCATGATTGGCCCTACGCCAAAGAGCCCGTGTCGCGCGCGGTCGCTGACAAGGTGCTTCGCGAAGCATCAGCGGTTACGGGCGTACCCGGGTGGCTGGAGTTGACCCTGTAAAACCGGACACACCATCACACTAAGGTTGCTGAATCCATCGAGCGCCGGAACTCGCGAGGCGAGCGGTATTTCAGCGCGCTATGGGGGTGCTTCTCGTTGTAATGCTCAAATGCAATGGCCAGATTGTGAGCAGCGGTTGCAGCATCCGGCTTCGGCATGAAGGCGACGTAGTCGCGCTTCATCGTTTTCACGAAGCTCTCGGCCATGCCGTTACTTTGCGGACTGCACACGGGCGTGGTCAATGGCTTTAGTCCGATGTTCATCGCAAACCGGCGCGTATCGTCAGCCGTATAGCCCGAACCATTGTCGCTCAGCCACTCGATTTCGGACGGCGTATGCACCTCGTTGCCGAACCGATTTTCCACTGCGGCCAGCATCACGTCGCGCACAATGTCGCCGCTGTGGCCTGCTGTCGTCGCCGCCCAGCTCATCGCTTCTCGGTCGCAGCAATCCAGCGCAAACGTCACACGCAGCGGCTCGCCGTTGTCGCAGCGGAACTCGAAGCCGTCCGAGCACCATCGCTGATTGCTGCGCGCGACGGCCACTTTGCCATCATGTCGACGGTGGGCTCGCGGCGCAATCGGTCGGCGCTGCGTCAGCAGCCCATGCGTTCGCATGATGCGATAAATGCGCTTGGCATTGAACGGCGCCAGTCCAACTGCAACGCGCTCGTTGCGCAACGTGCCCCAAACCCGCCGGTAGCCATAGCTGGGCAAATCGCCGACGACACGGCGGATTTCCTCGACTACAGTTTCGTCGTCGGTCGGCCTTGATTGCCGGCCATCGCGCCACGTCGCCGGACGCGACAGTCGTGCCGATACGTTCGAGCGCGACACGCCGAGAACTTCACAGACCAGTTTCACTGGCCGTCCTCCGGCAGCAAGGGCGAGTGCGCTATCCATTTTTTTGCTCGGCTGTATTCAACTGCTTCCCGGAGAATCTCGTTCTCCATTGTTTTTTTGCCGAGCATCCGTTGCAGCTCGCGAATCTGCTTGAGCGCATCAGCCAACTCCGATGCCGGAACCACTTCTTCGCCAGCCTTGACCGCTGACAGGCTACCGTCCTGGTACAGCTTGCGCCAGTGGAATAGCTGGTTCGGGTTCACGCCGTAATGGCGCGCGACCATTGAAACCGATTTTCCCGGTTCGAAACTCTCGCGAACCATCGACAGTTTCTGCTCCGCCGTCCAGCGACGCCGGCGCTCTGGGCCCGTCAACACTTCCATCACTTCCTGCTTGGTGTTAGTCAAAAACACAGTCTTATGCCTACCCGTTATTGTAAGTGGGTCGCTGTGTCCGGTGTTTCATGGGGCCGCTCCAGTGGCGTCGGTGGCTGACGTGTCGGGGGGTGCGGTTGAGTGTCACATCGCACTGGCGTTGATGCTGCCCGTATCAAGGACGGGTAGCCGCACAGGGCCGCGTCCGACTGATAAGCAAGCGACCACCCGGTAACATGAGAAACTTCGTTTGCCTATATAATTGGAAAATGTGTATTTTTTATGAATTTTTCTAAAAATCATTGAAACTTTCGGGGGCGAAGGTGTTTTCCAACGTACATGCTGTCTCGTGGGTCCTTTCTTGTGCGATTGTTCCACTTTTGTCGGCGGTCGTTCTTGCGCGGCCAGCCGAAGCCGCGGCTGTGTGCGGCGGTCGATCTGCCATCATCGCGATTTGGGAGTGCGGCGCTCAGGGGAAAAGTGAGATTTGTACCCTTTGGGGCGTCGATGTTCCTCAGGCAGGAGCATGGACTGAAAAGAGCCTGTATGTTCTGGAACGGCCCGGCTCGGTAGAGCGCGTCGGATACGACGAAGTTTGCGAAAACGGTCGTTGTGCCCGCCCGCATTATTCGGTTTGCTCAACGCCTGTTGCTCACCCTACGCCAACGAAACTGGAAGTTCTCTTGGGTTCTGGCGGGTAATCTCCGTGTTGATTGCGCCGGCCCGCCAACTCCGCTCTTTCCGCTTGCACATCGGCACGCCGGCGTCGCTAGAATAGGTGCCTGTTGATTTTGCAAGGCTTCGTCGACCAGCCCGTGGCTCTCCTGCAAGGCCATCAGCCGTTCCTCCCGCGACCAGTCTTCCGGTCGTCGTGGGTCTGCAGAGCTCGGGCGCCGGTTCGTGGCGCCGGCACCTCTCGTCCTTTTCCTTAATGTCAGTACGTTGACGTTCAATTCGTCGGCCACCGCTCCAACCGTGCGGCTCCCGCGCTGCAGAACCTTGGACAGCGCCTGCGCCTTGAACTCAACAGAATACGTTTGTTTCACTTTCAACCTGCACCTCTGACGCTACTTGATAAGGAAGTTCAGAGGCGACAACTATTCTGACGCCGGGGGCGCATCGAGATCTCACCGGGTTCGATTTCGGCCAAGCGCACGTGGATGAAGTGTTGGTGCGAGAACTACACGGTTTGGCGTTTCTCTCCAGCGCACACAACGTCGTGTTTATCGGCGGGCCAGGTACCGGCAAGACGCACTTGGCCACCGCCATAGGCATCCAGGCGGTGCAGCGCCAGGGCAAGCGCGTTAGATACTTCTCAACAGTGGAGCTGACAAACGCGCTGGAGCAAGAGAAGGCTATCGGCAAGCAAGGCCAAATAGCACACAAACTGATGTACGTGGATAGGGTGATCCTCGACGAGCCGGGCTACTTGCCATTCAGCCAGACGGGCGGCGCGCTGCTATTTCATCCGCTCTTGAAGCTGGACGAACACACCAGCGTGGTGATAACGACGAACCTGAGCTTTAGCGCGTGGGTCGGCGTATTCGGGGATGCCAAGATGACAACCGCGCTGCTCGACCGGGTGACGCATCACTGCCACATCGTGGAAACGGGCAACGAGTCCTGGCGGTTCAAGACCGGTTCGGCAAAATCTCGGGTATCGCGGAAAAAGGCCCCCAAGGGCACGGCAACCGACGACTTGACGCTCCTATGTCAAGAAGCACTCGCTGAATCGGCTAGATCGGCAAGAATGAGTGGGTACAATTCTCTGACGATATAGCGCTTCAGACAGCGGTGAATTTCCTTGTTCGACATACCTTCTTTGGTTCGGCGCTCGACGTATGCTCGAGTTCTCGGATCACTGCGCATGCGCACCATCGCTATGGTCCACAGGGCATTGTTCGCTGCTCGATCACCCCCACGGTTCAAGCGATGTCGGACTGTCTTGCCAGAGGAGGCTTGCAACGGACTCGTGCCACAAAGTGCAGCGAGCGCCGCATCGCTTTTCAAGCGCTCCGGGTTGTCGCCAGCAACGGCGACAAGCACTGCTGCCGTTTGAGGTCCAACGCCGAATCGCTCTCGAAGCCTTCTGGCATGTCTTTGTGTTAAGTGTTCGAGCATCGCATCGAGCGTTGAGAGTTCCTCCGCGAGCGCGAGGTAGCGCTTTGCTAGCAGGCGCAACGTAGTCGCCAATGCCTGCAACATTGGTGCACCTCCCAACGAACGCAGCTTCGCGCAGTTAGCAACGCATTCCGAAGTCTTCGTCCTCAGAAGCCGTTCGCGGATGTCTTGCGGCGCACTCACCAGCAAGGCTCGCAATTGGTTTATCGCCTGTGTCTTCGCCTTGACGGCACTGCGACGTGCAACTGATACAGTTCGCATTGCCTCAGCCGCGCCCGACTGCTCTTTGGGAATCGCAGTGGCTCGTCCAGCGAGGACCGCTCTCGCAGCATTTTCCGCATCAGTCGGATCAGATTTTCCTCGTGATCGACGCGCTGCACGATCAGGGCGATTGACCTCCAGTACATCGATATCATGATCTCGCAACACTCGGGCAAGACCTGCGCCATATGTGCCGGTCCCTTCAACTCCGGCGCGCCGAACATGCCCCAATGAGTTCGCCCAAGTCAGAAGCTTGAGATACCCCGTAGTTTCGGCCGCGACTGACAGGGTTCCAACGAGTTTCCCTGTTTCACTAATTAATGCACCGACATGGGTATCGAGATGCGTATCGACGCCCAGAATGACTTCGCCTTCAATCGCTCGATCGTCCATATTTGTTTCCCAAGAAGTGGACGCATCGCCAACCCCATTCGCTGGACAGGACACTCATGGTGCAGAACAAAGCTCCTATTAGGTCACAAACGCTGGGCCCGGCAACGCTCGGGGAACGTCGGAGATCGATCGACAGGTCAACTCAAAGGCAGCTTCGCCAATCCCAGCAAGGGTCAGATCGGACCGACGTTCAAAGCCGATCTTAGACTGAGTATCCACACAGAAGTCGATGTACTACGCTGTTCGGGGTGGGTTAAATTTGGTTCATTGAGCATTACCGGGGAAGGCGGCGCGGATTTTGAGGAAGAAGTATTCCTGGTCTCGGTAGCCGTAGGCGCGCCGCTTAATGACCTTGATAGTGTTGTTAATGCCCTCAACGATGCTGGTGTTTAGACGATGTCGGCATCTGGCCAGGATGCCATGCAGATAGCCTTTCAGACGCTGAGCGAAGGTGTTCAAGGGGGCTATTCCGCTTTGCTCGGCCTGCTCGCACCAGTGGTGCCAGGCTTGTTTTGCCCAGGCAGGTCTTCGGTAGAACCAGAGCCGCTTGAGTTCGTCCCTCAGGACATAGACCGTCAGCAGCGGCTGGTTGGCTTGCAGCAATTCGTCGAGCCGGACGGCCTGCTGCCGGTCTAGCTTGTCGCGGTTGCGCAATAACAGCCAGCGGCTCGATTTGATGACCCGGCGCGCGGGACGGTCCTGGCGCAGTTGGTTGGCCTGATCCACGCGCACCCGATCAATGACCTCTCGTCCGTACTTGGCCACGACATGGAACAAGTCATAGACGATCTCCGCCCGTGGGCAGTGGGCCTGGATTTCTAACTCGTAGGCCGTAGTCATGTCGATGGCTACGGCCTTGATGCGTTGGGCGACCCCACGCGGCAATTGCTCGAAGAACGCCCGAGCCGTCTCGCGTGAGCGTCCTGGGCCGATCCACAGCACCTGCCTGCTGATCGGATCGACGACTACCGTCGCGGAGCTATTGTCGAATCTGGTGTACGGGGTGCTTTGGGAAATATGAGAAGGCGGTGGCGGTTTAGCTGAGAATGTTGCTTGTCGAAGGCACACCGAGCAAAGCCGGCGCGAGCCGGCCCCGACCACCATGAAGAAGATTACGAAAGAAACGAACGGCAGTAAAGCACAAACGAAGAGCGCGCTCGATGAACTGATCCAGCAAGGCGCGCGGCAGATCATCGAGCAGGCAGTCGAAGCGGAACTGGCGAGCATGCTTGAACAGTACAGCAACGTGAGGTCGATCGACGGTCGGCGTGCCGTGGTGCGCAACGGCTACCTACCAGAGCGCGAAGTCGTCACGGCCATCGGTCCGGTGCCGGTTCGGGTACCGAAGGTGCGTGATCGCTCGGGTTCGGGCATCCGCTTCAATTCGGCGGTCGTGCCGCCGTACGTTCGCAAATCCGCACGCGTGTCGGCCGCACTACCGTGGCTGTACCTGCGAGGCATCTCGACGGGCGACATGAGCGAAGCCATGGGCATCATGCTGGGCGGCCAGGTCAGCGGCCTGTCGCCAAATGTGGTGAGTCGTCTGAAGGCGCAATGGGCCGATGAGCATGCTCAGTGGAATCAGCGTGAGTTGTCGTTGGCGCGCTGGGTGTACTGGTGGGCTGACGGCATTCACACCGGCGTGCGCAGCGACGATTCCGACGGCCAGTGCCTGTTGGTGATCATTGGTGTCAAACCGGACGGAACGAAAGAGCGTGTGGCGATCAGTGACGGGTATCGGGAATCGAAGGCGTCGTGGGCCGAACTGCTGCTCGATCTGAAAAAGCGCGGTCTGCAGTCAGGGCCGCTGCTGGCTTGCGGAGATGGTGCGATGGGATTCTGGGCAGCGATGGAAGAAGTGTTCCCGCAGACCGAGCATCAGCGCTGCTGGTTCCACAAGATGGGCAACGTGCTCAACGCGCTGCCGAAATCGCAGCAGGCCCGCGCCAAAAAGGCGATGCAGGACATTTGGATGGCCGCCACGCGTGCCGAAGCGCTGGTTGCCTTCGATCACTTCGTTGATACCCACTCGGCAAAGTATCCGAAGGTGGTCGAAAAGCTGACGCAAGATCGCGACGAGCTGCTGGCATTTTACGATTTCCCGGCCGAACACTGGCAGCATCTGCGCACGACGAATCCGATTGAATCGACCTTCGCGACGGTGCGTCACCGCACCAAGCGCACGCGCAACTGCGTCTCGCGCGCGACGTTCCTCGGCCTGGCATTCAAGCTGATCGAGTCGGCCGAAGACTCGTGGCGGCGCATCCGCGCCCCCGAAAAGATCGCGACGATGCTTGACGGGATGACGTTCAAGGATGGAGAGCCGGTGACCGACAGCACACCGGCTCAGCAGCCCCTGGCCGCCTAATCTTGCTCACGCCCCGTACACCAGATTTGACTTTAACTCACCGTCGCGTACCGATGCCCTTTATGCAGGGCGAACTCGTCCATCGCTAAATACTCGATCCTGGACCAATCCGGTTCGCGCACTGACGCTCGGAGCCGGGCCTTGTCCAGCGTCTTGACGGTATGCCAACCCAGCTCGAAGAACCTCGCCACCGCCTGCACGTTGCTCGATTGCAGCAATTGGCTGCAGGCCGCCGCAAGCCGATCCGTCACCCGCTGGTAGCGACCCAGCCAAGTAAGCCGCTCCAGGCGCGGGCCACCGCATTGCTCACACAACAAGCGCCGGCGTGGAACATGAAGAACAACCCGGTACTCAAATAACGGCAGATCTCGCACCCGGCGCACCGTGGTCTCATGGACCTGGCGACATCGTGCGCCGCACTGCTCGCACAGCATCACCTTGGCGGTTGGCTTCAAATAGATCGACAGCGTGCGCCCTGTGCCCTCGGGCCACTCCACGCGTTCGACGGCATAGCCCTGCCAGCCTCCCAGCGACTCCAGCAGCTTGCGATCCAGCATCTCCACGCACTCCTGATGGCAAATTCCTGCCATCAAGAGTACGAAAACTTGTCAAATCCCTCCACGCTATTGCGCGATGAACCCAAAAAAAGCCGCAGATAGACAGATGGTATGAACGCCGCCCTCCCTTCGCGCTGGATTCAGGCCCCGGACACGGAAGTGACTTTGGGAGTGTTGGGTCCCTCCAGAACCGAATGGCATCAATGTGCCAAAGTGGAGGTGTCGCGACCACTTGAGGAACGGAGGGACCATCATGAATACTACGACGTTCGGGCTCGACATTGCAAAGCGGGCTTTCCAGATGTATTGGGTCGAAACGGAAACGGGAGAGATTGTGAACCGGCGGTTCACGAAGCAACAGGTTATAGAATTTCTTGGCCAGCGACCGGCCGGACGGGTGGCTTTGGAAGCCTGCGGAAGTGCGCACTGGTGGGCACGCAAGATCGTAGCGCTGGGTCATGAAGTCGTATTGCTGCATGCGAGATTCATCCGCCCGTTCGTCCAGAATAACAAGACCGATGCGACGGACGCTCGTGCGATCTGGACGGCAGCACAGCAACCCGGCATGCGTTCGGTAGCACCGAAGACAGCGGATCAGCAGGCCACGCTGGCCCTGCATCGCATGCGTTCACTGCTAGTCAAGTCACGTACCATGCAAGTCAACCAGTTGCGCGGCCTGCTGTACGAATTTGGCGTGACGCTCAAAGCGGGTCGCGTCGCCGGCCTTGCCGAGGTCCGCGAGCGACTACATGAAATCGAAGAGGTCGTTCCGGGCACGTTGTTCGATGCGCTGCGCGACCAGCTTCAGCACATCGAGCGGATCGACGGCGAGATCAGGAAACTCGAGAGACAGATCGTTGCCTGGCAACGACAGGAGGCGGCATGTCAGCGGGTCGCTACGATTCCAGGTATCGGACCATTGACGGCGACAGCCCTGGTCGCGACGATCGGCGATCCTGCTGCATTCAAATCCGGACGTGAGCTTGCCGCGTACCTCGGCCTGGTTCCCAGGCAAAGCGGTACAGGCGGCAAGGTACGGTTGGGCGGCATAAGCAAGCGCGGCGACAGCTATATACGCATGCTACTGATTCACGGTGCACGAGCGGTCATGTTCAAGAGCAGGAGCAAGGGCGCCTGGAGCGAGCAACTGTCCCTGCGTCGGCCTACGAATGTGGTTGCCGTCGCGCTGGCAAACAAGATGGCGCGAACAGCGTGGTCGTTACTCGCGCACGACAAAACTTACCAGACAGACTACGCAGCACAAAGGGCTAGCTGAAAAGCAGGGGTATCGAGCACGAGTCACGCAGACAGGTTGCGAAGGTCGATAACGATGTGATGGCGAGACAGGTTGGTCCGCAAGAACGTAAGCCTGATTGACGCTGTGCGCTTCGAGCGCGCTAGACAGTAGAGGTCGTTCTTGGCGAATTCCATCAGGGCGCGCAGGCTGGCCTGCAGACGCCGGATATAAGCCTGCAACCAAATTCTCGTCCAATGTCACAACGATATTACCTTGCAAGCCGGGCGGCGTTCATATAAGCGTCAAGCAGCATGGCCGGTCAGCGACAACTATCTTGGCCGGTCAACGGGTGTAGTTGTCGCTGGTTAAGAGGCCATAGTTGTCGTTCCTCCTTCGCAATTGTCGTTAGGTAATTGACGCCGGCGGGCGCTTTGTTTGTCGCTGGCCTTACGACGGCGATAGCTTTCGACGTTGAGCTCGAAGATCGTCGAGTGATGGACGAGCCGGTCGATAGCGGCGATCGTCATGCCCGGATCAGGGAAGACATCGTTCCATCCAGAGAAGGGCTGGTTGGCCGTAATCAGCAGGCTTTTGCGCTCATATCTCTCGGCGATCAGCTCGAACAGCACGCTGGTTTCGGCCTGGTCCTTGCGAGCGTATGACAGGTCATCCAGGATGATGAGATCGAAGCGATCGAGCTTCGCGAGCGCGGACGGCAGTTGCAGGCTTTGGCGCGCGGCCTGGAGCTTCTGGACAAGTTCAGCGGTGCGCGTGAACAGCACGCGATAACCGGCGTCGATCAACGCATGACCGAGGGCTGAGCCCAAATGACTCTTGCCGCCGCCCGGCGGGCCGAACAGGAGAATTGTGGCGCCTTTCTCCAGCCAGGATTCTCCGGTGGCCAGCGCCGTAACATGCGCCTTCGAGACCATCGGCACCATGCCGAAGTCGAAGGTAGCAAGCGTCTTCGTCGGGTCCAGATGCGACTCGGTACGGTGCCGCTCAATGCGTCGTTTGGCGCGTTCGGCCAGTTCGTGCTCAAGCAGCGCCCCAAGCAATCGCGTAGCGGGCCAGCCTTCCTTGTCAGAGCGCTCAACGAACTCGGGCCATAGCCTGCCGATCGTCGGCAGGCGTAACTCGTTCAACATCAGGGCCAGACGGCCGTTGTCGTGGGCAGGGGCGTTCATGCTGCCACCTTGTCGAGAAGCTCGTCATAGAGCGCAACGGGCGGCATCTCGACCACCACCTCGGGACATAGGGCCTGACGCGGCGCGAATTCATTGCACAACTGCTTTAGATCGGGCAGCTCGCCTGCTGCGAGCAACGCATCAAGCCGTTCGGCCAATAACGCCTCAACGCCGTGGTGGCCCGCGAGTTCAAGCAGACCCACCATGGTCTTGCAGGCCTGCCGTTGCGTCAGTTGCGCCTCCAGCCGCTCCCAGGTCCGGCGGTAGGCCTCGCGAGGAAACAGTGCGTCACGAAACGCGAGCCCTTTGAACGCTTGTGGCTTGCGTCGCAGCGAGTCGATGAAGTGTCGGTAATCAAGCGCGTGGCGGTTGTCGGCGGCACGGGAGCCTCGCGGGGTGCTATGCACCAGTGCGCCGGACAGGTAGCAGTCGAGCCGGTCACCGTAGACCCGCACCTTCAAGCGGTGGCCGATCAGGCGCGACGGCGCACTGTAGAGGATCCCGCGCACGGTGAACGTGCTGCAGCGGGTCACGCGTGCCTCTTCCTCGACGAAGTCAGTGGTACGACGTTCAGGCAGATCCTGCAGCTGTGCGCGCTCGATGCGAAACGCTGCGGCGTTGCGCCGGTTTCGACGCATCACCACCTCGCGTACGAACTCATCGTAGGCAGGCCGGTCAGCGAAGTCACGATGGCCGCGAAGCATCAATGCCTGCTCGAGCGCTTCCTTCAGATACCGATGCGAGGATTCCACGCTGCCGTTCTCATGGCCCAGGCCGCGATTGTTGCGCGTGCCATTCATGCCGTAATGGTCGAGCAGCGCTGCGTAACGCGCCGTGAAGTCCTCCTGCTCCGTCAGGTTCTTGAAGGCGGCCGACAGGCTGTCAGATCGATGTTCACGGGGACAGCCGCCCGCCTGCCATAGCGCGTTCTGCAATCCGGCCGCGAGGGCTTCGAAACTCTCGCCCCCCTCAACCACGTTCGCGTACTCCCAGCGCGAGAACGCCAGCACGAAGTGATACAGCCGGTGACCGAACGGGGCGCCACCGATCGTCACGCACAGCTTGCTCATATCAGTGAAGTCCGACAGTCCGCGCACACCGGGCTGATGCTCCTGCGGGAAGAACACCTCTTGAGTGGGGCCCTCGAGAGCGCGCCACTGGCGAATACGCCGCTCCAGCGTGCGCCGCATACTATCGGGATAACGATCCGGGTGATCATCTTGCAGCTTGCGTAAGACCGTGATGCCCATCAGGTGGGGCGAGTTACGCAGCAGCGGCACGACTTCGCGGTCCCAGACGTCGACAAACGGATCGGGACGGGTCCGCCAGGAATGCCGCGGCTTCTGGGATGGCAAAGTGGCGTCACGTTCGATACGGCGTGCCGTACGCACGCTGATGCCGGTCTTGGCGGCCGCGACTTCCTGCGGGTGGTGTTTGCGCTTGTTCATGTAGAGACGAACCTGTTGGTCGGTAATGCGGGTTCCAGACATGAGCTGACCGCTTCCTCAAGCTTCGGTCAGTTCATCCTAAGCCCCGTCGACCCGGCGTCGCCGGTGGCTCGTCGTCTCCGGCGGCTACGCCGCCTCCAACGCCTCACCACCGGCCAAAACAATCGTCAACGACCGGCCAAGATAATTGTCGCCGCCCACGCAGACAAGCTGCGGCGAAGAGGGAACCGGGTGCGGCTGGTGATTCCCCCCTGGGACCGAAGATATCCTGTGCCCGTTCTCACTTAACGTTTGGCTGCATCGTCGTCGACCGCCTCGCGAGCCAGAAAGGTCTCCGTGACCTGCGGAAGATGAGCGAGCAGCCACCGCGCCATTTCGATCTCCTGCGGAAGGATCGCTTCACAAGTCTGGCGTATGTCGTCGCGCCCACACTCTCGGGCGGCCGCGATCAGCGTCGTGTATGCGGCAATTTCGATATTCTCGAAGACGAAGCCCGCCATCGCGCCCTTGACCACTTCGTCCGACGCGAGGCCACCGCCCAACGCTTGTGCGAATGCGCCCATCCGGGCAGCAAGATCCTTCATCGCGGAAGGGCCGCTGTCCAGTCCTTCCAGGCACGTTTCGAGCGCTTTCTGTTGCCCGATCGTCTCGTCGATATGCTGCTCAATTCGCGTCTTCAGCTCGGGGTAATTGTTAAGTCGCGACGCCTGTGTCCTAAGCATGGTTTCAGCATGCTTTTCCATCGCGTAAGCGTCTTGCAGCCAGTCGACCAGATGGTCTATCGATTCGTTCATGTAACTCTCCATTTACGTTGGCGTTCGGTTTGGCAAAGCATCCCACGGCATGTACCGCAGGCTCACGCCCCGCCCGTCGCGATATCCGACAGCCATTGCTTGACGCTCGTCAGATGCTCGTTCTCTTGCTTCAGGGCGTCACCGAAGGCGTCCACCATTTCCGACAGCCCCTCCGCCTGCGCCATCGCGATCAGTAACTCCCAGCCGCACTGATCTGTCGCCTCCACCGCGAGGAGCGCCGTCAGCGCCTGCGACACGTCGGTGCGCGGATCGCACATCACCTGCACAAATCCCATGCTCGTCACACCGCAAACATCTGCCGCCGGGGTCTGCGCCGTGGGATCCGCGCCAAGCTCGACGATGCAATCGCAGAGCAGCGCAAAATGCTCTGCCTCTTCAGCGCGGAAGTGTTCGAGTCGCGCCTTCATTTTTCCGTCGCCCTCGCCGTAGCTTTCCACCTTGCTGATCAGCGCTTCGTAAAGCCTCACGCCGCTACGCTCGAAGGCAAGCCGCTCCCCGAGTCGGTCCAGGAACATCGGCGAAACCGGGGTTGCAACCACGTCGGACGACGTTCCGGCGGCCGCCATATCTGCCATGCCATCGACAGGTATGGAGCCGATGGGGTCGGCTTCGGCGGCGCATGCCGCACGCATCGTGGCAATGGAGGTAGGCGGCGCATTCGGATCCGCCGGTTGTTCTTCGGCGAAATCGCGAAGTTTTCGGCCGTCGATGGGATTGAAGAGAATGCCGGTTCGATTGACGCTCTCTTTTTGCAGAAGACTCATGGTGGTGTCCTCGGATGATTTCGCGGCGATGTAATGCGGCCCGCGCGAGTAATATTCCTGCTGGGATCGGACGCGAGACCAGAGACGGGACCGTAGACCGGCCATCCGTCTCACAGCGCCTTCGTGTTGAGTTCGGTGCCGGGCTTCCATTGGTAACCGGTCGCGACGGTGTCGGTGGGGGACCCCTCGGCGTTCAGCCCATCGCGATAGGCATTTGAGGCGTCCGAAGCGTCCGTGGATTGCACATACTCCGTTCCCTTCGCCCCCATCTGCACCTCCTTGTGCAGCACGCTTCGCACGAAATCGCGCTGACTGCGCATGTCGATAGGTTTCGGCAGTGGCCCTGCCAGCACTTCCGCCGGGTCGCGCCGCTCATGTTGCTTGAACAACTCGCACACGAGGTTCAGATGGCCCAGTTCGTAATCCAGAAATCGCTCCCAAATCGCCTTGATGCGAGGATTCGGTTCCTGTGCGACGCAGCTGTAATACGTGTAAGCCTCCATCGCCTCGTGGACCAGCCATTTTTCGAGCGGCGATTCGTCCGGGTCCGACAGGCAGCCGTATTGCGTCACGTGCTGCTCTTCGATGGAAGCTATTTCGGCGTAAAGCGCGCGCGCCACCGGGTCGGCAAAGGTCGGGCCGATGTTCATGTAGTAGTCATGCGTCTGATATTCGGCCCCCGTGAGCATTGCGGCATGGATCTTGGTAATCAGCGCGGCCTGCTTCCGGCCGTAGGGCGTTCGGATATCATCTTCCGGCGCGCGATGCTCGACGCGCGTCGGCCGTCCGGGAACGATATCGGTATACCCTTGCAGAATATTGTTGGCGTCTTTGCCTTCAACACGATCGAGCAATGCCGAATAGCGATAGAGGTGATCGAAGTCCTCCAGCAAGCCGAAGCGATACGTCTGCGCCTGATACGGGTCGGGCTCCGCCTGCGCAATCGCTGCGGTCACTTCCACAGCCACTTGCTCGTAGGCGATCGTGGTCTCGATCGGCGAGTGGTCGGCAGATAGCATCCAGTTGACCATCGTCGCCTGATGTTGCTCAACGCGCCGGACCTGCGCCAGGGGCAGTCTGAGTTCACCGCACATGCGCGAGAGAATATGCTTCAGACGAAGGGCGTCGCTTTCCACGCCGTTCATCAGAATGACGCGCACGCGGGTGAACGCGTCGTCGTCCAGCTTGCTGATCGGCCTGCCGACCATTTCCTTCCAGGTGAATTTCTGCCTGCCGAGCGGCGTGCCTTTCGCATCCAGCAAGTTCGTCAAGCTTTCCATGAGGTCTCCTCGTAGGTGGACCGAGTGTCACACTCCAGCTGCAATTGCCGTGCCATGGCACTTTCACTGCCCATGTGGAGACGAAGAAAGGTGTTTGTTGGAAAAAATACACCTATCTGTAAATAGCGCTTCGCCGCAGCGCGCGGCAAATCTTCGCTGAGCATCCTGCGGCGCGCAGAGATAGCCGGCGGTAATCGAACTAGCGGGGAAGGAATTTGCGTCAGTCCCTTGGATTGTGGAACCTGCAGCAGAGCGAGACGCAAAGCCCAGGAGGTTCGACAACCTAGCCGGGCGCTTGTCGCGGCTCGAGTACCTGCTACAGGAGGGCGACGAGGAAGAAGCGGTCAGACCGTCGCAACGAAACGACGGATTCAACAATGCTGACGCCGCCGCTCAGCGGCCCCTCATTGGCCCGCCGCTACACTGACCGAACGCTAACTCCACGATGTATCTTGACGGCAGACTTGTGTTGAGACGTTTCACGCTCCGCCAGTGAAACCACCCGCAGCACCGTATCTCGTTGCTCGGTTTTGGCTTGGTGAAGCGGTCGACCGTGATTTCAAAAACGTGATGCCGCTTGTTAAGCCCGCCGAATGCGAATAAATAGGAGACTGCGGGCGCATTGATCGTGGTTTGCTCATACAGTTCACGTCGAGCGGCAGAGGACGCTGCTTCCTGGCGTTTCAATGCACCGCCAGGAAGCGACCAACGGCGGCCATCACGAGCGACAAGAAGCACCCTTGGACCTCGTCGGCATACGACAGTGGCGCGCTCTCTCACCCGCGGCTCCCGCAAATATGGTGAACTGGAATGCAGCGGCTCATGGGACGGGCCCCTTCTTTCGCTGACCCTGGGCAGCCACTGCGTCTAGCGATTCTGCGACCCAAAGCGCCATCAGTGCGCTCACGATACATCCCCTCGATAGCGACAGCGCGCCAGATCGTCCTTTTTCCGCCAGTCTCCTCACGCGACGTAAGAAACCTCCCCATTCACCCTACCGCGCGCTGCCGTCGCCCCGTTAATAACCGCGCTCCGATAGCGTGCTTTGATCGGATTTATCGAGGTGAGGCAAAGGCCCCCACAGTGCGGTACACGTCCCAAAGACGGCATAGAAGACACCCGCCTGGGGCAGGTCGCTCATGCCGCTGGTCAGCGTCAGCGCCCCGTTCAGCGCGTCCGCGCGCGCAGGCCCGTATTTCAACCGTATCCGGAGCGTCAGCGTCACGGCGACAAAAGAATAGCGCGGCAGGGCGCTCGCTGGCGTTGGACGGTTGCTCTCCGTGGGCGCCTCTCGGGGCGTGTGCATTCTGTCTTCTCCCCGGTTTACCCGATTCAGCAAATGGCGGGCCATTAGTGACGGCACAGTAATTGCATACGCTCTTATCCGAGGCAGTCCCCCACCACTGGCAGGAGATAGGTATGACGACCCGCAAAATGCAATCCAATGACCCCGGCCTTCAAGAGTTGTTGTTTCAGGCCTACGAGACCGAACTCGGCGGGGAGCAGGTCTACACGGCAGCGTTAGCGTGTGTAAAAAATACAGATCTCGAGAAAGAATGGAACGAATACCTGGAGCAGACGAAAAACCATCAGGAGATGTTACGCGAGGTGTTCTCCGCATTCGGACTCAATCCCGATACCCGCACGCCCGGGCGTGAGGTTGTCGCACATCATGGCGCGTCGCTCGTCAAGGCGATAGAAATGGCACGTCAGGCCGGCGACGAAGCGCTTGCGCAAATTACCGCTGCCGAATGCGTCGTGCTGGCGGAAACCAAGGACCACCAAAACTGGGAACTGCTCGCAACCGGGGCGGAGAAAACGGGGGGCGAACTCGGCAAGGTGCTGCAAGAGGCCGTGTCTGCCGTGCAGACCCAGGAGGCTCATCATCTGTACCACACGATGGGTTGGGCGCGGGAGCTTTGGATCGAGACGCTCGGCTATCCGGCCGTGCTGCCCCCGCCCGAAGAGAGAAAGCAGGTCGAGTCCGCCATCGGCGCGGCGCGCGCGCAACAGGCAAGAGACAGCATGGTCCGAAGCCGACACTGAACTGGAGCGTACCCGTTGGTCGAGCCCGGCGCGCGGGCTCGACAGCCTGATGCCCGTTGGTCTCCGCGCAACGTCAGTAGGTGCCCAAACGTCCCGGCTTGGTAACAAAAATTTCCTCCCTGTCCGTCATGTTTCTGTCCGATAAACGCCTTCTTTGATAAGACCGACCGCGGCCCGCATTGTCGTCAGAATGCGCGTCGCGTCAGCAGAGAGATCCAGCAAGGCGGAATGCTTCACGATTGCGTCTTCGTTCTCGCGTCCGATGTGTGCTTGCCCCGAAGTGACCCCTCCGCCCTGCTTCGCGGATTTCAAGGAAACGCTCATCTCACGCCTGGCGTGCCTCAGGAGCCGTAGGCCCCGCTGACGTGCGGGGGCGGCAAGTGGGGTCGTCAGTCCGTCCAGCCGCCGAAACGGGATGACTCGAAACCTTTCGTGCATTTCGCCATGCACTTGTGTAGGAGCGCGATCAGCAAAAAAATGAGGGCCCGTGCGCAAGCGTAGCGGCAGCACCGCCATGAACAGGACTCGACCCCGCCCTGAGGGAAGCCGGCTCGGTCGGCTCGCCGCATACCGGCGCGTGAGCACCGACACGCCTGCCCATGGGGCGGTGGAGTATCGACGACGGAGCGCCTGTACGAGGTAATCGCGAGATTCCCGTTGTGTTCTTTCCCGTGCCGCTCCTGCTTCGGGCAACGGATTGCGTACTTATGTCCCCATCCGTCCGATGCCTCTGCGCAACGGGCGGCCGGAGCTTCATGACATGACCCAGACACCGACCCACGCTGGCGAGCGGCCGTTCCTCGACGCACTCGCTTTCACCTTCCGGCGCTGGCGTGCTCAGCCGTGGCGTCTCGCTGCGGTCTTCACCTGTGCGCTCGCCGTCGCGCTCGGCGACGTGCTCGCGCCGTTTTTCGCGGGCCGCCTGATCAACGCGCTGGCACACGACGCTGCGGGCGATGGCGCCCCCTGGCGCGACGCGCTGCGCGCGTTCTGCGCGTTGACTGGTTTGGGCCTTGCCAGCACCGTGCTGCGGCAAACGATGCTCGCCCAGATCATTCACCTCACGCTGAAGATGATGAGCGACATCGCGGGCGACGCGTTTCGTCGCTTGCAACGCTTCTCGACGGACTGGCACACAAACAGCTTTGCCGGCTCGACCGTGCGCAAGATCACGCGCGGCCTGTGGGGGCTCGACCTGTTAAACGACACGCTGCTGATGGCGCTCTGGCCATCCTTTGCGATGCTTGTGGGCACGACGCTGCTGCTCGGCGTGCATTGGCCGGTGATGGGCGAGATCGTAGGTGTGGGCTCGATCATTTATATCGTGGTGACGGCCATCATGTCGCTGCACTGCGTCGCGCCGGCCGCGCGCCTGGGCAACCATTGGGACACGCGCCTGGGCGGTGCGCTCGCCGACGCGATCACCTGCAATCCTGTCGTTAAGGCCTTCGGAGCCGAAACCCGGGAGGAGGCGCGGCTTGGGCGCGTCATCTCGAAGTGGCGCGCGCGGCTGCGGCGCGCCTGGGGGCGCAGCATACTCAGTGCCAGCGTGCAGAGCCTGATGCTTGTCGCGATGCAGGCGACGATGCTCGGCGTGGCGTTGTGGCTCTGGCGAGCCAGGCACGCGAACGTCGGTGACATCGCCTTCGCGCTGACAACGTTCCTGGTGATGCAGGGCTATCTGCGCGACATGGGGATGCACATCCGCAATCTACAGCGCGCCATCAACGACATGGAGGAGCTCGTGGCGCTTGAACGCCAGCCGCTTGGCATCGAGAACAAGCCGTGCGCGCGGCCCATCCGTATCTGCCGGGGCGAGATCCGGTTTGAGCACGTCACCTTCGGCTATCGCGGCACGCAGCGCCTCTACCAGGACTTCTCGCTGGAGATCGCCGCTGGCGAACGGATCGGACTGGTGGGGTATTCCGGGTCCGGTAAGACGACGTTCATCAAGTTGGTCCAGCGGCTATACGACGTGGCGGGCGGACGCATCCTGATCGACGGCCAGGACATCGCGCAGGCCACGCAGGCGTCGCTGCGCAGTCAGATCGCGATTGTCCAGCAAGAGCCGTTGCTGTTTCACCGCACGCTCGCCGAGAACATTGCCTACGCGCGGCCCGACGCCGGACGCGCCGACATCGAGCACGCCGCGCGGCTGGCCAGCGCGCACGAGTTTATCGCCGCGCTGCCCCATGGCTACGACACGCTCGTGGGCGAGCGCGGGCTCAAGCTGTCGGGTGGCGAGCGCCAGCGCGTCGCGATCGCGCGCGCCTTCCTCGCCAATGCACCTGTACTCATTCTTGATGAAGCAACGTCCAGCCTTGATAGCGAAAGCGAGGCGGCGATCCAGCAGGCCATGGCGCGACTGATGATCGGCCGAACGACGATCGTCGTCGCGCACCGGCTATCGACGGTGCGCGCGCTCGACCGGCTGATCGTGCTGGACAGGGGCCGGATTGTGGAGCAGGGCAAGCACCACGAGTTGATCCGGCGCGACGGCAGCGTCTACCGCAAGCTGTTCGAGCGGCAGGCGCTCGAACTCGCCAAGGGACTTGTTGGCCCCTCGGGGTAGCAGTTGATGCACCGTCGTCGATTTTTGTCTTTCGCTCGCTCGTCTTATGTTGCACGAGAGGCAAATTTTTAAGGAGAAATGTCCTGCGGAGAACCAGTTCTTCTCAACCTTTCGTTTTCGCATCTCGCCCGTAGCGTATCCGCTTCTACGCAGGGACGCCATGTGCTTGTGCTCACCGAGGAGACAGATCATCTCGAAAGCTCGCATGCTGAAAGGTGCCGTAAAGTCGCTGTTCAGGCTACACGGTCGGCTCGGCAGAAAAGCGCGTGCGGCGCAACTGGCTGCCCTTGATGCGCTGGCCAGTGACGCGCCCCGCGTCGTGCTCACGACTGGCAGACTAGTCGGGGAAGGTTTTGATCATCGAGCGCTGGATACGTTGGTGCTGGCGATGCCGATCGCATGGAAAGGCATCCTGCAGCAGTACGCCGGCCGACTTCACCGAGAGCATGCGGGTAAGACTGGCGTACGGGTTCTCGATTACGTTGACGGTGGGCATCCGATACTGCTGCGAATGTGGGAGAAGCGCCAGCGCGGTCGGCCACGTCGGAGCACCGGTTGTGAACCTCATCGTTGCTTACCTATAATACTGTACAAATAAACAGTATTTTGCGCCATGCTTGTCGACGTGTTCAGGCTTCGCCGCGCCGGCGAAAAACTCTCCGAGGCGGATTTTCTTGTCAGCCCGCCCGTGCGCGGGTACCTGTGCAGCTGGTCCTACGCTGGCGGCTATCGCGCCGGTACGCCACTACGCGTGCAGGCAGTGACGCTCACGGCGTGTGGACGGGCTTCGGGCGCAGCGCTGTTACCCCCACTGCACAACTTCCGTGTGGTTCGGTTCAACGGCGGCGGGCTGATTCTTGCCGGCGACGAAGAAGTGGAGGTCCGCCGGCGGCATAGCGAAGTCTACCGTCAGGCGTGGTTTTGCAAACCGGCCTCCCAGCGTGAATCCGGATGATCGAGGGTCCTGATTCCCGCTTTGCGGCACAGGTGGGCGCGGGCACCCGTGGAGCGGGAGCCCTATTTCAACGATGCATTATTTACCTACGGGAAGGAGAGTGCATGGATCTGCTGTTTGCCGCTGTTGCGGCCGTGAAGGAAACGGTACCGGCGGTCGTGTCGCGTCGCCGCACGGCCGGAGTATTGACCTGGGCGCTGCTGCATCAGATTGAGTCGGAAGTTCTCGCAGAGCTCGCGGCGAGCGGAGCACATAGTCCAAGGATCCTCAGTATGTTGCGTGCGCCAGCAGTACTCGGCTATCCGAAAGACGATCGGCCCGTGTCGTTTGACGGGCATGAATTCGTACCGCCGGTTCTCGGCGCCATTGATGATGCCTGGCGACGCGTCAACTGACACCGCCGTGTTCCGCTTCACGCGCGCGGGTGCGGCCGCCGCCTGTCAGGTGAGAATCCCGAGCATCTTCCCTACGAGGTACGAGAGCCGGGCCCCAGCCGGCTCCGGGGTAGCCCCGGGGCGCGACTCCGTTCCGTGATAGGAACCGGTTCAGGGCGGCGCAGGCTGTGCGCCGTTTTTCCAACATCGGTGAATAGCGGCGTCGTGCGGATCGCCACCATGGGAGGACAGGCCGCCGACATGAAGTCCGCGAAAAGTGACGACTATGGCTTCGGTTCTGACTTTTCCCTACAAGGGCTATCGGGTTTTCTGCACGGCTACGCCGACAATGCACGGCAGGTTTCGCGGGGCCGCGAAAATCCAGCGGCCCGCGCCGGGTTTATTCCAGGAGCAGCAGATGGGCCACGCGGGCGATACGATCCGACAGAAGGAGCAGGTGGCGCTTGGGTCGGCGGCGTCGCTCGCGCGTGACTGGATCGATCAACATCAGGAGGCGCTTTGGTAAATCACCATCGCACTCGGCCCGGCGTGCCCTCGAACCGTTACGCCGGCACACAAAAGCAGTGTCGGCGTGACATAGCGTGCGACTGAGGCTCAACTCAGGCTCGACTGAGGCGCGACGGTCGGCCAGAACACCGAAGCGCCGGTATGAGTGAGCCAGCGGGACATTCGGAGGAACGATGACGGAACGCTCGAGTTTGGGCGGAAACGCTCGGGCGAAGGCGCTTCGCCCGCAACAGCGCGCACAGATCTCCCGTGCGGGGGGCCTAGCGCGAATGGCGGGCATGTCGCCAGCAGAGCGCAGCGCCCTGGCTCGCCGGGCAGCCCAAAAACGGTGGGCCAAGCGGGGCTAGCCGTACCGCAAGCCCCGGGCCGGTTGCACACTGCCCTGCACCGCAGGCTTGATGAAGCGAGGCGCGAAAAAGGACAACGGCCAGACAACGTCGCGGCCACCTCGACTCGTTCTGCACGCGCATGCCCGGTGCCGCGAGCCGGATATGGTAACGCACCATGTGCCGCGTCTTCGGTCTTTAACTCTGGTGCCCATCGACCCACGCTCTGGCCAGAGAGGAGGCCACCTCAATCGACCAGGAGGCCTCACGGTACAGGCCACCCTGCACCGTGACTGGCAGATTTTTTTGCGAAACGGTGGGAGTGAGGGACGATATGCGCGCCGTGGCGCGAAAACCGCCCCCGGTGTTCGGAAGTGCCGTACAGAGCACTCGGAATCCCTTGTAGGCGAAAGCGAAAACGACAGCCATTTGTAATTACTCCCATTCACCTGACGAGGGCGCCCCGGCGAGCGGCGGCACGTCTTTGGGCTGCAATTCACATGCCAACCATCGCACGGGGTGCGTGTCGCGCGTCGCGCGGCAGCGGGTTACGCCGAAGAATCAAAGTTTTTCGGCGTGTCCTCCACGGCGCTGAGCAAACCTCGAGACACGTCTTTATCGTCCCTCACTCTGTTCGGCTGATATGACGCCTCCGGCCCGGGCTCTTCCATCCGGGCCTGCACGCTTCGCTTGCGCGCGGTCGGCATGCAGTCCTGCCATCTGCCGTCAAGCCATCTTTCCTTGTATGGTTCGAAACACCCAGGGGAGCTCGGCATGGTTGACGGTTTGCAGGTCTTCTTCAAAGGCGGTGGGCAACTCGCAAGAGTTGTCCGCGGCCGGCCCCCGGTCGACGTGGATGCCGCAGCGATCACGTCAGCCCCGAGTTCCTCGTTCACGGTTGTTTTGGCAGGGGCGTACAGCCCGTTCTTTCCAAGAGCTGGCGATCACCGTCGCAAGCCCGTAACTCAGCTATTGGCGTACGCCCCTTGCCGCTTGTTGTTAGCCCGAACAGTTGTAGGAAGGCTTCACTTCGCATGTACAAGGAGGGGTAATGACGAGCCTGTCAAAGCAAGCTAGCGGCACGCCGCTGTGCATTGGGGTAGACGTGGCGAAGGCCATGCTGGAGGTGGGCTTTAGCGACCGGGAGACGACGTTCGCGCCGGCTAACGACGCAGTTGGTCATCAGTCTCTGGTGATGCTCCTGCGCGATCTCCAGTCGCAAGGTGCATCGATCGGTTTGATCGTGCTGGAAGCGACGGGCGGCCTCGAAATCGTGGTGGCGACGGAGTTGCAGCTGGCCGGCTATTCAGTTGCTGTGGTCAATCCACGTCAGGCGCGCGACTTCGCGCGCTCGATGGGCTACCTGGCGAAAACAGATCGACTCGATGCCAAGGTGCTGGCCCACATGGGCCAAACACTTCTGCAGCGCAGCGATTTGCACAAGCTAGTGAAGCCGCTCACCGACGAAACGCATCGGATGCTGCAGGCGCTCGTAACCCGCAGACGACAGCTGATCGACATACGCACTGCCGAACAGCAGCGTCTTGCCGCCCCCGATAAGCGCATGCATCGAAGCGTGAGTTTCATGATCGAGACGCTCAACAGTGAACTCGGTCGCGTGGACCAGGATCTGCAGTCCTTCATCGAAGCGCATTACAGCGAACTGGCAGCATTGCTCGACAGCGTAAAAGGCGTCGGGAAAGCCACGATCAGCACGCTTCTGGCCGAGGTTCCGGAACTGGGGAAACTCAGCGGCCGCGAGGTCAGCGCATTGATTGGTGTGGCACCTATCAATCGTGATTCAGGTGCAACGCGCGGCAGGCGATCTATCTTTGGTGGCCGTCGGGATGTGCGCAAGGTGCTCTATATGGCCGCTCTTACCGCGTCGCGCTACAACCCCGTCATCAAGGTCTTCTATCAACGCCTGGTCACCGCTGGCAAGCCGAAGAAGCTCGCCTTGACGGCCTGTGCGCGCAAGCTGTTGGTCATTCTCAATGCCATCGCTCGAGCCGGAAAACCATTCGACATGACGCTTCACAGTGCTTGACTCAAATCACAGTTGCTGAGTTCATCCCCTTGTCCGCGACTGTAGCGCACGGCCCGCTGCCATCAAGGCGCGCCGGGCCGTGTCCTCGGCTGCGCCTGCGGGCCGCACCCACCCTGCGCGTGTTTCCTTGACGGCAGCGGGCCGCGCGCTCCTGACCGTCGCGGGCGATGAACTCAGGAAAGACGGCGGCAACAGGCCATCCGGGCTCCTCGTGCCGACCGCACCGAAACCCCGAAAAGCGGGCTCCGAATCTTGGAATCCGGTAGCGGTGGATCCCACCCCTTTTTGATGGAGGCCGATATGCCATCGCTCTCACTGCATCACTGGATCGTCATCCTAAGTTGCGCGTACATGGAATACACGTTCACGCCTTGGGATGGCCGCTACCACTACCGCCGCACCGTCGATTATGGCCACGTCGTGTGGTGCTGATAGGCAGCGTTCGACGTGCCGACCAAACTCCACACCTGCCCCACCGGGCCATGCGCACTATGCAGGGGTTCGACAATGATATTTGCCTCAATCGTGCCTTGCGGTTGCTGCCTGGTGATATCACGTGAACGCGATTCCCGAAACCCAACACGATGCCGAAGCGCCCGCCATCGCCGCCGCACCGCTCGAAGCGGCCGCCCCAACCCAGCACCTGATGCTGGTTCCGCTGTCCCGGCTGCGCTCGCGCCGGTCCAGGCGCAACGTACGCACGACGCCGCGCGTGTCCATAGACGAACTTGCCGCGAGTATTTTCGCGCGTTGGCTTGCTGCAAAACCTTATCGTGATCGCCGGCGCCGGTGAGCGATACGAAGACGTCGCGGGCGATCGCCGCTTGAGCGCATTGAAACTGCTGGCGAAGAAAAAGCGCATCCCCGCCGATCACGAAGTGCCGGCCTGCTCGTCGCCGATGCGTCGGCCCGTACCGTAAGCCTTGCCGAGAACGTGCAGCGCGAGGCCATGCACCCGGCCGACCAGTTCGTCGCCTTCGCCGCATTGGTTAAAGAAGGTCGTCCCGTGGAAGACATTGCCGCTGTTTTCGGCGTGTCCCCGCTGGTCGTGCCGCGACGCCTGAAACTCGCGAACGTCTCGCCGCGTTTGCTGGCCGACTACCGCAACGACTCGCCGGACGCGCCGACGCTGGAGCAATTAAATTAATGGTGCTGATTAGCTCACCCGGCTTCGGCCGGGTTTTAATAGGATGGTCAGCCCGTTCCCCATTCAGTGGACTACGCTGAGTGGGGTCGCGAGTGGCAACACGTTGTTCGGGTCCCATCCAGCACGCAGCTATGTGTTAGCGCCGATGTAAAACTGACCCACCGGGGATGCGGACAAAATCTTGGACTACTTTGAAGGTAGTCCATGTATTCATACCAAGAACGCGTTCGGGCGGTCGAGCTGTACCTGAAACTCGGGAAGCGCAGCAAAGCGACCATTCGCCAGTTGGGTTACCCGACGAAGAATTCTCTCAAGGCGTGGTGTAACGAATTCGAGAAGATTGGCGATCTGCAGAGGGGGTATGTTCGCGTAAAGCCGAAGTACTCAGAAGAACAGAAGAACGTAGCACTCGAGCATTACGTCAACCACGGGCGCTGCTTCGCCTTCACCCTCAGGACATTGGGCTATCCCTGTCGCCAGATA
Organism: Pandoraea oxalativorans; assembly: GCF_000972785.3. NCBI lineage: Bacteria > Pseudomonadati > Pseudomonadota > Betaproteobacteria > Burkholderiales > Burkholderiaceae > Pandoraea > Pandoraea oxalativorans. The sequence continues at coordinate 528,268 of NZ_CP011518.2, forward strand.
CTAACGGAGTGGGTTCGCGAGCGCTATCCGGAAACCAGGAAATGCGTGGTTGGCAAGGCCGGTCGACCAACTGCTTCATTGGTGTCCAAGCAGGCTGCGGTGTACGAACTGTGCACACGGGAAGGAAGTGCAGAGGCGGTGGCCCGAAAGCTGGACGTCGACAGGGTGACGCTGTACAACTGGAAGAACCAGTTACTCGGCCGAGAGGCTCCTGCATCCATGAAACGCGACAAAGGCTCGCCCGCAGAGACAGATCGGGACGAACTGGAACGGCAGGTCGAAGCGCTCCAGCGCAAAATTCGCAATCTGCAGCTTGAACAGGACCTGTTGAAGAAGGCGAATGAACTCCTAAAAAAAGACCTGGGCGTCGACCTGCAACTCCTGAGCAACCGGGAGAAGACGACGCTGGTTGACGCCCTGAGAGAGCAGTACGTTTTGGCTGAGCTGCTTGAGCAGCTGGACTTGGCGCGCAGCTCCTATTTCTACCATCGGTCGCCCATGCGGGTTGCCGACAAATATGCCGAAGTTCGTCGTACCGTTGCGGAAATCTTCGAGGACAATCACCGATCCTACGGCTATCGTCGGGTGCAGGCAGCGCTCAGCAGACAACGCGTGTTTCTATCGGAGAAAGTCGTGCGTCGCCTCATGAAACAAGGCGGCCTCTACGCGGCGAGGCCCAAGCGGCGCCGATATCGTTCTTATGTCGGGGAAATTAGCCCTGCCCCAGATAACATCATCAATCGCGATTTCCACGCTACCGCCCCCAACGAAAAGTGGCTGACGGATATCTCCGTGGAGTTGACCCTGTAAAACCGGACACACCATCACACTAAGGTTGCTGAATCCATCGAGCGCCGGAACTCGCGAGGCGAGCGGTATTTCAGCGCGCTATGGGGGTGCTTCTCGTTGTAATGCTCAAATGCAATGGCCAGATTGTGAGCAGCGGTTGCAGCATCCGGCTTCGGCATGAAGGCGACGTAGTCGCGCTTCATCGTTTTCACGAAGCTCTCGGCCATGCCGTTACTTTGCGGACTGCACACGGGCGTGGTCAATGGCTTTAGTCCGATGTTCATCGCAAACCGGCGCGTATCGTCAGCCGTATAGCCCGAACCATTGTCGCTCAGCCACTCGATTTCGGACGGCGTATGCACCTCGTTGCCGAACCGATTTTCCACTGCGGCCAGCATCACGTCGCGCACAATGTCGCCGCTGTGGCCTGCTGTCGTCGCCGCCCAGCTCATCGCTTCTCGGTCGCAGCAATCCAGCGCAAACGTCACACGCAGCGGCTCGCCGTTGTCGCAGCGGAACTCGAAGCCGTCCGAGCACCATCGCTGATTGCTGCGCGCGACGGCCACTTTGCCATCATGTCGACGGTGGGCTCGCGGCGCAATCGGTCGGCGCTGCGTCAGCAGCCCATGCGTTCGCATGATGCGATAAATGCGCTTGGCATTGAACGGCGCCAGTCCAACTGCAACGCGCTCGTTGCGCAACGTGCCCCAAACCCGCCGGTAGCCATAGCTGGGCAAATCGCCGACGACACGGCGGATTTCCTCGACTACAGTTTCGTCGTCGGTCGGCCTTGATTGCCGGCCATCGCGCCACGTCGCCGGACGCGACAGTCGTGCCGATACGTTCGAGCGCGACACGCCGAGAACTTCACAGACCAGTTTCACTGGCCGTCCTCCGGCAGCAAGGGCGAGTGCGCTATCCATTTTTTTGCTCGGCTGTATTCAACTGCTTCCCGGAGAATCTCGTTCTCCATTGTTTTTTTGCCGAGCATCCGTTGCAGCTCGCGAATCTGCTTGAGCGCATCAGCCAACTCCGATGCCGGAACCACTTCTTCGCCAGCCTTGACCGCTGACAGGCTACCGTCCTGGTACAGCTTGCGCCAGTGGAATAGCTGGTTCGGGTTCACGCCGTAATGGCGCGCGACCATTGAAACCGATTTTCCCGGTTCGAAACTCTCGCGAACCATCGACAGTTTCTGCTCCGCCGTCCAGCGACGCCGGCGCTCTGGGCCCGTCAACACTTCCATCACTTCCTGCTTGGTGTTAGTCAAAAACACAGTCTTATGCCTACCCGTTATTGTAAGTGGGTCGCTGTGTCCGGTGTTTCATGGGGCCGCTCCACTCCGAGTTCCAGATCCCGGCCGGGAAGGTATATCTATCGCCGATGATCGACTGCTTCGATGGCATGGTAGTCAGTTGGTCGATTGGCACAAGCCCCGACGCCGAGCTCGTGAATACCATGTTAGATGCGGCTATCGAGACCGTGACCGAGGACGATGAGAAGCCGATCGTACATTCCGATCGGGGTGGCCACTACCGTTGGCCTGGCTGGCTATCGCGAGTTGCAAAGGCTAATCTGATCCGATCCATGTCGCGTAAAGCCTGCTCACCAGACAATGCGGCCTGTGAGGGATTCTTCGGAAGGCTGAAGACCGAAATGTTCTATCCAGGGGACTGGCGTTCGACGACCATCGTGCAATTCGTAGAGGCACTGAACGCCTACATTCGCTGGTACAACGAAAAGCGGATCAAGGGCTCCCTTGGCTATCTCAGCCCCATCGAGTACCGTGAAAGCCTCGGGTTAACGACGTAAAACAGTCCAAGAAAATAGCCGCATCCCCGGTGGGTCAGATTTAAACCGGCGTTGACAGCTATGGCGATGCTCGGTCTGACACACACGGTAGACCTCGCAGTAGCGCTCCACGAAACGCCTTGACAGTACCAGCTTATCAATGTATTGTCGGCGCTGAAAGATTCAAGAAGCTCGATTGCTGATCATCATTTTTCTGCGTCCTCTCCTCTGCGCGGTATTCGCTGTCCTCTCCTCCTCCTTGAAATTTTTTGCGCTCCGCAACGAGCTTATTACGTTTATTTCAAGGAATTGTCATGGAAACCGGTACTGTTAAGTGGTTCAACGATAGCAAGGGCTTTGGCTTCATTACGCCGGATGCAGGCGGCGACGATCTGTTCGCTCACTTCTCCGAAGTTCGAGGCGAGGGTTTCAAAACGCTCGCAGAGAATCAGAAGGTGAGGTACGAGACCAAGCGTGGCCCGAAGGGTTTGCAGGCAGCAAATATCAGCCCGCAATAAAGTAATTCAAGGGCCGGTACACCGGCCCTTTGCTTGAATAGCATCCTCGCGGAGCTTTGCGCTCCCGATCTGATCGCACCGTTTCAAGGTGCGCATCGTTTGTCTTCTCGACACGATTCCTCTCTCGCTCCCACTTCGTAGTTATCCATTTGTATGGTGCTAAATGCCATGCAAGTCTCTCGCTTATCGCTTATGAAAAATAATAACCATAGCCACCATTACAACGGGTATTTAGTCTCCCCTTCCGCCTATCGGCTACCGGACGGCTGGTTTGCCGCCAACCTCTTGCTCGTGCGAAGTGACGTCGCTGAAGCAGAGTCAGCCGCCTATACGTTCCACGCGCTCGACTATTTCGTTAACGAAATGCAGGCACTTGGACACGCCTCCACATGGGCACGCGACTGGATCGACAATCGGGGGTAGTCAGCAATTCGTCTGCTGCCATCGCGCCCCTTCCTCACTGAGTCAGAGCAAGCCCTGATCACGCTGGAGTCGGACAAGGCAACGATGGAGGTGCCAAGCTCGGCCGCAGGGTAACGTGCGACGGACGCCGTGAGATTGACCGCCCCCGACGTCAGAATAGTTGTTGCCTCTGAATTTTTCTTATCAAGTAAAGGCAGAGGTGCAGGATGAAGGTGAAACAAACGTATTCTGTTGAGTTCAAGAAGCGAGCGCTGTCGAAGGTGCTGCAATGCGGGAACGGAGCCAACTTGGAGGGGGCCGCAAATTCGGACGCCGAGGCTGACACGCCGCGCATCGCTGTCGCGGGGGTGGACACCGACGAATTGCCGGGTAACGTTGTCCGAGCGTCGCGCGATACGAGAAATCAAATCGTGCGACGCTTGTCGTCGCAAATGGGATTTGCCCGGCTTCGGCCGGGTTTTTTATGTCACGGTGCTTGCAAAGCAGCCGGGGGACGCAACAGCCGGATGCCCGCACCGCTAAGTGCGCAATTGTCGCGGGCAAAAAAGCGCACGGGCAAGACTGGCCGAGGCGATGACGCGAGGGCCGCCCGTCTTTCAGTGTCCTCGCCTCAGAGGCCCGCCAGCCGGGCCCCGACGAATCCACCTACCGCCCCCGCAACCAACGCGAAGCCGACGAGCAGCAGCACGAAGCGCCGCGCCTTGCGCTCAAGCGCGAGGTTCGCCGCGACGAGCTGCGCCGCGCCATCATTGAGTTGATTGCCGATCTGCGCCGCCGCGTGGCGGCCAGCCTCGGTCAGCTTCGCGGCATTGTTGTCGATGACGGTCTCAAAGTTAAGCCGGGCGGCCAGAAACGCCTTACCGGCCGCGTCCGTGGTTGCCTGCTCCATCCTGGCGGCCAGCGTCTCATCCGCCTGCTCAAAGCGACGCACGAGCGCGTCCGCCTCCTGCAGCAGCTCGGCCATTAGCGCTTCGCGCGCGGTGGAGACATCAGTGGTCATGGCCCCTCCCGATCACCTGAACAACGCCCGGTAGACGTTCTCGAGGTTCTTGTGGGCGGATCTGGCGAGTCGCTGGGCGCTGATCATGCTCACTGCGCGCGAGCGGGTCGCTTCATCACTCGCTTCGCGCAGCACGGCCCGATAGTCCGTGTCATCGGCGACAACGTCGGCGACGGATTTGTTCAGTCCCCGCAGCCGCTCGAAAATCTCGTTTTTGAACACCACGGCGTCTGCTCGCAGCGTGAAGCTGCGGGTGTCTTCATGCAGGCCGAAGATCGTGCGAAACAGGCGCGGCACGTCGCTCGCGTCTTCGAGTTCGACCTTGTTGAACACCACGCGGATTTTCTGGGCCGGCACGCCGAGGCCAGCCAGTGTCTCAATCGTGTTCACAGTGTCGGTTTGTTGCTTTTTCTCGCTCACCGCAGGCACCACGAAATAGTCAAACTCGTCGTGCGACCCTTCGAATTGGCCCATCTGTTTGATAAATTCCTCGACGTTGGACGCGCCCACGTCGACGATGGCCGAGTCCAGCATCATCAGGCCCTCTTGCAGCCCGCCGTAGTCGCGGCCCTTCAGGCGCAGCGCGCCGGTGTCGGCCGAGCCGGCATTGAGAGTCTCGATCTCGAACCTCGGCGCGTTCATGCGCGGCGCGAGCAGATGGTCGACCAGCGTGGTCTTACCCGGATTTCCGCTGAAATTTAAGACGGCGACTTTCATTTTCGGCTCCTTTCTTTCTCTATCGCGATACGCTCATAGCGCGCGATCCGTTCGGCCAGTTCTGCCGGATCGGGCTTCATCAGACGATCGATCTCCTGCACCGAGAGCGGTTCTCGCGGCGGGGGAGGCCCGCTATCTGTTGCGGGCGGGACATTCTCCTGCGACACGCCCGCCTCGGGCCGGGGTGACGCCGGTGCCGCGGCCGTCCGTGAGTCGACAGGCTCTGCCTGCCGCCCCGCGGACTTTGCCCGACGCTGCTTTCGGTATCGATACAGGTACGTCTTGAGCGTCTGGAACGTCAGCTCGAAACCCGCATCTGTCAGTGCCCGGTGAATCGTGCCGAGCCGTACCCCTGCGGCGAGCTTCGCCTCGATCTGCGGCATCACTTCGCGTAATTGCGCCGCTTTCGTGGTCGGTGCGGTCTGCTGGATAGCCTGTTGCGCGTCGGTCTTCATTGTGAATTCGCCACCGTCGTCATGTTGTCCTCCACCTGTCCCCCGCTCGTCCTCTGTTTGTACCCAACCTGCCTACCTGATGTCCCCGCTTTGTCTTCTGTATGCCTTCTGTTTGTTCACGCTTTGTCCGCTTTCTGTCGCCGACACCCGACGGCCTTCGGCCTATATCGTATGAACGTCCTTAACCCTGGAGGTTTTTGGTCCCTTAACGGGCCCGAAAACCTCAATACACAGAACGCACCCCTTACGGGGTCCACCGGGGCGCCGCCCGCGCTTTGATGGCCTCGGGTTAGTCAAAGCGCCCGTACCCCGGCGGTTGCCTGCCGCGCGCCGGCGCCGTGCGCTGCGGCTCAAGCGGCCCAAGCGGCGCGCAGGGCTGTCGCGAGCGCGCCGACTGGCCGTCGAGCGCACCTTTTGGTGGCAACCCGGCCTCGCGCCGCGACAACTGTCGTTCGCGCTGGAGCGCCAGGGCCGTGCTCTTGTCGAAGCGCCGGGCAATGGCGTCCGGCAGCTCGCCCAGCGAATTCGTGTAGACGCGGGCCTCGCGCCGTGCTCGGCTGATGGCGACGTAATAAAGGTTCATCGACGTGGTGCGGCTCCTCGTATCGAGCGCAATCAGCGCCCGCTCACTGGTCAGGCCCTGCGCGCTATGAACGGTCGATGCGTAGGCGTACTCGAGGTGCAGCGGTCGGAGGGTCGGCAGCTCGAGCGAGCGCACCGGCCGCCCGTCGCGCTGCTCGAGCGATTCAAGCGTGAGCGCCCCGCGGCTCACACCGGCCACCCGCATGCGGTCGCCGTTGGTCAGGTCGCGCCCGGCATCGTTGCGATTAATTCGCACGGTATCGCCGACCGAGAGCTCGGCGCGCTCCAGATGGTAGACGCTGAGCCGCGTCGCGCAGCGCGGGTTGAGGGTGGCCGTCGTGCCGTCCGGGCGTCGCAGGAGCAGCATATTGCCCGGCAACGCCTCCCGGACGCGGTAAGTTTCGCCTCGCGTCAAACCGGCTTTCCGATAGTCTCGCTCCGGCTGTATCACCATGCCCGGCTGATAGCTCGGGGCAAAGCGACGCTGCGCCTGCGTCATGTCCACCCGCGTTAAAGTCTCGAACTCGCGGCCGACGCCCGTGAGCCCCAACGACTCACGCACCATGCGGTTGATCTCGCGGCGGGCATCATTGGTGCCAGCGACGATCAGCGTATCGCGGCGATCGGCCTCGGTGAGCGCGATGTAGTCGGAGACGATGGCGCGATGCCGCTCGGTCGGCTCCTTGTATTCTTTCACGTGGCTCACGTGCGCCAGCGACTGTGTGACGCGGCCCTCGGCGGCGTGTTCGACCGCGGCTTTGAGCGCGCGGTCTTCTTGCCGCGTAATCTGGCTGATGCGCGTGGTGGGCATACCGCCCTGCTGGAGCTGCGCGAACGGCTTGCCGGCCTCGATGGCCTCGGTCTGCTTGGTGTCACCGATCAGGACCATGCGCGCTCCGGCCTGCTCGACCGTGCGCATGAGTTGTTCCATCTGACGCGCGCCGACGACGCCGGCCTCGTCGAGCACGACGAGCGTCCGGGCGTTGACGGGCGTGTCCTTGGCGCGAAGAAAGCTCGCCAGCGTGTGCGCGTCGAGTCCCGCGCTCCTGAGCATCTTGACCTGATTGCCGTACGGCGCGAGCGCGACGGTGCGGTAGCCCTCCCCGTCGGCCGACGCGTGTCGGATGAGCGCGACCGCCTGATTGACGGTGTAGGTTTTCCCGGTGCCGGCGTCGCCCTGAATGCCGACGAATCGGTGCGGCGTGGCGACGACGGTCTCGACCGCCAGACGCTGGTCAGCGTTCAGGGGGGAGCCCTCGAGCGCCGTTTTGACCGCTGCGGCGCTCAGGATCGGCGCCAGGGCGGCGCGGCCGGCATGCTCAATGGCGAGAATCGCCCTCTCACGCGCAAGCGCTTGATGCGTCGTATAACGCCTCTCCACCGGCACGAGAGAACCGCGCCGAATGGCATGGGCGACATATTCGCGCGCCGCTTTGGGCGTGCATCCTTTGCTTTCGCGCAAATAACACGCCCAGCCGGCCGATGAGAGCACCGGAGCGTCGGTGGGCCCGGGCGCGGGTGTCGCCATGCGGTACGCCGGCACCGACTCGATCAGGGCCCCCTGGGCGACCCGCCGCCGAATCTCGGTCCGTACCTCTTCCATACCCGCCAGCCCGACTGCGCGGCGCAGGGCCGTCGCCGTGAGCGTACTTTCGCGCACCACGGCCTCACGCTCGGTGAGGTGATTAATCGCGTACTGCACCACCGCCTGCGCCGGCGTGAGGCTTACGGGCAGGCTCATTGCCGCCGCGCGATCGAACGCGCCGCGCGGACCGTCGCCGCGCCCGTCAGGCGGCGAGCGAGCGCCATAATCGATGCCCAGTTCGCGGCTTTTCTCGATCCAGTACTGTTTGACGATCTGCCGGTCGGATTCGTCTTTACGCTGCCGTGTGGCGAGTGCCATCACCTGTTTTTCCAGGGTACTCGCGCTCGCGCGCGTCTTGCCCTCATTCGCCAGCGCCTGCTCGATGATGTGACTTCGTGCCGAAAACGCCTCAATCTGCTCGCGGCCGAGGTGGGCCAACTCAAAATTGCCCTTGTCGTCCACCACGCGAATTTGATAACCGATCGCCAGGAGCCCCTTAGCCAACTCCGCCTGGTAAATGGCATCGATCGCCTTTTTTGCGCCGAAAATGTCCTCGTTGGACAGCGCGCGCCACGCGCCGTCGGCGCGCCGCGTCATGTTTAACACCACGGCGTGCGTGTGCAGTTGCGGGTCTTTGGCGCGGCTCATTTCGTGCCGGAATTTGCCGATGACCAACTTCCCGGTCCGCTCGTGACAACTCTTGCCCTGGACCTTCTTGCGCGCCTTGGCGAGCCGCTCGACCTGCTCGAGGGCGCGCGTGACGGCGCGGTCATGCGCGGCACTGACCTGCCGGTCACCGGCGACAAGCGCCTGCATCGACACCGACTTGGGGGCCGAAAACGTGAGGTCCAGCCCCATACGCTTTTTGTGAGCGCTCCTGTCGAACGTCGTCTGGATGCGCTCGCCATTGGGCATCTGTCCATCGAGCAGGCGCGAAAACTGGGCCTGCTCGATTGGCCCGGTGAGCCCGAGCAGCCGTGCCGCTTCGCCCTGCCACTCGCCGCAATGTTCCTTGGCGTAGTAATCGTCGGCGGCTGCGAAATAATGCGCCGCCGCGTATTGGTTGTTGCCGCGAATCGGGGTCACGTTGAGCATGGCGCACTCCTTACTTGACCTCGATCGCCGCTGCGCGATGCGGATAGTTCACATAGGGCAGCGTGATGCGGGCAATCGGAAAGTCCTCGGCAAACATGACGTAGCCGTGCAGATCGCGCAGGTTCGAGATTTCCGAGTCGAGCACGACCGGCTCGGGCGGACTGGCGAGCACCTGGCGGCTGAGGCCGGCCCCGCCCCGGCCGGCGTTGGACGTGACCTGGACGCGCTCGACGTGCTGCTTGCCGAGGATCTCGCTGGCCTTGTCCGCATTCAGCGCGTTCGACGCGCCGAAGATCAGATAGTTGCGAAAGCACGCGAGCAGCGTCTTGGCCGCGTCCGTGCCGTACGCTTCGTCGAGTTGCGCCCAATCCTGGATCGTGCCGACCATGCGCAGTCCGTGCTTGCGCCCCTTGGTGGCGGCCGGGACAAACGACTCAAGCTTGCCGAGCGACTCCAGCTCGTCGAGAAACAGCCACAGACGGGCGCCGGTCATCGGCGCATAGCTCAGGATCGTGGCGCAAATCGTGTCGATCCACGCGGCCACCAGCGGCCTTTGCGCCGTGCGCATGTCTTCCCGCCACGTGATGAACAGATTGCCGGCATGCGGGGCGTGCACCCACGTGTGCAGCGAGAAGTCGCCCTGGCTCATGAAGCGCAGCGGGCGCACATACTTGTTCATCATGAATTGGATTGAGGCGATGGCCTTCTCGGCGTTCACCCGAAAGTAGCCTTGCGAATCGGTGTTCTCGAGAAATTCGCGGATCGCCTCGCCATCCTCTCGCACCAGCAAATTTACGAGCCTGTCCTGATCGGGCGCGTCGGTCTCGACGAGCTTGCGCATGGTGTCGGCGAGCACGTCGCGCGCGTAGGCGCACCATTGCTCATCATTCGGATCGACCTGCGGCGGGATCACGCTCTTGGCCATGCGGTCAAAGTCATGCACGCCCTTGACCTCGTTAAACAGCGTCCAGCCTGCCGTGCGGCGGTCGAACGGGTTGAGAATCGTGTCCCCGGGAAAGGCGAACTTTGAATAGAACGTGCCATTGGGGTCGATCACCGCCATCTTGTCGCGCCGCTTCACGGCCGAGGCGATCATGCTCTCCATGGCCACGGACTTGCCCGCGCCCACGGACGCGCAAATGAGCGTATTGCGATTCTCCAGACGGATCGGCATCGGCATAGCCCCGACCATGATGGGGGCCAAAGCGGTCGCGGCCTCATCGTCCTTGCGCCGACGCCGGTTCTCGCGACGGTTGGCCGCGTTGACCTGACGCTTGACGCGATGCCAGTTCGCCATGCGGGCGCCGCGCATCCAGCGGCGATACGGGGCGCCGCGGAAGCCGTCGTCACCGTATTCGTGCACCACGTAAGCGCTCGCTGCGGCGAGTCCCAACCCGAGCATCGCCCCGCCGGCGATCAGCGGATGGTGCGGGGTCATCCGCAGCACGGCGGTGAGTGCTTCGGGTAGCGGGCGAAGCGGGACATGCGCCGCCCACGCACCTGCGAGCCAGCCGGCGATCGGCAGACTGACGCCAAAGAGCAGCGTGGCATTTTCGACCTCATGTTTCTGCATCACTGGCTCCCGATGGTGGGATGGTTTCGCCGGCCGGCGGCCGACCTATGCTAGTCACTCGGCCGGTACGGCCGGCCTTGCTCCCAGCGGCTTTGCCAGTGCGCAAGATACTGAGCGGCCAGCACGGGGTAATTCCACAGGACCAGCACGTTTTCGCTATTGCGCTTTGCGGCCCCCACGGTGAAATTGAAGCTCCCCGTCTCGACGTGCAGGCCGTCGATGACCACGTATTTGTCGTGATGGACCGCGTAGACGCTGACCGTGCGGGTCGCAACGCCGGCGTTGACCAACAGGTTGAGCGCCTGCCGGGACGCGGTCGAACGGGTGCCCTTGTCATCGACTATGACCGCCACATCGACGCCGCGCCGCTTCGCATCGAGCAGGGCGCGGACCACGGGCGGCGACGTGAAGAGGTAGCCAGCCAGGCGGATGGACGTAGTCGCGGCCCCCATCGCCTTGAGCACCAACGCTTCGCCGCCTGCCTCCGGCGAAAAAGCAACTTCCGCGACGCGAGCGGCTTCGGCAGTCGGCGCGCGCGCTGCGGATCCCGGCTCGGCGGAGGCCGTGTTATACCCGCCGGCTAAGCCGTCAAACGTGAGGCCGTGCGCCTCCGTCACAAAGGCGAAGGCCAACCAGGCGGCGCAAACGATAGATCGACGCATCACTTTTCCTCTCTCGCTCTCTCGGTCACCAGCGCACGCGCTGTTGCCGAACGTTGTTGATAAACACGTCAATGGCACGCGGATTCTGGGGCGGCTGCCAGAGCACCTGCTCGAACACGTTGACCGTGACACTGTCGTCATAGCCGCCAATGGTATAAGTGCCGACCGGCTTGCCGACGCAGGCGCGCGGGCCTGTCCCGCCGCCACTCTGGCCACTTTGCGACTCGGAAATCTGCGGTTGACCGCTTAACGTGTACTGCCCGCTGCCGTCCCAGCCTCTCCCGCCACTGCCGGGGTTGCCGCCATTGCCCACATTGCGCCGGCCCTGCACGACGTAGGCGCCGCGTGTGGCCGGCCGCAGCGGCGGAGGACATGGGTCGTAAGGGTCGTAGACCTGGCGGGCATAGCTGCCACCGTCGTTGCCATCCGCGAGGTCGCATGTCGGAAACGGTCGGCCCTTGTCCAGATCGTGGTAGAGCCGGTCGATCGGCGCCACGCATTCGGCGACCCCTTGGGGACCACCGTTCGATGCCGGATTCGCCAGGCACAACAGCACCTTGCAGCCAAAGTCGGAAGCGTGCGCGGAGGCGGCAGCGCCCACGATGAGCAGTGCGATAAGCCGATTCTTCATCGCGTTGTCTCCTGATTTTCATATGCGAGCCAAGTGAGCTGTCTTTGGGCCACACGTCGCTCAATTCGCAAACTGCACGAAGGGAGCTTCCTTCTGAACATTGTTCGCCGTGGGGCGCTTTGTCCGCACCGCGCGTGCCTCACGAGGCGCGCCGACTTCTGGCCGGGCCACGGTGGCGTCGCGCGCGCCCTCGGCGCCTTTCAAATCCGCCGTACCTGACGTCACCCGTCGGACTTGCACCGCGGGGCTATCGGGCGTTCCGCCTGTCGAAAACGCGGACGAGGGCGTCGCCCGCTCTTCGTGCGATGGTGCGTCCGCGAAGAAAACCCATTGCGGCGGTGCACCGCCAGACTTGGCCGATCCCGCAGCCGCCCCGGCCGCCGGTAACGCCGGAATCGCCCCTTCGCTGCCGGGTGGTTGGGTCGCTTCGAGTGGCTCGATCGCCGGCACCACCGGGATCGGCGGCACCGCATCACTGGCGTGTGCCACGACCTTCTGCACATAGCTGGGCTGCCCCGCTTTGTCCGGGCGGAATCCGCGCGCAAAGTTGCCTGAGTAGTAGCAGCTGAATGCGGCGCGCAAGGCGTGCTGGTCGTCGCGCATTTGCGCCTTGGCCCGCGCATAACAATCCCTGAGGATGGCACCGCCCGTTTTGAGGTTGCGGCATGGATCGAACACCGTTTCGTAGGTTTCGCCGTACCTCGCAAGGTTGCCGCGATTCACCTGCCCGAGCCCCATCGAGAAATTGAAGCCCTTGCGCGCTAACTCGCGAGCCGTGGCGACCGCTTCGGCCAGATTGCGAGGCTGACGCTCGAGGCGCGCACCCACCACGCCGATGGCATAAGGGTTGCCCGAGGATTCCGTGCTCACCACGCCTCGCAGCGTGGACGGGTGAACGTCCGGCGCGCACTGAGCGGCCAAGGTCTCGAACGGGGTCTCGAGCAACGTCGCCGGCGGCTGCGATTGTGGCTGTGTCGGCGTGTGCGCACGCGCGGCGCATGGCAGCATCGGCAGCGCCACCACCACAGTGAGTACGCGCGCGGCGGTCGCCTTCCCGTTAAGCGCCTTCATAGAGGATCTCCGAGACGTAGCGGCAGCCATCCGCAGCGCGCTTGAACTGCACCACCACCTGTATCAGCGACTTCGCATACGCGATAATCTGGTCGCGGCTCATCGCCGCGCCGAAGCGCATCACCATTTGTGAGAGGCGCTCGTACATCAGCTGCGGACTGTCCGCGTGAATCGTCGTAATCGAGCCGGCGTGCCCGGAGTTAAGCAACTCGAGATAGGCATACGCTTCCGCACCGCGCAGCTCCCCCATAATCGGCCGGTCGGGCGTGAGGCGCAGCATCGCTTCGAGGAGCTCTACGGCCGTGACGCGCGCCGCCCCTTGCCCGCCTCTCGAATACAGCATGTGCAGACAGTTACGCTGGCGCGGCCGGATTTCGCGCGCGTCTTCGATGGTCACGATGCGCTCATGCTCCGGAATCTCTTTGAGCAGCGCGTTAAGTAACGTGGTCTTGCCGGCGTTCGCGCCGGCCGAGATCACAATGTTCTTGTGCGCGCGAACCGCGCCGCGCAAAAACGCTTCCCACTTGCGCCCCCGGTACAATTCCCGCAGCCGTTCGTCCGAATCATCGCCGTCCTCGAGCGGCGCGTTCACGCGATCGAACGCCCCCTGCTCGCAGTATTGATCCAGCCCGATATCGAGCAGCGTGGGCTTGCGAATACACAGCGCGATGGTCTTTTCCTCGACGGCCGGTGGGCGCACGACCTGCACGCGGTAGCCGCCGCGCTCGGTGTCATCCACGCCCTCCGCCAGATTGATCGGCATCGTGGCCGCCAGCAGTGGCCGCTCCCGATCGGTTTCCTGATTGGTGTACGCGGCGGTCACCTCGGCCAGCGATTCGAGCAGCCGGTAGGTCAGCTCCGGCACATCGACGTGCTGCATATAGCGTTGGCCCTGCCGGCCGATCCACACTTCCCCGGGCCGGTTGATTGCGACTTCGGTGATGCCAGGATCATCGAGATAGTCGGTCAGCAGCGAGAGCTTGGCGCGAAACGAAGCGATCTGTGACATGGGCCGGCCCTCACTGGATGAACGTCACGCCGCCATGCTTTGCGGCGGCGCGGGCAGCATCGATATCTGCCTGATAGACCGGCGTGAAATCGAGATCCTGGTTCACGTAAATGCGCACGCGCGAGCCGGCCGGCACGGTGATGGTGGGCGCGATGTTGATATACGGCTGAAGCACCGACTGCGAGGTTTGCGCGGCCGCCTGCTGCACCGACTGCCGATAGGCGGCCGCGGAGTTGTACTGATCGACCGGATTCACCCCGACGGTCGCAGCGCCCGCACCGATGATCGACAGCAGCGCGGACATGCCGAAGACCTCCGCAAAATGCGTGTCCACAAGACCGCCCATACCGGACGTGCCAAGCTGGTCGGCGCCGGCGCTGTCGAGCGCCACCTCGACGCCGTCGGGTCGGCGCACCGTGTTCCAGATCACGAACAGCCGGTCCTGCCCCTTGCGCACTTCGGCGCTGTACACACCGCACACGCGCGAACCCCAGGGAATCAGCTTGTGCCGGTCCTGTGCGCCGTACACGTCACGCTGCACGGTCGCACACACCATGCCGGGCAAATCGGAGATCGCGCGCGGCTCCAGCACGGCCTCAATGAGCTTGCCTTGCAAAATCTTGTAGGGCAGGTTGTCGATCTGGTGCGCCTGACCGACGGCAACACCATTCCCCGAGACGGCCCGTGCGAAGCGCGAATTCGGATCTTGCGCGCCGCCACCCCCACTGCCGCCACCGAGCGCACCGGCATGGGCCTGCCCTGCCTCGCCGCGCACGCCGGCCGCTGGGTTGTTGGTATTCGGCGCGATGATGGCCGACTTCATGCGCGCTTCGAGCATGCGGCGCGCCTGTTCCTGCCGTTGCAGCTCCATCTGTTCGCGCTGGGCGGCCATTGGGTCATCGCCGGGCGTCGCGCTCGCCGGCGTTGTGGCCGGCGCGGCGGGCGCGGCGGGTGCGGACACCGCCACCGGTACGCCGGCCCCCTCCTGATCCTTGAGTTTCGGCACCGGCTTACGCTCGGCAATGCTCAGCTCGCTGTTACCCGCCGGCTTCGCCGGTTCGCTACTGACGTGCTTGATGTACCCGGCAGCAGCGAGCACGGCCGCCGCGACTGCGACCATGGCGATGCCGCCCGCCTTCTTCTTGCGGCCATCGGCCACCAGCGAATGATGGTGGTGCTGTTCCCACTCGCGCACGGCCGCCTCGCGGTCCTCCTCGGGTTCTCCGGCAGGGTCGCTCATGTCAGTTTCCCCCTCCGGGATGCGTCGGATTGCGCGCCGGAGCCCTCACCGAACCACCGAGCGCACGCTGATACGGATTGGCGTTGTTCTGCACGCACAGATACGCGTCGCCATTGCGCAACGTGAAGAGGCTCGCCGTGCGCTCGACCACCAGGTACGTGCCTTCGCGCCGCGTGTTGACGATGGACTCGGTCCCGTCCGGCCCCACGGTGTACACGGTCGGGATCTCGGCGTTCTGGTCGAACAGGAAGTAAGTGAATTGACCGTCATCAAAGGCGCGAGTCAGCCGGATGGCCGACTTATTGCCCGAGGTGCCGTAATCGAGATTGAGCTTCGACGGGTCGAAGCCGTGGTTAGATCGGCCCGTACCGCCTGACTGGCCCGTGTTGGTATTCGGATAGATGAAGCGCACCAGGAAGGTCTGCGAAGCGCGGTTCTTCGCGCTCATGAGCTTGAAGTAATACGTGCGCTTGTCCGTAATCACGGTCAGGTTCGTGGCCGCGTTCGGCTCGACCGGCTTGATGAAAAGGCGGTTCTGGTACGGCACCGTCTGCCAGGCGATCGAGTCGCCTACGGTCACGACCTTGACCGTCTCGTCGTCGGCGAATTCGATCGAGGTCTGATAGCCATACGTGCCGACCAGCTCATAGACCTGATTGGGATCGTAGGCCACCTGTTTCACCCGATCGTCGGTCACCAGCTGTTTGGGCTTTTTGGCGGCCCACGCCGGGGCCAGCGCCAGCGGCACGCAGACACCGCCCAGAAGAACAAGCGCGAGGGACGCAGCGTTGGGTTTCATGGTCGGTGTCCTTGCTGAATTCGATGACGGGTGCCGGTCATTGACGTCGATTATTAACGCAGGTTACTGCCGGCTCAGTTCCTGATCTTTGCGATACGCCGTCGCGGCGAAACCCAGCGCGTTTTCCCAGCGATCGCCCAGCGCGAGCGGTTTGAACGTGAAGGTGTAGCGCACCAGCGCGGTGTAGTACTCCGTCTTCGGCTCCGTGCCAGCTTTCTCGGTAATCGACTGAAACGACACCTGATAGGCATCTTTGCCCAACGAGGTAATGCCGGTGATTTTGGGATAACGTCGCCCCCCCTGCCCGACCAGGTAGTACGGGTTTTGCGAGTTCTCCGCAGCAGTTTCCGCGTCGTACTGGCGCGCCACGTCGGGCGTGGCGTGCAGCCGGCACAGATCGGCAAAGCGCTGTCGCCATGCCGGATCGAAAGTGTTGCAGTCCATGATGAAGTCGTACACCTGGCTCTGAACGAAGCTCTCCTGTCCTGTGATCGTCTCCCGGTCCACCACCTGTTGTTTGAGTACGTGGCCGTTGGCATCCATCACGGACACGACGGGGATCACGGTATGGATGGTTGCGAGCACCGTGATGGCGCTCGCCATGCCGCCGACGACGAAGAGCAGCAGACCGATGAACAGATAGGCGCGGTTTCGCTCCTGCTTGAGCTTGTTCGAGCCGCCCAGTTGCAAACTTTGGGTATTGGCGTCGCCTTTGAAAGTGCCACGTC
The DNA here is from genome assembly GCF_000972785.3 of Pandoraea oxalativorans. Classification (NCBI taxonomy): domain Bacteria; kingdom Pseudomonadati; phylum Pseudomonadota; class Betaproteobacteria; order Burkholderiales; family Burkholderiaceae; genus Pandoraea; species Pandoraea oxalativorans. The sequence goes on from NZ_CP011518.2 coordinate 544,936, forward strand.
CGAAATTCATCTGACCGCCCCTTTCGAGAGCGCCATGCGCACGATCATCATCAACACGCCAGTCGACGACGAAGCACCACCCGCAAGGGCCGACGCCCACCCGCGAACGCCCAGCATGAACAAGATCAAGACGCCTTCCACGAGGACGAGCTGAGCGGTTTGCTCACTGGTTGCCAAATTTTCAGACTGCGCGACCATTCCCGCCGTCGCGATGGCATCGCCAAACGCCATATAACCAAAGCGAACAATGGCGATGACCAAGATGTAAATGAAGCAGAAATTCAGCATCATGCTCAGCCAGTTCATGAACCACTGTCGCGTTTGCGGAAACATCAGAAAACCGATAAACAAGGGGCAAAGCACCATCGTGATCGCCAGCCCAAACTTGGCGATGGTCATATAGACGAGCGCGAGAACAAACAGAAGGGAGTTCAAGGCGAACAGAAAAATGCCGTCACAGATCATGGCGAATTGATAGAGGTCCAATGCACGAAGCCGTGTAGAAACGGCATCCACATTGCTATACAACGCATCAAGCATCGAGGCCGTGGGCTGCCCGGCCATAATCGTTGCCGCGGTGCTCTCCATGAACGACACGAAGGCGTTGTAGAGCTTCTGTGCCAGACCGCCCCAGCTGAGCGTGCCGAATACCGCCACCGTCATGACGCATTTCGCGAGGAAGTCTTTCCACTGGAAGCTGGCATATCCGGCATAAACCTGGTAGCCAAAGATCGCCCAATAGAGCACGGCAGCGAAGTAAAGCGGAGTCGAGATTGCATCTGCGATGGCCGGGTACGTTTGCGACAGAAACGATTGGGTGACCCCGTCCGCAGCCCCCACCAAGCCATGTAAGGTCATGTTGGCCATCCTATTTCGCTCCCATCACTTCTTGCCAATGCGCCTTGACCCGAGGATCAAGCACGTCGTTACGACTGATTGACGCGCCGGTATAGTGGGCAACACGGTTGCGTATTTCGCCAATGCAAAATGTGAAGTTTCGGGCCGTGGGATCGGCATTTTCGAAGAGAATTTCCCCGCAGCGGATGGGATAAAGGGGAACCCACCGGCCCAATTGCCGTCGACTAGCGGTCAGCAGCGGATTGTCAGCTGGCACGACACGTACACGGCTGTCATTCGATGGTTGGGGCGGTACGCTGAAAGCGCTGGCGTCCGGTTCCGCTGACTGCCTCGGAAGGAGGTAGTACACCGCTCCGCCGATGGCCACAGCCATCGCAAAGCCAGATACGACCATCCAGACGCTACGCATGGGTCGTCCCTCCGAAGCTGCCCGTGTTGAGCCGGTTGAATTCGCAGCCACACGGCGACTTGTCGAACTTGTTCGGTGTGCTCGCGCAGCCCGAAAGGAGTGCTGCGAGAACCAGCATCATGAACAGACGCCAACTCTTCCTGACGAGCAGGATCATTGGCCACGTCAGCACGATCGCGGGCAAAAAAGCGAAAAATTTCATGATGGCGGCTCCTTGTTGGCTGTTGTGTCTCACAGGCGAGGACGGCTCACTGTCCGGAGCGGCGGAAATACTTCTGCGTCGCGGCCGTCGCCTGGTTCTGCTCGTTCACCATGTTCGCTTGCAGATTCATGTTCATCGTATTGAGCTTGGCCATCGCGCTCTGCAACATGCCGTTCTCGCTCGAAATGCGGTTTTGCAGATCCTGTGCGTCCTTGATGTTCGTCGTGACGTCGATCTGCTGGCTCAGGCGTGCCAGATTGATCAGGTGCGTCTGGACTTCCGAATACAGCGCGTCGCCACCGGCGAGCGCAGCACGCACGGCATCGGTACTCATCTTGTACGACGTGGCGTCCTGCGCTTGAGGATTGGCAAAAACATCCTGCGGCATCGTTTTGATGAGCTTCTCGTAATCGGCCTGCTTCGAGGCGAACGCGCCGCTTTGCTGCTGCGCGACAACTTCCTGCCACGATCCCGGCACCACCGACGCCGCATGCAGGGCATCGCTCAGGCCGATTTGCCCGCGGCCGTAGGTGCCCGTGATCGCCGCATACTGGCTCTTGAGCGTTTCGTATTGCTGCTCCAACTGTTTGAACTGCTGTTGCAACTGAAGCACCGTCGCCTCGTCGAACGTCGGAATGCCACCCGCGGGCGCGGGCGCGGAGATCCCGAGTGATGCCCCTGCAACCGCAACGGTGAATGCTACGTGAGCGTTTTTCATGCGCGTGCTCCTTGGCTCGTGAGGTTGTGCGCGAGGTTGTGGGTGTTGCGCGCCAGCGCGCGTTCCATAAACACCGGCCCCCAGACCTCGGGATCTTCGGTGCCGAATTCACGCATGAGCTCGTGCATGAGCGCGACGCCCTTATCGTTCGAGGACAGCACCGGAATGAACTCCGGCAAGTCGGACAGATCGAACACCGCCCGGATCGACTCGTTGCCGCGCCGGATCAGAAACTTGTAGGCTTCGGGTGGGGTGTCCCGAATGAAGTCGTACTCCGCGGGCGTGAGCTCGAGCTCGTCGATCAGGTCCGCGCGGCTCGCGTTGCCGTTGGGCAGATACAGCTTGGTCGCCGTCTGCTTCTTGATCGAGTCGGTTTCGCTGTAAAGAAATTTGGCGTCGGGGGTGACGAAACCGAGAATGCCGTTCTTGCGGCGAATCTGCATGAGGTAGCTGTCGATCTTCTCGCGCCAATAGGCGTGCTTGACGAGGTTTTGCCCTTCCTCGAGCACGATGATGAACGGCTCGCCGTTCATCGACTGCTCGATGCGATGAAATGGGTAGCTCAGCACTACGGGCAACTCCGGGCGGGCAGTGCCATCCTTGATCAGTTGCCGCATCTCGTAGCAGTAATGCCGGCACGTACGCAAATCGATGTTGTCGGTCTCGTTATCGAACACGCCCGCATTCGCGCCCGCAACGCCGTTGGCGCCGTGCCACACGCGCATGTCTTTGGCGAGCTCGCTCTGGCCAAAGCACCAGGCCACGTTGCGCAACCGGCGGTCTTCGACGGGCAGTTCGTAGTTCTCGGTCACCGCCGACTTGAACCGGTCAATGTCATCGGGAACCAGCTTGCCGCCGTAGCAGGTGCGCATCAGCGTGAGCAGTTCGACCAGATAGGCGCGGTTCTCGGGCGTATCGGGCAGGCTGAACGGGTTCCAACCGGTCGTGCCCTGCACGGAAAGCGTCGTGTGCCGACCACCCATCATGCACATGAATACCTTGGCGCCTTCTCGGTTGTCGAACCAGAACACGCGCGGCAACGCTTTGTCGGCCATCGTCACCAGCGCGGCCAGCAGCGTGGTCTTGCCCGCGCCGGTGTCGGCCGTGAGAGCGAAATGGCCAGCTACCATCCCCTCCATCTCGCGATGGAAATTGAAGTAGTAGGCCGTGCCGCTCTCGGTCTCGAATGGCATGATGGCCGGCCCCCACAGGTTCTCGTCGATCTTGCCCACTGCAAAGTTGTGCAACGACGCAAAGCCGGCGAAGTTGCCCGACTTGATCTTGCCGCGCCGGCCCATGAAGTGTTGCGCCTGACCCGGCAGTTGCGCCCAGAAGAACGTTTCCAGGGCGAACCATTCGCGCACGGGCTTCACGCCGAGATTCACAAATGCCTTCTTGAGCAAGCCGACGGCGGCATCGAGCTCGGCTATCGTTTCACGTCGGTTATCAAGGGCATCAACACGCTTCACGGTGGCCGGGACATGCACCAGCATGGTCAAATGATGCAGGCCGTTGACCGAGCGACCGCGCGTGAGGTCTTGTAGCCCCCGCGTGATCTCGTCCTTGTCTTCCTCGGCCACGCCCTCGTGATCGTTGACCGCCAGGCGCCGACGCTCCTGACGCATGTCATGCTCAGCGCTGATGCGGTCGGTAAAGAAGAACGATTGCGTGATGATGTACTCAACCGGCTGCTGCAAAAATTCGTCGAGCATGCGCGAGGGCGTGCGCGACGGCCACTCGGCCATGCTCAGCATCGCTGCGGCGCGCGTACCGCTGAGGTTCTGCACGGCCATCATGTTGCTGACCATCTTGAAATCGACCCACGAGACGGCCAGCGTGCGATCAAGCGGCAGCTCGGTCACGGGCACGCGCTCGTCTTCAAGATTGATCAGGTAGTGCAGAAACGCCCCGATCTCGGTGTAGTTTTCCCCGAGATAGTCGAGCACTTCGTCACGGCCATAGGTCTCGCGCTGGCCGAGATCCGTCACAAACTTGTGCCAGTCGAGTTTGAACTGCTCGATCGCGACGCGCGCTTCGGCCGCACTCACGATGTCACTCACCCACTGTGGCCGGCGCTGAACTCGCAGCTTGCGCGCGCCATAGGCCGCCAGCGTCTGCACCACAAAGTTAGACGCCTCATGAACGTCCTTGGCCTGTTCCTCGAACGATGCCAGATCGTCTTGCGTGAGCTTCTCGCCTGATACCAGCGAGAACAGGCGATCGAGCACGCCGGGCGCGCCGTGGCGAAAGCGGTTGCGAACGATCGAGATATAAATCTCGTTCACGTAGAACGAGCGCTGGCGATAGCGCTCGCGCCAGGCCGCATTGAACTTGCGCGCGAACCACGTTCCGCCCTCGCCTGCCGGATACTGGTTCACCTTGCGGCGAATCAGATGGACGTAGATGCCCCGGTCGCTGTTGGCGATCGAGCGCAGCACGGTATTACGCCGGGACTCGAACTGACGGATCTGCTCGGCGCTCAACGATTCGAAGTAAAGGCCGTCCACCTTGACGACCTGCACTAGCCCGTCATCCTTGGTGATGACGGTCTCGTCATCGTAGTGCACGGTGTACGGGACCATGTCGCTCAGCGCCATTTCCCTCGCGTCGGCACTGGCTCCGGGCGGGACCGGCATCGACAGCGACAGGTCGAATTTGGCTTTGAGCACATCAGCGAGGCGCATAGCGTCGGCACTCCCAAAGCCTTTGGTTCGGACACGCTTTCAAATGGGTGGCGGCCGAAAGGATGTCGAACAGGTACACGTCTTTGAGGCAAACCAGATAGCTGATCAGCAACAAGACCGGAATCAATGCCGCCGCCCACAGCGAGCGCGTGATTAACGCGGCCATGCCGGGAAAATAGAAACTCATCGCCAGACTGGCCAACGTGAGGCCACCTACCATCGTAGGCCGGGTCATCGCCGCGACAAGCGGCTCCCCTTCGTCGAGAAGCGGGGCGTCCTGGCTCATACCGAGCCCCCGGCACGGCTTTTGAGGTCGGACACGATGTTTGGCGCGAAGAATACGAGCCCGATGCCCAGGCCCCAGCCACCGAGCGCCATCATGTCGATGCGGCCCGTTTTCCAGCGGTAGCCCTGGATCGCAAGCGTGATGATGCCGATGTAGTAGCCCCACTCGTAGATCAGCAGTTGCGTGACCGATTTCAGGAATTGTGTGATGCCATCAAAAGCACCACCGCCGGCGCTTTGGGCGTTGGCCAACCCGGGAAGCAACACGAAGGCGACGACCAGCAAGTTCACCGTCAGTTCGAGCGCCTTGTCGACTTTGTCACTGGGGGGAAGATCGATTTTCCCCTGTCCCTGTTTACGAGTTCCATGCTCTTTCATAGCGTTCACCCAATTGTGAATTGCATCAGAAAAATGCTAGGTCAGCCGCTTTTCGCTTGGTGTTGGCCCAGGTTTTTAATATGTACTCCTATTTATATTAGCTATCGTTGGAGCGTGCTTTAGCTGCTCCTGCTATCTGTTGTTTCTATCGTCGGGACGTGGCTGAACCGGTGATGGCGGTTCCGCAGCGGCCTGCATACGAGCCCTCAGTTCAACAACGAGTTGCGCATTTCTCGAACGCTGTTCGTCCTTGGCCCGCGTAACCAACCAGTCATGGAGCGCCCTCGGAATGCGATACTGCGAACGAAAGACCTCCTCCATTCCGCCCCCTTAGTTTAGTCACTATAAAGTGACTAACAGTCACTATACGTCGTTGTCTCGGCAGTGTCAAATAGACGCATGGAAGATACCCACCGCTCTCAATACCGCCTGCCTTGGGCCCTCTATGAGGCACTGAAAGCCGCGGCCGAAAAGAACCGCCGCCCTTTGAATGCCGAGTTGGTCGCCCGCCTGGAAACGACGTTTCCCCAACTCAGTGTTGGCGCGTCTGCCGAGACCCATCAGCTTTACGACACCGTCTCGAAAATGACATTGGCCGAGGTCATGACGCCGGCCGAGCTAACAGCGCTTGCTGAGCGAATGGTGCAAATCGTCTCTGGCCGTGGCACCAGATAGTCACGCCGTGGCCATGAGGGAATTCTCTACCACGGACAGCGGGGAACACATGAGTAAAAATTACGTATAGCGGGGGCGATAAGACGGTCCGGGGAGCGATAGCAACAGGCGTTCTCCCGAGGTCAACCCCTTCTGGTCACATGATGCGGGGAAACGAACGCAACGGCAGACGGTGACTGATGCACGCTTCAAAATTCGGTTCGACGCATTCTCTTCGCTATTCGGATTACAAGGCCATCGCTTTCGTGGCGTTGGGCGGGACGCTCGAATTCTATGTCTTCGTGATCTTTGTCTTTTTCATAGAGACGGCCGGCACACTCTTCTTCCCTGCCACGATTTCCGATTGGCTGCGCCAGCTGCAGAGCTTTGGCATCTTCGCGGCAGGCTATCTGGCCAGGCCGCTCGGAGGGGTGGCTATCGCCCATTTCGGCGATTTGGTTGGCCGCAGGCGCACTTTCCTGTTTAGCCTCAGCCTGATGGCGCTGCCAACACTGGCGATCGGGCTACTGCCCACCTACGATCAGATCGGGCTGTTTACCCCCGCCATGCTCCTCGTATTGCGCCTGATGCAAGGGGCCGCCGTCGGGGGCGAGATGCCTGGAGCGTGGGTATTTGTCGCGGAGCACGTGCCAAGCATGCGGCTCGGTCGTGCCTGTGGGATCGTCGGGGGAGGCGCGTGTGCCGGTCTGTTATTCGGATCGGTAGCAGCCTGGGCCATCCATCGATTCCTCACACCCGATGAAGTGCTTCGCTACGGCTGGCGGCTTCCGTTTTTGCTTGGGGGCATACTGGGTGTCGCGACAGTTTGCCAATGCCGCAGATTGCGTGAGACGCCGGTGTTTCAGGCACTCCAACGAAACACTACCCGCCCCCGTGACGCCCCGCTGACAACACTTGCGCGCCGCCATCAGTGCAATGTCCTGCTCTTGATGTCGCTCTCGGCGGTGGTCGCGACGACTTTCGTGGCGGTGATGTTGATGACGCCGACGCTGCTGCAAAAGCAATATTCGCTCCCATCGGCTGACATTTTGGCGGCGCACTGCGCGGCGATCCGCGCACTCATCCTGGGGTGCGTGGCGGCAGATGCCTTGGTCGATTGCGTTGGCCAGAGAACCACGTTGACATGCGGATTTGTATTGGTCGCGGCCAGCAATTACGGGTTGAATGTCATCGCGTCACACCACCCCGCCTGGCTCCTCGCGCTTTACCTTCTCACCGGCTTTGCCCTTGGCACGGTCGGCGCCATGGGCGCGGTACTCATCCGTGCGTTTCCGCCCTCGGTGCGCTGCACGGGAGTCTCATTTTCGTACAACTTACCGTACGCATTGTTGGGCGGCATCACCCTCATTTGCGCATCGTTTTTATCGGCGCTGACACCGCTGGGCCCCGCCCACTATGTGGCCGCTGCGTGCGCGTTCGGGGTTCTTGTCGCGCAGACCGCCGCCATCAACGATAAGTCAGCAGGCCCCCGCCCGGCCGTGGCTAGCCACAGCGGCAACCAGCCCGATCACGATTCCCCTCACCCTTCTCCGAGAACGTGACATGACCCCCTCTTTCCTTCCCGATGTGTACCAGGTCACCCCCAACCCGAGCGAGCCACCGGAGTTCGAACCGTTTCTCTCCCATCTGCGCGCCACCTTGAATTCAGGGATCAAGCTGGTGCAACTTCGCGCCAAGCAGACGCCCCTGCACGAACGCATTATCGTTGCTCGAAAAGCCGTTCGTTTATGTCACGACCACGGGGCCATGATGATATTGAATGGAACAGTCGATGACGCGCTACAGGTTGGCTGCGACGGCGTCCACCTGGTCACTAATGCCATGATGCAACTGTCAGCGCGCCCCACCACATCCATACTGGTTTCAGCGGCCTGCCATAGGGCCGAGCACGTGGCGCACGCGGACCGACTCGGCTTGGACTTCGTGACGCTTTCCCCGGTGTTGCACACCCTGACACACCCCGAGTCGACCCCAATGGGTTGGGAGCGCTTCGCGCAAATCGTCGCCGGGGCACGTATCCCCGTCTTTGCGCTCGGCGGCATGACCCCGGATATGCTGGACACGGCAAAGCGTCGCGGAGCCCACGGAATTGCCGCGATTCGCGCCACTTGGCGTACGGACTCGGTCGTCTAAGATTGGCAGACGCCAACGAGTTTATTTGCGCGGAGGACACCATGACGATGGCAAGCCTTTCATCCGATACCCTTGAAATATGCCGGCCGTTCTTTATAGAAACTGGCATCAATGCGTTCTCTTACTCGAGGTTCTATGCGGACGGCACGCGCGCCGAGCTCTGGAGCGATTTTCAAGCGCTCGAGCACACCTTCTTCACCGCGCGCTACGTTGCGGGTACCTATACGCCCCAGTATTACGGGACCTCCGAGCGGCATTCGCTCATGCGCGAGAAGGTAGAAGCATACCCAAGCGAGCTCCGTGACCGCTTTCGTCAGCAACTGATTGATCAGCGGGAGTTTTTTAATCACGATCATTGTCTGGTCACGGTCAATCACAATGCAGACTTTGCCGAGTACTTTTGCTTTTACATGCCGCGCAGCATGACGGGCGCTGCGAGTTTTTATCTCAATAACATCGATCGGCTAGATGCTTTTTCTCAGTATTACGTCAATGTTGGGAAAAAACTGATTTGTCAGGCCGATGATTTTCTCATCGATAATCGCGCGACGCGCAACGCGCCAGACGCCCGAGCACCCACGACCACAGACGTCACGAGCCCTGGCCCGATGCGCAATGGGCGAGAGTCGATGCGCCAACAGTGTCGTTCAGGAGGTGAGTGGTCCCTGCTCACGACGCGCGAGCGAGAGATCGCAAGGTTGCTTCTCAGAGGTGTCGTGATGAGGGAAATTGCCATGTCTCTCGGTATCTCCCCTCGCACGGTCGAGCGTCACGTCGACAATATGAAGACGAAATTGAATTGTTATAGAAAATCAGAACTCATCAGCAAACTGTACCTACCTTTTTAAGCGACAACGTTCTGCGCTGCCGCGTATGCATACTGCGAGTGACGTTCAGCTCCTTGCAAGAGTTGCTCAGGGCTGGGCTGGCCCTCGGAAGCGTCCCTATAGTGTGGTTCGTTTCAAGCCGGAAGCTTGGCGGCCTGCCTCTCGTTCCTGCTGCCAGCGCGCCGAACACGAGGAAGATGAACCGCCCGCCTTGCGTGGTGATGTCGATGGCCTCCGTAAGAGGTCGCGGTTCGCCAAGTCGATCGAGGTGCTGGCGGTCCGGAAATCGCCGAGCAGGTCAACTTCCGCGTCCGGGGCCCGAATCCAGCGCGAAGGGAGGGCGGCGTTCATACCATCTGTCTAGCCCGGGAGCATGAGCTCTGCACGCTCCAGCGGTTGCAGCGTTCGACCGGCCTGGCCACCGAGTGCGTAAGCGACCTTGGCCCTCTCGCGAGCGGCTTTCGCCTCGCCTTCCAGCCCCACTGCGTAGTACGCGTGGGAGGCCGCTTCTTCGGCCTGTCCGGCGCGCACAAACATCTTATCTTGCCGGTAAAGGTGCGCGGCCTCCTCGAAGGCTTTCGCGGCAAGCTCGTGCTCTCCCGCTAATGTAAGGCTTTGTGCGGCCCTCTCATTGGCCTTTGCAGCTTCGCGGAAATCACCCAGATTCAAGTAGGCAAGTGCGGCGTCCTTGTGCGCTTTTGCGGCCAGGGCGTGCTCACCCATGCCATGGTAGGCGGCGGCTTGCGCTTCGATGCCGACGGCGTGCGCCAGCGCCGGCTGGTTGGCCGATTCGTAGGCTTGCACGGCGTCGCGGAAGGCTTTTGCGGCCAACTCGAACAAACCCAGCTTCAAGTAGGCGTAGGCCGCAAGGCGCCAGACGACCGCCGCCTTAAATTTCCTCTTCGACTCCGAATAGGCACTGCCTGCCAGGCACCAGTTTTCCGCCGCCTCCCGATACCGACCCGCCACGTTATGAGGGATAGCGGCGTGATCGTAAGGGTCGGCGGCATCCTCAGGTCGCCCCTCCATCATGTACAGGTCTCCCGCCCGGCGCCAGTGATATACGCGTAGCGCGAGCTTCTCCTTCGGAGGGTCCTCAGCGTAAAGGTTATGGGCCACTGCCGCCTCGATGCGGGCCTGGCTCGCTTGATCAACCTTACATGCCAGCGTGGCGGCGAGTACGGCGTGTTCGAAGGCGTACGCCGCTAAATCAAACTGCTTCAGCCGCATGTGGGCGTGTGCCTGCTGCCGGTAGGCGTCTGAGGCCGCTATGGGGAAATTTAACTGCGCAAGGATTTGCGCGGCCATCTTGTAAGCGCGTGCAGCGTCTGCAAACAAACCTGCCTGAACGTAGCAATCTCCGGCCACCATAGAGGGCGTTACCTTGCGCGAACCACACAGGAGCCGCGAGATAATGCAGGTCGGCAGCCGCGAGGTGTTGCGCAAACGCCGACTCACGATGGTCGACGCCCACGGCTTGCAACAGTTCATCTTTCCCGGTAGGTGACAGACGGTTGCTCACCGTTGCCAGTGCGTCTGAGCGACTTTGCGCAATCGCCGGCCCACTCACGTGCCATTTATCGGCCAACGCATACAGCTTCAGGTTGACCAGGGCGGCCTTGGCCAAGTCAATATCGACCCGGTCAAAGAACTGCCCACAGAAGTCGTGCAACTCGTCGGAGAAGAAAAGGGCGCGACGGAGTTTGCCGAGTTCCCACGGATCACTCAAGTCAATTTCATCCGCACTTACGTCGATGGCCGGCGCACGCGGCCCCGGGCCGCGAACATTCGTGGAATGGGTGATCCCCATAGGAAGGTGCCTCTACTAATATTGGTGAGGTCTATCTATAGCACCGGCAGCCCCCCGCCGCATTCGCATTCCAGCCAAAATGCGCTCAATTGGGAATTGAAGACCGTATCCATGCAGAATGTCGCTTCCGTCGCAATAGGGGGAGTCAGGAAGACTCAGCGGTTTCACGCGCCGGGAACCCGGTCGATGAAGTGCGCTGCCAACCCACCGAAAAAGCCCCTGTCCGTAGGTATGGCCAGGGTCCTGAAGCATGTGCACGACCGGTTGGAGGTTATGGGGCCGAGCGTGCGCTGGCACGTAGCCTATCCGCTGCGCTCGAGCGAACTGGAGGACATGGTAGTCGAGCGAGGCGTGGTGGTGAACCCCTCGGCGATCCCTCGCCGGGTGAACAAGGTGTTGCCGGTTTTCGGACGCTGTCGCAATAAGGCCACCGCTGACAATGGAGGCCTCCCATTTCAGATTCGGCTCGAAATGTCGCGCCTGCGCAACCCTTGACGAATCAGACTGCGGCGCACGCATTCGGCAGTGGCCTCCAAATGTGCTGTCACGGCGATTCGACGGCTAGGGGGCAAATCAAGCGTGGACGACGGAGATCACGTATCTGCCCACCGCCCGGGGCTGGTTTGGCCGCTGGTATGGATCTCGGCAGCCGGCGCATCGTCGGTTGGTCGATGTCTGAGCACATCGATACCGAGCTTGTCTGCCACGCATTGCGCTCGGCGTATTGGCAGCTAGGCAGCGCCGTCCCAACGCCGGGTTGATTCTACATTCCGACCGCGGCAGTCCCAATACGCAAGCTGGCGCTACCGGGAATTGGCAGGTCAATATCGAATGACGATGTCCCTGGGTCGGCGCGCCAACGAGCAGGGTCCACGCTTTACCCGCCGCTTTCGCCGCCTCGCCGATCTGCACGAACAGCTCGGGGAGGTCATTTTCCAGCGCTCCGCTGTCCGCTACCCCCACTTCAGGGTCGACCGCTATCGAAAGATCTCCGTATTGGAGCTTGAAGGCGGAGGCAAAGGATCGCAGCGCCCGCAGCGCCTCGTGCGCTTTCGCCTTCCCGTTGGCGACGACCGACAACTTGCGCAATACCTGATGCATGCGGGGTCACAATTGTTCACCCAGCGATTTATTCTCCGGTGCCTCAATCATAGAAGTGACATGACCCCGGTCTGTCACAAGTTTCTCGACCGCATTGAGCCGCACGGTTTTGCCACACCCCGCAAGCTCAAAAACATTTGCGAACGGCCTGGCTTACCCAGCAGCACGCGTTCGATGGCGATGCGCGCGTCCTCGATGATGGTTGTCCGGCCGGCGAGTTCGGGGGCTGACTGCCGGCCCCCGGTGAGAAAGGGTTCCGAACAGGATCCATGATCGTCGTTTTCTATAAAGATATAGCGACGTATATCGTCACGTTAATATACATGCCTATACTTTCCTAGTTTTACGTAGAGTTCGCTCAACACCTCTCGTCCGAATCGGCGCCGGCAGGACCCGCTCGCGCAACCGCCGTCGCCAGATCGACCTGGCACAGTTGGTCGCCATTGCCGACCGTGCAGAGGCGGCCCTCGCGCAACTACAAGACGACCTTGTGGAACCGTTCCCGCGCAAAGCCGCGCCGATGGTCACCGGTTCCCGCCTTGCCGAGATTTGCAGGATCGATCGTACCCGGGTTCAGTACCTCTGCACGCGCGGCAACACCAACGGCGAATACCCTGCGGCCATGTGGTGGGAAACAACCGCAGCCGTGAGTTTTCGCTTGCGGACGCCCAGCAGTTCATTCGCCTCGTCGGTACATATATGCGACGCCCCGAAGGGTGCCGCTAAGGTATAAGAACTGAAGGAAGGGGAGGATGCCAAACTCCTGCATGCTTCCTCACGCGCGACGTCCTGCTCGAGCGTGCGGCCCTGCCCTGCCTTCGCCGCCCGTCCATGGTCGCGATGCTCAGTGCTTTGCAGAAGAATTCAAAAAAACTGTACATATAAACGGTGTTTACCCATCTTAGCTACTGCCGCACACCGGACGCACTGGCTCATGTCATGCCGGCGGCCTCGAGCTCCCCCGACGAAGCCATGGCCACGATGGCCCCTGACGCGGCGTAAGGCCGCGAGCCTAGCGGCATCCCTTCGGGCGAAACGAACTCGTGCACCCTCTTGGCAAACCGAATCACGCCGCCACTGCCCCACTTGAACGATTTTCCACGTAGTGCCTCACGGGTCGTCACGGCCATGTTTGGGCGGCTGCACGGCGTTTCGGCGCGCTTGAAGGAAGGCACACCAGCGCCTTCACCGCTCGTTTCAGCGGCCAATTCGCCAGCGCAAGCTTTTGCGACGAGATCGGCGCAGGCTTCGTAAGGCCGTGAGCCGAGGAACCGGTTCTTTATCGAGTGGAACTCCACCATCAGGTCGGCAAAGCGGACCACGCATTGAGCGCGAGTGCACGCGGTTCAGGTGTTCGCTCGATAGCGGCCCGGGCGCGCCCGCGGACAATCGCGGCAAGATGTGCACGACGGCCGGTTGCGGCAAGCGAGAAGGCGGCGCTTTTGCGAAAGCCAAGTGTCGTTTCTGGAAGTTACCGCCGCCTTGTCATTAGGTCGTATTCCTTCACGATCGAAGCCTCGACCCGGCGACACCGAAATCGGTGCCGAAGGGGCGAGAAGCTCAGGCGCCAACGCGGCATTTGCAAAGCGGCGGCGACACCGTGCGCGACCTCGGACGACACGGCGACGCCAAGGCGGGCCACTGGCGCGGCGGGCTCCGGCCCGCACTTGTTTGCCGCCGTGCGCGCGGGTGTCGAAGACGATCGTGCTGAGCGATCGGCGCTCGTCGACGGCTACACAGGCGGCGCCCGCGGCACTTGGGCGGGGACGTCGGGCGCAGCCCCGCTCACCGGCGCATGGCGTTGGGCCTTAATGCCGCGACGAGACGGAGGCCGATCGCGGCGCTCGACCAGGCGTTGCTCCAGCACCTGGGCGTGACGAAGACCGGGGGCGCGGGGGACGGCGGTACGCCCCTCGCACTCGCCAGCCAGACGTTCCGGTCGCTACGCTCGCGCCTGGGCGCAGAGATTCGCTTCGCGTTGCCGGTGTCTGTGGCGGACGCGTTGCGCGAGCGTCTGCAGCCGACGTGACATCACGAGCTCCTTGACGGTGCGAGGTCGCGCGCGTCAACGCGCAGCGCCCGATTTCGCGAGGGAGGCACGAGTATGGCTATTCAGTAACGCATCGTCATCGCCCATCGCTTGCTTACCCGCGATGGCCTTGGTGGCGGAGAACGATCTCATATCCGACGCGATGACACGCTTGTCCCTCGCGACAACCCTGACCCGACGGAGGCGGGCACTAGGCACGTTTCAGATGACAGGTTGCTTTTTCGATCACGCGATGTGCGCGCTTCAGTGTTGTGTGGGGGCCATCAAGTGACGATATTGCTTTCCAAACAAAAACCCCCGTCGATTCTCATGCGAAACGCAATCGATGACGGGCTCAGATCAGGGTATTCAAAAATGATGGCTTTGCCGTTTTTGATTTTCTTCGTCAGCGTGGTGGCGATCTTACGCGACAGAAACGTTGTGGCGCTGTATGCCGGAGGACTGGCTATTGCTTCGACATTAGTGCTTTTCTTTTGCCACGCGACCAGTGCTCTGGGGCTAAACTTTTGACGAGGTGCGGTATGTCCCGAAATTTCTCTCAGACCTTCAATGTCGCCGCACTCGTGCTTATCAGTGTGGCACTCGTCGGTGCCTTCTTCGAACAATTTGTAAAGCACGAACTGCCGTGCCCGCTTTGTCTTTTGCAACGCGCCGCGTTTATCGGCGTGGGGATTGGTTTGGCGATGAACATACGGTTCGGCGCCAAACCCTCGCACTACGTGATAGCCCTGGTTGCGACAGCGATCGGGCTAGTCATTTCCGGTCGTCAGACGTTGCTTCATGTCGCTCCCGGCGCCGATCCTTATGGCAGTGCGCTCTGGGGACTACATTTGTATGTCTGGTCGTTTCTGCTCTTCGTCGCAATCGGCGCGGCGATTGTACTGATGCTGATATCGGAGTGGGCGCATCAATCCTCTGGCGCGCCGATGTTGCGTCTGCCCGTCGTGGTGTCGGTAGGTCTTATCGCCTTATTGAGCTTGCTGGCGCTGAGCAACGGGATCGCGACGGTATTTGAATGCGGGTCGGGAATGTGTCCAGACGATCCCATCGATTGGTTGATTCCCGGATAGCCATGCATCCGTGCTGCCGGGCGGCAACCGCGGCTCGGTAGCGCATTCCAGTGGCTTGGCCCGGTTGCGTGGGTGCGTGGAAAGCCTCGGTATTAAGCGTGGCGGGGCTGATTGCGAGCCTGCGCAGACGGTACAGGCAGAGGCGGCTTCGCTCGTTCGGACAGTTTTCTGAGATTTTTCAGTGGCACGTCCGAGGCAATTATGTGTATTAGCTGGGACTTGACCTGACAGGTGGTCGGACGGATTACGCGGCGACGGCGACTGAATGAGCAATGCGTTTCCGCTTGGCGATCGAGACAGAGTCGAGGAAAGTCTGCATGGGCGTCTTGCCATCGCACCGTCGACCTTGATGCGCTCGCCGCGTGGTGGACTCGTCAAGCGGTGGTCGAGGTCGGAACTGCAGTGCGGCGGCGCCGTCGTGGCTGGCGTAGATTTTCTTGCGAAGGCGACGCGATAGAACGCGTTGAGCCTCGCCTTGTGCGACCGCTCGACGATGCCGTTGGTCCGGGCGACCGGACACGAGTGCGGGTGGGGTCGATGTTCTCCACCGCCGGCCGGCGCTCATACGCGTGAGCCGCGAAGTGACCGCAATAGTCGGTGCCACGATCGGTCACGATGCGCATCAGCGGGATGCCGTGGCTATCGACGAAGGGCGCAACGCGGTGGTTGAGCCGATCGGCCGCCGTCCGTGGCGGCTTGCGATCGTAGCGCTTGGCGAACGCGAGCGTCGCGTCGGTCTCGACGAACGTCTGCCGTCAGACCCGGCCCACCCCCTTTGCGCGTGCCGACGCAGAAGGTGTTGCGAGCGCCGCGGTCGCGGCGACACGCTGACTCGCATGCGCCGTGCGTTGCTTTCTCACGCTTGACCCGCTCGCGCGAGGTGAGGCGAGGCGAGTCGGGTCCGGGTGAGCACCGGCCCTTGGTGCGCGGAGTCGGCCTCCAACGCCGTCAGGCGTTTGCTGATGGTTGCGAGGTCGTGACGTCGCCGGATGCCGCGCACGCCCCGGGGCGAGACGTGCAACGCATGGCGTTTGAGCACCTCATGGGCGAAGCGAATCGGGCCGTAGGCGGGCAACGCCGGGGGTGACCATCACATTACGAAAAATGGTACGTGTGCGAGACGGCGTCGCGCCGGTGACCGTCTCGACTCGCAAGGGCGCCTGAGGCTCCGTGTTGCCCCCCGCGACAGCCTACCGCGGCGCGAGGGCCTGGAAAAGAGCGGCGGAGCCGGGCGCAGAGGCCACGGGCTCGCCGGTCAGACGCCTCGAAGATTCAGGTGTTCACCTGAGTTCGGCCGGGCCGAGGATACCGACAATGTCCGCACGACAGGGTCTCGGCCGCGGCGTCGACACCGAAAATACGGCGCTTTTTCGTACGCGCCGCGCGTCGCGCTGCGGTGGCGTGGTTCGGGTATCCCCGTAAAGCACCGCGCCCAGTACCTCGAAATCGCCCCCTCGCGCGGCTTTTGAATCAAATCCTTAAAAAAACACCCATGTCAGGCTCAGGAATTGAGACAGGCTTCCGCCGGCTAAATACAGCCGGCCCGTCACCGATTGACACATTGTTCCTCGCTAAAATTGAACTTGAGAATCGAACCGACGCCGAAGTTGCCAAGCAAATGGAGACGCTGTATTTTGCGCCGCCTGCGGGTCACGTGCCGATCGCGCTGACCGTAGGGGAGGAAGCGTGGGACACGGTGGCTGGTAACGATCCGAAATTCCAAAGCGATCCGGGGGGCGCCCTGCTGCGCCAGATGATCGCAAAAATTCAAGACGCCTTAATGACCCGTAATCGGGAACCGGCGGATATCGCGTACCTCAAGGCGCGCGATATCGCGCGGCATTTGGGAAACGAAGCGTTCCTGAAGGCGAACCACGTGCTGGCCACGCACAATGGCCCGCACAACGAGCGTCGGCAGGCCATCAACGTGAGCATCGATGGCAACAAAGTCCGCATTCACACGACGACGACGTTCAAAGAGCCGAGGACGGAGGTCGTGGACGTGACGAAGGAGTTCACGAGTACGGACAGTGGCCTTGAGTTACGGGTTATTCACGCCGCGGTGCGCGTGGCTGCGCCGTCTGAGCCGTCTGAGCCGTTGGGTAACTCATCAGTCGAAGATATGCGCAAGCGATTCGGCATGCCGACTCCGCATGGTTCGCCACTCACTGCGACCACTCTCCGGTCAATCGACTGTGCCGTGTGGTGAGCGTTTCGCGCAGCGGCGACTGTCACCGGCGGGTACGCGCACCGAGCCGCAGGGCATAGCGAGGTGCGCGGTGGGATCGCCCAATCGCGGCACGGCACGCGCAGGGGGTCTCACAACCCGTGCCGAGCGCGCGCGCCGCAGTCTGTTTCGTCAAGGGCTGCGGCCGGCGTTCCCGCGAGCATGGAAGATAACCACGGACCCGGTGCACCGCTTACCCGCGGCCTTCCCAATCCGCTAGCCCGTCGATTCGACGGCCGGGGGCAAAATAAGCCCGGCCGACGAATATCACGTATCCGCCTACTGCCCGGGGCGCGTGACATCCGGCCGCTGTTTTGAATCCCGGCAGCCGACGCGTCGTCGGTAGGTCGATGGCCGAGCCGATCGATACCGAGCTTGTCTGCAACGCATTGGCAACGCGTTGGGCGCGGCGTATTGGCGGCGCCGTCCCCACGCCGGGTTGCCGTTACCTTCCGATCGCGGCAGTCAGCAGGTCAGCCGGCGCTATCGGGAATGGGCAGGTCCATAGCGAATGACGCGGTCCCTGCGTCGGCGCGCCAACGCATGGCACAACGCCCCGTGGGAAAGCGGCTTCAACGCATTGAAAGTCGCGCAAACCCGCGGTCTCGGTACGAAACACGAGCCCAGGCGCGACTGGATGCGATGAACCGGATCCGAAGCTTTCACCGTCGCCCACCTATCCGTTCGTCGATCGGGCACCGCACGCCGTCCGATGACGAAGCGATATTGCAAGCGGCGTGCGTTGCTGTACGTGATGACGCAGCGAGGTCATCAAAACATTGACTTGCTGTCCAGGGCCGTCCCTATATGTCGAACGTGGCTTCCGAACCACCCGTTTCCCGGCACACTTTTGCCACCGTGGTACCGACCTCGGCCTGCTTCAGCGCGAACGCAATCCGCCCATCGGTGCACTGCGACCTTTTCATTGCAAATCCCCCTGCCCGACAGGGCTTCACATTTGCCAGAAATTTCTAATTTCAGGTGTGACCGTTTCTCGGGAGAAGCCCACCCCCGTGGGTCGGAAAACATTGGACGGATTTTGGGTCACGCCGGGAATTCACGCCATTGAGCCAAGCGCGCCGTGCGCCCCTTGCGAAAGCGCGGCGCGCGCGGCCAACGGCGTTTGAGGGCGAAGGGGTGCCGAAACAGGCCCGAAGCTCGAGAGCAAGGTCTGCGTGCGCGCCGGGGCGTGAAAGCCTTCATACGCCGCTCGCGCTCAAGCGTCGGCGGACGGCGGTTGTGCGCGCGGCGGTTGGCCCGGGCTGCCGCTTTGATGAACCCATGCGTCCCAATGCCCGGCGCCGGGAGCCCGGCTTTCGCCGACGCATACCTGCGCAGTGGATCGATCACGATCGTGTGAGGCGACCCGGTTCGAGCACAGCACCCGCGTGAAGGCGCGCCGGGTGCCCGCCTTGTCGCGCCGCGCCTGCAGCGGGAGGTCGAGTGGCGCGCCAAAGCACGTATGACTCACCGCGCAGGCGCGTGAACCTCGCGTCGCGGCGCCAAGCGTCGCTCCACGCTCGAATCGCAACGCTTCGATGTCGCACAGGCTGTGCTGACATCGGAAGTCCCAATGCACACCGCATGGCCGATGATCGACGCCGCGAAACGGTGGCCGTGATAGAGTGATTCCGCTTTGCTCATCGCTTCATCGTATGCCAACACCCCGCCAACGTGACCGTGCCCCCGGCACGCTACCGCAAGAACGCTGCCATGGTTAATGACGTCGGAAATCACGCGCCCCCCCCCTTGGCGCAGACCCAGTACCGCGCGTCCGTGTCACCGGACCCCGTCGTTGTTAATGCAGCGTTCACGCACGCCCTCCGCGACTTTCTGCGCAACATTCCAAGATTCTTAAACGATTTTGATGCGATCGGCGGCAGTGGCGCGGGTCATACCGCATTGACCGACTGTCTGCACCACATCGAGCACGTGGAGACAAAGTGCAGACTCGGGCCGGTGGAGCGCCCCGAGATCCTGGTTGATTTGGCTCAAGCGGCGCAGTTCTTGGATGTTGCGAAACAAGAAGTCATCGATCAACTCCCCACGCTGGTGCCGGGTTTTGTGGAAAAGTTGTTTGCGGACTTCGGCCTGCTATTTGGGTTGATCGCCGCGGCGGCGCTCTTATGCGCGGCACCGTCTTGGGCGCTCGCCGCGGGGGGGCTGTTGCTCGCCGGCTTCTATGGGCAGGGCTGGGCGATGGAGCGCGAAGACGCGCGCGAACGCCTTGTTGAAAGATACGCGCCTCAGTTGGACATGATCCGGTCGGCGACGGTTCGCGCGGAGAGCGCCTATACCATTGCCTACCTCAAGGCGCGTGTGTCCGGAGTTGCCGCTGCGCGCTATGAGGCGTTACTGGCGTCACCGCGGCGCATCCCCGCCAACGATGCGTTAAGCGGCACCGCGTCGTTGCCCCAGATGCACTTGAGGGCGGATACGAATGGAAGTCCCCTTGACGGGATTCTCCTGGAGATCCAGACGGGCGCGATATCGATTCCTGACGAGCAAGCCAGAGCGCTGCTGTGCCAACTGCTTGACGCGGAAGCGCTGGCTCAACAGCAAGGCTCGGCGGCGGGCGATCAAGAGAACGCGCTGATTGCGGAGAACTTCCTCAGACTGCTACAGTCCTTGAAATTTCGCTTGCCCGCCATGCAATTGATTTTGGAGGGGAACGCAGGCGAAAAAAGAATTTGGACGAGGGGCGCGGCGCTCAATCGACTCCTACGCGAGCATACGCAGGCGCCCATCGATATCGATGAGCCGCCCCCCTCGACGCGCGACGCGCTACTCCAAGACACCGAGCTTGCGAAAGCGCGGCTTTGCGCGCCCCTGCCCTCGGCGCGGGACGCGCAGCAGGACGTGGAGACGGGGAACGACGCGTCGCGCCACGCCTCATGAAGCAGGCTGACACGGGCGTGCGCGCGTCCGAATTCGCCCTCGAGCCCCCTTCCGCGACGCGCGTGACACCACCAAGAAGTCCCTCCGAATAAATCCATTCCGCCGCGCGCCGAGGTGATGCAAGCTTCGTCTGAACGCGCTTAACGCGACATGGCCCTGACGTTTTTTTCATGTCGCTTTCTCTCGCCTCGACCAAATAAGCTGACCATACCCGTCCATACCCGTCGAAGACACGGTCAGCGGCACGAGGGCGGACCGCCCCGGTTTGTCCCAGACACTCGCAATGCCCCGCCAGGCGGACGCCCCGATCTTCGGGACGCCGGATCGTTTGGACCCCGTCGCGTCGCCTTGGTCGCGAGCGGCACCAGCCAGGCCTGCGGCGCAAGAGCGTGACCGACTCCACCGGCACCGGCACACCCTCCGGTTGCTTCTTTGTCCACGCCATGGCTATCCGGCCGAGACGGACCGGCGCCGATCGTCGCGCCAACCCGCGCCGGATTTGACGCAGCCAAGCAGCGTGCCGCATGGGCGGCCGCAAGTCCACGTTGCTTGACCGGCAGGTTGAGTCAGCCAAGACGCTGCCGGCCAACGGCGTTCCCCCCGAGGATGCGGCCAAGAACCTCGGTGCGCCCGGGGCGACGCTGTCGCGCCGGGCACCCGCCTCGGCACACGCTTGAACGCCCCGTCACCGTCCTCGGCCGGTGCGCACTTCGTCACCCGGAGGGGCCAGGACGCGACCGGACAGCGGGGTTCGCGGGTGCCGCGGCGACGAAGGCGACGGCGGCGACGAAGGCGACGGCGGCG
Organism: Pandoraea oxalativorans; assembly: GCF_000972785.3. Classification (NCBI taxonomy): domain Bacteria; kingdom Pseudomonadati; phylum Pseudomonadota; class Betaproteobacteria; order Burkholderiales; family Burkholderiaceae; genus Pandoraea; species Pandoraea oxalativorans. The sequence continues at coordinate 566,065 of NZ_CP011518.2, forward strand.
ACGGCGGCGACTGCGAGGCCCCACGTTGTTCGGCGGCCCGTCCTGTTCGGTTCGACCACCGCGAGAAACCCACGCCCATCGAACGCGCTCATGTAGCTCGCCCGGGGGTCCATGCGAACGACCGCGTGATCTCAGGTGTACGCCCGATGATCCGGTTGGCCCCGCGCGCCACAATGACGTACGCGCCTCTTGCGCCGCATCCCCCGCGTCGCGGCCGGGGCCAGGGTCAGCACCGAGACAAAAGATATGACGAAGCTAACTTTTGAAGCGATCAAGCAGATGACGTACGAGGACCTCGAAGCGATCGGGGATCCCATGGACCTGACCGGCATCGGGTTCATCTCGCCGATGCTCGTCGCCTATGCCGTGCGCACAGGGCAACTTCATTCGCGTTATGCCGGGATCGCCCTGCCGGAGCTTCTGAACGCGATCAACAACGCGACGACCATGATTGCCTCCTGCCCCGACGCCATACGCAACGCTTGCAGTGAACAGCGCGATGTCATGGTGGATGCGTATCTCGATCGCCTTCAGCAGCACATCCGCGCCGCGCTGCGTCCACACTAACCGGTGCGGGCAAGTCGGTGCGCAGGCGCGGCCCTGCCTCGGCGATACGCGTCGAGACCGTGAGGGGCCACGCGCCGTGCGCGCGGCTCGCGCGCACGCAACGTTAAGGAGTCTTTCAGCCATGTCGATCGACTGTGTCCCGCCCGCATCGCACGGGCGCCGCACCGCGTGCGCACCCGCGCCGAGCGGCGGAATGACTCACGCGCTCAGCGAGGCACGGAACACGCTTTGGCGCGAACTCGGAAAGCTCAGGCCCGGGTTATCGCGTTTCGCACGCGAGCTCGCAACGCTGGAAGAGCCGAGCGAATGCCGCGCGAGCGTCGAGCGTCTGAATTCCCTGTGCAAACCATCCCCCGCCAACGCCGACCGGCTCATTGACGCGCTTGCCCATGCAGCGGCCTCGTTAGCGCGGGCACAAGACGAAGCGCTCAGCCGCAAAGCGCGGCTCAAGCCGGGCCTGCATGTCGAGCTGCTCGAAGAGCTCGGGGCGCTCCTGGGCCTGCTTGCCAGCGTGGCCGTGTGCGCGTGGGTGCCGCAGTGGACGGGGCCGTCCAGCGCCACACCGCTGCTGACCAAGCTCTGGGCGGCAAGCGTCTTTCTGGCGGGAGGGGCGGCACAGCTGTGGGCCACGGCTCGCGCGGGGGCGTACCGGCGAGCGGACAAGCTCGCGCGTCAACTGCACGTCGCGAGAGCGGCGATACTTCACGCCGAAGCGCTCCATACGCTCGCAAGCCTGAGCACGGGGTTGTCGGTTCGGGCACAGCGTTTTTACGCCGCGCTGCTCGCGGAGGCACCGCCCCCGTGCGACGCTCGCGCGGCACGCGACCGGCGCCATGCGCCAGCGACGACGTGCCTGTGTGCGGCGAGCGACAAAAGTACGCTTTGCACCGTGTTGCTCGGAATTCGGGCCACGGTCATCTCTTTGCCCGATGAGCAAGCCCGAAACGAGTTACGCCGTCTGCTCGAAGCGGAGGCGCGCGCGGCCGATCCCGGCGAGCCCGCACAGACGAGTGTTCACACCGACGCCGAGGTGCCACCCTTTGGGCAACTGAAACAGTACCTGTTTTTCCGCCGAGCCATCACGACGCTGCAATGGAGCGGGCCGGTATGTCAGAACCGGTTGACGTTGGACCCGATATTCGACGCGTTCCTGCGTCAGCGGATGCATGTCTGTGGCGTGCCCGAGGACCGCCTGAGGACTGCCCGAGGACTGCCCGAAGTCGGCCCGCGACATGCCGGCGCACCGTGGATGCCGCCGCACCCCTGAATTGACCTGGAACCGAGGCCTGGGTGGGGTACGCCGAAGCCGAAGTCCGCTACCGTTGACCGAAGACACACGCGGCGGGGCGAACCGCGCTGCGAGCGCCGGGCGCCCGGCGCGAGCCCCCCGTCGGAATCCGCCGGAACCGGCCCCCGAACCCCCGCGTCGCGCAGGACCGTCGGGCGAGTACACGGCGCGTCAGGCCGATGCCGGGTTTTCAGCATTCCCGCGGTGCCCACATCGTCCCGGGCGACATCCCGGCCCCGCACCTGAACGCACACGGGGCGCACACGGGGCGCAAGCTTGCCCCCAAGGCACGCCGTGCGTGCCCTGCCAAGCAATTTTATTCGATGGCTGCGCCCCCCCCACGCGCCCCCTTGACTTCGCTTCGACGTCACTTCGGTGTCACGACACTCGCCCTTTTTTACGTCAGGTTTGACATATGAGCTCTTTCAAAATCACCACAAAACACTGGCTGGGTTACTTAAAACCCCCGGCTGACGATGACACTGACAAGCCCAACAATCAGCAAAGCCAGACGCTCGTTAAGGAACATGAGAAACAGCCAAGCGTGGAGCCATCGAACGCGGTTCTCGAACCCATTAGCCTCACGAGGCCTCACGTCGGCTCGGCGCTTCGTACGTCGTCCGACGCTGACAGAAAAAATCTGTATCGCTTGAGCAAATTAAGAAAATTGGATGTATTTGATGTGCACATTCTCGCGCATGGGCATGTTTTTGCCCAAAAAAAGACTGTGGCCAAACTGGTTTTCTTGGGAAACACGAAGCACCCCTTATATAGCTTAGGTGCCACTTTGCCAGGCTGCGGCCTCACGCTTAGGCACCTCAAGGAAATTTCCACATTAATGGACAAACATAAGCACAGCCTGAAACAGCTGGCTCTAATAATGCCAAAAAGTGGCTTTGGAAATTTTTTTGTTAATGCCGACTTAAGTCAATACAGCGAATCCGCGACCAAACTCACATCCCTTTTCAATGCCCTGGTTCTTTTAAGAAATTTAAAGTCACTCACGCTAAATATTAATGCATCAGCGTTTCTTGAATTTGACCAGACGCTGACCTCACTCGCCAAAACTGTGCGGCACCTGCCTAAACTGCGTGAGCTTTCTCTCGGCATATCCCTCAATATTTTCCGCGACGCGGAGATGAGGGAGCTTTTTTATAATTTGATTTATCAAGATGAGCTCGAATCACTCGCCCTGAACATTTCGCGGAGCTATAGAATCGCAGACAGGACATTGTGGGACGCCTGGGCTAACGTAAGCGAAATAAGGTCACTTAAAAATCTGACGATCGATATCTCGCAAATTCACCGCGTCGACGATAAGGTAATTGCCCATCTCGGCTGGGCTTTGTTGGACTTAAAAGAACTTAAAGAATTAAATTTGAAAATAAATTCCACTCACTGCACCACCGAGAGTATCGTTATTTTGCTACGCACCGCACGTGAACTGGAGCACCTGGAGCGATTAACCATTCATGCCGCAGGCTGTCAAAAAATTGACAAGAAACGCACCACGGCGCTCTTCACGGAGTTCGCCGAAGGGCGGCGCGTAGTGGCAACTGTCAGTTTCAAAGGTGACAAGCCGGAATTCGGACTCAAAGGCCCCCATGAATGACCGGGCGCAACCGTGTAAATTTGCCCGCGCAACGAAATATGCGGGCACCTCGCCCCCCCTGCGCAGGCATGAGGTCGGGATCGGCGGCAGGCGGCATCGCGCCTGGCGTCACCCCGTCGCCGGTGAACGCCCTACACGCGACTGACGGTCTGCCCGGCGCGTCTTGCGCCTTGACCGGTCGCGCGGCGCACCGTTGCGCGCCGTCCTGCGGTACGGCATCTCCGAGGGGTTCCGGTCACGCACGCAGCGCCACAGCAAAGGTGATGCGGGCGCTTTGGGTGTCAGCCTTTCGAGCCGGTCCTGCAAGGTCAGACTCACGCCTGGCGAAAAAAGTCGCCGCTACGCAAGCGTCCCTGCAACATAAGCACTCGATGGGTACCGGGGATCGGGTTGTTGACGCACCGGACAAGGGTGGTGGGCGACCGGGGCTCGATCTTGGCGGTGTCAGGCAGTGGCTGCGCCACGTTCCCTGGCGGCACCCCGTCGAGCCGATCGGCCGGGTGATCGGCCGGGTGATCGGCAATGCGCTCAAGCACATAGGCGAGGTACGCTTGCGGGTTAATGCCGTTCAAGCGCGCCGTGCCGAGCAGGCTTTACACAGCCGCAGCACGCTCACCGCCCGAGGCGGCGCCGGCAACCGGGTCATTGCGGCGGCCAATCGCCACGCCGCGCAGCGCACGCTCGGCCATCAGGTTATCGATCTGCGCCCGCCCGTCCTCGCAGTCATACGCGGGCGCGGGCCGGCGGTTCAGGGCGTACGGAATCGCGCGGACGGTGTCGGACTTTGCGCAGAGTGTTGGCGGCACGGGTGCGTACCACTGCCGTAACGCTTCGAGCCGAGGTACGGCCCGTACCCGTCGCACTTGCCGCCGCACTTGCCGTCGCTCGTCCGCCGGTTTGCCCCGGATTTCGGCTTCTATGCGAGATATGGCTCGCCGAGGCGGCGCAGCGCTTCTTATGTAATGGCGTTGGAACATACCGTATGCAGCTCGCACGTCTTGCGTCGCGCGTGCGCCATGCACGCCGCTTCGCGGATGCTGCCGTGCTCAAAGAGCGGCGCGTCACCGGCAAACGCATCGGCTTGCCGCACCCCGCCAAAGCTTGCCGGATGTCGCTGCGGGTGCTCACCCCGTCGATCGGGCGTGCAAGCAACCGCGTTTGCCTAACTGCCCGGACACCCGCATAAATATGGGTGGCGAAGCGAGGGGGATTCGAGCCGCCGACAGGCCATTAAGCGCGGGCGGGGGCGCGGAGCCCGGTGTCGCAAAGGATGCCCGGCAAGCGTGTTTAACGACTCCCGGCATGGTGCCATTGCAGCAAGCCTATGAATTTAAAGACCACTGATTCCACGAATAGCAGGCCAACGCACAGCCTGATGCAGGATGTTGGCCGCCAACGAAAGCCGCGCCGCTGTCGCGGCCAGACGCGTGTCTCTGGTCCATAAAGCCGCCCCCGGCGTTAAACGCGTCGCGGCCAGCAGATGCACGTCCACGTAGCCAATCCCGCATCCAAAGAGGGTTTGCTCACCCACGAAGCGCTGCACCTCTTCGTGCGTGGCCACGGTCACGCGAGGCAGATCCCCCAGCGTTGAAATCACAAGCTCACGGTTCTTCAAGCTTCCGAGAGCAAGTTCACCGATGACGTACGGATGCACCAGCACTCGTCCGGTCTCAAGCAACCGGACGAGTGCCGCATCACCCGCGCGCAAGTGATCAATCCACACTGACGTGTCGACCAGAATCATGCAGGCTGCGTTTGGCGTCGAGGAATGTCACCAAGGTCAGCCTCGGTTCCCCCCAAACGCGCCAAGCGGCGGGCGCTTTCACGCTCGATCAACGCCTTGAGTGCCTCGCGGATCAGCGCCGATTTTTCCTGCAAGCCGGTGAAGGCTTGAGCCTTCGCCAAAAGATCATCATCAAGCGCCAAAGTCGTCCGCATGGTTCGCCCCGTTAACAGTCCAACGGCACGATTATAGCATCGAATGATGTTTAATTTCGTGCCCATCGATCCGCGCATCTCGTCGTCCAACGTCGCGTTCCCCATTCCAAACGAGAAGAGGCGAAGCTCCCGACCTCCCTCCCAACCACCCTACATGCGACGGTATGTAAGCCTCAGAAGAAGCGTCCCTATTGAGGCTGTTGATGTGCAACGATGCCTGGCGGTTCAAGACCGGTTCGGCATATTTCGTCACCTGCTGACACTCGGCCGCACGGTGGCAAGCACGGTGTTGCACGACTTAGGCGTTTTGCAACGCGATACGCTCGAGCAGAAGCGCCCGGTGTGCGTCCGCGTGTGCGTCCGTGAAAGGGGTCCTCGCCAAGGTCCCTTTTCGACGACCCTGTTGATGACGAAATCGGTAGGTTAACGCTCACTTCCGAAAGAAAAACACATTTTTACAGAGTAAAAGCCATTTATGGTCGTCGGCGTGCCTACCTTCCCCAGGACGAATATGTGGTTCCGCGCTTCCTCTTCCTTTTGACATCCCAGTGTGCGGGGACGAACGTTCGCCACGTACGCCACGTGGCACGCGCACGAACCCGCCGCGATGTGCTCGCCATCGAGCGCCCCACTGATGCGTCGCTTTGCGGCGGAAACAATCAGCGCGACCCGTACTGTGTCCATAAGAGCCTGCGGGGGAGTCGTCCTGCTGCTCGTGTTCGGCGTGTATTTATCTCAGTTGCGCCTTCGCAAGGCGATGACGCTACTCCCTTAGCGATTATGACTGTCAGCATTTCATACCCAAGCAAGGACGGCCATCCGTAATAGGGTCCCCATTCACCGGTACTTATTTTTCCGGAGTTGAACTATGCAGGTATCGTTAGTGAGTTACAGCATGACCATTGACGAATGGGGCGCCGGTGAGTTGGCGGCCAAGGTGAACGATAAACACTGTGCCCCTCTGGACTTGCCCCACGGCGTCGGGATCAATGACGTGGCGCAAGAAAAGAATCTATACATTAATAGTCTCGATGTCTCATTCAATAGTCTAACCTACGACCCAGACTTACCCTTGAGCGCGCAAGGACTTGACCCTTCTTTCACATGTGGATTCAAGCGGCCATTGCATCGTTTACGAGTCCAATTTCGAGGCGTAGAAATTTCTCAAAATCACCTCAGTGAATTAGCAAAATTCATACGACGCAACAAGAATTCTATTAAAAGCATAGAAGTCAGCGTGCTGGATAGCACACCCCAAAACCTCGACGCACGGATCATTAAACCACTGATTAAGGCGATAGAAGAAATAAAAGATTTGCATGCTTTTGTGCTTAATCTAAATTCGTCGCGCTTCAATCGGCAGCACACAAACTTTGAATCACTAAGGTCTTTGGGAAATGCTTTACGATGCCTTCCCATGCTTGAATATCTAGCGGTCGGCGTAGATACCAATAGTTTTTCTCAAAGATCATTTGATAGACTATTTTATAATTTATCATACACACCAAAACTAAAATCGGTTGTCTTTGATTTCCAGAACAGCTGGGGAATTGGCTGCGGTGATTTCTGCAAATATATGGCCGATTTGCAAAAATTGCCTTGCTTGGAGGAATTGACTCTCTATCTTGGCGACAATCTTCACGTCAACGATAAGGTAATTGATTTTTTATGCGCTTCTTTGCGTCATCTGCCCAAGCTAAGAATGTTGAGCATAGACATTGATCGCACCGATTGCACCATCGAAAGTTTCGAGGAAATAGCCACGACTGTGCATTCGTTGCAAAACGTATCACTTGAGATTTCAGCTGTGCGAGATGAAATACGCATAGCAAATCGCGGAGCAGAGGACGAAGCAACGCCCGCAGAAAAGGAAGCGGCCAAGGAAGTGGCCAAAGTCATCGAAGCAGCCAGCGGTCCAATCGATGAGATCCCGGATACCGTCGGAAAGTTTCGGCCTACGAAGCGGCCCGTCCCGAATTTGAACGATCCCGTCAAGGACTTGAACGATCCCGTCCAGGATTGGAGCGGCCCCGTCGGTTGGATCGATAGCACCGGCATGAGGAGAAAACTCGACAGATACTCCCTCGATCATTGGCGCGACGGTGTCGAAACCTCGACGCGCCGTCGTGACCAAATAGTGTTCAATCGCCTTGCATAGCGGTTCACACGTCCGCTTTACCAGTCACTTTCCACGTCTGAAAAGCTTTGTCTCGTTTCATGGGTTGGATGAGTATGCGCTCGATAATGAAATTGAGCGAAATCTCCACCTCGTTCATTTCCTGATAGTCGCGCTGATAGTCGCGCTGATAGTCGCGTAACTCGGTAGGTACCGCTTGCGGTAGGTTCATCTGGCGCTTGGCCTTTTCCGGCTCACGCTTGACGATCGGGAGCATCAGGCGGGGCGACGAGCTACGCGGTGACTTCTGTGTCCTGGAGGGTTTGTGAGATCGGTCGGAAAAAGGGGAAGCCAACGTTTCGTACAATGACGAGACGGAGAGCACCATGCATCGAATTCCCAAAGCGAGCTATACCCCGGCGTTTCGTGCAGAAGCAGTCAAGCTGGCGCACGAGGTGGGCAGCAGCGCGGCGGCCGGGCGGCTGTCAATCTCGATCAAGACGCCGGCGAACCGGCAACGCTCGGACAAGGCCGCGGACCTCGCGAAGATCGGCAGCACACAACGTCCGAAGACTGAGGCCGAGTCAGCGCTGAGCCGCGTCAAGCGCGAGCTCGCAGAAGTCAAGATGGCGCGTGATCTGTAAAAAAATTTGCGGCCTACTTCGCCAGGAAGTCGCGATGAAGTACGCCACGATTGAACAGGTGCGACCCCGCTATCCGGTGCCGACACTGTGTCGCCTGCCGAGTGGCTCGGACAGCGGATACCACGCTTGGCGGGGGCGTCAACCTTCGAGGCGAGCGCAGGCAGAGCCCCGGCCGGCAACCGAAATAAGAGCCGCTCACCGTCGCACGCGTGAAACGTTCGGTCCCGAGCGGCGGCAAAGTGAATTGGCCGGGCGCGGTTCCCGGGTTGATGTGCATCGCATCACACGTCTCCGGAGTCAACCGGGCCTGCGTTGCCGGCAAAAGCGCAAGTGCAAGGCGACGACAAACTCGCGCCATGCTTTGCCGGTGGCACCCAACCTGTCGGTGCAATCGTGCAGCGTTCAGGCCCCCAATCGGGTTTGATGCGGTGACATCACCTGTATCGCCACTGACGAAGGCGGGCTCTATCTGGCCGGACCCAAAGACCTATGGAGCGGTGAAATTGTGGGGTGGGCGATGAGCGATCGCATGGCCAAACAGCTCGTCATGCAGGCGTTATTGCGGGCGACAAGCGCACACCGGCCGCCGGCCGGGCTGATCCAACACACCGACAGAGGGAGCCAATATTGCTCCCACGATTATCAGCAGCTGCTCGGGCAATTCCAGATGCAGGCATCGATGAGGCGCAAAGGCAATTGTTACGATAACGCCCCAATCGAATCGTTCTGGGGCACGTAAAAAACCGAGCCGGCGAATAACGCCCGTTTCGCCCCGCGAGCGCAAGCCCGACAAACGATCACTGCGTACATCGAACTGTTCTGCAATCGACAACGCATTCGGGCCCGGCGCGATGATGTATCGCCTGCGGCATACACCGCCCGATACTTCTCCGACGAAATCACCGCCTGATATCCCCATCCGTTGGCATACACGGATTCCGTCCGACTCAAACAAACCTCGCGCGCTGCGCCTCGTACGCCGGTGGTGCGGGTTCGGGCGCCCCTTGGCCAAAGAAATCGAGCCCGGTGGTGACCTGCGGAGCGCGCACGACGTGATGCATTTGCATGCGCTTTTACGTCGGTCATCCACGCGGCGTCGGCATCGCTTGCCACTGGACTTCCCGATGTCGAATCGCCTCCCGGCCTTCGAGCACGCGGGGTGAAGCGGCGCACCGGTCATGACTTCAGGTGTCCACCTGAGTTCCGCCCCCGGCGCCCCCTCCTACGCTAACGCTTTTGTGGGCGGCCCCATGCCGCCCGGCACCGGCCGTCGCCGAGGCCTGCTCGAGGAGCTCCTTATGTTGAAGAAGGTCGCCAATCCCGGCACCGCGCCGGTTGACCAGCTTATGCCCATCAACGCCCCCGTCGGCGACCCCGACGCGATGCCGGTCATCCCCCCCGACCTGCAGGACGTCCAGGCGCTGATCGAGACGCGTGAGGCGCTCCTCCGGGTGCCCGCGCTGCATAACTTGCGCGACGCGAACTTTGACGGCACGGACCCCGAGGGGGACCTCATCGGCCTTGTCGAGCTCATGCTCCACGCGCACTTCGATGACGGGCACCCGCTTGGCACGGCGTTGGCGCCGCGCGAGACCGCGCTGATGAGCCTGGCGCGCCATCTTTCGCCCACCGGCGCGGAGGCGCTGCGGCGAAGCCTCGACCCCACCGCGCCGCCCAACGGGTTTGGCACGCACCTTAAGGAAGAGGACCGGTGGCATCTGGATGGCGCGGTGTGGTACCAAGACGCGAAGGCCTGCCTGGCGCGCGGCGAGCACGCACAGGCCGCCATCTGCTTCGAGGCCGCCGCGAAGCGCTTCGCGCATGTGCCGGGTAAGGAAACGTGGGTGGCCCACCTCCATCGCCACGCCGGGGACGCACACGCGCAGGCCGATAACCGTGTGGCCGCCGTCGTCGGATTCATTGCGGCCAGCAAGCTTGAGCTCGCGTATGCGCTCGCCCTCACCGCACGCGTGCCGCCCCAACCCAGCGACGCGGCGGCAGCCCTGGACGCCGTGACGCGGGCCACCTGCGATTTGGCGGTAGCGGCCGCCTTCTATCGAGCGTTGGAGCTGCCCAAGTTGGCCCTCGTCGTTGGCGCAGTCTCCGCCTCGGCCTTCGTGGATTTGGGGTTGTGCCCACAGGCCGCAGCCCTCCTCGACGAGATCTCCGACATCTGGGCCGACGTCGCAAAGATACAGTGTCAGGCCAATCAGTTCACGCTGGCCGAGGCCGCCGTCGAGCAGGCCGTGCGTGCCGCCCACAGCGCCGCGCTCGCCCATTGGGTGACGCCCGATCACCCGGCCGCCGGGCATAGCTTGGTGAAGGTGTGCGACTACGAGGCGGCCGCCGAGCTCTTCAGGTTGGAAGGCGATCACGGCAGTGCCGGCCTGTGCTACCTGGCCATCGGACAGCACTGCGAGGCCGCCGTGGCGGCGCATCGGGGCGCGGCGCGGCCCGAGCAGGCCGACGCGGAGGCCCAGAGAGCTTTGGCGTTCTACGCGCTGGCCCGCAGCGAATTGGCCAAGGCGAGCGAAGACCCCGTCAACGCGCCTCGGTACGCCGAGGCGGCCGCCATGCTCTTCACGATAGAAGGCGATCACGGCAGTGCCGGCCTGTGCTACCTGGAAATCGGACAGCGCTGCGAGGCCGCCGTGGCAGCGCATCGGGGCGCAGGGCGGCCCGAGCAGGCCGGCGCGGAGGCCCGGAGAGCTTTGGCGTTCTACGCGCTGGCCCGCAGCGAATTGGCCAAGGCGAGCGAAGACCCCGTCAACGCGCCTCGGTACGCCGAGGCGGCCGCCGAGCTCTTCACGATAGAAGGCGATCACGGCAGTGCCGGCCTGTGCTACCTGGCCGTCGGACAGCGCTGCGAGGCCGCCGTGGCAGAGCATCGGGGCGCGGGGCGGCCCGAGCAGGCCGGCGCGGAGGCCCAGAAAGCTTTGGCGTTCTACGCGCTGGCCCGCAGCGAATTGGCCAAGGCTCGCGAAGACCCCGTCGACGCGCCTCGGTACGCCGAGGCGGCCGCCGTCGCTCAGAGGTACTTCGAGTCCTTACTGCTCTCGTGGCAAGCGCCATGACCCCGGCGACCCGGTGACCGTCCCCGCCGCCACGCCTGGCGGGCGCTTAGCGCCCCCCGGGCCGCCCGGAGACGCCGGCGGCGCCATCGTGACGGTAAGCTCAGGTCGGTTGGTTGACAACGAGCCAAGGCGCCATGGCGGATCCGGCGCAGGAAGCAACGCCCCTTACGCCACCATGGTTTTTTGCAGGCCCACTCACTGCTTGGGCAAACTGCAATGCAAAACGCTTCATTTCCCCTTCATGGCGCCGTCGATGTCTTCATCGGCGTCGACGTCGGCAAAGGCCATCACCCTGCCGTCGCCCTCGATCGCACCGGCCGCCGCCTCTACAACAAGGCTCTGCCGAACGACGAGGCCCAACTGCGCGCTCTCATCAATGAGCTCAAGACGCACGGCCGGCTTCTGTTTGTCGTCGATCAGCCCGCCCCCCTCGGCGCTCTGCCACTGGCCGTGGCCCGTGACGCCGGTGCACTCGTCGCTGACTTGCCAAGTCTGGCCATGCGTCGCATCGCCGATCTGCAGGCCGGCGAAGCCCAGACTGACGCGCGCGACGCCGCAGTCATCGCCGAAGCCGCGCGCGCCATGCCACATACCTTGCGCTCGCTGCGTCTGGCCGATGAGCCGCTCGCCGAGCGGACGATGCCGTGCGGCTTCGACGACGATTTGGCCGAGCAGGTCAATCACACCGGCGACCGCATTCGCGGCCTGCTCACACAGTTTCATCCCGCGCCTGAGCACGTGCTCGGGCCTCGCCTGGGTCACCCTGCCGTACTCGATTTAATTGAGCGATCTCCATCGCTGGCAGCACTGGCCCGCGCGGGGCGGAAAACTCTCGCCAATCGCCTGATCAAGCTCGCACCACGCAGCGGCAAAAACCTCGCCGCCGCGATCTCGCAAGCGCTTACCGAGCAAACCGTGGTCGTGCCCGGCACCCCCGCCGCCACGCTGGTGAAGCCGCGTCCAGCCCAACAACTCGCCGCGCTGCGAAAGCAACGCGACGAGATTGCTGCCGAAGTCGAGCGTTTGGTACAAAGCCACCCTCTTTGGCCGGTCCTGAGTAGCATGCCGGGAGTCGGCCTCAGGAGCGCTGCACGACTCCTCACCGAGGTGGCACACAAAGCCTTTGTCTCGGCCGCCCACCTGGCTGCGTACGCCGGGCTTGCGCCGGTGACCCGGCGCTCGGGCTCCTCGATTCGCGGCGAGCCCCCTCTCGGCGGGGTAACAGAGTGCTAAAACGCGCCTTGTTTCTCTCAGCATTTGCGGCGTTGCGAGACCCGATCTCGCGCGCTTATTACAGCCGCAAAATCCAGCAGGGCAAACGCCACAACCAAGCACTGATCGCGCCGGCTCGCCGGCGCTGCGACGTGCTTTTTGCCATGCTGCGCGACGGAACTTTTTATCAACCCAAGACTGCCCCTGGTGCTTGACGAACCACATAGGGGCACCCCCTAACGGGCGATCATTACTTCGCGTGATACTTATTTACTGACACCGGCACGCGTTGCCGTCGTATTCCCCCCGTCACGAGCTGCCCCATGCGCAAGCCTGCCCCGCCTCCTGTCTTCGTCTATGGGCTCAATCGTGCCGACATGCCCGTATGGGTGCCCGGCGCGGTCGTACCTCACGGCGTTTTTCTCTGGCCGCAGGTCACGGGATCGGTTGAGCGCGGGGCGTGGCAGGACTTCACGCGAACGAACGTCGGCACGCTGCTACTCAGCGCACCAGCGTTGCGGGCGATGGGCAGCGGCCGGACGGCCGGGGCAGCGTAGGGCCGGGCAGGCGGTCACGCTTGGCCGATGCAGCCGCGCCCGTAGCGTCGCTCCATTGCTTCGAGCACCGCCGGCGCTTCCTTAGCGTTGGTAATCGGCGGGTGATCGAATCCGGCGTTACATTCCGGTTCGTCCGGCGTTGTGTGGCCGTGGCGGCGGAACGCGGCCGCGCCGTGGGCGCTCATGTAGATATCAGTGGCGCGCCGGCCGGGGGACGTGGGTGTGTGCTGTGTCGCCATCCATAAAAGCGTTTCATGCACGGCGAGTCGGCCCGAATCGGCGGCCGTTGCCGGTTCCTGCGCGAACGCTTGGGCGAACGTCGGCCATTCCAGCGCGCGGCCGGTGGCCGGGTTCGTGATGGGGGCACGGCACCGGCTCGGCGGCACGCCCAAACGCAGCAGGCCCGTGACCGTGGCGCGGTCTTCGTCGGTCGGGGCGTAGGCTTGGCCGCGAGGGCGGCGCGTGTGCTTTGGCTTCTCGTCACGCATGACTCCGTCTCCCGATGGTGTGTCACTGCGCTCGCGGCCGACAACGTTTCTCTGTACGGAAAATTGCCGTATAATCTTAATCGTTGTACGGATGACCTCCGTATGATCTTTGCCGGGCGAGCGTCTTCGTGGCTCGGCATCGCCAATCACTCCTATCCCCCAAAGTACACGTAGCCAAGTATCCGAACCCCAGTACCCAGAGGCCAAAAGCATGAACGCAACCGCCCGATTTGAGGCTCGAATCCCGACCGAAGTCCGCGCCCTGCTTGAGCAGGCGGCAGACATTCAAGGTCGCTCGATGTCCGATTTCGCTATCGCCGCGATTTGGGAAGCCGCAACCAAGGTGATCGAGCAAACCAATCTCGTTCGCCTTTCGGTGGCCGACCAACATCGTTTTTTTAACGCGCTTCTCTCGCCCGCCGAACCGGCCCCGGCGCTGATGCGAGGCGCGAAGAAGTACCGGCAATTACAGGCGGATGAATGACGCAATTTCGCTTTGTCGCGCTTACCCCGAGCATGGGCCGCACGCCCTTTACGTGTGGCAAACCGGCTTTAGATACATATCTCAAGCAACACGTCTCGCAGGATGTGAAGCGCGACCTTGCGAAATGCTTTGTAGCCCTTGCCCCTGATGACAGTATCGCGGGTTTCTACACCCTGTCGGCGGCCAGTGTTCCGCTTGACGACTTACCCGCCGCGCTCGTCAACAAACTGCCCCGCGACCCGGTGCCGGTGGCGCTCATGGGCCGTCTTGCCGTGCACACGGCACATGCCGGGCACGGGCTGGGCGTATCGCTGATTTTCGACGCCGCCGCTCGCGTGATGGCCTCAGATATTGGCATGCTCGCGCTGATGGTTGACGCCACAGACGACGACGCGAAACGCTTCTATGAACACCTCGGTTTCGTCCCCTTGACGGACAAACCGCACACGCTCGTTATCGCTCTGTCCGTGCTGCGCAAAGCACTCGGCAAGCCGTAAGCACTACCGACGCCGGCGGGCGAAGCGCAGCAGGTCGGCCCCCTTCGGTGCAATCCAGTACCCACGAGCACGCGCCCCCCAGCGCCAAGCGCGGCGGCCTGATGGCGTTCGGCATCCGGCACGCGCAGTAGCGTATCGCGGGGTGCCGGGTGGGGCGGTGGATCGCCCGGCAAATCGACGGCGAGCGGACGGGGCACAGGGCAACCTTCCATGATGGGATAAAGAAGTTGCGTTCTCGCGCCGGCTACCTCCCTTTCTCAGAATCAACTAAAAGCGCATCTGTCAGCGCTAAAGAAGCAAGTCGCTGACAGCTCGTAGGGATTGGGTTTTGCGGAAATCGCTGACGCGGCTACGGCTCGAAATGCAAACGGATACTTCGCCAACGGTTGGTTATACCAGGAGCGGTACGCCACCAAGAGCAGTACGCCACCGACACCGGCCTGCGTCCGCACCTCAAACGCGAATTTACGACTCGAACGCCACACTTCGCAACATCCCAGCAGTCCATCGGATATCTCGCCCACCGGTTGGCGAACAGAGACGCATCGGCGTTCACGATGTCATGCGTGGCTGTCGAAGAAACGCTCGCGGAAAAGGTACTTTCATTCCTCCGTCAATTTGCCGAGCATCGCGCCGGCAAGCGGAACGATGGGGACAACGCATTAGTCCGCCACCTCTATGATGTGGGGTGCGTCGTCAAGGAAGAACAAGCCGTGGCTCACCGAGCGGCTGCGCACTTCAATGACTCGGTGGCGTTGGATCCGGGCGAATTCACGCGTCACAAAGCGTTTTGGGAAAATCCCGCCGCGTGCATGAGCGCCGCGCCGCAAACGATGGGCAACGACAAACAGACTGCCGAAGAATACGAGACGAAGCTCATCGCCCTGATCCACGGGTCCGATAAGCCGCCGACCTTCGCCGAGGCATTGGGCGTATTCAGAGACGTTGCGCGGAAGCGGCTCAACACGATACCGCGCGCACACGCTTAGCCAATTGATCGCCAGTCGATCACCCGTCGATGTCCCGCACGACGCGTCGATGCGGCTCTCTCACGACACCATTCATCAGGCGCTCTCTATTCAAGGGCGCGGCGCGCACAAGCGCGAGCGCGAGCGCGTGGGTTTCCTGCGCACCGCTTAAGCATTGCGAGCTCCCCGGGCACGAGCGCGTGCCCGCGCATGCGCGCGCCTCAGCGAGGAAGGGATGATCTCCAGTCGGCCCGCACAGGCGGAAGATCGCGCGGTGCCGGGCCACGGGGCAGGGCGACCTATTCATTGGCCGGAACCGATCGCTGATCGGCCCACGGGTGGCAGGATCAAGCCGCTTCCCAATGCCCGCGCACTTACCTCGCGAGCCCGGCTATGGACGGATGCCGCGCACGAAAAACGGCCCCCGCCGGCCGGCGACCGCGCCGTCACGACGGCCAACGCACGCAAGAAAGCCGCGACCGCCCTGCCGGCCGAGTTGTGCCGATCATTGGCCGCGGATCGGGGCAAGGAACTGTCGGATCACGCCCGTTTCACCCGCGAGTGCGGCATGAAAGTCGTCTTCGCGGCCCCACCTCGTCCATGGCAACGCGGCACGCACGAGAACACCGATGGCCTGTTGCGGCGCTTGACCGACGCAGGCCGTGTCGGCGGTGTGCCGCCGATCATCGGCGCAATCGATTCGACCGCCGCCGCCCTCAACGGATGTTCGCCACGCCGCTCGCACACCAAACGCACTGCGCGCGCTCGAACTTCCCGGGAACACTGGGTTACCTTCGTGTTCCTGGCGCCCTTCGCGCGAGCGTGGGCGTCCTCACAAAATACGAGGTGGTTCGGGGAAGCCTTTTCGACGGCGTCTCAAAGCCGGCGAGCCCCGCGGTGGCGAAGGCATCATCCGCCATTGACGGACAGACGAAGACGGTCGTCCGGATAGCGCGCAACATTGGCGCTTCGCCGCAAGTCTGTCATCGCGGAACCGCCGGCGCCGACGCAAACAGCGGAAAACCGGGGATGAAAACTCGGTACGTGGCGCGCGCGTGGCCCGGCGGTATCGCGAGCGCCCCGCCGCGCGTCAAGCACCGGGCGTGAACTTTTCCTTGTCGTCGCCGGCGACGCCCGACGACGCGCACCATCGCGGGCCAGGCAGCCACGCGCGAGCCGCCGACACTTCCCGTCGACAGCCCCATGGCAGATCCTCCGCAGACAACGGCAGGGAGCCTCGAACGCCACGACTCGGCATAATCTCGTCAACGGCACGTTAGCGGTCATTGAGGCTGGTCGCCTGGCGCACAACGGCCGGCGTCGGCGCGCGGCACCGATGGTGCCGCCCGCGTATCCGCCCGGCGCACGTGCGTGCGCCAATCAGCCGATCCCCATCAGGGTCACCGCATACTGAGCGGCATACTGAGCGTGTTCGGCGATGCTCGGCACCCAGGACACCAGCGTGTCTCCGGTGGGGATCACATACTTGCTAAGTTCGTCGGGAAGCGTGAATTCAAACGCGAGGACTTCGGACATGACATATCTCCAAAAGAAAAAACGTTCGGTTCAAGACGGTTGCTTTTCACGCCAAGCCGGAACAGCGCGGCACCCATTCAAGCTCACCTGAGACAAATCCCAGTACTCAATCACCGGTAAGCCGTCAGAGGAACCGCTCCCTGTCTTTCGCTGTGATGCGTTAGCCGTCGAGTGCAGTATTGTCATTGCCGGGGGGCCGGGGGATCAGGTCAAGACCTGAAGTCATGGCCGGCCAAGCGCCATCGCGGGCGCGTCGTCTCGCCGCGCGTCGCGGACACCACGTGTGGACACGCAGGCGTGCGCCAAGAAACGGATTTTTACGTACGTGTGCAAAGACCGACACTCGCCGGGACGGCGGCGCGACGACGGCGGGATGACGGCGGGATGGGCCCGCCGAAGCGCTTGGCCAGGTCCTCAGGCGAGACGCCGGTGGCGATTAGGCGGGGCCGGTGGGCGTTGTGCGCCGAACAACCGACGGCATGCGTGGGCGGACTCGGCCCCAACGGGTGGAGCGCGCCGGGTTTTGAGAGGGCCCCGGGCTTTGTCAGGAATCCGAATCTTGAGACGCGGGCGCGATGAACCGGAACGTCGCCGAATTTTTCGCGGAAGGCCGCGAGCGATACCTCGGATGCGCGAGCCGCATCCCGAACCTGCGTCGGTGCGCACGGCGCGCGCGTCGATGGCGCTAATGATCGGCGGTATGCGCAGACGGCTCGCGATTGGGCAAGTGGGACCCGGTGGACCTCCAACCCGGTGGACCTCCGGTGAGCGCGAACGGCGAAAGCTCCTGGCGCGCAAGGTTAAGACGCCGTGTCGTGCAACGAGATTCACACGGTCGCGAGCGCGCTTTTTTCACCCTGGCGGAGCTCGAGCGCCGTTTCAAGCCCTGAGGGCCTTTGTCGATCAACCTCGCGCCCCCGTGGGGCCACCGACGCCTGGCGGCCCGGCTGCTGAGTCCGTGCCGATGCTGCGCCCGCGCGAGACGCGGTAAGATTGTGCCACCCGCGGCTCACGCGTGGGAGGCACTGCAGGTCTGTCGCATGCCGAAGCTGCGCGAGCGGATGACCCGAGAGGGCATGGCGATTGCACGCGACACCGTCGCTCGGCTGTTGAAACGACAAGACTTGCGGGGTGCGGTTCGCGGCAAACGAATGCGCACCGCAATTGCCGAAGCGCAGCGGCCGAATCAGCGCCGGGTGTCGGACTTCCCTCACGTCACGACGCGGCCGGGCGGGCACTTCGGTGCGGTCGTCATCAACGCCATCGCCTCGGACGATTGGCCCGCGAGTCGGTTCCCCGATGCCCCCGGACTTCGTACGCGCCACATTTGCATAAGCGCTAACAGCACGCCAACCGGGCGAGGACAGGACACCGATCCCTCTTTCGCTCGGAGGCCCCATAGGTCCGGCTTTGCCACAGGCTTCGCTACCGCCAACGCCGGGCCGAAGCGGGCGTGGCGCCTTCGAGTGGCCGCCGCGGCGAGAGCGGTGACGACGCGCCGGCTGGCACGACCAACGGCCTGTACACGACGGAACCAATGCCTCGGCGTGCCCATGAGAAAACGAGCGAATCGGCCGACCTCGCGACGCTCGCGCCGGTCGCCTGAGGCCCCCCTCATCAACGGACGGAACCGCGGGGCGATGTCCCGCCCGCCGCAGCCGAGGCCAACGACTCCGGGCAACGCCGAACTACCGCTGACGTGCTCGCATTCACTTAGCCGCCCCAAGCCTCACCCGTTGCCGGTGCGGTTCGGGGTTCGGCCGGCCCGGTCCCGGCCACGTCGCAACCGAGCGTGTGACGCCCGAGCGACGCACATCACCTCCCGGCGGCGTCGGCCTGCCCGGGTCGACGCGTCTGCGCAAGCGTCCACGCGCGCCTTCCGGCAAGGTCGCCGTGCCGCGCGAACCGTAGCGCCCGCCCGGATTGGATGAAACGGGTGTGCCCCGTGTCGTCTGCGCAAGCGGCCGGGGCGAGTCGAACATGACCGAGCGACGGTGTCGGGGCGCGAATCGAGGCTGGACCACCGGGCAAGCAAGGCGATCCGGGGCGAACCGCGGCCGATAACCGCGGGGTTGGTAAAGCCATACTCCGGATCGGCCGAACGGGCGGCCCGTGGCGCGATTTACCCACCGAAGTGGGCCGTTGGCGTACGGGGTATCTGCGCTTCTCGCGATGGCGTCGCAACGGACGGGAGTGCGTGGCGCACGCGGCGTCCGGGCCGACGCGGATCAAACGCGGGTGGATCGACTCGAGCGTCGCGCGAGCCCGGCCGCATTCGGCCGGCGCTCGCACAACAGCGGCCCGCAAGCGCTCGGGCGTTCGCGCGGCGGACTCACGAGCAAGCGGCCTCCGGCGCTCGATCAAGCCGGGCGAGCGCTGCGAATGCTCACCGCCGAAGGACAGGTTCCGGATATTTCCCGGGCGCACGAACGGGTCGCGCCTTCGCGCACGGGCCTCGGGTTCGCCGACACCGGCCATGATGCGGATGACGTCGTGAGCGCCCTGCGCGCCGCGCGTGCGAAGGCCGTTATTGCACCGCGCTCGAATCGAAAGACCGAGCGTCGCTGTAGTCGTGTGCGGCATCGAACTCGGAACGTCGTCGAACGCTTTTCCCATCGCGTTCAACATTTTCGTCGCGTCTGCCGGCGTGACGACACGCCCGCCGGCCACTATCTCGCCTTCGCGGCGCCCGCCCGCGGCTTGGGACGGCCACGCGCCCGCGAGCGGTCTGGGTGGGCCGTTCCGGCCGCCACTTCAGGTGTTCACCTGACGCGAGCCGCGCGCCCCTTGACGACAATGTCAAGCAGCCCTCTAACACCGCTGACACTCTCGCCCCGGCGGCCCGCTTCCCCGGCGCCGGCCTCGCTACGCTCGCCGCGGGCGGCGCGCCGCTCGATAGCAGAAAACACTATGTCCAACGACTCGATCTCCGCTAGACCGTTTATTTCACTGCCGCTCAAAGGCGTTCTCGACAGTGAGCTGGCTGCCGAATCCATGGATCTGGCCGCTGTCCAAAAAGGCGAAGCCGGTCGCGCCCGCGGCTGTGTTGAGACAGTCTGGCGAGCTATCGTCCGCGTCCTCGGCCTGACCAATCTGACAGCGGCCGAAACCGCCGTCGAGGGCATGGCCGGCGCTCCCACCGACCAAGAAAAGCTTGAGCACTACCTGGCACTTATGGACGTGACGGCGAAGGCGGACCACACTCGATTCACCTACGAGCGGCAGGGCGAAAGCGTTGTGCTGCGCGTCACCGGCACCCCGCTCGAGCTCAGTTTGGGCGCGTCGAAGCTGGGGAATTGGGAGAGTTGGGAGAGTCGACTCACCAAGGTGGCGGATTACGACGCGGCCGGGGCCCACCTGTCCCAGGTGGGCAATGTCAACGCCTCGGACTCGAGGGATCACCCGGACGAAATCCCGAGCGCACGGTTGCCTTTGCCTGCTGACCGATATGACGAATCGCCTGACGGGGCGGCGGAAAAGAAGCACAGTGCGCATGTTAGGCGCACGTCACGAGCGCAAGTGCTGGACTTTAAGCCGTCTGTCCGAGAGAAACAGGTTGTCGCTTCGTCGCCGACCGAGGCCGGGGTGGCGCTCCCTGACGAGCGCGGGACTGACCCATCGGCCCCCAACGCGTCGGGCCCGGAGAACGGGGAAGTGGCTTCGTCGCCGACCGACGCCGGGGTGGCGCTTCCCGGCAAGCCCGAGACTGACCCATCGGCCCCCAACGCGTCGGGCCCGGAGAACGCGGGTGTGGCTTCGTCGCCGACCGACGCCGGGGTGGCGCTTCCCGGCAAGCCCGAGACTGACCCATCGGCCCCCAACGCGTCGGGCCCGGAGAACGGGGAAGTGGCTTCGTCGCCGACCCACTCTGGCGTTGCACTCACTGACGTGCGCCAGTCTGGACCATTGTCCCCCGTCGCGTCGAAAACGATTCGCCCGGCGGATACGAACGTTCGGGCCACCTCCGTCGAAGAGCAGGTCAAGTCGTGGTTCACTCTCGACAGGTTCGGTCAGCTATGGCAGGCGGTCGCACCGCTGCTTGACGATCCCAACGACTCAGAAAAAATCGACACCGCCAAACTGCATTTTGGACTCGCCATATCCTCCAAATTTGGCCTCGAGAGCCAGATCGAAGGTTTCCTGGCCCTCAGAGAGCTGGCGAAGAAGTCCGCCCATGAATTTGAAATGGTAGGCCCCAACGGCGCAAAGACTCATCTGCGCATGGGCACAGTTCACACGCCCTTGGGTCGACAGAACGCGCGGCGCCCCAACGCGGGCGGGCGCGATCGCGTGGGTTTGTCCAATCCGAGAACGATCTCGCCGGGTAACGAGTCGTTGGTGCAAAAGAATGAAGCGCCGATTAAGTCGCAGACTACCGCCCCCATGGAGAGCAGGAATGTGCTTGGGGTGCGCCCATCGCACAACGCCGCACCGAGCGGCGTTCAAAGGCCGACGACACAAGCCCGGCCCCCCACCTGGGCGGACATTGAGCGTTTCTTCAAGTCCAATCAAACTCCTGCCAAGGCTCACTTCGCCGCGGTCCTAAACCCCCATTTGAGTCATCAGAGCAGGATGACCAGTTTTACGGAGTTGAAAACGCTGGCGGGGCAGGCCGCCGCCGGGGACTTTGAAGCGATCAAGGTGGGCGAACGGACGACTCTGAAATTAGGCAAGCATTTCGTGAGCGTGGAGCCAGACGGGAGGGTGGTAAGCCCAAAGCCCACCGGGCCAAAGTCATGACGCGCCTTTGGGATGCGCCGGTGGCGGCGAAGGGCCGTCACCGGGCGGCCGCGGCCTCGCCCACCCCGCGCCGGATTCGCGTCGTGTCGGCGCTTGACTGCCACGACCGTACGGGCCTACGGCAGGCGCATGCGCGGTTGCCGCAGGGTTCGCCGCCAACGTTGATGGCGCAAGTTGGTTCAGGGCACTATGCGGTCTCGGCCCGTTGTCGTCCTGACGCCATGCCGCGATGACGGCCCAAGCGTGCGCTCGCATCGGGCGCCCGTTGGTCAGCCGTCGTCGTGGAACGCGTCGTTGAACGATTCGATGTTCGCCTTTCGCGTTGGCGTGCCCGCCTCCGGCAATTTCAGAGTGACGCCGCTCGCATACGCCCACGGGTCAAGCGCGCGGCTCGTAAATTCGGGCTCCGGGTCCGTTCGCACCGCCTTGCGCTCAACCACGAGGACGCGGTGCACGGTCCGATCACGGTCCGATGCCCGAGCGACAGACAAACCTGAGATGCCATGGCCGACGACAATGTCCACAGCCTCTTTCATGAAGTCGTCGACGACGGTCAGACACTTCACACGCGGGCCACGGCAAAGCGCCTTCATCGCGAAATCGATCGACTCCACCGCATGGGGCGCGCCCGGCAATGCCCGTGGCGCGCGCTCAACCACGCGTCCGTGGCGCGGGCGCCGGCGTCGCACCGCCTAGCGTGCCTCACGGTACGAGCGACAGCCGCGCGTGTGAGGGGCGAGCGTGCCGGTGCGCTCCACCCGGGGCGCGCGGTCGGCGGCAGCCGAATCGACGACGCTCATGCGCCAACGCCACCAAACGTGCCGCCGGGGCCCGTGCACATTCTTACCGGCCGTCCCCAGGCGCGGGCGAGCGCCGTCAAGGCGGGATAGTGGCCGGCGGGCGTGTCGTCACGCCGGCAGACGCGACGAAAATATTGAATGCGATGGGAAAAGCGTTCGACGCCGTTCCGAGTTCGATGCCGCACACGACTACAGCGACGCTCGGTCTTTCGATTCGAGCGCGGTGCAATAACGGCCTTCGCACGCGCGGCGCGCAGGGCGCTCACGACGTCATCCGCATCATGGCCGGTGTCGGCGAACCCGAGGCCCGTGCGCGAAGGCGCGACCCGTTCGTGCGCGCGGGAAATATCCGGAACCTGTCCTTCGGCGGTGAGCATTCGCAGCGCTCGCCCGGCTTGATCGAGCGCCGGAGGCCGCTTGCTCGTGAGTCCGCCGCGCGAACGCCCGAGCGCTTGCGGGCCGCTGTTGTGCGAGCGCCGGCCGAATGCGGCCGGGCTCGCGCGACGCTCGAGTCGATCCACCCGCGTTTGCTCCGCGTCGGCCCGCACACCGCGTGCGCCACGCACTCCCGTCCGTTGCGACGCCATCGCGAGAAGCGCAGATACCCCGTACGCCAACGGCCCACTTCGGTGGGTAAATCGCGCCACGGGCCGCCCGTTCGGCCGATCCGGAGTACGGCTTTACCAACCCCGCGGTTATCGGCCGCGGTCCGCCCCGGATCGCCTTGCTTGCTCGGTGGTCCAGCCTCGATTCGCACCCCGACACCGTCGCTCGATCATGTTCGAGTCCCCCGGCCGCTTGCGCAGACGACACGAGGCACACCCGTTTCATCCAATCCGAGCAGGCCCCAAGCCCTGTTCTCCAACGTCAGGAGCCGAGTATGGAACCGACCACCGGTCGCGTCGCCAACGTATCGCTGGTTGAGCGTCGCTCAATTGCCCCCATTCCCGAAGCCGAGCGCCACGGCAATCTCTTCAGTCAATTCACTCTCTGGTTCGGCGCGAACCTGCAGGTCACGGCGGTCGTCGTCGGCGCACTCGCCGTCGTCCTGGGCGGCGACGTCCTATGGTCACTGGTCGGCTTGCTCCTCGGGCAGCTTTGCGGCGGTGCGGTGATGGCGCTGCACGGCGCACAGGGACCGCAGCTGGGACTGCCACAGATGATCTCGTGCCGCGTGCAGTTCGGCGTATATGGGGCGATCGTGCCGCTTGCGCTCGTGTGCGTCATGTACGTCGGCTTCTCGGCCGGTGGCACCGTGTTGGCCGCACAGGCGCTCGCCGAACTGCTACATGTCAGCCACGCCGCGGCGATTCTGATGTTCTCGCTGTGCGTGACACTGCTCGCGGGGCTCGGCTATCGCACGATTCACGCGATGGGGCGCCTTTCCAGCCTCGTCGGCACGCTCGCGTTCCTATACCTGTTCGCGAGCCTGCTGCATGGCCATGCGCTCGCTGCGCTGCTCGCCAACCGTCATTTCACGCTTGCGTCGTTTCTGCTCGCCATCTCGCTGTCGGCATCTTGGCAAATCGCCTACGGGCCTTACGTCGCCGACTATTCGCGCTACCTGCCGGTCACCACGTCGCCGGCAAAGACTTTTCTGGCGGTGTTCAGCGGCAGCGTGCTCGGCGCACAGGTGTCGATGACCTTCGGCGTGCTGGCCGCGGCGCTCGGTGGCGATCGCTTTTCGGGCCATGAGGTCGCGTTCATCGTCCAACTCGGCGCGACAGGCGCCATGGCGGCGGGACTCTATTTCACCATTGCGCTTGGCAAGCTGACGGTCACCACACTCAACGCCTACGGGAGCGTGATGTCGGTCGCGGCTATCTTGACCGGCTTCGGCGGCCGGCGCGAGATCTCAGCGCGCACGCGGCTCGTATTCGTGCTGCTGAGTGTCGCGGCGTCGAGCAGTATCGCGCTCGCAGGGCAGGACAATTTCCTGAAGGCATTTTCGTCGTTTCTGCTGTTCCTGCTGGTCTTCTTCACGCCGTGGAGCGCCATCAATCTTGTCGATTACTACTGGATCACGCGCGCGCGTTACGACCTGCCCGCCCTGTTCGAGCCGGACGGGCGCTATGGGCGCTGGAACGTGACGGGCCTCGCGGTCTACGGGATCGGCGTGCTTGTGCAACTGCCCTTCGTCGCGACGGGGCTTTATACGGGGCCGTGGGTCGACGCGCTGGGGGGCGTGGACGTGTCCTGGATCGTGGGCATCGTCGTGCCAGGCCTACTGTACTACGCGGCTTTGCACCGCTCGTACCGGGGCACCTGATCGCGCGAGCGCGCACGGGAGCGGTAGACACCCCCGTGCGCCGGCCGCGCGAAACGGTGCAACGCAGCGGGGACGTCACACGGTGCGAGCTGCCGGACACCTCGCCCGGCGCGGCTCCGTCGCGGTGTTCGCCGACCGTAGGAAAACGGTCACTGTTTCACCGGACGGAGCGGCAACTGCGGCCATACGCGCCGCCCATTTCTTCGCAAAACTTACGGTATAAGGCTTCAGAGGACCGCTGCAGGGCGGACAATGCGTACACCCTGATCCTACCCGGGGTGGCCGATACGTTCGGCCGGCAGGCATGCCGCCAACGCTGCGCGCTGTTCCGGGTGCGCCTCACCGACGACGCGACGCATTGAAGGTCACGCACGGCGACGGTGGCGCCACACGCGGGCTCCCCCCACTTGCGAAACTTGCGAAGTTTGACGTCCGGATCCTCGATGACGGGGGCTCGCAGGATCTCTATCAGGCCGCGCGCACCGATCTGCTTGAAGTGCTTGAAGTGCTTGAAGTGCTTGAAGTGCTTGAAGTGCTCGATGATCGTGTCGGCTCGCGCTGGATCGTCGTCCCTCGTCAGTTGCCGCCCGAAGACCGGCGCACCTGGCGCCCAGACCGCACGCCCGCACACGCGATGCGCGTCCGCCGCGTGCATCGGGCTCGCAAGCTTCGGATCCAGGGCGATTTGATGCGCAAGACAACAGCAAGACACCACGACCTGTTCCGGCCAACGCCGGGTCGGGCCCCCCTTCACCCCCACCCATTGACCGTGCAACACCCCCCCTGACGGATCAGGATCGCCGAAATTTGCAGACAACGCCGATCCGCGGGCATGTCGGCGTCTGCGGCCATCCCCAAGGCGTGGCGACCCGCTGATCCGAACCGCCCCTGTGCGCGTAAGCGCGTAAGCGCGTACCGCCGTTCGGTCGGCGTTTACCGCCGACTCGGACGCATTCGCTTGCATTTGGACTGGCGCAGTCGTCCTCAGGCGGCAGGGGCGGCGGCCCCCTGGTCGAATTCCTGAGGGGCAGCCCGCTGGCCGAGTTCCTGAGCCTTACTGAGAGCGCCCTCCGCCTTAGACTTCGCGTCGGCGGCCAGGAAGAGTGCCTCCGGCTCGAGTATCCCCAGCTGGAGGAAAACTCGTTCGGCCGCAAAGAAGGCGTCTGAGGCTGACCCAAAACGATCCGTGCCCATGTGGGTTCCAGCGAGGAACGTGTACGTTCTACCAGCGCTCAAACCGGCGCTTACGGCGTCCTTGTCACTACCTTTTTCCCCGAAGAGCTTTGCGGCCTTCTTATAGAGCCCTGCGGCCTGCGTGAACGCGTGTTCGCATTTGCAACGGTTGGACTCGATCAAATTCAAGGCCGTTTCTCGCGTGGCGCCGCCAGAAACGGCCTCACTGATGGCGTCCGAGAGCTCGTAGGAGTGACCTTGCACGCTCAACACCTGCGCGGCCAGACAAAGCCTGATAGGTTCCGACAGGAGTTGGGAGAACGCATTGTCTATGGCGCCCGCTCCAAGGGTGTGTAATACCGCCTCTTTCCCCACGGGTGAGAGATGCTCGGCCACCCCCTCGATGGCGGCTTCCCAAGCTTTCTCAATGAACTCAGTGCTCGCGCCCCGTTCGTCGGCGTGCGTGTAAAGCGCCAGGATGGCAAGGTCGGACGGCGCGCGGTTGTCGCGAAAGAACGTCGGGTCGATGCTGTCCTTCAATGCCCGCTCGAGTGACTTAAGGGCCCTCTGGACTGCCCGCGGGCCAGAGACGTCAACCTCGACGGCGATCTTAAGGCTGTCGGGCACGAGCGGGGTAAGGCCACCGCGCAGAGCAGAGAAAGTGATACCCATAAGGGAGCGCTTCAGATGAGAATGAATAATGCCCATAAATACCACCGTCGGGCCCCCGCCACATTCGGGTTTTGGCCAACATTTGCATAAACGGGAAACGTCGGGGCCGGGGCCGGCTCGCAGGCAAGCCGTGAGCGCGCGAAGGTGTCCGTACAAGGGAGGCGCGTGCAGCAAATGTCGTGGCAGTGTGACGGGCGGCCGCAGGGGTCCGAAGCCGGGAGGTCCGGCGTGCGCCATGCGTCGCGCCGGCCCCGCCTGCGCCACTCACGCTTGCGGGTAACCTGATGGCGGCTGCGCGCGCGATGATTGACGCACACCGCCGCTTTGACGTGCGCCGGCGTCACACGAGCAAACTCAGCGCGCTCGGCTTTCGCCGCCAGACAGCGGTGAGCGGTGCCGTTGCCCCCCTCCCAAGCTCGAAAATCGCGCCCCCGAGGCGAACGGCCGAGGTCGACTCGCCCGCCAACTTGCCGAGTTTTCCCCAAGGCGGCTGCGCGGCCGTCGATGTTTTCGCTACCTATTGACCGCCGCGGCGTCTGTCGAATGTTGACCGACCTAACCCGCCACCGCGCGACGCGCACCCCGTACGATGCTCGGCATGGGAATGGCGGGGCCGCAAGACGCGACGCCGCACCTCGGCACGCGCGCGCCGAGCAGTGCGAAGCCATTGCAAATGGCTGTCGCGGTCGCTTTCTCTTTCGCCCACCGGCGAAAGACGGCAATGCGCCCATGGGCCAATTCGCTACGCTATGCAGATCGACGCATCGGGCCTTCCGGGGCATGACTTCACCCGCCTGGTGAACGCGCAAATTCCCCCCGAGTCTCCAAGCGCCAAGTCGACGACGACCGCTCTTGCCACAGCACCTGCCACCGTGCCCACGGGGGCGCTCCGCGCAGGCGCCCCCCTCCTGAATTGCCTCACTTGCCTCGCTTGCCTCGCTCCACGCACGCGCTTGCCGACCCCTGCGCGGGCGGCGGGACCGGTGATCACTCGCCGGTTACCCTTCGGCGGATGCCGAGATATCGGAGCATTGCGCGCCCCCGGTGCTTCACCCGGGCGCCGCGTTCGCCTGCTGCTGACTTCCCGCCCAACGTCATGACCGGGCGGCGACAGGTTTGGCCGTCGGGGCCTGCGGGGCCTGCGGGTCGCGGCCCTGCCGGGCCCGCCTCGCTCAAGCGACGCATCTCGCGTCGCAGCGCACAGGCCGTGCGGCGCCGATGCGCTCGTTGGGCGCCGAGCCCGCGCCCGATACTTGCGGGGCAGGCGTACGCGGCGCCAAGCCGTCGGGTTAGGCCGCGGCGTTCACGGTCGTGAGGTTGGCGGCCGCAGCGAGTCGCCGCTCCAGCCCCCGCTTGCCCTCAATATGTTGGGTGATACTGGTGACGATCTCGACAAACTCCGTCTTATCGGGGTTCTTCACAGCGGCGTCGGACACCTCCCGGAGCGCTCTGAATTCGTCAATCGCTGCTTGAATGCACATTCGCTTGGTCACCTTGACGCGAAGTTTCGAGAAGCGGCGGCTTCTGTTCGGCTGCTGCGCGTCGAGGGTCGCCGACGACTCCTCCTGCGCGTCGACGTTCGTTGACAACGCAAGATATCTCGCCATCAGCGCACCCACGAAGAATTCTTCGGGATCCTTCTCGGCCAGAAACTTCTCTTCGAGCGTCGTGAGGTCAGCGTCGGCCCAACCCCGAATCTTCTCGAGCTCGGCGTCGGCCGGCGCACCGACCTGTTTTTTGTCTCGTCCGGCCCTGACCCATTCGGCGACCGCGAAACCGAGCCAGCCGACGGCCAACGTAACGACGGCCGTGACGAAGCCCACGGCAAGCAAACCGCCGATACCAAGATACGCGAAGACGCCGAGCACAAGCGAACAAACCACTGACCCACCCCCAAACCCAATGCGAATATTTGCATTACGACGTTGCCTGGCTGCCGCTTCCATCATATGCTCGGCGTTCTTCGACAACTTGGCGAGTACGACGTCCGCCAGCTTGCTCGCAACGCTCAGGTCATACTCTTCGGATCCCTCAAGTAATGTGCGGAAGTGCTCTTTGCCCGGCATACCGGGGCTGTCCTCGCGCAGTCGACGGTCAAGCTGCACCAAGCGCGCGCGCGAAATGTCAGCTGTCGAAAGGGCGGCGGTCAACGGGGCGGCAGTCAAAGGGGCGCCTGTCGAAGGGGCGGCTTTCAAAGTTGCTGCCTGCAACGCGTCATCCTCGCCGCTGGCGAGCCCGAGCACTTCAGCGTTAAAGCGCTTCAGCGTCGCCGTGTCCTGCATGGCGCGCGTGCGCTCGAACGTGCCTTGCACGATATGCAACACACCGCCCACTGCCCCAAACAAGCCGGTGAACGCACCCAACAGCGGGGAAATTAAAAAGCCGAATTTGGTGCCCGCCCAATTCAACAAGCGCACCACGGTGGCGCCTGCCTGAACGTAGACGTCGCGAACATACCACACCCGGTTGGCGCGCGCCGGCAAGCCCGCCACCGCCGAGAGCGTCGTGAGCTCCGTCCTTTCGAGGGCCGCGCGCGCGTCCTCAACCCTCGGCCGAACCGGGCGCGCCTCAGCCCCGACGGCGCGCTGGGTGGCCTCCGTTTGACCGCCCTCATCAACGGCCACTTCGGGACTTTTGAGTGCCCCCCCGCCGGCGGGTTGCTCGCCCGCTTGCGCCTTAAGCAGGGTCATTTTCAATTTGTACGCGGCGTCCTCTGCACGGAACCGGTCGGCTTGCGTCCCGACTTTGGCGAGGTCCTCGTCTCGGGTTCTTTGCTCGGCCGCCTGCTTACGGCCCTGCCACCAAACGGTCACCACTTCGGCGATCGCCCCGCCTTGCATGACCGGGTAAATCAACATGGTGGCCGCAGCGCCGAGGGCTTGAAGCTTCTCAAAAAACTGCACAGCGGTGCCGGTCAAATAGGCCGCCGCCGCGGCCAGCCAACTGCCGTACAGCGTCGGCGTCCACCAACCACGAGCGCCGGCGGCCGCCTGCTTCGCGGCGCTCGCAGAAGACGCCGGCACTTGCGGCTCGTGCGGGGCGGCCCGCATCGACACGGGCACGGGGCCCGGCCCGTCGGGCCGGCTCGCGCTCGCCCGACTCAGGGCGCCCGGGAGTGCGGCGCCCCCTTTGGGCGAGGGGGGTGCCGCGCGCTCCGCGGCGCCCCCCTCGCCCAAAGGGGGTGCACCTCGATCGCCGGCGCTCTCTTCGGGTTGCCGGGGCGCGACCCAATTCGCCGCGCCGACGACCCCTAACCCGACCGTGGCGCAAGACTCTTTATCTCCAGGCGGGCCGCCGACGCCGCGGGGTGGCACGACGCGGAACCCGGCGTTACCCCATACTCTCGCCAGCGCCTCGCACACGTGATTCTCGAGCCCCAAGCCGCCGGACTTCAGCTCGGCGTCCGGACCCGCACCGAAGTTCGCCCGGGAAGCGCTCTCCACCTGGACGTGCCAAACAAATCGCGCCGCGCCGACCGCCTGCGCCGAGCTCACGGCGCCTATCTCACGCTCAAGCCAGATGGCGCTCTTCACAAGCAATGTGAATTCCTGGGGATCGGACTTTTCGGTCTCCACCGCGCCGTATGCCGGGGGCGAGGAATCGACAGGCGGCGTCCACAGAAATTCACAACCCACCTGCACCTTCCCCTCGAGCGTCAAGGCAATGCGCGTCGCGCTCCGCGGCGAGCCCGTCAACGAGGCGGGCAACGCGCTCGTCGCCGCTAACCGCGGGAGCTCCGCGAACTCGGGCGTTCCCAACTGGGTCGCGAGCGCGACCGCTGCCGCGCGCGCGCTCGCCGCGTCGGCGCCGCCGCTTGCCAGCGTCGACGCGACGTACCCGACGATTCGCGTGAATAACGCCTTGCCGCGCGCCACGGGCGTGAGCGTGTGGTCGGTGGCGACGCTCTCGGGGTTGAAGAGGATGGTTGTGCCGGGGGAGGACGCGGTGATCGTCAACGGGTCCGCCGCTCGACCCGCAGTGCCGAAAAACCGATCGGCCAGACTTTCGTACACCTCATCCGAGGGTTCGGGCGCATTGCTCGGCATGGATTCGATCGACGCGAGGTTAAGGGCGGGTTCAAGACGTGGCACCCCCTCCTTGTTGGGACTTACGGCAAGGGCGAAATTGTTAGGCATAACGGAGAAGGCTCAAAGTCATTGGCTGCCCAAGACTCTTACCCTAAATCCGGTAAAAAACTTTCGGTATTGCGTGCAAACTTTCGTATCGTGTCACCCCTCGGCGCAGAGCGCACCGCCCTTGCCACGAAACGACGTACCGCAGAGACGTTCGATACTCTGCTAAGCGGGGGTCCCCACGGGCGAAAAAGGCGGACCGAACCGTCGCTACCCGGATGAGTGCCGGGGGGCGGTTGCGAGGCCGACACATTCGGCGCGACACCCTCGGGCGGCACGCGGCCGGGGCGTACCGGTGGCGGCCATCGGCCACGGGGGCGCACCGGCCGCGCGAAGGGGCGAGCGCGCCCGACGCGCTCGCCGCTGCGAGCCGAGCCAAGGCCGGCGTCCAAGGCCGGCGTATCGGCGCTCACAATGCCGGTCAGCGCGCGGTGCACGGGGCTCGCCAGTGCAAAGTGCGATGTGAAAATCTTCCGAACAGCGACGCCATACGTCGCCAAGGGGTCGCCAAGGGGTCGCGGTGACGTCCGCTTGGGTCGACCGCTCCCCGCGACCATGGCGGCGTGCGCCGGCTGCGGGCAGGCGGCCTTCGACGACGAAGTGGTGCGCGCAGCGCACGCGACAAGCGCGGAGCGCGGACGCTGCGCCCGGATGCGTCAAAGGTTACGGATGGTGTCGCGGCGTGCAAGGCGGATTGACATCCCCGCCTGCCTGAAGGAAGGGGGTGCTACAGCGCTTAGGCTGCGGGAGCCCGGGGCGCTTCGGTAGGTTCCCGCTTCTTCGAGCGGCCTGAGCGCACCTTCTCTCCGCAGGCTGAAACGGCGCGCCCCTCCGCTAAAACATGGATCGCGCCGACGTGATCGGCATTGGCCGTGTGCCCGCATGTGAGGCAGGCGAACCGCGCCTGCGTCTTACGGTTATCGGCTGAAATGTGGCCGCAGCGAGCACAATCGGCAAAAACCACGCCATGGTCGCCGTCGAGCACTTGCAGGTGCGCAACATGAGCAAGTCTGCACACGGCACGTTCGCGCTCGGAAAACGCTCGGTTAGAAGACGTCCGCGCACGCTTCCCACGAACGGTTATCCGCCACATAACGACGGGGGCTGCGACGACTCCTTGAACCTGAGCATTACGCGCGCGGGGCACACCGCGAGCTCGCCCAAGGGTACGCACGCATCATGTCGATGCGCCCGCGTGCCTTTGCTTGAGGCAACGCCCCGCCGGAAAGCGTCTTCACCCGCCGGGAAGTCGAGCCGACCGCCCGGTGTCGACCCGAGCCCCGAGCGCAGGCAAGACGGGACACGGTCGACGGGCCCGAAGGTGCTGAAGGTGCCGCCCCCCCGCCGACGCCCGCCAACGCCCGCCTGCGTCGATCGTCTACGGCACACCGCATGATGACGAAGCGATGCGACACGTGGCGTGAGTTGCCGTGCGGAAAAACGCGGCGCGGTCATTCGGCCGTCCCCGTGCCGATTGGCGTTGCCTCGACTATGACGGGGGCGGATTGTCACGCAGTCAATACGCCCACGCCTAATCACTTAAGCGCACAAGGATTGATAATAGGCCATGCCATCCCGAATGGCATCGACCGCCGGGCGCATCACCTCCAGATAGCCGGGGGTGCCCGGTTCAGGCAACCCTCCGGTCACCCAATCGTGACGGACGGCATGCGCAAAGCCATTAGGCACCGCAAGAATAGCCTCACTGCGCTTGCACGATTTGAGCATATGGTTTAAAAGTATTTGCACCCATATTCTGTTATTTTTATCTCCAAAAAAATGCCAATGCACCATAGTGGAAACAAAACCCGCAATCAACGAAATCTGCTCATCTTCGGTAAAATTATTTAAATTTGCGATCTTGTACCTATCGTAGGCATCTTTATACAAGTCCTTGATTTGAGCTTCATCCTTGTAGTTTGTTCGGTACAACATAAAATATCCGGCGTGATTTTTTTCCAAGGAACTGTGCAAAAATCCTCTTTCCGCCATGGTGGGCTTTGCATCGAGCGAAAACCACCGCGGATATTCCTGTTCGGGGAAATACAAATGGGCATATCCCGGCCCGTAAGTGGCTGAAAAATCGTAGATTCGATCACCCTCCGGAAGCGCGTACTTGGCATATTCAAAAAGATCCGCGAGCCTTTCCGGAGCGATCAACCCATCGGTGGTTTTGAGGTCATCAATAAATTTGTTTTTGTCGACCTCATCGATCCCGGGCTTGAATTGAAATGCGCAATAGGCATCCCCCGCCTCTTTAAGGTTGAGGGTCCTGTCCGCTATATTGAAACAAACACTCCCCTCTTTATAACGTTTCATTACGCTGTACTTGGCGCCGCAACTACCGGCCGAAACAAGAGACACTAGAAAACTACGTGTCTTCAGTGGCACACACAGCTTCACATCCCCTGCCACGATCCGGTAAAATTCTTTAATGCACTCAAAATCCCATAACTTAAAATCTTCGGAGTCGGCATAGTGCATCCCTGCGCAAAATTTTTCCGCATGCCGGGTTCCCCGCCAGGCGTCAAACAGGCTCTCACCAAAGGTTCGAGACGATGGACAGTCATCCACGTAGAACAGCGATGGGTCAATATAAAAAACATATCGTGATTCAGGCCTTAACTTGCTGATTGACAGCGGCAAGTGAATCACCTTGCATAAATGGGCGCCGGTACCCTTGGGCAGGTCGTCGGGCGGCAC
This sequence comes from Pandoraea oxalativorans, assembly GCF_000972785.3. Lineage (NCBI taxonomy): Bacteria > Pseudomonadati > Pseudomonadota > Betaproteobacteria > Burkholderiales > Burkholderiaceae > Pandoraea > Pandoraea oxalativorans. The sequence goes on from NZ_CP011518.2 coordinate 599,536, forward strand.
AAACAGCCGGCTCGCCAGGCTTTTACAATTCAACTTTTTATAATAGGCCTCATCACACCCCACCCGACCTCGAGGGGCCTCGCGAGCGTTAGGGAACCCCGCCACCTGCGGCGTGCCCCTGCGTGACGTCGGCACAATACTTCTGACCATAAGGTATTCTTCCTTCATCAAAAAACGCGTAGCCGCCACACAGCGACGGGGCTTTGCATCGACCGACGCACCGGCTTCGCGCGGCGCGCGCTCGCCGCGGGTGCGGCGGCAACCCGCGCTTGATGCATGAGGACGGTAGAGCCCCGGTCGGGGCGGGATGCCGCGGCGACCGAGCGCGAGCCTCACCGCCGCGCGCGGCCCGTCAGGCAAGGCGTCACGGGACCGGCTCGCTCCGTTTTCCCTGCGCCGGATCGATCCCGGCGCTTGCGCTCCTCTGCAGGCGTGGCGCCCGTCGTCTCGCGTGGCCGGCCGGTCGCGGCGCCCGCTCAGGGCAGCCGCGAGATCCGCGCGAGCAACGTGTCGTAAAAGCGCTCGGCGTCCACATCCGTGAGCCACATGGCGTTTGCCGGCCGCTTCGAGCGGCCGTTCCAATCCACCACGGTTTGCCCGAGCGTGAGTTGACCGGTCGTCTCGACAGCCACGCTCACACGGCGCCCGCCGAACATCGTCGGGTCGATGAGATAGCCGATGGTGCACGGGTCGTACATGGGGGCCGAGGCCACCCCGACACGTCGCTGCTGAAACGCCACTTGCGCCGTCATGATGTCCGCGACGATTGCACCGCACCGGTTGTTCAACGCGCGGAACGCCGCGATGCGCGCGGGCGTGATGGGCGCCTTGACACTCACGTCGCGCGGCACGACCGTGATCGGGGCGCCGGCGCCGACCACGATGCTGGCCGCTTCCGGGTCGACGTAGACATTAAACTCGGCCGTCGGCGTGATGTTGCCGCGCTGGTACCACGCCCCCCCCATGATGACAATCTCACGCAGGGCCCGCACCCCCTCGGGCGCGGCGGTCAGTGCGAGGGCGAGGTTGGTCAGCGGGCCAATGCCGACCAACGTGAGGCTGCCCGGCGCGGCAGCGCGCAGGGTGTCGATCAGGTACGTCACGGCGTGCGGCTTTTCCAGCGGGCCACGCGGTGCATGCAGCGTGACACCGTCCAGCCCCGAGCGACCGTTGACGTCGGCGGCGGTCGTGAGCCCGCGCATGAGCGGCCGGGGGCACCCCGCGTAGACAGGCAGCGTGTGGGTTTTGCCCGCCCAGTCGCGCACGATCCGTGCGTTGCGCTCGGTCAGCGCCAGCGGTACGTTGCCGGCGACGGCCGTGATCGCCGACAGGTCAAGCTGATCGTCGGCGCCGATGGCGAACAGGATCGCAATGGCGTCGTCCTGGCCCGGGTCGGTATCGATGATAAGGGTGCGGCGCGGCGCGCCGGTCGCGGTGAGGCGTGCAGCGCCGTCGGTCAAGGTGAGCTCGGCGTTCGCGCCACCGGCTGCGCTCGCGCTGAGCGTGACGAGCGACGCCGCGAGCGACGTGCTCAGGAAGCGGCGGCGGCCGCGCAGCCGGTGCGCGCCGCCCTCGCCGTGACGCACTCTATCGTTCGGTTCACTCATCGTTGCGGGCTCCCTGCGCCGTCTGCGGTGCCACCCTGTCAGGCGCGGCGTGTCCTCGAATGGGGGCGCACCGCGTGCGGCCGGCCGGTGAACGCTTCGCGCGCGACGCCTGCGGCCGGGTGCGCGTTGCGCGAAGCGGCGCCAACCGGGTGCCCCCCGTGAAACCGACGCCACGCGAACGCCCCCGCCGAACTCACCTCAAATACGCGTCTCAGGGTAGCGTCCGGTGCGTATGGACGACGCGCACACAGTGGATGTCATCGCGTGAGATGAAGAACGACACGTCGATAAAATCGGTTGGCCCCAAGTACTTTATGCGCGCGATGAGGTAGCCGTTGTCTTGCCAGACAAGCACTAAGTTCCGCGTGAACGACGCGAGCTCGTTCGCCAATTCGGCACCGTCGATTCCCGCTTTACTCAGGCTGATTTGATCGGACTCCTTGCATTCTTCGAGCTTGTCAGGCACCCCGAAGAGCTCAATGGTGACGGGCTTGCTCGGCTGAGGCTTCTCCGGCAACGACTTCTCCGGCCGAGACTTCTCCGGCTGAGGCTTGTGCATCCGGGCTTGCTGCGTCGGGGTTTTCTCGGGCCGGGGCGGCCGCAACGCTTCGGCAAGTGCCTCAAACGTCGACGGGGCGGCGAGCTTGGCCAGCATCGTCTTTTGCCAACTGTTGGCGCGCTCGAAAACGGGGTCAAACGCCCGAATGTTGACGGCCTCCCACAGCGCCTCCATGTTGACGTACTCGGGGTTAGCCAGTTGCCGGAAGGTGTCCGTGGTGCGCTTGAGCTCGCCGCTTGTGGTCAACTGTTGGGTGAGCGGGGCGGCGTCGACCCCCGTGAGCGATACCGTCACGGTGTCATGATTCATCGCCAGGAAGACAAGCTTATCCCGGTGCTCAGGCGGGAGCTTGTCCGCCAGTTTGGCACAGCAGGCAACGAGTTTGGACTGGTCGATGGGCGCATCCGGATGCACTAAGCCGAAAAACACCGCGCGGGCGAGCTCCCTGTCCTCACTGGGTTCAGGGCGGAAAATATCCCAAACGCAGGGCTCGGGGTTGACGTCGTGGTAGCACTTCGCCTCCTTCGCGTCCCTCAGGTCCCCGAACGTGATCGGGACAGGCGGGTCACCGGTGAGGGTGAACAAGACCTTGGTGCGCGGCGTGTCCGACCCGACCGGGGTGACGGTGCTCGGCTGTGCCGTGATGCTCGAGACGGGTAGCATATGCATGATCTGTTCTCCTGATCGTAAGAGGGGGGCCCAGGCAACGGGCGAAAGCCAAACCTCCGCCCGGTCCGCCCGTGAAGGCATTGGGACGATGGACGATGACCCTGGCGACGCTCGGCGGTCCCTCCGCCCCCACGCGAGGCAGCGGTGCGGTCTGCGCGCTCTCGGCCCTCTCCGCGGTGTCCGCGGTGTCCGCGGTGTCTTAGGGGCGGCCGGGCGGGTCACGCGGCGCGTCTCGCCGCCTCGCCCATGACGCACCGGCTTATGCAACGCCGGCCGCGTCGTGGGTTCATTTGTAGATCATGGCGCCGGCCATTTCTTTCGGAATTGAGCGGCGATCGCCGAGTTATGGCGCAGATAGCGACGGGGACTATGACGGTGCCCGTGCGCGCAGCGTGAACGGCACACGGCGCAGGCGTTGATTCGCGAGCACCGGCGAGCGGGCGAGCGTCACGGCGCGACGAACAACAGCCCTGGGCGGGTTGGCGGAGTGGCGATGGAGCGCACCGCGCATGGCGTCGTCATGGTCTCGCCATCGGCGAACGCGACGGTCGGCGTGACGGTCGGCGTGACTGTCGGGATGATTGTCGGCGTGACTATCAGCGCAACCATTAGCGCCACCGCGTCGCCGGCGCCGAATGCGCGATGCGGCTGCGCCGACACCGCGCGGTCGCTGCGCGGGGCGACGCTGCCGGTCCCCTGCGCGGGCACCGGCACCTTGGCGACGGGCTGCAGAGGTGCGCCACGCCGTTCTGTTGCAGGCTCGCGTGCACGGTCGTCATGCCGAAGGTTGACGGTGATACGCCCACCGCGTCGATCAGCGCGTTGCCGGCGGTCACGACGCAGGAATAGGCCGCCAAGAGCGCGCCGCCGGGAAGGGTGCCTAACTTCCCCTCGAGAACCCTCATGACGCCGTTCGCCGCGGCCCCCCTCACCGGCGCACCCGGCTCACCCGGCCCGTCAGGCGCCGCCCGCCGGCAACACCGGGCAGCGAGCCCCCTGCGGCGATCGACTTCGACGGCCACCCGACCTTGCGGGCCAGGCGGCACCCGCGGCGGCTCCGCCAAGGCGCCGTTGCCCCTGCGCGGTTCACCCAGGCGGCCGGTGTGGTGCGAGCAGTGGGGTTCGAGAAAATGGGCAGCCTGCCGCGCGTCGAGCGTCACGGGCGGGGCGCGGCCCCCTATTGACGCGCGGCCGCGCGCAGGAGGAGCAGGAGAGGAACGGCGGTGCGGCGCCGCCCGTCTGTCGAGCGATTGTCGGTCGATGCGGGTGCCTTCCCCCGGTCCCACGCGTGCGCCCGACCATACAGCGGCGCCCGGAGCGGCGCCACCATGAGCGCTTGGCGCGGCCCGGTACGCCACGCCGCGGCCGCGTCAGCCCCCGCCGACGTACCGCGCACTCAACCTCGACCACCGACCGACCGGCAGGCCTGCCGGTCGCGACAGTCCTCGTGCAGCGCCCACGCCGCGGCATGCCGCTCAAACGCCGGGGAAAACGAACGACGTGATCGGGTCGTGAGCCACCTCTGCCTCGCCGGCCGTCTCACGTCCCGGCGCTTGCGCGGGCATAAATTCCGTGCCTTGGACCGACCCGCAGGTCTCATGCGTGATTCGCTCAACCCCGGCCAGCAGACAGTAGCCAATACGAGGAATCGTTCGGATGCAGTCCGCGCCGACCCCCGCGTCGTCCAAGGCGCCGCGCAGCACAAAAATGGTCTGATTAATGCTGCCTTGCGACACCTCAAAGCCAAAGTCTTCCCACACCGCGCGAAAAATTTCGCGGCGCTTGACGATCACATTCGGGTGGCAGCAAAGAAAGAGCAGCAACCTCGATGCGACCGGCGCGAGGGGGAAGGTCCGGCCCAACCGCTTATTGACGAGCAGGTTGTCCTTCGGCGAAAAAACGGCGCTGCCATTGACGCGAAACTCGTACATAAAAATGCGATGCATCTTGTCTTTCTCCTCCGTCGTGCCCTGAACTGCAGGCGCGATTGGCTAGTCGATCTCACCAGGTGACGTCCCTGTGACCCTCTTTTTTTCCTCGTCCCTAAGCCTAGAGAGCGGCCCGGCATGAGTACACCTCGGACTTTTGCCGCACGTCGTATAGTTTTGCTGGCGGGAAAAATTTCCGTGATGACGACGCAGGACGCCCCGCATGACCCTCGGCCCCGCCGGGGCGCCGGGCACGCCGCGGCGGGTGCCGGGAAGGGCCGCCGCCCCGCCGAATCGTCGTGTACGGCTTGCGGGTAGCGGGATCCTGCGGCCCCGACAGGACGGCCCGCGGACCGTGGCCGGGCGACCCGAAGTGCGGGACGCTCGCCCCGATCGCGGCGGCCTGTCGGATCGACATTTTCCACCGCGCAGCGGGGACCACTATCCGGCGAACACCTGAAGTGCCCGCAGTGGGCGGCGGGCAGCGGGTGCCACGCAAGGGATCGGGCGGCGCCGATGCGCTACAGGCCGGGGTGGCGACCTCGCGCGTGCCCCTCACGCCCGCAGGACCGGCGAGCGCGCGGGTTGCCGGTTCCCCCGGCGGCGGCGCGCCCGGCGTCGCGTCGAGACTTCCCCGCGATCCGCCGCCCGCCTCAGTGGCGTGCCACCGTGTCGGCCGGGCGCCGACGACCGGTCCCTATGGTTCCATGTGGCTCCAATGTGGTTCCAAGTGGATCCATAAGGGGACGGATGGCCGCCCCCCGCCACCGGCGGGCCCGTCCCCGTCGACGCGTTTGTCACGCGGGGCGCGCGCACCGCCGCTGCGCCGGGACCGGCGGACCGCACGGCACGCCTACCCGTCCCGCCCGACGCACGCTCCCGCGACGCGACGTCCTACCCCGGCTCCCGGTGTGCGCGGCCGGGCGCACGGTCCATCCAACCGGGCCACGCTCATCGACGCCAAGCGCCGCGCGCGAGGCATGCATCTTCAGGTATGCACCTGAGGTTGGTCCCGACACGGGGCACTGACAATGGACTCGTGCCATGGAACGCGTGTGAGCCGTCGAGCCGTCAAGCGGACGCCGCGCTTTTTTGGCCCTCCCGAGCCCGAGCAGCGACCACTCCTTTGATTGAGCCGCGCCGCCGGCGCTCGGCACGCCGAGGCGAATGGCGCCGACGGCGTCTCACCCCGCAGCGCCCAGCGCGTGCGGACCATGGATCGCACAGAGATCACACTATGGACAACCTTTCCGTCTACCTGGCCGGCCAACCGTCGCGCCCGCACTCGCCGACGCAGCGCCACCTCCCCTTGACCCTCAAAGATCGCCACGCGGGCACGATCGGCGACCAAGAGTGGATCGCGGCCCGCACGCGTGGCGGCGACGCCGCGCTCGGCGCGTGGCCCACGCGGGTCTGGGAGCGCCTGTTGCAATGGCTGAACTGGTCCGATCGGCGCAGCGCCAAACTCGCCTGTCGCGATATCTACCAAGCCGAGAGCGACCGGGAAAAGCTGGCGAAATTCATGGACCTGCGCGACCTGGTGGTGCCGGCGGACCGGGCGCGCTTCACGTGCGAGTTTCGCGGCACCCAGGTCAGGCTCGCCATCGTGGACAGCCCGCTCACGGTGGAACTGGAGTGGGCCGCCACGATTTGCTTGCCCGGTCGTTGAGCGGCAGGTCCGCCGCGCTGGCGGACGTTTGCGCCGGGCTCGCGAGGTGCGCGTCGTCCGCCTCCCTGCGCGGCCCACGCCTCACGCCTGCCGTCACGCCAAAATGACCCCCGCGGGTATGCCCGGCCGCGGAAAAACGCCGATGCGCGCCGCGACCCGCCATGCACGTGCGTCAATCATGTGCGCCAACGCCGAGCCGCCGGCGCGAGCGCCTGACGCGCCGCGTGGCGTGACTCGGACGCATCGAGCCACGCCCGGGCCACCCTCGTTGGCGCGATGCCGAAGGCCGTCGCCCCCGCACCCGGTCCGCGCGGATGTCAGGCGGCGTCGACGCCCCGAGGCCCGTGGTCGGCCTCGATGTTTTCGCGACTAAGCGACTAAGCGACTAAGCGAGTGAGCGAGTGAGCGAGTGAGCGAGTGAGCGAACTCCGCGCGGTTCGCGGCGCATCGGGTTGGCGTACCAGGCCCGCCCCCGACGTTGCCGTCATGCATCGGTTGGGCGGGTCACGGCGTTATTGGACCGCGCGGGTGCGCCTGGGCAGGGCCACGCCGGTCGGGGCCCGCACCCGCGCCGCACTCGATTGCCCGGCACCCGCCGCCCTCTAATGTGGTTTAATTTCTCCATGGCCGAATTTTCTTTACCCTCAGGTTGTGACGCCTTGCCAGGGCAATCGATTCTCGTCGTGGACGACGAGGAAAGCGTCCGAACACTGCTCGCGGAGTTCCTGCAAACGCTCGGCTACCGCGTGCGGCTGGCCAACGACGGGCAGGAGGGGGTCCACAAAGCGCAGGTGTTGCGCCCCGATGCCATCCTCATGGACGTGCGCATGCCCGTGTGTGACGGCGTGGCCGCCTGTCGTTTGCTCAAAGCCACGCCCGCCACGCGGGACATCCCGGTGATCTTTATCACCGCGGCGAGCTTGCCACAGGAGCGCGTCGCAGGGCTGATGGTCGGCGCCGTGGATTACATCACGCACCCCTTTGACTTGGAAGAAATCCGGCTGCGCTTGGCGATTCATCTGAAGCCGCCGCCGGACGAAGCGCGCGAACAGGGCGACCCGGCGGCGCCCCTGCCGTCGTGCACCGCGCGCCTGGACGTGGCGCTCTTCGAGGCCGCGCGGGCGCGCTTGCTCGACGATCTGGCCCATCCGCCGCAATTGCAAGCGCTCGCCGCGTCGATTGGCACCAACGCGAAGCGGCTCAATGCCGCCTTCAAACAATGTGTCGGCGTAACGGTCTTCGACTACTTGCGCGAAGTCCGCATGAAAACCGCGTTGCGCCTGCTCTCGGAGACCTCATTGGAAGTCCAACAAATTTCCCATGCCCTCGGCTATGGCAGCACCGCCAATTTCTCCACCGCCTTTCGCGAGCGCTTCGGCGTCGCGCCCCGTCAGTTCCGCAAAGCGCGCCACAGCGGCGTGGATTGATCTCGCGGCCGCGCCGCGCGCGTCGTGCGGGCGGAGGCATCGCCCGCGGCGCACGCGCGCGGGCCGGTGGGGCATCCTTTGGCTGCTGTGCTGCCTCCTCTCGCCCGCGCTGCGCGCAGCGCCGCCCTCGCCTGCGTCGGCCGCGTGCACGCCGGTATCGGCCGCGCCCTCGCTCGCGCTCACGCCGATGGCGATGCTCACGGTGGCGCAGCGCGACCTGACCCTGCGCGAGGTGCTCGCGCGCGACGACTGGCGCCCGGTGCACGGTGCGAATGTGAATGTGGGCTTCACCGCCGCGACGGTCTGGCTCACGGGCGCGCTGTGCAACCCCGGCCGCACGCCGGTGACGCGGTGGCTCGCGGTCGGCACGCCACGACTGGAGTCGGTGACGTTCTTCCGTGAGGGCGATGCGACGCGCGGCGGGGCGCCGCCCCTGGTGGCGGGCAACCACACGCCGCTGGCCGCACGCGCCGTCGCGGCGTTGCTGCCGGTGTTCCCGATCACGCTCGCGCCCGGCGAGCGCATCCGGTGGGCCTTGCGGGTGCAAAGCCGCTCGGCGGTGGCGATCGTGCCGACGCTGTGGGAGCCGACGGCGTATCGCCAGCACGAGGGCCTGGCGCTGGTCGGCACCGCGTTGCTGGCGGCCATCGCGCTGCTGGTCGCGCTCTTCTCGCTGGCGCAGGCATGGAGTTGGCGCGATCGCGGTTTCCTGCTGCTGGCGACGTGGATGACGCTGGCGCTGCTCTACGCGCTGGCGTTCGACGGCTACCTGTATCGGTACGTGTTCGTGCAAGGGGGGGCGTGGGCCGTGCGCGCGCCCGGTACCCTGGGCAGCCTGGCCAGCCTGTGTTACGTCGCGGTCACACTGGCCTTTACCGGCCTGGCTCGGGTGCCGCTGTGGCGATGGGTCTATCGGGGCTTTGTCGGCTTGCTGCTGCTTGCCGTGGGCTGGACCGCGTGGGGCGATTACCGCGCCGGCGCGCTGTACGCCAACGGCGTGGGGATGGCGTTCTACGCGGTGTGGTTCGTCTCGCTGCTCGATGCGTGGCGGCGGGGCTTGCCGCACGCGCGCGTGTTCCTGCTGTGCTACACCCCGGTGTGGGTCTCGGTGGCCCTGGGCATGTTGCAGGTGCAAGGCGTGCTCGATTGGGCGCCGTTGAGGCACCTGCACACGTCGTGGCTGCCGGGGCTCTGCGTGATGGGCATGGTGGGCCTGTTGGCCACGCGCCGCGCACAGCAGCTTCACACCGCGCATGCGGTGGCGCTGAACACCTATCTGAGGGCTCAGGACGCGGCACAGGCACGCCTGGAACAGGCGGTCAGTGAGCGCACCACGGCCTTGCGCGCGGCGCTGGCGGGCGCCGAGCAGGCCCGGCGCGCGAAGGCGGATTTCCTCGCCAGCATCAGCCACGATCTGCGCACACCGCTCACCACGATCCTCGGGCAAGCCGAGCTGCTGCAGTCCGGCGGCGGTGCGCCCGCCGAGCGCGCGCGGCTCATTCGCAGCAGCGGTCAACACATGCTCACCATGGTCAGCAATTTGATCGACTACGCCCGCGACGACGCGCTGGAGGCGGCGGAGCCCACCGCCGTCTATTTGCACGCGATGCTCGAGACCATCGCCCACACCGGCGCCGAGCTGGCGCGGCGCCACGACAATCAGTTCACCTTTTCCGTGGAAGGGACGCCGCCGCCGGTGGTGGCCCTGGACGCGGACGGGCTGTATCGCGTCCTCGGCAATTTGTTGGATAACGCGAGCAAATACACCCGGCACGGCACGATCCGCCTGCATGTGGCGTTCGAGGGCGGCGATGCGCGCGACGGGGGCGAGGGGGGCGAAGCGGTCGACGCGGGCGCGAGCGCCGAGGCGCGCGCGGGTGACGCGGTGCCGTGCCGTGCCGCCACCCTGCGCTACCAAGTGTCGGACACGGGACCGGGCATTGACCCCGCCGACCATCAACGCATTTTGGAGCCCTTCACGCGCCTGGCGAATGCACAGGGCCTGCCCGGCATTGGCATGGGCTTGGCCATCGCCCATCGGTGGGTGACGCGCCAGGGCGGCACCTTGGTCATTGAGAGCGCGCGCGGGGCCGGCACCACCGTGCGCGTGACGGTGCCGGCGCGTGTGGCGTCCGAGGTGGACGTGGCGCACCCCGCGCTCACCGCCGTGGCATGCCCCGGGCCTGACATCGACGGGACGGGACGACGGCTCTGGCTGGCCGAGGACACGGCGGAGATTCGGCACCTCTTGGAGGACCGCTTAAGCGCTCTGGGCTTCGCGGTCGAGGCGTTTGCCGACGGTCGCGCGCTCATCGCGCGCCTGCACGCCCCGCACACCGCGCGGCCCGACGCGGTGCTCACGGATGGCGCGATGCCACACGCCGACGGCATGGCGGTGCTGCGCGCGGCGCGCGCCTGGCGCGCCGAAGTGCCGGTGGTGTTGCTCAGTGCGTGGCCCCTGCCCGACACCGCCGACGGCGCGCCGGCGCGTCCCTCGTTCGACGCGGTGTTACGTAAGCCCATCGACTTTTCCGAGCTGCAGCGCACGCTCGCGCACCTGCTTGGGCTGGGGGCCACCGCGGCCCCGGCCCCGGTCCCTCCCGCCGCGCCCGGCGCGGGCGACGAGCGCGCGCCGGTGGGTCAATGCCGCGCCAGCCACCGGTCGGCGAGCTCCGCCGCGGGCAGCGCGGCGGAGAAGTGAAAGCCCTGTCCCCATTGGAAGCCTAGCCGGATGAGCGTGGCACACTGCCATTCGGTCTCCACGCCTTCGACGATCAGCGGCAGTTCGAGCATATCGCCCAGCAGCAGCATCGCGCGGCACAAGGCTTCGTCGGCGCCGCCGTCGGCCAAATCCTCGACGAACTGCTTGTCGATCTTGAGGCTGTCGATCGGCAGTTTGCGCAGATAATGCAGATTGGAGTGCTCCGCCCCGAAATCATCGAGCGTGACGCGAAACCCCAGGGCGCGAATGCGGGCAAGCGTGGCGGCCGCCACCGAGACATCCGCCACGATGGTCGACTCGGTGATCTCGAACTCGAACAGGGCGGGCGCGAGGCCATGGCGAGAGGTGCATTGCAAAATTTTCCGGGGCAGCTCGGCGTCGCTCAGTTGTCGCCCCGACAGGTTGATCGCCACGCAGGGCAGCACGAAACCCTCGGCACGCCAGCGCAGCAGCTGCTGACACACCTGCTCGAGCACCCACCAGCCGAGCAGTTCAATGAGTTCCGACTCTTCCGCGATCGAGATGAATTCGCTCGCCGGCACGACGCCGAAATTCGGACAGGTCCAGCGGCACAGGGCTTCGACCCCGTACAGGTTCCAGGCGGTCAAACCGACCTTCGGCTGATATTGAAGGTGCAGGCTGAGATCGTGCTCAAGGGCGCGCCGCAAAGCGGCCTCGAGCGCCAGCCGCCGCGCCGCGGATTCGCGCAAACTGGGGGTATAGAGATTCACCGAATACTCGCTGAGGGCGGCGGCACGATCGAGCGCGCAACCGCTTTGCGACATCACTTCCTCGGCCCCGTCCATGCCGAGCGGCGCCAGGCCGATGCCCACATTGACGCCGATGACCACATCCACGCCATGCGCGTCGAGGGGCCGTTGGAACGCGGCAAACACGCCGCGCGCGAATTCGCAGGCTTCGTCCTCGCCGCTGACCTGCCGGTAAAAGCAGAAACGGGTGCCGTCAAGGCGCGCGAGCGAGGCGCCGCCGATGAACGCAGCGAGTCGGTGGGCCGCCTCCGTGAGCAGGGCGTCGGCGGCGGCGTCGCCGAGCGCGGCACGAATGCGACGCACGCGGCGCAAGCGCAGCGTAAAGACCGCGATCTGCGTGCCGGCGCGCCGCGGCCGGGCCAGCACCGCCGCGAGTTCCAACCGAAAGCCGGAGCGATCGAGCAATCCCATGAAGCCTTCTCCACGTAGGGTAATGAGGGGCGCGCCCCACGGCGCGGCAGCCGCCCGAAGCACGGGCGCGGCCGCCGCTGCGGGGCGACAGCGACGCTGTGACGGATGCCGCCGCCGGGATGGCGGGGGCGGGGGCGCGCGCGATGACCTCCGCCCGCGCGGGGCGAGGGTCCCGGGCCGAAGGTCGTCCGTTGACGCGGTGGAGGGCGCCCTAACCGGCCGGGGTGACCGCGCGCTCGCCCGGGGCATGCGCCGCGGCGCGCGCGCGGTGCGGCGCCGTGTCGGCGCCGCCCGCACCGGCGGGCGGCGTCAGCGGCGCCTCGCGGAAGCCGGGGATGGTGCGGATCACGTTTTTCACGTAGGTCGGGGTAATCAGGCCGGTGCACTCGAACTGGCGCGCGGTGCCCTTGTGGCGCGGGCACCACATGAAATCGAAATGGTCGAAGCGATGGCGCACGTCATTCCAGCAGCTGTTGCACGTGTGGTGATTGACGATGCGATACGGCGTCTCAAACTCGTTCGTCTCATGCGTGAAGCCACTGATCATCACCACCGGCGTATTCGTTGCCCAGGCGAGCCAGGCCAGGCCGCTCGACAAGCCCACAAAAAAATCCGCGTGGCGCAGCCAGCGCGCACGCTCGGCCAGCGGCCGGTCACCGGTCTGGTCCTCGCAGCCCCACGGGATGTGATTCCAGGTGGTGCCCACGCCATGGGTGGACTTCTGGTCGATGCAGATCACCCGGTACCCCGCGTCCTTGAGGAACTGCACGATCTCCTTCCAGCCCCCGGGAAAATTCCAGTACTTGCATTGCGTTGACGCTTGCACGGCGATGCACACATAGCGCTCCGGGATGGGGCGTGTCTCATCGGGCAGCGACAGCAGCGGCGGCATTTCGGTCGGATCCACGCCCAAGATGTGTCCGGCCGTGCGGTGCAAGCCGACCTGCCGGAAGTCACTGGGCTGGAACGCGTACTCGTGATCGTCGAAGAACAGGCCGATGCGGTAGGTCGCGTAATACTGATCCACCTTGACCTGCTCGGGCGTGACGAACTCGATGTGCGGGTAAGCGCCTTGGAACAGCGGGATCAGCAGCGCGGACATCGACACCGTGAGGCGGCATTGGTGCTTTTCCTGAAACTTCACGGCGTAGGGAAACCAGCCGACCAAGTCGCCCAGCGTGCCCACCGGGAACAGGATCAGCACCGCCTTGTCGCGCGCATCAAACCGATGGTGCATGACCGACTTGCCTTGGCGGCTCACGTCGATCTCGAACGGCACGAAATACTTCTTCGCGCTCATCACACAGCCTTCGGTCATGCTCGTCTGGAACAGCGTGTTGCCGGTATGACTGTCGCTCAAGGTCACTTTCCAGTCCCCCTTGGGCACCAGAATGCGGCAGCCGTCGTTGAAATCAAACCGAATCCCCGTGCCTTTCGGACCCGCCAGGGTGGGCAGCGTGGGGGCCGTCGGATACGGCGGCTGGCCGGGCGCCCCGGCGGAGGTGAGCACCGGTGCCGCCGCGGGGCTGGCGGGCGCCGACGACGACGCGTCGACCGGGGCGGAGGCGGCCACGGGCGCCGAGGTGGGCGCCGGGGTGGGCGCCCCGGCCTCGGCACCGGGACTCACCGATGCGGCGCACAGGCGGAAAGCAGAATCGACGCTCGACATCAAGGGCTCCTGGTTCTTGAAGCGGGACTGCGCTCGTCCTCGGGACACCCCGCCACTCGGGAGTTGGCCACCGTGGCCAAACCAAGGGCGCGCTGGGGACGGGGGTTTGACGGGTTCAGAGAGATTGCATGGTCTCGTTTGGCCAGGCCCCCGGACAAGTCTGCAACCATCACGATTTATCAGGACTTCTCATCATTGCCGCGGCTCGCGAGCGGCACGGCGCCGGGGCCGCCCCTGCCGAGCGAAAGACCTCGCCGGCCCCCGTGCCTCGTCCCGACGCCCCGCCCGGACGTCGAAGCGTCCGGTGAACGACGGCCCCTGTGGGCGAAAAAGGCACACGGTCAGGGCGGCGTGCCCGTCCACCTGTTTGACGCGTCCGATACACATTGGGCGTCGCAGATCACCGGTTTCGGTCGCGCAAGGGCATAACCGCGGCGTCCTTATCCGGACCTTGATTCAGCAGGGGACTTGGCCGCGGACATGACACGCCCGCACGCGTGCCCCTCGCGGCGAGGGGCGGCATGCGCATCGCCGGGCCGGCCTCGGTGAGCGCCGCCCCCTTGGGCGCGGCGCCGCCCGCAGGGGACCTTACGCGCCACGCGCGGCGCCGGCGGCCGCGCATGTCACGTCTGCGCCTCGACGCCCACGCCGCCACTGGAGAATCAGCGCCGCGGCGACCACGCATCCGGCCAACGCGCCGGTGGTGAGCATCTCGCAGCGCTGTTCCTCGCGCCACACCATCGTCAGCAGAATCGCGCAAATGAAGACGATCACGGCCCACGTGAGCCACGGGTAGAGCCACATCCGAATCGGCAGCTCCACGCCCTCGGCCCGGAACTTGGCGCGCATGCGCAACTGCGACACCGCAATCACCAAATACACAAACAAACCGATTCCCCCCGTCGTCGACAACAAAAAGCCAAAGACGTACTCCGGGAGAAAGTAGTTGGCAAACACCATCAGGAAGCCGACGGCCGTCGAGGCAAGCACCGCCGGCCGTGGCGTGCCCCTTGCATCGGTGCGCGTCAGCAGTCGCGGCGCGTCGCCGCGTGAGGCGAGCGAAAATACCATGCGCGACGCCGTGTAGAGCGCGGAATTGAGCGCACTGGCCACGGCGACCAGAATCAACAAATCGATCATGAGGCGCGCGCTCGGAATCCCGATCAACTCGAGCGTGCGGTGGTACGCACCGTGCGAGCGAAGCAACGGGTCATCCCAGGCCACCAGCGACGAGATGATAAACACGGAGCCCAGGTAAAACAGCAGAATTCGCCAGATCACGGAATTCGTGGCCTTCACGATTTGCGACTTGGGGTTGTCGGACTCGGCCGCCGCAATGGTGATGATTTCAGTGCCGACGAAGCAGAACATCGTCGCCAACATGGCCGAGAAGATCGCGCCCACCCCGTGCGGCATGAACCCGCCATTCGCTACCAGTTTGGACACGCCGGACACCGACGAGAACGGCAGCCACCCCATGATTGCCGCCGCGCCCAGACACAAAAACGCCACAATGGCGGCGACCTTGACCATGCACAGCCAGAACTCGAACTCGCCGTAGTTCTTCACCGATAACAGATTGCTCAAGGTCAACAGCGACGTGATCCCCAGCGCAAAAACCCAGGTGGGAACCGCTTGCATCCATGCGTTGAGGATGGAGGCCGCCGCAGTCGCTTCGATCGGAATCACCAAGACCCAAAACCACCAGTAAAGCCAACCAATCGAGAAGCCCGCCCAACGCCCGATCGCTTTGTCCGCATAGGTCGAGAACGAGCCGCTGTCCGGCATCGCCACGGCCATCTCGCCCAGCATTCGCATCACCAGCCCCACCAAAGCGCCCGTCAGCGCGTAAGCGATGATGGCCGCCGGCCCGGCGTTCGAGATCGCGATGCCGGCCCCTAGAAAAAGGCCCGCGCCGATGACCCCCCCGATGGACATCATCGTGACATGTCGCTGCTTGAGCCCCGAGCTTAAGCGTGCATTCGGTATGTGTTGCATTTCGTCTCCGAGTAACTTTTTTAGGCCACTGCCCCCCAAACGCATGTCGGGGGAGCACTTGAGCCATATCGGTGCATGCGCAGCGCCGCCTCACGGACAGCCCGCTTGCGCCCGACACCGTCAATCCACGTCGATATCGTCGATATTCGCGTCGACCTCGCCGCCCCGGCGTAGTGGCGTAGTGGCGTAGTGGCGGATGCCGGGCCGTGCCACACGCGCGCATTTGGTGACATGGGCGACATGGGCGACATGAGGCGACGAGCGCCCGGCCCGCCGACCCCGGCCGACCGGCATCCGACTGGCTCAAACCATGGGCGGCGAGGCCACTTTTTAAAGCATGACCCGTCGCATTGCTTTCGAAATCGTGTCGCGATGCCCGATTTATGAATACAGGGACGCGCCGGTGTTGCGCAGACACGCGCGGCAAGCGACCCAATGACGACGCCGCTCACGTCGTTGCCGCAAGGGGCATACCGCGTGGTGTGAATGCGGCGACGTCGTCGGCCGCGGTGGCCAAGGGCGGTTTTCCAAATGGCCGGCGCAGCTAACGATACGGCGCGATGCCATTGGCCGTGCACGTCTTAACGAGCCAGTGCAGATTCGCACTGGCCCGGGTGCCGGCGACGGTGCCGGAAAACCACCCGCTCGTGCGCCCGATGACGCACGGGCGAATCGCGTTCTCACACAGAGAGAACGCGCGATCGGGCAGGTACCGCTCTCGACGTCGCGCCCCCGCTTGGGCCACTGTCCCTGCAGGGACTGCCAGGCCCGGCCAAGCGGGCTCGACAGCCCGACGCCGCCCAGGTGTTCGGCGAGGACGCGAGCGCGGTTGCGCATGCGCAAGCGTCGACGCTGCCAAGGCTCCCCGGTGGCGCTGTGAGCCGCGACAGCGAATCGCTTGCCGATCAGGGTGGCGCGGCGCGTGACCGGCAGAGCCGGTGGGCGAGCGGCTTTCGGCTCCGGCTTTCGGCTCCGGCTTTCGGCTCCGGCTTTCGGCACCGGCTGTCGGCACCGACGCCTCTGCCTTGATAACTGCGCGACGCGCAGGCACCCCGCATCCGAGAGGCACGAGCTAACGCTTTCGGGCCATGCCGTTGTGGGGCTCGTAGGCGTCGATCCTCAGGGCAGCGCCCGACGCCACACCGCAAGCGTCAAGCCAAGGCATCTACCGAGGTTTTGCAACCCTTGTCATGCTTATTGGATTTCAGCTTATTGAATTTCAATAAGACATGAAAATGCAAAGCAACGATGGGGTGACAGTGATGCCGCGCACGGCGCGTCGTCGTTTCCGTGCGCAGTTCAAACGGGATCCGGTCGAGCAAACATTGCGCCGGGATGTCTCGCCGGCGGCCGTAGCGCTCGCCAACGGCGTAAGTGCAAACCCATTGTCGCGGTGGCGCCGGCTGCATCTTCAGCAAACAACGGCCGCGACGTTCGTGCCGGTCGAGGTCGTTGAAGCGGCGCGCTCTGCACATGCAACGCCGGTCCGCGCGCCGAGCGGCGAGATCGCGTCGCGGCACGGCGCGACGTGCCTGACAACACGCGCTCACGTCGATGCGGCGATACTTCGCACGATCACCTCGCAGGCTCTGGCGCGCGGCGGCACAGCATCGGCATGCCCGCAGGAACATAGATCCGGCGTGTCGCCGGCGTGGCTGATATGCGTCGCGGCGTCGACGGCCTGATGGCCATTGTGCAGTCCAAGCTCGCGAGCAATCCTTACGGCGGCCATGTGTTCGTTTTACGGAGGCGCCGTGGCGACAGCATCAAACTGCTGTGGTGGGACCGGGACGGATTGTGTCTGCTGTGCAAGCGCCTTGAGCGTGGCCATTTCGTCTGGCCCCAAGCCTCAGACGGCAGCGTGTATCTGAGCGCCGCACAACTTTCGATGCCGCTCGAAGGCATGGAGTGGCGCCGTCCTCGGCGCAGCGCCGATACACCGGGCCCCCCGGCCGATCGGCTCGTGCCACCCTGGCGGGTCTCGACGCCACGCCGGCGTCTGCAGCCCGCCCGCCGCCCGCCCCGCGGGGCGGGCACCTCGGCGTCATGTTGAGAAGGCTGATCGGGCACGTGGGACAGGCGGGAGCGCTCGGGCCGTGATCGGCAGGCCCGCCGCCCCTACCGGATCGGGGGCCACGGCGCGAGGCCGTGGTGGGTGGATCCCGCGCCAGTAAATTAAAGCCTGTCCAAACGATGAAAATGCGCGTTCCCCATAAATCCTGCCTCCGCGGCTGCTTGCTGTAACGCCCGCTGGGACGCATCGTCATCGGGCAGGCCCATATTCAGGTAATGCGCCTGCATTTCGTAATAGCTTTGGCCCGCGACAAAGGGCCGGACGTAAATCTTCGCCTTCGCGAGCGCCTGACAGAGACACTCATTCTCCGGGGTGGGGGCTGCGCGCATGATCCCGGTCATGATGAGCTCAACGGTATCTCGATTGTCACGTAGGAGTTGGGGCGCAGTCTGGGCGAAGTCGGCCAGCTGACGAAGCAGGACGTTTTCGTTGTCGGCGTTGGTGTCCATCCAGCGGGAGCGGGCGAAGTCGTCCGCCGTCAGCCGGCCCTTGTCGTCTCGGCCGTACGCGTACTCGTGAAAGCATTCCGGGACCAGGGCCAGTCCAATGCTGATCTCGCCGTGCGGGCCCGCGACCGTCACTTTCGCCATGAACTGCCCGTCTTTGCGCAGTTCCAGCGGCGTGTTCAGCATGCTGACATGCGCCTCCGCCACCATGTGCTCCAGGAGATACTCGGTGCTTATCCGGAGGTCATACAGCTTGCCCGCCTTGACGAGCTACTCATAGCCTTCCGGCGTGCCGGCGGCGACTTGATACGCGACGGCGTTCAGAAGTTTTTTCTGGCTGCCGCCCTCACTCAAGCGAAAGATGTGAGAGAGCATGTGCCTGAGCCAGGCGCCTAGCGTCATGTGGGTGAAGTCCTTGATAAACTGCTTCACGTCTTGCGTTTGGGCGGCCTGTTTTTGAAAGTCCTCAAGGAGCTTGGTCTGCTTGACGTTCAGCGCGAACTACGGCGCGGCTCGCGAAGAGGTGCCGTGTACGGGCATAGGAAATCCTCCATAAGAAATGCGTTGTCTAAGAATGGAAGGGCACGCCTCGTGTGGCCGAGCCAATGGCGACCATCGCCAGCTGCGCGCGCGGCACCGCCCTGTCGAGAAAAACCCGCGGCCTTCGGCGTGAAGTGCCCGATGGCGTTCAGGGGGTGCCCGTTGATTGTCGACGGAAACGGGCCGCCCGACTTCAGGTGATCACCTGATTCGGGCAATCGGTGCGCCCGGCGCCCCCGGGCCATCGTACGACGGCTTGACGCGCTGGCCGCAGCGCGGGACGAAGTCGTGCAGCCCTGCGGCGGCGGCGCGCACTCCGTCGCCGCAAGTGCGTGTCGAACGACTTCGCGCAGTCGGTTCGGATCAAGCGGCGGGCGCCCGCGCTTGCGGGCGGTGAGGGTGGTGCCCGGCACGTCGCCGCGCACGGGCTCCGGGGGTAAGAGGCTAAGAGGTTAAGAGGCTAAGAGGTTAAGGGGCTCGGGGCTAAGGACAGCGGCCGGCCACTCGGCTTCTTGAACCGGCCGAGTGGGTCGGCATGACGGCTTCACGTGATGCGCCGAACAGTTCGCGCTTATCGGCGCGCTGTGTCGCTTCTGCCCGATCACGCCGGGTCGTCACGACTCGACGCTCGCCTCACAACGCGTCGCGCTCGGCAAGCCGCCCCTGGGATTCCCAGCACTGAGCATGCGGGTGCCTTGACGACTTCATTGAACGTTGCGTCCGCAACGTGCGTTTGCGCACGCAAGCGTGCCAATCCAATAGCGACGACGTTAGGACCTCGCTGTCTGATCGCTGAACACACGTCTGCAAAACCTTGAACGTCGAACAAACCTCGCGGCACCGATACGAAACACGAGCTCGGGCGAGACCGGCGGTGACGGACGGAATCGAAGGCTGTTACCAGCGCCCACGCATCCATGCGTCGATCGGTATTGCCGCCGTGCGATGACGCAGCAATATGACAAGCGACGTGAGCGGCTGCACGCGCTAACGCGGCACGCTCACATCCCCCCAACCCTTGTGAGCTGCGCGTCGACGCCAACATCATGCCTGCCAAACGGTGGCTTTTCGAGGCGCCCGAAGGCGACGAAGTCCCTATCGCGACTCCGACTTATCCACGCCCTCGTTCACCTCGCCTGAGGCGCCGGGCGCATCGTAAAGCGCTTGCCAGAACTCGTTGGTGGCAGGTTTGATGTCCCCCTTTATCTCTTTGGCCTCGCCATCGAACCGTGGCCTCGTGGCATAGTATTCAGGCAGAATGCAGGTGCCCATTAGCATTTGCTCCGGTGTCGGCACAATTTTCTTATTCACGACCTTAAAGTCCCACAATACTGCGTTTTTATGATGATGTTTGCTAAGGATCCGCCCGCTTTCCAATGCCCCCTCCTTGAATGTACCCGTCAACAAAACCTTTAGTTTCGGATCGAAATAGGTTCCGTCCCCGTCGAGTGCGTTACCGCGCTCTTTCTTGAGTTCCTCCGGTATGTCGCGCATCGGTTTTTCCCCCTGAGCAGCATCGATTTTCTCGGCGCCACCGTAATGTCGGAAAGCGCTTTGCACAAGTGACGGCGGGCGATGAAACGAAGTTGTCGTCTCGGAGACGGAAGCTGTCATCGGGCTGTCGCCCACGCGCGCCTCGTCGCGTTCGCCTGCAGTCGGGTGTGGCTCGGTCGCCGACGTTTCGCGCTCGCCACCATTTGTCCTATGGGCCGCGTGGAGCGGGGAAGTTTCCCCCTGGGAGTTCGTTGGCAGGCCATCCCCCCCCTGCGTGGCGCTTTGGGTGTGCGTTGTGGGCCGCCATGGAGCGCCAAGATCCAACAGGTGAGAAGATCGAAGAATTTTCATAACGGTTTCCTTTAATGATATGACGGGGTTTTCGGTGTCGAACACGACGCGTCGTACTGCCGTTCGCGAATGTCACTGACCTCGGTCAGCGAAGGACAGCCACTTATCAGCCGTGCCGCTCAGTGCGGCTTGACGCCGGTGCTACACCTCCGACCGTGCAGGTGCAAGTGCCCGAGCCCTCCCAATAGCCTCCCGGGTCGGGGTAAGCGGAACCCCGGGACTGTCGAGAAAATGCGTTGGCTTTCGGCTTTTCATGCGCCCGCCGCGCCGGGGGTGCTCACCTCCATTCTCGGCATGGCGGTCCACGCCCATATCGAGTAAACACCTGAAGTGTTGGCCACTAAAAGGGGCCTGCCGCGATAAGGGTCACCCCCGCTTCTAACGCGGAGGGTAACGCCGTACCGATGTCACCCGGCGCGGCAGAAAAAAGCCGGTGTCGGCAATGACGCCCGGCGGGTGGGCGTTTAACACGTTTTCGCGAGGCCCGTCGTGAAGCGGAAGTTCTCTGCGCCGAGGTTCTCGAGCGTCAGCGAGCGGTTGCGCAACGGATCGTGGATGTCCTTGCATCGGACGATCGGCCCGGCGATCGGTTGCGAGAAGAACAGGATGTAAAGCCCGCCCTCGATCAGATTGCGGATCGGCTTCGCATTGCAGCGGTAGAGCTCGATCAGGTACGAAATCGCGTGCAACGTGTCAAACGAGATGCCCGGCGCCTGCGCGAGATTCTCGACGATGGCGGGCGCGTGCCCCGGCGGCGCGGCGGTCCGGCCCCACGTCTCGACGGCAAAGTTGCCCGACTTGAAAACGCCCGGCGCGCACAGCTTGAGCGTCACGGCATTGGGGCTTGGCGCGCTTGTCACTGACGGGCCCCTTGAGGCGCATGCCGAACTCTCGCCCCCCACTTTCGGGGTTCCGGTCCGGTTGCGCCCGCCGCACGCCATTCGGCCTACCCGATGTCGCCCGCCGGTCACAGCGGCCGTGCGTCGCAATGCCCCACCGCTGCGCCACATCCGCCTCCGAGTGAGCACCCTCCGCGACCGGCTTGAGCGCTTCGGTCCTGAACTCATCCGGATAGCACGTAGGACTCCTACCGAGCGCCTCGGATGCGAAAAAAAATGGCTCGACGAGGTCTACGAAACGCTGCCCCGTCCAAGCGTTGGCACCGAAACCGGCGCTCGCGCGGCGCCGGCGTGTGCCTGTGACGAGATCCCGAGGAAGATGACCGTCACGCCGATGGCCGCCGCCGCTTGGCGGCGCCGCGGGCCGGCGTGGCACCGCCCTCGCGCGCATGCGATCACGCTACAATTTCACCCCGGCGCGTAGCCAAACCGTACGCCCGGGTTCCATCACCGGGACATTGGCCGGGTAGCCAAAGCCGGCGTTACCCGCAAGATTCAGATGCTCGGCATAGGCCTTGTTCAACACATTGTCGACGCCGACCGAGATCTGCACGGCCTTACTGACCTTGTATTGCGTATGCAGCGACAGCACGCCGAATCCGGCGCTCGGACCGAAGTCCTGGCCCACCACATTGCCCTCGCCCAGCGTGTAGCGATGCTGCGGCGCAACGACCCGCCACAGCCCACCGACCGACCAGGCCCCACGCGTGTATTCGAGCCCGAGGCGCGCCTCGAGTGGCGGCATCTGCGGTAGGGGCGCCCCGCTCGAGGCGTTGCGCCCCCAAGCGTACGCGAGCGACGTCGCGACGCGCAAAGGTGCCACCGGGCGCCAAGACACACCGGCTTCCCCCCCCATGATCTGCGCATTGACGTTGCTCACCTGCGAGGTCGGTCCCATCATGCCGGGCGCGTAGTTGAACAAAATGAAGTTCTGCACGTATCCCGCATACGCCGAGAGCCAGGCATCGAACCGAGCGCTTTTGTAGCGCGCGCCAACGTCGAGCTGCGTGGTCTTCTCCGGCTGTACGGCGGTGAAAGCGTTGACCGACCCCGCCGGCCCCGCGTCCGCGGAGAACAGCTCCCAATAGTCGGGATAGCGCTGCGCATGACCGATGCCCGCATACCATGTGACGGGCAGTGACGCGAGATCACGCTCGTAGCGCATGAAACCGCTCGGCAATACGCGCGCCCGTCGGTCGTCGAAGGTCGGATTCGGCAGCTCCGCCATGTCGCCGGCCATCGCACGCTTGTCGCGCGCGCCGGCGTAGTCAAGGCGCGCGCCCCCGATCACGCGCGAGACGTCGCTCGCGTACCACGTCAGCTCGCCGAACGTCCCCGCGTTCCACATCATGGCCTGCGCATCCCACGGCTGGTCGCCGTAGTTCTGCCGCCCCATCGCCGAGCGCGAATCGAGCCAATTCGCTTGCGCGTCGACGCCCGTCACGAGCTTGAGATCGCCGGCCAAGCGCAACGTCGCCGCGGTCCGTGCGCCGAACGTGCGCCGTCGTACGTCGGCAGCCATCGGCATGGGCATGCCGCTCGTCGGGTCGGGCGCGCGCAACGTATAGTTGTCCATAACATGCTCGACCTGGTTGTAATACACGCGCGCCTCGATACGCTCGAGCACCTCGCCCAGATGCCGCTTGTCAAGCGACAGGCCAAAGGTCTCGCGACGAAAACGCACCCCGTCCATGCTGCGCCCCGCGTAGCGCGCATAGCCGTCGCCACCGCCCGCGCTCAGCTCGACGCGCGTATGCTCATCGGGGGTCCAGCCGAGCGCCGCGTCAGTGCTCCACTTGTCCCATTGCGACGGCACCGTATTGCCATTGCCGTCCCGGTAATCCTGCGAATGCGCGTGATTCGCACTCACACGGCCATACCCGGTGGGCGTGCCCACCGTCATGTCGACGTTCTGATCGTTGCGCCCGAACGAGCCGCCCACCACGCTGCCGTCAAAGCGCATGCCGGGGCGCTCAAAACGCGGCGTCACCCGCTCAAAGAGCACGGTGCCGGCCGACGCGCCAGGGCCGTACACGACGCTCTGCGGTCCCTTGATCACCGTCACCTTGTCGTAGCTCTCCGGCGCGATGTATGAGCTCGGCGCATCCATCCTGGCCGGGCACGCCCCGAGGGTCGGCAGCCCGTTCGCCACGAGGTTCAGTCGCGAGCCGAACATCCCGCGCAGCACGGGGTCGCCATTCGTCCCGCCGCTGCGAATCGACGTGAACCCCGGGATCGTCTTCAGATAGTCCGCCCCGTCACTTGCGGGCAGCGGCTGGCGCGCCGCCTTCGGATCGGTGAGAACGATCAGCGGTGTCGTCAACGGCGACGCGACGACCTCGACCGGCGCCAACTGCACTGCCGCCTCCTGCGCCGGAAGCGGCGTCGGGGGGGCGGTTTGAGCCACGGCAAGCGTGGGGCTCAGCACGCTGATGGCCAGCGCCGAAACGTTGCTTCCCAATCGTTGCGACAGATGCCGCGAATCGGCACGGCGGCGCGCCTGCGGCGCGCGCGGGGAGAATACGGTCATGTTGGAGAGTCCGAGTGGCGCCGTGGTCGCACGGCCTCGCCGCACCGCACGTACCCCGGCAGTCAGAAAAAAAGAAAGTGGGCGTCGCAGCCGCGCTCGGGTGGCGCGCGGGAACGACACGCACAGGCACAGCGCTCGCCTCGCGCCTGCCCCGGCGCAGGCATCGTTGCGCGCGCGAACCCGAGGGGCGTCACGGCGTGCGCACGGCACCACTGCGACATCCGTGGCGCCGTGATCACGAACCCCGTCGCGAACACGCCCGGCCAGGCCCGCCGGTGACGACGTCGATTCAACACGCGAGCCGGGGCGGCGTTGCGCACTTTGGGGGGCGGCGGCGCGCGGGGCGGTGAGTGTCGCGGGAAATCGGCCGGCCTCCTGGTGGTGACAAGACTGCGATGGCGCGGCGCATGCTGCACCGCGACCCGCTCGCGCCTCTTGCAATACGGTTGTCCGGCACGTTCGGGAATCGCCGCCGCGCTGCGGCCCCCTGTCTTGGCACCGATAACGTTGGACACGCGGGGGCCTCCGAGGCGGCGCGCTTCCGAGAAGCGTCCGACGAGCTTCCGACGAGCTTCCGACGCGCTTCCGACGCGCTTCCGAAGAGCTTTTGACGAGCTTCCTTAGGCAGGCCCGACGGGCTTCAAAGGGTGACATGCAGCCCGGTGTTTCGAGGCGTCAGGGCCGTCGAGCAACGAAGGCTTGGCTCGGAGCGACCTCTCAGAACCGGATCGGGTCACGGCAGTGATCCGAAAGGGGGCGCGGGCCGGCGACGCTGCCGCTTAAAGCGTCCGGTTTTCACTGCCACGATCAATCGGCCGCCCTTTCTGTTCCCAAGCACCACTCGCGTGGCGGGGCGGCAACTCGGACGCGGGGATTTAGGCCGCTTCGTAGTAAAAGGCGTCGTTTTTGCCAGTTACGGTGTTGTGCCGATTAGGTCGGGCACCTCTCCTGCTGCCGTCTTCGCTAGCTCGCCCTGTCGAACCCAAGGCACCCCCACCCCAGAACGCTTCACCGACAAACGCCCTCGGGTGGAGGTGGCGGGAGTCGAACCCGCGTCCAGAACGCCTTCACGTTGAAGGAATTACAGCAATCACCATCGCTTGATGGCAGCACCGATTCTGCTTATCAGGTTGCGCTCGTGCTTTCGAGAATGCGCAAAAACTTGCGGCTTTGCACATCAGCGCGTGCCACGTGCCCCGCGCGAAAAGGGCAGTCGCCGCGCCAGAGGAGCGACCGCCCATAGACGGTCGCGGCGTCGTGCGTTCGGTGCGCTTGGACCGGCGCGTCAGCAGCCGTGACAGCGCAACCCGCATCAGGGACCCAACGCGGCCAGTCAGCACCCTACGCCGTGTCCCTCGCCGCCGGTGCAGCAGTCGGGGCTGCGATCCTCCCAAGGCGTAAACACGTATTCCCTGTACGCGCCACTCATGACCACAATCCAGTGATGCAGTGAGCGCGATGGCCTGTCGTGCGCCACCAAAAGGCAGGGGAGGCATCGCCACCGGATTGCACGATTTGGCGCCCGCTTGCCGGGGTTTCGGTGCGCTCGGCCCGAGCAGCGTTGATGGTCTGCTGACGGTCTGCTGATGGTCTGTTGTGACCTGCAGCCGCCGTCATTCCTGAGTGCATCGCCCGCGACGGCCAAGGGCGCGCGGCGCGGTGCCGCCCCGCCAACCCGCACAGGGGGGGTGCGGCCCGCAGGCGCAGCCGAGGACGCCGCCCTGCGCGCCGTGATCGCATTGGCCGCGCGCCACCGTCGCGCACAGGCGGAGGAAGGCGAGGACGACGGCTTGACCGGAAATGGCCGCGCCCGGCTGGCAAGCGCGCGCACGCATCGACGTGTCAGCGCCGTAGGCGTAATGTCAACCGAACGGCGTGAGCGATGATGGAGGCGTGCCCCGGCTCGAGATGCCGTGATGGGCTCGGGTCGCCGCACCACCGATGCCGATGCCGATGCCGATACCGATGGCACGGGGGACGTTTGAGCCGCACGGGCATGTTCGGCCGCCCCGCGCCAAATGGCGGGTCGTTGAGGCCCGCCGCTTGGGTTTCGATGAGAGTCGCCCATTCAGGCGCGATCGGTGTCATCGGCGCCGAACCGGCGCCTTGCGCCGCTCACTTGCCGCTCACCGCGCGCACACCGGACGACTTCCCCATGGGAGGCCGTCTGACAAAACCGCGCCGCGCTCGGCGCGCCTTGGTAGCTTGAGCTTTCACGGTGACGCCTTGGCGAGGCGTCCGGAACGTTGTCGCGCGTCTCGTTGCGCGTCATGAAGGAGCGCTCGGGTGGATCGCGGTTCGCCCGCACCGTCCCCCCGCGGCACCCCATGCGGCGTGCGTAGCCCTTTGGACGAGCCACCGAAAAACTTCGATTCCGCGATGTCACCCGCTGCCGCGCGACGCGCAACACGCCCCCATAGGAGGGTTGGCACGTGAATTGCTGCCCGAAGACGTGAGGCCGCACGTCCGCGCGCGTTCGTCAAGTGATGGGGAGCAATTACAAATGGCTATCGTTTTCGCTTTCACCTACAAGGGATTCCGGATGCTCTGTACGGCACTGCCGGAGACCGGGGGCGGTTTTCGCGCCACGGCGCAGATATCGTCTCTTACCCCCGGCGTTTCGCACGACGATCGGGTAATCACGGTGCATGGGGGCGTGTACGTCAAGGGCCCGGCGGCGATTGAGGGGGCCGCTTCTCTGGCCCGAATGTGGGTCGATGCGCACCCGACGAAGTAAGCGCCGATGATGCGCCACCTGATGCGTTACCCTATCCGGCGCGCAGCACCGGGCAAGCGCGCAGCACGAGTCGACGCGAGCGCGACGGTGTCTCGCCGCTGTCGTTTTTCATGCCGGGCGACCTCCCGCACGCGGGACCCGGCCGTGTGCCGCCGGGCCGCCGGCGCGGCGGATCGGCGCCCGCGGGGCCCAGCGCAGCGCATTCGCCCGGGCCTGTGCGCCCACACACCAGCGTTCCGTGATCGATCCGCCGGGCGTCCCGCGGGCTCCCGCATACCGGCAATGGGAAAAATGGCAGATTCCGGCCGGCCGTCGCGCCTGAGGTGAACTTCAGTCGAACGT
The DNA here is from genome assembly GCF_000972785.3 of Pandoraea oxalativorans. NCBI lineage: Bacteria > Pseudomonadati > Pseudomonadota > Betaproteobacteria > Burkholderiales > Burkholderiaceae > Pandoraea > Pandoraea oxalativorans. The sequence continues at coordinate 626,378 of NZ_CP011518.2, forward strand.
CAGGCGAATGCCGGTCGCACGCGACGTCACGCCGACCCCGCTTTTGCCTGTCGGCGGCTCGGCGCGAGCGCGCGACAGGCCGCGTGCGAGCGTGATTTACCAGCGGGCCTTCCGGTGAAGGTCGATCCACTCGCGCGCGAGCGACGCCGCCGACGCAAGCGCAAGCTGCTCCTTCTGACGGAACGTGTCCCGCGCGTGGGCTATCTGCCGCGCTTGAAATAAACCCGGGGCGGGCCACAGGATTTTCGCCGACCCTCGAAACCCGCCGTGCGTTGCCGGCGTAGCCGTGCACAACACCCGAAAGCCCTTGTAGGAAAAAGTAAGCACCGAAGCCATCGTCGTCATATTTCGCGGACTGCATGTCGGCGGTCTGTCTTCTTAGGGATGCCATTCGTACGACGCCGCGATTTACCGATGTTGGGGAAAAAACGGCGCACAGCCTGCGCCGCCCTGAACCGGTTGTTATCATAGAATGGACGCGCTCGCCGGCGCTACCCCCGGCGCCGGCCGACGACCGGCTCTCACCCGTCATCGCGACGACTCTCGGATCTGCGCGCGCGTTTTGCACGTGGCAGTCGGCGGCCGTCCCCCCACCCGCATGGCGCGGCACGCCGCGGTGTCACTTGACGCGCCGCCAGGCCTCATCAATGGCGCCGAGCACCGGCGGCACGAATTCATGCTCGTCAAACGACACGGGCCGATCGTCTTTCGGATAATTCACTGCGGCTTGCCCACGCAGCAAACCAAGCATCCTGGCGCTATGCGCGCCGGTCGCCGCGACCTCTGCGAGGACTTCCGACTCGATCTGATGGAGCAGCGCCCAGGTCAATACTCCGGCCTCGCGGTGACGCGACACAACGGCCGGTACCGCATCCTTCACGGCCGCAACAGCGGCAAATAGTGGATCCATTCGATCTCTCCTTGGCGTAGGTAAATAATCCATCGTTGCAATGGGGCCACCGCCTCGGCACACCTGTCCCGAACCGAGGCAGGCCATGGATCATCCGGGTTCACGCGGCGATGCCGTTTTGCGAAGCCAAGCCTGACAGCAGACTTCGCGATGCCGCCGGCAGACCGCCCCCCGGAAGTTGTGCAGCGGGGCCAGCGTGGCGCGCCCAACGCCCCTGCACACGCCGTGAGCGTGACTGTGCGCATGCGAAGTGGCGCACCGACGCGATAGCCGCCGGCGCGGCGAAGCCCGATGACGGCGACACGCGGAGCGCCCTCGGGCTAGTTGCACCGCGTGCCGCACCGGCGGCGGCGAGGCCCGACGGGGCTGCGTCAGACATTTCGATCGGATAGCACCGCATGCTTGGACATATTTTCAGCCAGCAAACGTAACTTCCTTCGCTGCTCGGCGTCCGGCTCAAACCGGTACGCCCGCCTGAAGTTAGCTTCGGCCCGCTCATACATATTCCTGCCGAAGTAGGCATGCCCGGCCGAAGCGGGCTCCTTCGCGCGCTCGAAGAGGGGCGCGGCCGTCAAGGAGTCGCCCCGCTCCATGTGGGCCACTGCGGCCGGCAAGTACGCCCACCCCTCCTGGTAATAACCTGCGGCTATCAGGAAGGCTTGGTTCTGCTTGTCTTCGGGCTCACCCGCCCCCCTGAGGGCGTAGCCGAGCTGCATGTAAAGGTCTGCGATCAGCGAGAGATCGTTCGCCGCCAGGGACTCGTGGATGGCCCGCGTGCAGGCGACGACGGCCTGTTTATAACTGCTCGCCAACATGTAGGGGTTTGTCGCCGCCGCGACCAAACCCTCTTTCATGAAGGCGTGGGCGGCCCGTTTGTAGGCGTCTTCCGCCAGCTGTCGGTGCTCCTTTTCGACCTCCTTGGCATTTTCGCCCCGCGCATGCTTCGCCACCGCCTCGTGGGCGTATGCGGCGAGCAGGAAGTAGTGTGCGGCGGGCAGGGGCTGAACAACGTCCGGGCCACCGAGCGCGGCCCACCGGTAGGCGGTTGCCACGTTCTCATTGGCGTCCGCGGACAACTCGGGCTCACCGAGTTCTTTGTGAAGGGCGGCGACGCCGCGCCAAGCGTCGCCGGCCAAGCCGGGTCGGCGGGCCTCCGTGTTAGCCTCGGCCGCCTGCCGATAAGCGGCTAACGCCTTGCGGGGCTCATGCGCCCGCGTGTAGGCTTGAGCGGCCCACAGCCAGGCGTCGGCGGCCAGGTCGGGCCGCCCCGCGTCGGCGTAGCACTTGGCCACGAGCAGGTAGACGTCGCCCGCCAGCGCGTACTTCCCCTTCTGCGGATGGGCGTCTGCGGCCGCCCGGGCGGCGTGTGCGGCCTTCAGGCAAGTGGCCGCGGCCAGCTCCGGCTGGCCCAAGTCCGTGTAGAGGTTGAAGACCCGCAGGTAGACGGCGGCGGCCCGCCCCGGCCGCCCCGTTCGCAGGTAGGCGTCAGCGGCCGTCAGGTAGAGGTCCACCGCCTTGTTGGTTTGATGCGTTTGCATGGAGAGATCGGCGGCCAGCAGGCAGACCGGCGCGGCGAGGCCGGATTGGCCCGCGCGCGTGTAGCAATCGACGGCCTGCAAATACTCTGCGGCGGCCTGCGCATCGGCATCCTGCGGCGCCGGACCGAGGTCCCCTGCCGCCCCACGGGTACTTGCGCGTTGGCGGTACAAGTGGCCGGCCAGACACCACCTGTCGAGCTCGCCGAGGTATCGTGAAAACGCGTTCTCGCCGTGACCGCTCTCAAGGCTTTGCAGCAGCGCGTCCTGCCCGGAGGGCGTGAGACGGCCGCACAGCGTCCCGAGGGCGTCGTGCGCGCCGGGCGCAATCCACCGCGTGCTCCGGTTGCGCTGCGCGGCCCCATGAGACAGGATCAGGCTGGCCAGCGCGCGTCCGACGTCCTCGGGAGCAACGCCGTCAAAGCACGCGTCGGGAAAGAGCGCCGGCGCTTGCGTCTGCAGACGCAGTTGCGCGGCGTTGACCTCTCCCGCATCGTTGAAGTTAAGCGCGGCCAGCATGGCAGACACGGCGCCGTGAGCCTCGGGCGGCAACTGCACGACGCATTTGGAGACGCCGGATTCTATCGACAGGTGCATCGGCAAGTGCTCCGACAAAATAGGGGAAAGCCGGTTATAGATACCATTGTCGGCGGCCCGGCCCTTTCGGATTGTGGCCAAAACATCGGATAACGCACAAGCGCGAGTGCCGGTGAGCCCGGCATGGCGCTCACCGCGAAAAATGAGCGGCAGGGACGGTCAGGGGGTTACGTTGAAAATGCGCCCAAGCCCCCGGGCAGGTGCGGCGGCTTGGCGTCAGATAGCCAGGTGGCCGGAAACGATGCTCATCATTGACGCCGCGGCCGGCGACACGAGTGACGCGCACCCACGTGACACCGGCGAGGCCTTGTGAGAGGAGCCGGCGCCATGCGCGGTGCGGGCGATGAGCCGGCCGTCAACGTAAGGCGCCGAGGGCCGAGCGCAGCGTCGAGGTCAAACATGCGTGGCTGCACCGCCGCGTCATCAAGCGCGTGCCGCTGCGGCAAAAAAGCGGTTTGCAAACGCCCGCGCGCGAGGGGCCGGCGCGGCGCGTGGAGGCGCCCGACGCCAACATCAAACGCCAATGGAAATCGCGGCACCGGGCACTCGTCAGGGTGGGCAAGACGGGTGAATGCCTGGCGCGCGACCCTCGTGAGCAGGCCGCGGCGCTTCATTATTTCACCCGGGCGATCGACCGAAACGACGCACCCGAAACGGCGAACCCGAAACGATGACCGTAGACAGCCGCGGTGCCGTTGCGGCAGCACGCGCAACGCGAACCGCGCAACGCCGACCCGCCGCTGCGGCTCAAGGTGCGACTCAAGGTGCGGCGGCCCCCCGTAGCAGCACCCCCGTGCCGCCCAATGCCCGGTGGCTCGCGCATCACGACTTCGCGGCATTGCGCCGGCGGGGCGACCCAATCGATGAGGGGCTGAATCCGCGTGGGCTGAAAGCCGCGATACGCGCGTTGCGCCCGGTGGTCGTTCTCGCCCTCGTCCTGCGCTTGCGCGGGCGGCGGTCGCGCCGCTACGTGTGCTTGTGCAGGGGCCGCTGCCGCCGCTCTTGCCGATCCCGGCGTATTTCACGATGTTCGTGGCCGGGCGCGTCACGCAAGGGTGACAGCCTTTTGTCGTGCCGGTGCCGGCACCGGCGTTGCGTGTCGCGTGCGTGGCGCGCACCGCGCCCGGGCGGGACACCTTCCTGCGTCGCGCCGTCACAGATTCGCGGGTGCTGCCGCCCGGGTCGTCGGAGGCTACCCGATTTGATTTTTTTGGACGCCAACGTGAAGAACGCCGGGCGGAAGCTCCTCGGGCCGAAGACGTTAAGCACGGCGCTCGAACAGCGCCGGCATGCCCGGTACGGTGCGCCATTGCGCCACGCGGGCGGCCCCCCGCTCTCGCACGGGCCGACATTTTACGTACCCCGCAATCCGCGTCGGCTCGTGACATGGACGAACGCGGCGCGGCCCACCGTCTACACGCACGACATTGACGCAGGCCGGTGTCTGGCGCGAGGGCGTGCCGCGCGTCGGCGCGTCGGCGCGCCGGACGTGCGGTGCGCCAATACCGACTTTACCGCGTGGCTAACCGCTCGGCCAAAGCGGTGGCCGTCGCCAACGGTTGATGCGACCGAGGACGTCCTATTCTCGTTTCATGGAAAAGTCGGGCAACAGCGGAAGCCTCTTTGCGTCGCGAGGGGTGCCCCGTTCGAGGCGCCCGCGGCGCATGGAATTGCGTGCGGGACGCCGGCGCAGAGGAAATGCGCCCGCGCGGCGTGCGTTCCCCGCCGAGCAATTGAGGCACCGGCCGCGTCACACCCCGCGCTCCTTTGGGCTCGCTTTCGGGGGGAGCCCCGTTAGCGCGACTGAACCGCCCGCGGTCCCGGAGGTGCCCGTCATCAAAAAACAGGTGTTTACCGGATAACGGCACGGAACGAACCCACGTAGAAATCGGCGCTGCGATCCGGCACTCGCCAGTCACTCGCGGAAAACAACAGCTTCAGGATAAATATGCCGACGGAAACAAAACTCATGCCGAGTAATGCCTGCGCCATGTCGTATAAAAAAGGCGCAGATGCAGTATTTGATGCCAAGACCCATGCGTTAAATTTGATCAAAATCTACACCGAAGAGTGGTCGCAAATGTGTGGAAATACTGACGCCTTAGACGAGACCCTGGGTGAAGTGAAGCGCACCATTCAAACCCGGAGAAACAACTCCTCACTAGGAAGAGATGAAATCTTCGGCTGCGTGGCAAAAATAAAACTTTGCCCGGGGGACAGTTATCAAACAGAGCAGGCCAAACAGGCGGTGGATTTTTTAAAGTGCTGCATTCTGATAGCAAGGCATGAAGACGGGTTTCTTCACTCATTGAATACAAAACTAAACCGAAATACCGATTCAATGAATAAAGCACTAAAAAATGACTCGTATTATCAAATCCAAAACGGCAACAGGATAGCCACAACTAACAATCCATACAATACACCCGGCTACAAGGCCGCCGCCATCCAGGCAATAGAGCGTCACTTCAATAGCTATACGGACTTAGTGAGATTCGACACAACATCATTGCCACAACCAAGCACAAACGAAAAGCAGCATAAAATCCCTGCAGATTACGTAAACTATATTCGGGAGCACATGCAGACAATCAATGGAAAAATTAAATATTCACCCACCGCCGAGCCGGCCTTGATGTCCCGGTTAAGACCCGACCGTACGGCACATTGGCGGAGTAAAGCACTGCAAAGAAACGCAGAAAATGTACGATGTCAATAAGAATCTCGACGAAAATAAAAAATCCCACCCTATCGAAAAAGAAATGGGAAACAGCGGAGAAATCAACCAAGTTCTCTATCACCTTATGAAAAATGATAGCAGAATGAACAAAGACTTCAGAGACACAATCCACCTGGTCCGATTGGTCGATCCGGATGATCATGTATTTATTTGCATAGGCGACATAAACGGCGACACACGCTTTGATTGCTCCGCTTTGGATCATTGGAGCAGGTATGTTGATCAGGAGGACGCCACACATTGGGGGCGCGGGGCGGAAAACCCAACCTATGGGTTTATCGGTTCGCTCGAAGATTACAAAGAATTTTTAGCGGGTCGCGAGGACGCTATTTTTATAAAAAGAAAAAATTTTCACCATTTCGAAAAAGCAGTTATCAACACTGACACGGAAAACGCTTACGCTAACGTTTTTAAGGAAATCGAGAAGTCGAATCCTCACAATTATGCATAACCGTTTAACATTCATTCGATCATGCGCGTCGCGTAGACGCGTTGACCGGTTTGATGATCCGCACTCAAGTACGTGATTGCCCGTCCGAACGGTGGGCGGCTGACAATAATGCGGCATGCAAAGCGTCTGACGCGACGCTCTCGTTCACGGGCCGGCGCGTTGCGCCGCACGTTATGCGCCAAGCGGTGTAGCGGTACGCCCGGTTTGCGCCGAATCCGCGCATGCTCACGCAACGGTTGGCCGCCCCGGGCGGCCGAACTCACGCGACGGGACGGTGCCGGGCGACGACGGTCGGCTTGACCGTCGTTTGGCGCCTCCGAGCAAGGCGCGCCCTCCCGGTGGCTCAGTCTTTAATCGGCGTTGACATTCGGAATGCCTCACGCCCGGTTTGACTCGCCCCCCTTTCGCTCGTACCCGGGGCCGGCATTGCTCGGCACGGCGCTGTTGACATGGGCGGTCCCAACGCCGATTGCGAGGGCGTCGATCGCCCCGGGCAAACCCCGGCAGAACAGCCCCCTCGAGCGTTTTGACGGAAAATTCGCGTGGGGCGTGTTTGGCCATGGCGGGGTGTCGGACACGGCTCAAGACCAAGGTTGTCATTGCGCCATGGCGGCGGCACCCGGCTGCCGCGGGGCCGCATTCGAGCCTGCCCCACCTGACGCCGAACGAGCCATTCGCACGGCGCCGGCCCGGCCGGCTCATGCGTCGGCGCGCTCGAGCCAAACGGCCGAGAACGCCGGCGTCAAG